>JAYUWK010000083.1:0-97919 GCA_043753895.1 Actinomycetota bacterium
GCTCGTTCGATGGTCGTGCGGAAGTTGCGTGGCTCGGCGTCGCTGAGCAGCTCGGCCAACCACCGATGCTTCGCACCGAAGATCTCGGCCGCCGCGAGCGGCATGAGCGAGAGCCGATGTGCTCGACCGGTGAGCGTTTCGGTCCCAGGCGGCAACAAGAACGAGCTCACCGACCCGGCGAGCAGGAACCGAGCTGCCCCGCCTTGGCGGTCGACGACGCGCTTGACATAGGAGAGCACCTCCGGGGCGCGATGGAACTCGTCGATCGCGACCAGCCCTGGCGATGCCAGCGCGGAACCGACGTCTTCACGAACCAGCTGGAGCACACTGTCATCGTCGAAGTCGAGCACGAGAGCATTCCGTCGATGGGCGATCGAGCGCAGCAGCGTGGACTTGCCGGATCCTCGGGGGCCTTCGAGCAGGATCGCCGGCTCTTCGTCGAGCAGCCGGTCAATGAATGGATCGGCCCACCGGTTCACGTGCTCGATTGTCGGGATCACGCTTTCAGCCTAGCTCAAACCGACGAATCGTCCCGCGTCAAATTGTATGATCGTCCCAACGCTCTTTACATGATCGTCCACACACTACTGCGATGACCGTCCCCGCCTGGTGCTCGATTCCTCAGCCCGAATCGCAGGTTGGCTTTGGTCTGCCGTCAGGGATGTCGCTCGTGGATCCAAACTGGGCGTGTATCTCGTGAATCCGTGGCGAGACGGCCGGCTCGTAGAGCTTGCCGACTTCCCACGCCTGCGCTCCTACCTTGAGTCCCACGCATCAGTCGTCAAGGGCCGCCACGTTGCTCGGGCGAACCCTGAGCGATGGTTCCGCACGATCGACCGGGTCGAACCTGGCCTCCTCGAACGGCCCAAGCTCGTCATCCCCGAGCTGAAAGCGTTCATCCAGCCGGTGCTCGACTCGGGCCGCACCTACCCGCATCACGGCCTCTACTTCATCACGTCGGACCAATGGGATCTTGAGGTGCTCGGCGGCCTCCTGCTGTCCGACATTGCAGAGCTGTTCGTCGCCACCTACTCCGTGAAAATGCGCGGCGGTTGTTATCGGTTCCAGGCGCAGTACCTCCGGCGTATTCGAGTCCCAGATCCATTGTCCATTTCCACGAGTGATCAAGCGGTCTTGCAACGAGCGTTTCAGGATCGGGACCGCGTCAAGGCTGCGGTTGGGTTGTATTGGAACGTTCGCCGAAGTCAGGCCGAGCGTTCTCGCGAACTCGGCGTCGTGAACACCGGGCTCCTCGCCGAGGTCACCGGTGGGCGACACATGAGAACGGGCTGCAATCTTCTTCGATCGGATGGTCCGCGAGCGGCTCCTCGATGCGGCGTGCGTGGCGCTTGCCAACAAGACCGACGGCAACGTGCGGTACATACATACAGCCGACCCTGTCGTTCCAAGCGTTTGCAGCAGCGATGTTCGGCCGATGTCTGCAGTTCAAGGTCACCAACCCCGACCTCGATTGGGATTCGTAGTCACAAAGAGACGACCCTCCTCGCTCGTGAACCCGTGCCCTCGTGTTCTAGGTTCAGTCGTATGTACTCGGAGATTATCTACGAAGTTGCTGACCAAATTGCGACGATCACGTTGAATCGCCCGGCGCAGTTGAATGCGTTCACGAACACGATGATGCACGAACTGATCGACGCGTTCGACCAGGTCGACGCTGATGACGGCGTACGGGTGGTCATCGTCACGGGCGCCGGACGTGGGTTCTGTGCAGGTGCAGATCTGTCAGGTGGCGGCGACACGTTCAAAGGTGGCGGCAGCGACGTGCAGACCAAGGTCGGCGTTCCTCGAGACGGTGGTGGTCTGGTATCGCTACGCATCTTCGAGTGCACCAAGCCCGTGATCGGTGCGATCAACGGTGCAGCAGTGGGTGTTGGCGTCACGATGACACTGCCGATGGACATTCGATTGGCGTCGGAGGCGGCCCGCTTTGGGTTCGTGTTCGCCCGACGCGGCATCGTGCCTGAGGCATGTTCGTCGTGGTTCCTGCCGCGGGTCGTCGGCATCAGCCAGGCGGCCGAGTGGGTGTACACCGGTCGCGTGTTCGGCGCCGCCGAGGCACACAGTGCCGGTCTTGTGCGCAGTGTGCACCCGGCCGATGAACTCATCGCCGTGGCGCGAACGCTCGCAACTGAGATCGCGGCGAACACCTCGCCGGTGTCGGTCGCGTTGTCGCGCCAGATGCTGTGGCGCATGCTGGGCGCGCCGCACCCGATGGACGCACACCGAGTGGACTCGCGAGGTATCAAAGAGCGCGGCAAGAGTGCCGATAGCCGCGAAGGCGTGATGAGCTTCCTCGAAAAGCGTGCAGCGGTGTTCCCCGACACGGTGAGCGCCGGCCTGCCCGAGATCTTCCCCGACTGGGAATCCCCCGAGTTCTCCTAGATTGTGGTCCCGCCTTGCGAACCAGGCGGTGACGGAGATCACAGGGGCGAATGGGAACAAACGTACACTCCACCTCGGTTATCACCGGCACAGAACGCGAGACTCGTCGTGATAGCTGCGACAGATAGCAGCACCTGTTTCGAAGAAAGATTTCTCATGAGCACCCTGTTGATCGAACGAGTTGAATCCGGCGATGTCATCGAAGTCGATCGCGACGGCCAAGTCATCTCTGCCCTCGTGCTGTTGGCCACCGAAGACGCCATCATTCTTGATGCGTGCGATGACACGACCCCGTTCGTGATCCGCCGCAGTGACCTGATCGACTATCGCCTCTTTCGTCCCGAAGCTGCCTGAGACGACAGCGCTCGTGTGGGCGCAGTCCATGTCGACGAGATCGCTCAATACGCTCGGTATCCATGACGAATAGCGAAGCCCCCGGCGACGAGCGCTCCTTGTATGAGCGTGTCGGAGGCATGCCGTTCTTCGAACGGCTCGTCGATGCCTTCTACGAGGGCATCGAAACCGACGACGTCTTGGCCCCCCTGTACCCCGACGCACCCGACTTCGGCCCGGCACGTCACCGTCTCACGTTGTTTCTCGCCCAGTATTGGGGCGGTCCGATGACATACAACGAGGAACGCGGTCACCCGAAATTGCGGATGCGCCATTTCCCATTTCCTGTCGGACCACTGCAGCGGGATCGGTGGATGCTGCACATGACCAACGCAGTTCGATCGACCGGTGTGGAGGCGCCCGTCCAAGCCACGCTGCTCGACTATTTCGTGCGTGCCGCAGAGCACCTTCGGAACGACACCGGTCTACCGATCAGCAGCGCGAATCATCCGCGTTGATCGAACAGAGGCGATTCACGCCCGCAATGCGTAGCACGCAACCGCAGCGGCAGCTGCTGCGTTCAAGGAATCGACACCGGGCGCCATCTCGATGGTGGCGTGCAAACTTGCGCAGTCCAACAGTGTCTCGCTGAGCCCGGTGCGCTCGGCGCCGAGGAGCAGCATCACCGGCTGGTCGTTTGCCGGCCGTACGGCGTGCATTGGCACCGCGTCGGCGCCGAGTGTGAGCGCGACAACCAGCGTGCCCTCGTCCCGGGCGCCTCGCACCGTGTCGACAAGCGACTCGACTCGAACGAACGGCAGCGCGAACGCCGTGCCCATCGACACGCGCAGGGCGCGCCTCGCGAGTGGATCGGCGCTCGTGCGATCGAGTAGGAGCGCGTTCCAACCGAGGGCTGCTGCGCTTCGCACGACGGTGCCCACGTTCACCGGATTGTCGACGGCCTCGAGTGCCACGATCCGTCGGACACCGGCGAGCGTAGAGACGTCGAGCGGGTCGGGTCGGCGGAACAGCGCCACGATCGACAGCGGTACACCCAGGCCCATACCGACCCGACGCACGTCTTCGTCCGCGGCGTACACGGCAACTTCCGTGTCGAAACGGTCGATCACGGCGGGCGGTGCGACCACGTCGACTAGCGCCATGACCGCCTGGCACCCAGCGTTAAGGGCGCGCGCAACAACGAGATCGCCCTCAGCAACGAACAACCCAGCACCGACGCGCTCACGCCTATCGGCTCTGGTGTTCAACCCGCGTTCGCGCATCCGGAAGTGGGCGATGCGTTCGTCGTCGGGTCGGTCGATGATGATCATTGCCGTGCTCGCGGCCGGCCGCGCCGTTGACGAAGTCATCGGTTGCGGTGATGTGACGCGCTCAGAACAACCACCGGTACGGACTCCAGTCGGGCTCTCGCTTTTCGAGGAAGGACATGCGTCCCTCCTGGGCCTCATCGGTCATGTAGGCGAGGCGAGTTGCCTCGCCGGCGAAGACCTGTTGGCCGACGAGTCCGTCGTCGATGAGGTTGAACGAGAACTTCAGCATTCGTTGTGCGGTGGGACTCTTCGCATTGATCTTGCGGCCCCATTCGAGTGCCGTGGCCTCGAGTTCCGAGTGAGCCACGACGGCATTGACCATGCCCATGCGGTGCGCATCGTCGGCGCTGTACTCGTCACCGAGGAAAAAGATCTCGCGGGCGAATTTCTGACCAACCTGACGGGCGAGATACGCCGAGCCGAAACCCCCATCGAAGCTCGCGACATCGGCATCGGTCTGTTTGAAGCGGGCGTGCTCTCGGCTGGCGATAGTGAGATCGCTGACCACGTGCAGGCTATGCCCACCGCCGGCCGCCCAACCTGGCACCACACAGATCACGACCTTGGGCATGAATCGAATGAGGCGCTGTACCTCGAGGATGTGCAGTCGTCCTGCGCGGCCGGGTTCGATGGCGTCGGCGGTTTCGCCGGCTGCGCCATCGGGGCCTTCGGGAAGGGTGTACTTGTAGCCGTCGCGACCGCGAATTCGCTGATCGCCACCGCTGCAGAACGCCCACCCGCCGTCTTTGACTGATGGGCCATTGCCTGTGAGGAGCACGCATCCCACATCGGTGCTCATCCGCGCGTGATCGAGCGCGATGTACAACTCGTCAACGGTGTGCGGACGAAAAGCGTTGCGTACCTCGGGACGGTTGAAGGCCACGCGCACCGTGCCGTGAGCGAGCGCGCGGTGATACGTGATGTCGGTGAACGTGAAGCCAGGAACCTCGCGCCACACTGTTGGGTCGAAGATGTCGGAAACCACGCAGTCATGTTGGCCGCTCCAGCCGCTCGGCGCCACATCGACATCGGTGTGGCGTCGTTCTCGGGATGAGGTGCTCGTCGCAGACGTTCATCGGTAAGACTCATCCCATGAGTGGGATTCAGATCTTTGGTATTGTCGGAGCGCCTGAAATTGAAGCGGGCTCCGACCTGGCCGCCCTCACCGTTCGGGCTGCCAATGCTGCCGGTACACCTTTGCAGAGCGGTGACGTGTTGGTGGTCACGAGCAAGATCGTGTCGAAGGCCGAGGGCCGAACTGTCGAACTCGCCGATGTCGACCCCTCGCCGTTCGCCATCGAATGGTCCAAGCAGTGGGACAAGGACCCCGCCGTCACCGAGATCGTGCTTCGCGAGGCCAAGCGCGTCGTGCGTCAGATCGGGCCGATCCTGATCACCGAGACGCATCACGGCTTCGTCTGCGCGAACTCCGGCGTGGATCAGTCGAGCAGCGGCGCACATGGTCGCGCCGTGCTGCTTCCCGTCGACTCCGACGAGAGCGCGCGCCGGATCCGTGCAGGGTTGCGCGCAGCAGGACTCGACGTTGCCGTGATCATCAGCGACACGTTTGGCAGGGCGTGGCGCGAGGGCCAGACCGACATCGCGATCGGCATTGCCGGGATGCAGCCCATTCTGAGCTACATCGGACAGGTGGACCCGCACGGCCATGAGTTCAAGGTGCAGGCGCTCTGCAGCGCCGACGAGCTCGCCGGTGCTGCGGAGCTGGTGAAGGGCAACCTTAGCCGGGTGCCCCTTGCGGTGATCCGTGGCTACGAGTGGGAGCGCGACGACACCGCCACGATCGCCCCGGTCCTGCGCGATCAGAGCCGCGACCTGTTTCGCTGAGCTGGGGCGGACCGTTTTGCGGCAAGATCGGTCGCGACTTCACAATCTACCTACCAGTAGGTAGGCTGGCCATCGTGACACCAGAATCGTTTCTCGCCGAGCTCGAACCAGTGGCTGGGCAACTCCTCGATCGCCATCTTGCGACCACCAAGGAATGGTTCCCGCACGAGTTGGTGCCCTATGGCCGCGGCCGCGATTTCGAACGTGGCTATGAATGGTCGCCGCAGGACTGCAACATCGACGGGGCCGTACTGCCAGAGGCCGTGCGCAGTGCGCTCTATGTGAATCTGCTCACCGAGGACAACCTTCCCTACTACTTTCGCGACATCGAACGGATGTTCAGCATGGACGGCGCGTTCGGCACGTGGAACCGTCGCTGGACCGCCGAGGAAGGCCGTCACTCCATCGTGATCCGCGATTACCTCACGGCAACGCGGGCCGTCGATCCAGTGCAGCTCGAACGGGCTCGTATGGCCCAAGTGTCCGGCGGCGAGGTGCCGTCGCCGGCGTCGCCACTCATCGGCGTGGTGTACGTGAGCCTGCAGGAGCTCGCCACCCGCATCGCTCACCGCAACACGGGCAAGCTCATCGGTGATCGCGCCGGGTACGAGGTCATGGCGCGTGTCGCCGCCGATGAGAACCTGCACTATTTGTTCTACCGCGATCTCGCGACGGCCGCGATCGAGCTCGATCCTTCAGAGATGGTGATCGCCATCGAGGATGCCGTACGCAACTTCGCGATGCCCGGCACCGGCATTCTGGGCTTCGATCAACACAGTGCGGCCATCGCCCGCGCTGGCATCTACGACGCCACGATCCTGCACGAGCAGGTACTGATGCCGGTGATCGTGAACCACTGGAGGGTCGATCATCTCGAGGGTCTCACGGCCGCAGCCGAGCAGGCACGCGACGCGCTGATGAAGCGAATCGAACGGCTCGGACAACTCGCGAAGAACCTTGCCGCCCGCGCGGCACGACGTCGGCTCGCAGTAGCGCCGGCCTGAGCGCAGTTCCTGATGAGCAACGTCGTCATTACCGGTTGTAGCTCGGGTTTCGGCCTGCTCAGCGCCGTCACCTTCGCCCAACACGGTCACCGCGTTCATGCCACGATGCGCGATCCGGGCAAGTCCGAAGCGCTGGGTGCTGCAGCAGATCGTGTGGGGGTGACCGTGGAAGTCACGGCTCTTGATGTGTGCAGCACGGAATCGGTCAACGATGCCATCGCCCGGATTGCGGCGAACGGCCCGATCGATGTGCTCGTGAACAATGTGGGCATCGAACTGTCCGGTTCGGTGCACCTGCTGTCCGACGACGAGATGTTGCGCCAGCTGACACCAATGTGATCGGTTTGGTGCGAGTGTGCCGTGCCGTGGTGCCGCAGATGCTGGCCAACGACGATGCTGGACACCACGGCGGCACCATCGTGAACGTCGGTTCGGTGGCGGGCCTGGTTGGTGTGCCGTACGGCGGTATGTACGCAGCGAGCAAACACGCCGTCGAAGCCCTGAGCGAGGCGATGCACTTCGAGCTGTCACACCGGAGCATCCGCGTGCGCGTCGTCGAACCGGGCCAGTTTGCGACGAATCTGGGCAGCAATTCATTGATCGCGGCGGCGATGTCGCCGGATTCGGATGAGTCCGAGCGGTTCAATCGTTTCCACGGTGCCATGCGAAGTCTCGTGAACGGTGAGCCAGCGCCTGCGCAGCGGGTCGCAGATGTGATCTATCAGGCCGCAACCGAGTCACCGGGTCAGCTGCGGTATCCGGTGGGCAGCGACGCCGAGCTGATCATCGCGACGAAATCGTCGATGCCTTTCAAGGGTTTCGACACCACCATGCGCGCCTCACTGAACTGGTTCGACTGAACGGGGAATGTGCGTGGAGTGCCAAGCCGAGCCATGCGCTCTGACGTAGGGTTGTATGACATTTGATCGACAGCGAGCCGCCAAGACGAGTTGCACTGCACTGCACTGCACTGCCCGGCCTACCGGCTCCCACATCACAAGGAGTTCTCGAATGCACCTACGCACCACCGCAATCGCCATCGCCCTCGCTTTTGGGGCCACTGCCCTCACGGCCTGTAGCAGCGACAAGGCGACGTCGTCGTCGACGCCCGCTACCACCCCGGCAGTGACCGCCGGAGCCGAGGGTGTTGCTCCCACGGTCCCCGGCGCTGCGACGCCCGCGCCCAGCGGGGCAGTGTTGACGATCAAGGACTTTGCCTTCAGCGCTCTTTCGGTAAAGGCAGGCCAGCCAATCACCATCGTCAACGCCGACGGAGCCAACCACACCGTGTCGGCCGACAACGGGAGCTTCGTGGTGAAGATAGACGCCGGAGCGAATTCGAATCTCGTAATTCCCGTCGCCGGCACGTACAAGATCCATTGCGACATCCACGTGTCGATGAAAGGCACCATCGTCGTCAGCTGATGGAAGGTCTGTCGTTTCGGCTCCGCAGGCCTACGGGGTGAGTGTTCATGTCGAGGACACCTGTTGTCCCCAGTCGTGCGCCTTTCGGTTCATCGATTGTGCCTATGATGCCGCTGTCAGCAACATCAGGGGAGATCAAACATGACACATCCACAAGATCCGCGAACGCTGGGTCGTCGTAAGTTCATCGTGTCGATGGGAGCAGTAGTGCTCACGCCCGCGCTGCTCGCAGCGTGCGGTTCCGATAAGAAGACAACACCGGCCACGACGCCCGCAGGCGGGACAACTGCTGCGGGAGGAACCACGGGTGCCTCCGCCGGAGCCATCGACGCGGCGCTCATCGCGGCTGCAAAGAAGGAGGGCAAGATCAACCTCATTGCCCTCCCCGACTCGTGGGCCAACTACAAGGGCGTACTCGCCGGCTACAAGACCACGTATGGCATCGACTTCAACGTTGCCAACCCCGATGGTTCCTCGGCCGACGAAGTCAAAGCGGTCGAGACCCTCAAGGGCCAGCCCACTCAACCTGACTCCATCGACGTTGCTCCATCGTTTGCGTACGACGGCGCCAAGAGTGGCCTGTTCACCAAGTACAAGGTGTCCACGTGGGACGACGTCCCCACCGACATGAAAGACGCCGATGGCGCGTGGGTTGCGGCGTACTACGGCATCATCGCCATCGGCGTGAACGAGAAGCTCGCTGGCGGAGTGCCGAAGAGCTTCAAGGACCTCGAAGACACCAAGTACAAGGGCAAGCTGGCCCTGAACGGTGACCCGCGCAAGTCGGGCTCTGGCGTGGCCGGTGTCATCGCCGCCGCTCTCGCCAACGGTGGTTCGTTTGACGACATCAGCCCTGGCATCGAGTACTTCGCCAAGCTGAAGAAGGACGGCATCCTCTTGCCGATCGACCTCACCCCTGCGGTGCTGCTGAGCGGTGAAGCCGCCATCGGTATCGACTGGTCGTACAACTACCCCGACATCGTGAGCAAGCTCAAGGCGGAGGGTGTTACCTACGTCAGTAACGTGCCCACCGATGGCGTGTACGGCGGCTTCTACGCTCAAGGCGTCGTGGCCGGCTCGCCGAACCAGAACGCCGCCAAGCTGTGGTTGGAGTGGCTCATCTCGAACGAGGGTGCAACTGAATACATGAAGGGTGGTGCCTTCCCGGCCCGCTACGTAGCCATGGACAAAGCCGGCAAGATCCCCGCAGATCTGAAGGCCTCGTTGCCGTCTGCCGACATCGTGGCCAAGGTGAAGTTCCCGACGCCGGCTCAGGTGGCCAAGGCCAAGGAAACCATTGCGAAAGACTGGGGACCCAAGGTCTCCGGAAACTAAATGCCGGTCGATTCGACCACATTGATCGAGGAGGGTCGGCCCGCAAAGGGTCGGCCCTCCTCGTCGTTGTCGCGTCGTCGTCGGTCGTTGAGCTGGCTGGGCGTGATGCCATTCCTGCTCTTCGTCTTCATTTTCTTGATCTGGCCCACCATTGTGATTGCGATGGAGGCGTTCAAGAACTCCGACGGCCAGACGAGTATCTCCAACGTGACTAAGGCAATGCGTGGCGAGTATCGCCGTTCGTTCATCACCACGGCACAGCTGTCCCTAATCACGGCGCTGATTGGTGGCCTCGTCGGTGGCTTACTTGCATATGCAATCACCATGCTCGAACGACCGAGGTTCCTGAAGAAGGCGGTCACCACGTTCTCGGGCGTAGCCTCACAACTCGGTGGTGTCCCGTTGGCGTTTGCGTTCATTGCTGCGCTCGGCACACAGGGCATGATCACGCTGTTCTTCAAGGATCACCTCAACATCAACCTGCTCGACTACGGAAGCATCTACACATTCCGCGGCGTCGCGATCGTGTATCTCTACTTCCAGATCCCGTTGATGGTGATCGTGATGCTTCCTGCGATCGAGGGCCTCAAGGCCACGTATCGTGAGGCTGCCGAGAACCTCGGCGCCAGTCGGCTTCGCTACTGGATTCACGTCGGTTTGCCCCTCCTCGCGCCTGCTGCATTGTCCGGAGTCGTTCTGCTGTTCGCGAATGCCTTCAGTGCGTATGCCACGGCCTATGCACTGACCGCTGGGCAGGTGAATCTGGTGTCCATTCAGATCGGGTTCTTCCTGCAGGGCAACGTGCTCGACGATCCCGCGCTTGGTTACTCGCTCGCTTTCTGGATGATCGTCTTCATGGCGCTGTCGATCTTGGCGTATCAGCTGTTGCAACGACGCACGTCGAAGTGGCTGCGATGAGCGAGCTACGACGACGTCGCCCCCGAATCGGCTTTGCGCTCATCGTTGTATTGTGCGGAGCGTTCTTCTTTTTTCCACTCCTCGCCGCAGCAAAGTTCGGCTTCTACACGCCGATCAAAGGCCTGACACTCGATCCCCTTCGCGAGGTGACCAAGAATCCCAAGTTCGCCGCAGATCTGTGGCTCAGTGTGCGCCTGGCTCTCGCAACCACATTTGTGTCGCTCCTGTTGATGGTGCCCACGCTCGTGTGGCTTCATCTCAAAGTGCCCAAGCTCAGACCAGCTGCCGAACTGATCAGCATCTTGCCGTATGTCGTGCCGGCCATCGCGCTTGTCGCCGGTGCTGGAAAGGCGTTTCATACGGCCTGGCCGTTCATCTTGGTGAACCCGCTCGGGATGATTCCCCTCTATGTGATCGTTGCGCTGCCCTTTACCTACCGTTCGCTCGATGCCGGACTCCGCGCGATGGATCTGAAGACCCTCGTGGAAGCGTCGCGCAGCCTCGGTGCCGGTTGGACAAAGTCGATCGTGTCAGTGGTGGTGCCCAACATGCGCACCGCGATGCTCGGTGCCTCGTTCCTCACCATTGCAGTCGTTTTGGGCGAGTACACCATCGCTGCATTGCTCCTGCACGACACCTTTCCGGTGTATCTGGTGCAGGCCACTGGTGATCAACCTCGCGGCGGCCCGGCCCTGTCGTTTCTTGCCATCATGTTCACTTGGGTCCTGCTCGGGGCGGTCTCGCTCCTGGGCCGCAGTCGCAAGGGTGCATCGCCAGCAGCTGTGTTGGCGGGTCGACCATGACATCGGAGGGCGCATCGTGAAGGTTCCTTTTCCATCAAGAGGTGCATCGTGACATCGCCGAGCAATACGACACCCGTGGCGGCCGATGCGAGCAAGCCGGGTCTCGAACTTCGCGGCATTCGCAAGACCTTCGGCAGTGTGGTTGCGCTCGAGTCGTTCGATCTGGCATTGGCGCAGGGTGAGTTCGTGAGTCTGCTCGGTCCATCCGGTTGCGGCAAGACCACAGCCTTGCGTGTGGTTGCCGGCTTCGAACGCGCCGATGCGGGCACCGTTCTGGTAGGTGGTGAGAACATCTCCGATATGCCAGTGTCAAAGCGAGACATGGGGATGGTGTTCCAGAGCTACAGCCTCTTTCCGCACCTCAGCGCACTCGACAATGTCGCGTTCGGGTTGCGGATGCGCAAGCAGGGCGCGTCGCAGCGACGCAAGATTGCTGGCGAGATGCTCGAACTCGTGGGTCTGTCGAATCAAGCCGACAAATATGCCCATCAGATGTCGGGTGGCCAACAGCAGCGCGTCGCACTGGCCCGCGCCTTGGCCATCAGCCCGCGAGTGTTGTTGCTCGACGAGCCGCTCAGTGCTCTCGATGCCAAGGTGCGCGACGGTCTGCGCGACGAGATCTGCCGGATCCAGCGCGAACTCGGAATCACCACATTGTTCGTGACCCACGATCAGGAGGAGGCGATGGCCATCTCTGATCGTGTGGGAGTGATGTCGAACGGTCGGCTCGAGCAGATCGGTGCTCCTGCCGATGTCTACCGCAGCCCGGCGTCGGCTTTCGTTGCTCGGTTCGTCGGTACCGTGAATACCTTGCTCGGCACAGTCGTCGAGGGCGGCGTCAAGACAGCCGCGGGGTTCGTCGCAGTGCCGGTGGTTGGGCATGCCGCTGCCTCCGAGGTCAAGGTGCTCGTCCGGCCCGAAGCGGTAATCGTGGACCAAGCGGGGAACCCCGGCCTGGTCGCGTCCGTGACCTCGTTGTCGTTCCGCGGGGCCGTCACGCGGATGACACTCGAGGTGCGGGGAGGCGTGCAGTTGCTGGCCGATATTGCGGGCACCGCTGCGGAGCAGTTTAGTTCGGGTGGCGACGTGGCAGTTCGTTTCGACCAGAGCGGCGTGTTCGTCGAGCCTGCCTGAGCAGTCGGTCCGTTACGAGCCCGCGCCCGCGAAGGCCTGCACCGCTGCAACCCCCTGATCGGGGTAGTTGATGTTGAGGCCGTCGAGACCCATCTCGAGCAGAATCTTGTAGCCTGCGGGGTTCTCCCACTTGGCGTCGTTTGGCCACACCCAGATCACGTATCCCGCGGCTTTGCTGGCGGCGATGTTGGCGGCCGACAGCACCTCGATGCCCTGATACTCCGGCGGCAGTTGCAAGATACGCATGCCCGTCGGCAACGCAGTTCCGCCCAAGATGAACGCCGTCGACAGCCCGAGCCCGGGTGTGACCTCCACGGTTGGTGCAAATGCATGGAAGGCGGTGACGATCGAGT
Source organism: Actinomycetota bacterium (assembly GCA_043753895.1). GTDB lineage: Bacteria > Actinomycetota > Acidimicrobiia > Acidimicrobiales > Ilumatobacteraceae > WLMZ01. The sequence continues at coordinate 12,885 of JAYUWK010000083.1, forward strand.
CGTCGAAGGAGGTGACCACCGAGTTCGACAACCGATGGAGATCGGTGAGTTCGGCGGCGAGTTCTCGTGCGGCGGCAATCGCGGCATCGCCCGAACCCTTGATCTCGATGTTGAGCGGCATTGACGGAAAGCGTTCGACGATGTCGCGAAAGCGCGGGATGATGAAATCGTCGGGCGTGTAACCGGCGGGCGGCGGCTTTGCTCCCGTGTGGATGCCACGCAGCGTGTAGTTGGCTTCCGGTTGGTCCTTGCATGTGCAACCAGTAGTGAACCAGTACGCATTGTCGAGCTTGGCCAGCTCGGCGTAGGTCATCTCGGCGACCTTGCCGGTGGACTCGGTGGTGCGACCGACGTTGTCATCGTGTTGCACGATCAGCACGCCGTCCTTGCTGAGTTGCACGTCGAAGTCGAGCATGTCGACACCTGCTTTCACGCTCTCGGCATAGCCGTATGGCGTTGAGTGAGGGTGCTCGTCCTCGCCTCCGGCATGGGCCAGCACGATAGGCCGACCGAGGTGCAGCATTTGCTCGATCGTCAATGGTTCGGCCGGTTTTGCAACTGTCGTGGTCGTTGCGGGCGCGACCGAGGTCGTGGTGACGCCCGCCATTGTTGTCGAGGTTGTGGTCGCAGATGCGGCGGTGTTCGAGGAATTGGAGCTGCACGCTGTGAACCCGATGGACAGGGTCGCGAGGGCGGCTATCGAACCCACCCGACGTGGTGCTCGTGCGTGCGTACGAATTCGTCGTGGCCCGATCATCGGGCCAGCGTACAGGTGCTGACTTTGTGCCCCATCGACGGTCCGACTCGGTGTTGTTCGGGATGATTGCGCTTGACAGCGCCGCCGTCAACGACGTGAGAGTGCCACGGCCTGTTTGAGTGCCTCGATCATCGATCGCTCGTCGGCAACGCCGGTTCCCGCAATGTCGAACGCGGTGCCGTGATCCACTGAGGTGCGCACCACCGGGAGTCCGATGGTGATGTTGACGCCGGCTTCGAGGCCGAGCACCTTCACTGGTCCGTGGCCCTGATCGTGATACATCGCAACCACACAATCGAACTCGCCGCGGCGGGCGCGAAAGAACAGGGTGTCGGCAGGCAGGGGGCCCACTGCGTCGATGCCCTCGCTGCGAACTTGGGCGACGGCTGGCACGATCTTCGCGTCTTCTTCTCCGTGGCCGAACAGTCCATTCTCGCCGGCGTGCGGATTGATACCGCACACTGCGAATCGGGGATTGGTCAGGCCGGCGCGACGCAGCATTGTGTCGGTGCGACGGATCGTTCGGGCGACCAACTGTGGTTCGATCTTGGCGATCGCGTCGATGATGCCGATATGGGTGGTCACGTGCACCACGCGCAGGCCTGGTGCTTCGAGCATCATCGACACCTCCACGGTTTCGGTGAGGTGCGCAAGAAGTTCGGTATGGCCAGGAAAGCGATGTCCTGCTGCGTGCAATGCTTCTTTGTTCAGTGGTGCGGTGCAGATCGCCTGGACTTTTCCGGCAAGTGCCAAGCCTGCCGCGATCTCGATGTAGCGAAAGGCGGCCTCGCCCGCAGCCGCCGAGACATGGCCATAGGGCAGATCAACGGGTACGACCTCGGGATCGATCACGTGGATCACATTGGCGTCGTCGGTGAGTTCGTCCGCCGAGTTGATGGCCACGATGGTGGGGGACAGGCCGCACAGTTCGGCTGCTCGTGTCAGGCGGCGAACGTCGCCGATCACCAGCGCGCGACACGTGGTGTTGACCTCTTCGTGAGCGAGCGCCTTGACAACGACCTCGGGGCCGACGCCAGCGGGGTCGCCCATGGTGATCGCGATGATGGGACGCTCAGCCGACGGCATAACGTCATTCTGGCCGACGCAGGAAGCGCACGGCACGTTGCAGGGTGAGGGCGTCGCCGAAGCCACCGGCCTTGGTGACCACACCGATGGACCCGAATCGGCCCACTGCCGTGGACCACGGCACGCCGGGCTCGACCTCGCCGCCGACATGGAGCGTGTCGACGTGGAGCAACTCGAGCACGACTCTGGCCGTCGCACCACCCGTGAGCACGAAGCCGTCGACCTCGCGAATGGCCTCCTTGACGCGATCACGAAACGCCGCGTTGCGAGGGTCGAGGACGATGGCCTCTGTGCCCGGGTCGAGGTGGTCCAGCTGTTCTGCAGTCCGACCGTGTTGCGAGCCTGCCACCACGATCACGCGCCGCGCAGCGGCAGGTCGCGAACTGTCGGGGTTACTCACCGATCCGCGAGCGCCGAGGTGTCGCGCCAGCCCGGCCGAGCCGACCCACAGCGTAGAAACGGCCGCCTCGGTCGCGGTAGTTGACGTTGCAACAATGTCGGCGAGGTCATCATCGGTACGGGCGTCGGGGACGTAGACCATTGGCATGTCGGCAAGGTCGGCAAACATCTCGCGCAAGGACGGCGCGTCGATGACAGCGCCGTGTACCTGCACGCGGCCGTCGACTATTGAGCGCCCGTGGTCGGGAAAGGCGGGACACACCACGATGCGTGCCGGCGGAATCGTCATGGCCGACAGTGCTGCCTCGACGGTGGCCCGAACGTGTCCCCGTAGCGTCGAGTCGATCTTGATGAAGAGTTCCGCTGGGCCAAGGTGGCCAACGACATCTGCCGTCACGCGTCGAGCCTCTGCCTCGCGCATCGCGCGAGTGTCGGTATCGACGACGATGATGGCATCAGTATCCGTCTCATTGATGGGGAGGGTGTCGGTAGGTAGCGACGATGGTCGGTTGCCGTGCAGCACAACGACGCAGCGGTGTCCACTGGCCGCGAATGCGCCGGCCGTGTCGGCTGCGCCGGTGAGATCATCGGCGATCACCAACATGCTGCGGCCCCGATCGTCACCTCAGCATCATGTCAGCCGGCCCGACGTCTGAAGGTCAGTTGACGATGGGCGTGGGGGCAACCTCGCCGCGTAGTACAGCGAGTGTGTTGGTGGCAGCGAGTACAGCCATCGCAGTGCGGGTCTCGATGGTTGCCGAGCCGAGGTGAGGGATCAACACCGCATTGTCGAGGTCGAGCAGGCCAGCGTGGACCGTGGGCTCGTTTTCAAAGACGTCGAGGCCGGCTCCGGCAATGGTTCCGTGGCGCAGCGCATCGGCGAGCGCGGCCTCGTCGACCACGGGGCCGCGGGCGGTGTTGATGAGGAACGAGTCGGGGCGCATCATTGCGAGTTCGGTTGCACCGATGAGGTGATGGGTGTTCGTCGAGTAGGGGCAGTGCAACGACACCACATCGCTGGTTGCGAGTAACTCGGCCAGATCGAGTCGCACGCACCCGAGCTCCTGGGCGAGTTCGGGTGCGACCTCTTGGCGATTGGAGTACGCAATGGTCATACCGAACGCCTTGGCCCGGCGGGCCAGCGCGGCACCGATCTGGCCCATACCGACGATGCCGAGTCGGCGACCTTGGATGCCGGTACCGAGCATGAAGAACATGCCCCACTGCCATGGTTGCTGTTCGCGGATGACTCGCTCGCCCTCGCCGAGGCGACGCGTGGACATGAGGATGAGTGCCATTGCGATATCGGCGGTTGCCTCGGTGAGCACACCGGGCGTATTGGTGGTGATGACCTTGCGCTCGCGACAGGCGGGCACATCGATGTTGTTGTAGCCCACGGCCACGTTCGCCACCACCCGCAGTTGGGTGCCCACCGCATCGAGCAACTCGGCATCGACTTTCTCGGTGAGCAGTGTCACCAGTGCGTCCGCGCCGACAACACGTTGGAGTAGTTCTGGACGGGAGATGGGTGTTGCTTCGTCCCAGGCCCACACATCGTGTTCGGCTCGTAACAAATCGACTGCTTCTGCCGGGATGCAACCGGTGACGACGACGCGGGCCATCAGGCGCTGGCGATCCACTGTTGCAGGAGCATGAGCCCTTCGTTGATGTCGTCGAGTTCGATACCCGAATAGGCGAAACGCACATAGTGTCGTTGCTCGCCGGGTTGCGGGCGCCCAAAGTGACGGCGCGTGCAGAACGACACTCCGGTGTTGTGCAATGCGGCTTCGGCGAACGCAGCGAGATCGGTGATGCCCATGTTGGCCATGGCCGCGGTGACATCGGGGAACAGGTAGAAGGTGGCCTCTGGCGTGCGCACGTCGATACCGGGTGTTGCTGCGAGCAGCGCGACCGCGGCGTCGCGGCGGGTACGCAGCGTGTCGAGCATGACTGCTGTGCCCGACTGGTCGCCGCGAATACCCTCGACTCCGGCGTACTGCACGAAATGAGTGGTGCAGGACTCGTCGTTGGTGTTCAGCTTGGCAATCATGTCGGCAAGCGCTACGGGAGCAATAGCGGCACCGAGACGCCAACCGGTCATCGCGAACTTCTTCGAGAACGTATAGAGGATGACCGTGCGTTCCTGCATACCGGGTAACGATGCGATCGACGACGACGTTCCCGAGTAGCGCATCTCGAAATATGCCTCGTCGGAGAGCACCCAGAGATCGTGTTCGATGGCCAACGCGGCGATCGCTTCGCGCTCGGCGTCGGAGGATTCGGCGCCGATGGGGTTCTGCAGATCGTTGTAGATGATGGCTCGGGTGTTCGGGCCGATGAGCGAGCGGACCTGATCGAGGTCGATACGGAAACCGGTGGCATCGGGGAGGTACCGATAGGCCTGGGCGACGCCACCGAAGTACTCGATCTGGCTCTCGTAGATCGGGTAACCAGGGTTGGGATAGAGCACCTCCTCGCCGGGGTTCATCACGGACTGGATGAACTTGGTGATCACGGGCTTACCGCCGGGCTGCACGACCACGTTGACGGGGGAGTACTGCAAGCCGCGCCGGGCGCCGACGTCGTCGGCGAGCGCCTCGCGCAACAGCGGGATACCCGCCGCTTGGCAGTAGCCGGTCTTGCCATCGGCGATCGCGCGGTCCATTGCGGCCACCACGTTGGCAGGGGTGGCCAGGTTGAGGTCTCCGAGATGGAAGGGGTACACGCGGTTGCCACGAGATGCCCACTCGGCTGCGGCGAGCGAGACCGAGAATGCAGTCTCCGTGCCGAGGCGGTCGAGTCGTTCTGCGAGTGCCAGCTTGGCGAGCGTCATGTCGTGTCCTTCGGGTTGGCTCGATCCCATTGATCTGGCCTTTTCACTGGGGTGACAGCAGGCTGTTCCTCAACCAGCAACTGTACAAAAGATCGCGGTACTATGCCACAATTCGGCAATCTCCCGCATAGCGGTAAGCAAATGGGAAGCATTCGCTTGTTGCCGTCGCGTAATGTCGTCAGATGCCGAGCAACGAAGGTGTCGACGAACCCGTCCCTGACGAGATGGGGGATCCCAACCGGCTGGGGCCGGGTCTGGCATGGGGTGCCATTGGTGTGCTCGCCTTCAGCGTCTCCCTGCCCGCTACCAAGTTGGCCATCCGTGAACTCGATCCCGTATTCGTCTCGATCGGACGTGCCGTGATCGCCGGCGTGCTCGCAACGATGGCGCTCACCTACAAGCGGGCGACACTCCCCACTGCTCGGCAGTTCCGCCAACTCATGGTGGTCTCGGCCGGGGTGGTGTTTGGGTTCCCCCTGCTCACCGGTTATGCACTGAAGCACGTGCCCTCGGCGCACGGGTCGGTAGTGATCGGCATCCTGCCAGCGGCCACCGCCGCGCTTGCGGTGATCCGCAACCGCGAGCGACCGAGCCCTGTGTTCTGGGCGGCGGCGTTGTTGGGGTCTGCCATCGTGATCGGATTCTCGCTCCGGCACGGAACCGGCGGGTTCGAATTGGCCGATGTGATGCTGCTCGGTGCGGTGGCCTGCGCGGCCGTTGGGTATGTGGAGGGGGCGCGGCTGGCGGCCGAACTGGGCGGCGCGCAGGTGATCTGCTGGTCGGTACTCATCGCGCTCCCGTTGACGATTCCGATCACGATCTACGCCGGCGCGCAGGCCGGAATACACGCCGGGGTGAAATCGTGGGCTGCGTTTGCATATCTCGGTGTGGTGAGCATGTTCTTGGGTTTCTTCGCCTGGTATCGCGGGTTGCACGAGGGTGGCGTCGCTCGTGTCAGCCAGGTGCAGCTTGCCCAGCCTGGCCTCTCGCTGATGTGGGCCGCGCTACTGCTCGGCGAACACCTCGATGCAGCTGCGATTCTTGCCACGGCCACCATTGTGGCATGCGTCGCAGTTGCTCAGCGGGCGCGCATCGACAGCGCGCCGGTGGCGGCTGCGACGCCGGTGCTGAAACAGGCCTGAAGCAGATACCCGCCCGTCGGGGCTTCCCAATCGAGCATCTCGCCGGCGACAAACACACCGGGACGTCGACGCAACATGAAGTGGTCATCGATCTCGGGCAGCGCAATACCACCGGCGGTGGAGATCGCGCGAGTAATCGGCTGGGCGTCCACGAGGCGCAGTCGAAGCGACTTCAGGCGGGTGGGATCGGTGCCCGTCTCGCGCAGGAGCCCCGCTGCGACAGGCGAGAGTCCTATTCGGCGCAGCCGGTTGGATACCGAATCGCCGGGGCGTGCCCTCGACAGACGCTCGGCCAACTGCGCCGGCGAGAGGTCGGGGTGGAGGTCGACCGTGAGGTCCGCGTAGCCGTCGCGCTCGATTGCGTCGCGGAGCGGCGCGCCGAGTGCGTAGACGACGCCTCCTTCGATGCCCGTGGAGGTGATCATCGCCTCGCCTCTGGCGGAGTGCTGCCCGATGGACATGCGCACATTCTTCAGCGGAAAGCCAGCGAAGCGTTCTGTGAAGGGCGCCGACCAGTGCGTCACAAAGCCGCAGTTGGCAGGCCGCAACGCGGTGACCTCCACGCCGATGCCGCGTAACAGCGGGACCCATGCGGCCGTCGATCCGGTGCGCGGCCAACTTGCGCCGCCGAGGGCGAGCACGGTGGCGTTGGGTTGAAGCCGCATCTCAGAATCGGTGGTGCGAACGACGAGCGCGCCGTCTGCATCCCAGCCCAGCCAGTCGTGGCGCACGCGTCGTTGGACACCGAGGTCATCGAGTCGGTGTAACCACGCGCGCAGCAGGGGTGCCGCACGAAACGACGAAGGAAACACGCGCCCGCTGGTGCCGATGACACTTCTCTGGCCGAGGCCGTCGCACCATGCCCGCAGCGATGCGGGTGGAAAGGCCCGAATCGCACCGGCCAAGACCGGTTCCGCAGCGCCGTAGCGGTGCAGCAACTCCTCGAGTGGCTCACTGTGGGTCAGGTTGAGCCCACCCCGACCGGCGAGCAGCAGTTTGCGCCCGACCGATGCCATGTGCTCGATCATCATGACCTGGCGCCCGGCGGCGGCAAGTGTCTCTGCCGCGATCAGGCCTGCTGGGCCGCCGCCGATGACGACGACATCATGGTGCTGCCGGTAGATCGTCATGCCGTTCATGCTGTCATGGCATCTGGAAAACTCGCAACAATCAGGACTTTTGACTCTGTTCGGCGCGAGGTCGGTTTCTTAGCCTGACGTCACCGAACAAAAGGAGAATTCAATGCGTCGAGGAATGGTTGTGTTTGCAGCGGGAGCGCTGGGAATGATTGCGCTCGTGGGCTGTTCGAGCAGCAGTAAGACTGCTACCACGTCGGGTGGCGGCGGTGGCGTCACCGTTCCCGCGGCCAATGGCACGCCGGTTGCGGTGACGGCCGGTGACAAGAGCGACACGGTGCAGTTCCTGACCCCGGTACCCACCGAGGTGAAGGCCGGTCCGACGACGTTCACGCTCACGAATACCTCGACCACGAAGAAGCACGAGATGGTTGTACTGAAGATCGACACCGCGTTTGATGCACTGACCGTTGGCGCTGACAACAAGGTCAGCGAAGACACCACCGTCGGCGAGGTCAGCGAGCTCGATGCCGGGAAAACAGGCACGGTCACGCTCGACTTGAAGCCTGGTAAGTACGTGCTCGTGTGCAACATCGAAAAGCACTACGCGCAGGGCATGAGGGCTGCGTTCACCGTCACGGGATGAGCTGGCCCCGAGCCATCATCAGCGGCTTGGTCATCGTTGCGGTTGCGTTTGCCCTCTTGGTTTACATCCCTGACCTGATTCTTTCTCAGGTCACCGGATTGGAACGGGGCAGTCGCGTCGCACTGGCCACCGGCTGGTTCGTGCTCTCGCTGGTCGGACTGCTCTGGGGGCTTCGCCGTCTCCAGAGCAGTCGGGTCATCTAATGACCACTCAGCTCCCCATCCCCGACGCCCAATGGCTATGGGAAAACGAGCCGTGCCGGGCCGCGTGCCCGGTACACACCGATGCCGGCGCATACGTGACCGCCATTGCCGAAGGTCGCTTCCGCGATGCCTACATGATTGCGAGAGAACCGAATCCGTTCCCCTCGATTTGCGGTCGGGTGTGCGCTGCGCCATGTGAGACGGCGTGTCGACGTGGCAAGATCGACGCCCCGGTGTCGATTCGAGCGCTGAAGCGTTTCGTCAGCGAGCGTTATGGCGTCGAGAGCTTTGCGGGGGCCGCCGCCTGGCACGAGGGCCACGGACCAGTGCCCCCAGCGACGGGCAAGTCGGTCGCCATCATCGGTGGCGGCCCCGGTGGACTGGCGGCGGCGCATGACCTGCGTATGGCCGGTCACCCGGTGACAATTTACGAAGCCGAGACGCGTCTCGGCGGGATGATGGTGCTCGGCATCCCCGAATACCGTCTGCCGCGACCGCTGATCGAGCGTGAGATCGATGCGATCCTCGAACTCGGCGTGGATGTTGAACTCAATTGTCGCATCGGCCGCGACATCACGCTCGACGAACTGATGACCCGCCACGCGGCGGTCTTCGTGTGTGTGGGCACTGGCCGCGGGCGAAGCCTGGACATTCCCGGCAACGATCTCGATGGTGTCTTCAAGGCAGTCGAGTTCCTCCTCAATGTGAACCGTGGCTTCCGAGTCGACCTTGGCGAACGCGTCGTGGTCGTGGGCGGTGGCAACGTCGCGTTCGACGCGGCGCGCACCGCACTGCGCGCCGCAGCGCACGACGAAGCCGCGCCCGACCCGGTCGCCCTCGGTAGCAATGCCGACGACAGCGCCCGTCGCGGCCTGACCACAACGCTCGATGCAGCGCGTGCGGCAATTCGGGCCGGCGTGTTGCACGTGACTGTTGTCGCGCTCGAGTCCTTTGCCGAAATGCCGGCCGCGCTCGAGGAGATCGAGGAAGCCGAGTCCGAGGGCATCCACATCGTGTATCGACGCGGGCCGCACCGCATTGTCGGCACCGATCACGTCACCGGTCTGGAAACGGTTGAGGTCGTGTCGGTCTTCGACGAGCAGCACCGATTCGCTCCCGTGTTCGCGCCCGATACCGAGTCGATCATTCCCGCCGACACCGTGATTCTGGCCGTGGGCCAGTCGCCCGATGTCGACTTCCTCGGCGAGGGAACCACCGACCGCAACCGCTTCGGCGGCGTCGGAGTGGATGCGTCACTTCGGAGTAGCGATCCCCGCATCTGGGCCGGTGGCGACGTTGCATTCGGCCCACGCAACCTCATTGACGCCATCTCCGATGGTCGACGTGCAGCGGCCTCGATTCACGCTGCACTCGCCGACGACGAGCCCGCCTCCAGCGCACCAACACCGGTCACCGTGCCATCGGCAGTACGCATCGAGCTGACGGAAAAGCCGAACTTCCGTCGCATGGCGACGGGCTACGACTCGATCCAGAGGGTGCCGGTGCCGAGCGTCGCCAACGAGCGTCGCATCGGATTCGCCGAAGTGGAAACCGGCTACGACGAGGGCCATGCAGTACTCGAGGGCCTCCGCTGCCTGCGCTGTTTCGAGAACATCATGCTCAAGCCCGAGCTGTGCATCCTGTGCGGGCTGTGCGTCGATGTGTGCCCCACTAACTGCATCTCGATCGTGCGTGCCGACCACGCCGGACACGGCTCTGCTGCGCAATCGGTCCTCTTGCTCGATGAGGAACTCTGTATCCGCTGCGGACTCTGTATCAACCGATGTCCGCCATCGGCTCTCTCGATGGTTCACGCCAAGGAGGTTGTGTCATGATCGACCAAGAAGCCGCGAGCGGAGAACAACTCCGCGACGGCCTCGAACCCGACGTGTATCCGGTGGTCGAAGGGCGTTGGCAACGCCTCAAGCACACCGATGGATGGCGTTCGATGTTCCGCCATCCGCAGCTCGATACGCCTCGCGGTCGCGCCCTGCAGGGTTTCTCGAACGTGTTCTTGCACGTGTATCCGGTGAAGGTGCCCCGACGCGTGTTGCGCTTGCGTTACTCGTGGCGTCTGGGGTTCATCGCCACGGTGTTGTTCTGGATTCTGGTGGTCACGGGCGTGTATCTGATGTTCTTCTACACACCGTCGGTCACGTCGGCCTACGGTGACATGCAACAGTTGCGAACGGGCATCGGTTTCGGCCAACTCGTTCGCAACGTGCACCGCTGGTCGGCGCACCTGATGGTGCTGGTGGTGGTGCTGCACCTGGTGCGGGTGTTCTTCGCCGGAGCGTACAAGAAGCCACGTGAGTTCAACTGGGTCATCGGTATTGCCCTACTGGCAGTGACTCTGGGATTTTCGTTCACCGGCTATCTGCTTCCATGGGATCAGCTCAGCTACTGGGCGGTCACGGTGGGCACCAACTTGGTGAGCTACGTACCGATCTTCGGTGGCATCCTCACCGACCTGCTCATCGGTGGCCCCCAGATCGGTCAGCCGACATTGCAGCGTTTCTACGCACTGCACGTCGCAGTACTGCCGCTCGTGCTGGCGCTGTTCTTGATGGTGCACATCTGGCGAGTTCGCAAGGACGGCTTCGCGGTTCGTCGCGGTGCCACCGGGGCGTTCGCTGAAGGCGCGAACGAGATCGTCGGGAGTGAGTTGCCAACCGACGCCCGTGGTGCCACCGATGAGCCGGCAATGCCCGAGGCGACAGCGCTGGCTCTTGCCAAGGGTGATCGCATTCGCCTGCTCGGTGTGGTGGACCGCGAGTCGGTGACGGCCGAGGAACGGCTCACCGACGACACCGTGTTTGCTTGGCCGCACCTCATCGTGCGACATGTCGTTGTTGCCCTCGGCACCATCGCCACGGTGCTCGCGCTTGGCGTCGCCTTCGCGGCCCCGTTGCGCGACATCGCCAACCCGAACCTCACCCCGGAGCCTGCCAAGGCACCGTGGTACTTCGTCGGTCTGCAGGAATTGCTGTCGCACTTCGATCCGCTGATTGCCGGTATCTTCGTGCCGGCGGGCGTGCTGTTGACCCTTGCGTTCTTGCCGTACTTCGACAAGAACCCTCGCACTGAATCGAAATACCGAAAGGTGGCCATCTCGGTATTCGCGACCATTCTGGTGATCGCCATCGTACTCACCGTGATCGGCGCGCTGTTCCGGGGACCCGGCTGGAAGTTCGTGCCGCCGTGGCAGCACTCGTACCTGGAGATGTGAGGAAACACCATGGGAATCACACGTCGATACGTCCTGCGCACCGGTTGGAAGATCGGTGGCGGCATGCTCGCTCTCTTGGCCGGCTGGACGTCATGGGAGCTGCTCCGCCCGCTGACTGCAGCGGGTGCCAGCGGAAAGATCAAGTTGGGGAGTCCGGCGAACTTCAAGCCCGGCTCCGCCACATTCGTGAATCAGGGACGACTCTGGGTGGCTAACGCCGACGGCCATCTGTTCGCGTTGTCGCAGAAGTGTCCGCATCTCGGCTGCCGAGTGCCGTTCTGCGAGAGCTCTGGCCAATTCGAGTGCCCGTGCCACGGATCGGTGTTCAACATCGCCGGCGAGTGGATCACCGGACCATCGCCGCGAGGGATGGATCAGCATCCACTCACGGTTGAGAACGACGAACTCGTGGTGGACACGAGCAAGAAGATCAACGGTGCAGACCACGGGTCGAACAAGTTCCCCACTGATTCGAAGGGCCCGGCGTGCGCCGGGAAGGGGTGACGTGATGCCCGAGAAGCGAAGCGGACTAAAACTCAACGAGCCGGCGTGGCTGCAGCGAAGCCTCGATCGGTACCTCGCCTTTGGACTGTTGTTCATGGTGGTGCTCATCGTCGCCTTTCCGCTGTACCGACTGCGCGAACCGACGCTGCGCGCTGATGCCAAGCGCGAGCAACAGCAGAACTACGAGCGGACCGGCGGTGAACTGTTCTCACAGAACTGCGCGTCGTGCCACGGCAAGCAGGCCACCGGAGGAACCGCCCCGACGTTGAACTCGAAGCAGTTTCTGAGTACCACCATTGACAACCAGATGGCATTGATCATCACCGGCGGCGTGTCGGGTTCGTCGATGTCGGCGTGGAGTCTGGATTACGGCGGGTCGCTGACCGATGAGCAGATCCGTCAGCTCGTCACGTATCTGCGCACGCTCGAACCGAATGCTCCGAGCATTCCCGACTGGCGCACCGGAGCAAAAGCCCCGTAGCCCAACGGTGTCCGGTCAGGTTCGGAGTTGGGCTGCCGGTGCCCAGCACGCGTGCGTGCCGCTGGCGATGCGTTCCGGTAGGCGCAACCGCGCCAGCGGGCCTGCTGCGAGGTCTTGCGCAGCGAAGATCTGGCACTCTGACGAATCGGTGTTCATGTCGGTGGTGAACGTGATCACGTACCCGTCGTCCTCTGCGCTCGAACCGAGTCGCGGGGCCATTGGCGATTCGCTCGCGAACACGCCATCGGGGAATCGATATTCATCGATGACGCCGGATTGCGTGTCGAACTTGGTGAGACCGTTGAACAGGAACCAGCCCGGCTTCGCGGTGACTGCGTAGGTGTATCGGTACGCCTGGCCGCCGTAGGCGCCGTTGATAGTGCCGAACTCGAGTACTCGATCGTCGAGTTGCTCCTCGGTGGTCTGCCCTGTGCGCATGTTGAAACGCCAGCGATATGGGTGCGACTGCATACGATCGAGGTCGAGGAAACGGAACATCTGCTCGAACTCGGTGTCGTCTAGCCGCGAAGCCGGACTGGGATGGGTCTGATAGAAGCCGTCGAGCACCACGTCGTCGCCATCCTCGAATGCGTTGATCCAGTGCAGCACGTAGGTGGGATTCGCCTCGAACCACCGGATCTCACCCGACCCACCGCGCCGCGGAATGATGCCGAATCGGGTGGGGAGTTCGGGGAAGTAACGCACGGCGTAGATGTCGCGCTCGAGAAGGCGCGGATCCCAGAACATCGGACAGTCATTGAGGATCGCGTAGCGTTCGGTGAATGCCATGTCGTGCGGCAGCCGAGCGCCAGGCAGCGGAATATCGGTGTAGTGCACGAGTGTCTCGTTCGCATCGACGACGCCGTAGTGCATGTAGGGCGAGGTCGTGGAGTAGTTGAAGAACAGCATCTCTCCGGTGTGTTCATCGACTTTGGTGTGCGCCGACACGCCCTCTACGGGGAAGCTACCGGCCCACGTCTCGCGGCCGAGATCGGCGAGTGTGATGGGGTCGTGGCGATAGAGATCACCACACTGATAGAAGCTCGTCTTGGCCACGCCGGCATGCACCACGACGTCGGTGCTCGAGGCATCTTTCAATCGCGCCCGGGCACCCCAACCATCGTTGCGCAGCGAGCGTTGCGGGCTCTCGGCCAACCCGGCCCAGAGCGCATGGCCCGCCTCATTCTCGGCGTCGAGCCCGAGCGTGCGCACGAATCGGTTGCTGTAGCGGGCGCGTCCGTCGGCGAAGCTGATCGAGTGCAACATGCCGTCGCCGTCGAACGGGTGATAGCGCCCAATCGAGGCATGCACGGGATTTTCGGTGTTGCGAAGGTAGACACCGGCCAGGTCGGCGGGAATGGAGCCCTGGATCAACGCGTCGCCGGTGTCGTAGACAGCGTCATACTCGGTGAAGTTGGGCTGCCACGCACCGGTGCGATACGGATGGGTGTCGTCGACGTCGAGCGTGGTCGACATGCGGTTGACGATCCGTGTGGTCACAGTGCGATGCCAGTCATGATGTGGCCACGCTAGCTGCGATGGCGCGGGTGCCCGAACGCAGGTGCAACACTGACGAGATGAGCTACAACTCCACTGGACTCGTGGTGCACGATGCTGATGCGCACGTGATGGAAACGCCAGGCTGGCTACGCGATCATGCCGATGCCTCCATTCGTGAACGCATCGATGCGTTGGCGTATCAGGGCGGTAACGAGCTGCGTCAGACCGGTGATCCGCTCGAGCAACAGCGCGACCTCGTCGCGGCGTTCGACCGACTCGCCGCTCGTCATCAGTCGAACGAGTATCGGGCCGTCGAGGCCGCCGAGATCATGAACCGCAAGAACTTCGCGGCGACCGGGTCATTCATCGCGGCCGACCGTCCGCGGGCGCTCGATCTGTTGGGCTTCGCGAGTCAGCTGATGTTCAACACCTTTCACAACTCGCGCCTGCACGATTGGGAGCACTCCGGCGACATCGAGTTCGCGATCGGCGCCGCACAGGCACACAACCGCGCGATGCTCGAGTTCTGCTCGGTCGACGCACGGCTGTTGCCGACGATGTATGTACCGCTGGCCGATCTCGATCGTGCGGAATCGCTCGCTCGGGAAGCGATTGCGATGGGTGCCGCCGCGCTGTTGGTGGCCTCGGGCTGTCCGCCGCGTCACTCGCCGAGTCACATTGCGCTCGATGGTGTGTGGCGGGCGGCAAGCGAGGCACGCATCCCAATCGTTTTCCATGTGGGAGGCACCGGGGCGTTGATCAATACGAGTTACTTCGTCAACGGGCTCCCTGTGCCCGCCGACTTCCATGGCGGTGCAGAGAACTTTCGTTCCGTCGACTACATGGGAATCCCTGTGCCGCCCGCGCAGACGCTGGCCACAATGATCTTCGATGGTGTCTTCGAGCGTTTTCCCGATCTCCGCGTCGGTGTCATCGAGCAGGGGGCCATCTGGGTGCCTTCGTGGATGCGCCAGATGGAGGCGGCATTCGACGCGTTCGTGCGGCACGAGGATCGCCTCCAACAGCTGTCGATGCGCCCCAGTGAGTACGTACGCCGCCAGATACGGTTCACTCCCTATCCCACCGAGGACGTCGGCTGGATCATCGCGCAGGCCGGGCCCGAGGTGTGCTTGTTCTCAAGCGACTACCCACACGTCGAGGGTGGCCGCCGCCCGATCGAGCGATTCGAGTCGTCGCTGACTACAACGACAAGCCCAGCAACAACGACAAGCCCAGCAACAACGACAAGCGCGGTGAGTGACGCCGCCCGGCACGCTTTCTATCACGATAACTTCGTGGATCTGATGGGTTCGGCGTTGACGCATCTGGTGACGGCGCGGCGGTAGAAGCCCGGCTCCGCACCCATTCGGCCGCTCGATGGCTCTTTCATTGGCGGTTCAGGTTTTGGGTGAACTTGCCGATACCTAAACGATGCTCACTGTTCATACGAACCCGCTCGCACCGGGCCAGATCGAGCCGACCGTGCTGTTGGACGGGCTCCCCGACGTGGTTCTCGTGGTGGATACCGAGGGCAGTCTGCGCTGGGTCAACGCCGCCGCCGAGCGACAGTTGCGATGGAGGCGTGCCGAATGGCTGGGTCGATCGGTCCTCGACATCGTGCATCCCGACGATCTCGCGGGCGCGCTGGCATCGATCGGAACCATTCAGGGTAAGGACTTCGGGACCCCTATCGAGGTTCGTGTCGCCGACGCCGAGGGCGGTTGGCACTGGATGGAAGTGGTCGGTTCGAACCAACTCGCGAACGACCAGATCGCCGGCATCGTCTTGGTGGTGCGAGACATCACCCAACGACGGATGTGGGAGGTCGCCGGAGCTGATGTCGCGCGCTTTCAACAGGTGATCCAGCATGCGCCGTCGATCACGATGCTGCTCGATGGCGAGGGCGTGGTCACGAGCGTGAACGGAGCCTTTACACGGCTGCTCGGATTCGACCCATCGGTGGTCGTCGGTCAGCCCCTCGAGGCATTCGTGTCCGATGCGTCGTCGCCGGTGCTGCGCGACGCGCTGCGGTCGTTGGGCGATGGTGGCCGGAGCCTGACCATCGAACTGGCGATGAAGCGCCTCGACCATGATCAGCCGCGACCGGTGCGATTCGAGTTGGCGAACCTGCTGAGCGATCCCATCGTGGCGGGCGTTGTGGTCTCGGGATATGACGTCACCGAGTTGCAGCGGGTGCGCGAGGAACTGGAGTACATGGCGTCGCATGACGCGCTGACGGGTCTCGCCAATCGGTCACTGCTACTCACTCGCCTCGATTACTACCTGACCGTGAATCGATCCGTTGCCGTGGTGTTCATCGACCTCGACCGCTTCAAACCGGTGAACGATCTGTTCGGTCATGAGGCCGGCGACGCGTTGTTGCGTGAGGTCGCCGGGCGTTTGGAAGCAGTGGTCCGTCCGGGTGATCTGGTGGCCCGCGTCGGCGGTGACGAGTTCGTTGCGCTCTCTCCGGGAATCGGTGGTTGGGTTGCGGCATCTGCCCTCGCCGACCGCATCGAGTCGGCGCTGTCACGGACCTATGACTTGGATGTCGGCCCGGTGAAGATCGGAGCGAGCGTGGGCGTGGCGATTTCGGATCCATTCTCCACCGTTGTCAGCCTGCTCGCGGACGCCGACGTGCGCATGTACAACGCGAAGTCCGACCGACGCGGCATGACGACGCGAACCATGGTCGAACGACGGCGCAGCGCGACCGAACGTCGCCGCCTGGCCGACGAGCTGGCGTTCGGCCTCGGTCGCGGCGAGGTCGTCGCGCACCTGCAACCGATCCTCGATCTTGCCACCGGGCACCTGGTTGGGGTCGAAGCGCTGGCACGTTGGAACCATCCACAACTCGGGCTGCTGGCACCGGGTTCGTTCATGGATCTGGTCGAGGATGCCGGCCTTGATGTCGTGCTGGGCGCCGCGGTGCTCGAGTCGGCATGCGGAGCGATTGCGCAATTGAGGTCCACAGGCATCAGCGTGCAACTTGCGCTGAATCTGTCGATCGGTCAGTTGGCCGATCCGAAACTCTGTGATGACATGCAGGCGGTCCTCACTCGTTTCGGCCTGCAGATGAGCGATCTCGTGATCGAGATCACCGAACGCGCAACGCTGGCTCGCCATGGCTCGGTCGGTATGTCGTCGCCTGACGACACCCTTCGCGAATTGCATACGGCGGGGGCGCTGCTCAGCCTCGACGACTTCGGCACCGGTTACTCATCGCTCACTCACGTGCGACGCTTCCCGCTCGCATCGCTGAAGGTGGACCAGCTGTTCGTCGCAGGCATGTGCGACCATCCGGAGGACCGAGCGGTTGTCGATGTGATCGTTGGCCTCGCGAGCGCCCTCGGTCTGCTCGTCGTTGCGGAGGGCGTGGAAACGCGAGAGCAATGGGAGATGCTGCGTCACATGGGATGCAACCACGCCCAGGGCTTTCTGATGGCTCCGCCGATGGCAGGACCCACCGCGGTGCGATGGATCGAGGATCACATCGCTGCCCGCCGTCTCGTCCCGTGAGGTGGGCGACGGCCGTGAATCAGCGACTCGATGGCTCACGGTCAGTTCGTGCGAACGGCAGTTACTGGTCAGTCACTGGGAGTCGGCGGGGTTCGGGAGTCCGAGGTGCAGGTAATAGAACTTCATCGCACTGCCGACGGTGGGGAAGATCAGATTCTCGCCAATCCGATCGAGAAGTCCGTAGAGGCGCAACCGGTCTTTCACGTGGCCCTTCAGTTCGGCAACGGCGACGATGATGGACCGCGCGTCGAGTTCGTCGAGAAGGCTGGTGAGCATCTCCGCCGCTGTCGTGTCAACGTCGGTGATGGGCTCGGCCGCTATGACGATCCAGTGAATCGGATCTGGGCGCTCTGCGATCGCCTCTCGCAGGCTTATCGCGAAGTGGTCGGCGTTGGCAAAGAACAACGGCGCATCGAATCGGAACAGCACGAGGCCTGGTGCCTCTAAGGCGTCGGGATGGCGAAGCATGTCGTGGTAGCCCTTGCGGTCGTCGAGCCGGCCGAGCACGGTGCTGTGCGGGCGCCATTGGCGACGCAGGAAGTCGACGACCGCAAGAGCGACGGCGATGCCGATGCCGCGCAGCGGCCCGAACCATGCCACGCCCACGGTTGCCGTCAACGAGAGCAGGAGCTCTGATGGGCGCACCTTCCAGAGCCATGCCAGTGAACCGATGTCAGACAACGTGACTGCGGCCGAGATCAAGATCGCGGCGAGTGTGGCTGCGGGGAGGTTGCGCATGATGTCGTTGGCTGCAACAAGGATGATCACGATGGCGCTGGCCCCGACGACGCCGGTGATCTGGCTTCGCGCGCCGTTGGCCTCTGCGACAGCGGTGCGGCTCACTGATCCGCTGAGGGGGAAACCCTGAAACAGCCCAGCGGCGATGTTGGCTGCTCCGAGGGCCACCATCTCGCGATTCGGATCCACGTGCTCGCCGCGCCTCAGCGACAGCGCGCGCGAGACGGGGGCGGTGTCGGCCAGGGTGACGAACGCCAGACCGACCGCTGCGATGGCGATGGTCGACAGATCGCGTGCTCCGATATCCGGAAACGACAGTGATGGAAATCCCCGCGGTGTCGCACCGATGACTGTGACGCCGCGCGAGGTGAGGTCGAACATGCTGACTGCTGCAATCGAAGCGACGACGGCGACGGCCACCCCGGGAATGCGCGGCAGCCACCGACGAAACGCGAACACGACCATGAGTGAACTCACGCCGATGATCGCAGATTGGGTGTGCACCGCGCCGTGGGCGACGTCTCGGACGAACCCCCAGATCTCCCTGGGTACACCGCCGGCTGACGTGGACATGCCGAAGAGCTTCGGGAGTTGCCCGGCGATGATGATGATCGCGACCCCATTGAGGTACCCGATGCGCACCGGTTTCGACAACAGTTCGGCGACCGTACCCAACCGCGCCAATCCGGCCCCCAGGCAGATGATGCCCATCACGATGGCAAGCATCGACGCCAGTGCGATGGCTCGCGACGGACCTGAGCCGACGGCGAGCATCGGAGCGAGAACGACCGCAATCATCGGAGCCAGCGACGAGTCGGGTCCGACAACGAGAATCCGGGACGGGCCGAACACCGCGTACGCGAACAATCCGGCAACGGTGGCGTAGAGGCCGTTCACCGGTGGCAGGCCGGCAAGTGCTGCGTAGGCCATGCCCTGGGGGACGAGCAGCGTGGTCAGGACAAGCCCTGCAACAACGTCGCGAAGAAGCCAAGATCGGCGGTAACTGCGTAGCTGGCCGATACCCGGCAGCCACGTACCGATACCCCCTGTACGGCTACCGGTGTGTTCGGTCATGCCAGCGCTTCGGGGAGGCCCGTGATGCGCCGCGCAGGGGTCTGTACTGCGGCAATCACGGCTTCGGCAGTGCCTACCACGATGAGCCGGCGCGTCGTTCGGGTGATCGCGGTGTAGAGCAACTCACGCCCGATCAGAGGCGAGGTCGCTGGTGGGAGCACCACGACCACGGTGGGGTATTCAGAGCCCTGACTCTTGTGGATGGTCATCGCAAAGGCAGTTTCGACCCGTTCGAGTTGTGATGGCGCAAACTCGTGCACCTCACCCGCGATGCGGAACGCAGCGCGGACCCCATCGGGGTGCAATACCACGACTCCCGTGTCGCCGTTCGAGAGTCGGGTGCGCGCATCGTTGTGGGTAACGAGCAGGGCTCGCCCTGGATAGTCGCGCGGATGAGAGGTGGCCCCGAGGAGCCACGACTCGATGGCGTCGTTCCAGTTCTGCGCGCCGTGCGGGCCGCGACGATGGGCACACAAGACGCGTATCTGAGCGAGGTGGCCCAGGGCAGTGTCGGCATGGCCGGCGGTTGCTTCGGCCATTGACGCAAGCAATGGTGGCGAGACGATCGCGCGGATACCGGCCGCGTCGCCGTCGCGCATCGCATCGTCGGATTCGATGAACGTGATGAGGGGTTCGTTCGTGTCGGGGGAGACGCTGCCGGCACGCAGCAGGTGGAGCACGTCGTCGGCGCGGCCTTCGCGAATAGCGTCAGACAGTGGTCCGATGGGTGAACCCTCCTGCTGTCGTCGGGGTCGACGGAGCCGAACAACGTGCGACGACAGTGGAGACAACGCCGATTCGGCGGCGTCGTTGATGTCGGCGAGCACGGCGCCCACGTCGATGCTTTCGAGCTGATCGGGGTCGCCGACGAGTATGAGCCGTGCGTCGGCACGCACGGCCTCGAGCAGTCTGGCCATGAGCGGTAGTGCCACCATCGAGGTTTCGTCGACCACCACGATGTCGTAGGGGAGTGGGTTCTCGACGTTATGGCGGAACCGCGTACGCGACAAGCCAGCGCTCCCCAACAGTCGGTGCAGGGTGGTGGCTGGCAGGTCGGCGAGCTGCGCCGCGATCGTGGCCGGTAGCGCTGGCGTGGACCCGGCTGCTGGTGACCCCGCTGCCATAGACCCGGCTGCTGGTGACCCGGCTGCTGGTGACCCGGCTGCTGGTGAGGACGCGAGCGATGCTGCAGCCACGATGGCTTCGCGGAGGCGGGCCGCTGCTTTGCCGGTGGGTGCTGCCAAGGCAATGCGAATCGGTTCACCGGTCGCGACCGCATTGGCGAGCAGCACCGCGAGCAGGCGCGCCACGGTGTGGGTCTTGCCGGTACCGGGACCACCGACCACCACGGCAAGCCGGGATGTGAGCGCCAAATGGGCGGCGGAATGTTGCAGATTGATCTCGTCGCGCTCGGTGGGAGGGAGCAGTTGATCGAGCAGAGCTGCCGCTGCAGGTGAGACGTCGGTGAGCACAGCAGAGTTGGCGCGCGACCGGAGCGAGGCTGCGACGATGCACTCGTCGACCCACTGACGCTGGGTATAGAGGCGATGTCCGCAGAGCACCAGGGGCCGGTTGTCGAGCACAGGCTCGGGGTCGGCGGTGTGTGTGACACGCACGATGGAGCTCGCCGTGAGCGCGCCGAGCCATCTCTCAACAGGCGGCCAGGGCAGCGCGGCCGGGTTCGGTTCGAGCCCGATGTCAGCCGCTTCATCGAACTCGTCGCCACCGGCGAGCTCGGCGAGCTCGGCGCGCACCAGCGAATCGGCGTGTTGGAGATCGAGACAGACGTGACCGTGTAGTGGCGCCCACAGCGCCAACACGGCGCCGAGGTGCACCAGTTCGTTGGCCGTGGTGTCGGCGCGGGTGATGACGTCAGCGGCATGCAGTTCTGCGGGGCCGAAGACCCCGGCATCGACCCATGGCTGGAGCGAGGTCAGTGATGCCGGCACGGTGGGGATCATGACCGGCTCCCCATGGCAAACAGATCGTCCAACGCGCTGACGGTTGCTGTGGGCGGCTTCCACGAGAACACGCCGTGTGCCACGCCGTCGACGGTCGGCGTATTCGGGCCGACCATGCCGCGCACGAACAGGTAGCCGATGCCACCGAGATGCTGATCGGGGTCGTAGGAATCGCCCAGGCGCCATCGCAGATAACGATGCACCGCCACGGAGTACAACAGCGCCTGCAGTGGATAGCGATGCTCTCCCATGGCGTGCACGAGCAGCGTGGGATGATAGGCGGCGACGGCATCAGGCGTACCGGGCCGGTGGAGCCGATTGGTCTTGTAGTCGATGACGAGATAGCGGTGATCGTTGCCGTGGGGCACGCGCAGGACCGCGTCGATGGATCCGTTCATCCACCCGGCGATCGTGATCGGCGCCGTCTGCGCACCGAGCTGTGCCGCGAAGGGCCGGAGCGCATCGTTGGTCGGAAGCGTGTCGAGCAGAATCTCGGCGATGGCGCGAGTGGGTAGGTGACCCTGCGGGCCAGCGACGCCACCGTTGAGTGCCATGTCGAAGGTGAGCTCGGCCAGCCGGTCGGCGGGAGAGAAGTCGTGAAGGCTGCGGTGATCGAACAGCGGGCCGAGTGGCGTGTGGAGTGCAGCAATGAGTCCGCTGATGATGGGCGTGGGATCCAGGCTGAGGCCGGCGCGTTGCATGTGGACACGTACCAGCGAGCGCAGATCACCGGTGAGATCGGAGGCGGTGAAGTCGAGTTCTTCGAGCACGGTGTGCACGAATGTGCCGAAGGTGGTTCCGGCGGCGACCTGGGCGAGGTGGGCCACGAGCAGATCTGCACTCGCCGACTCGGTGGCCGACGCCGATGGGGTGGGCGTGGTGATCATCGTGCCGTCGGTGGACGAGGATGGCTCATCTGCTCCACCCCGGGCATGTGCTACGGGCAGGTTCCATTCGAGGTCGGATCCGTTGGTGTGTGCGTCGATGGCAGCGCTCAATCGTGTGAACGACCAACGCTTCCACGCCGGGTCGGCTATGGGGCCGCGGCCGCGAGTGGACGCAGTCGCGAGGTGGGCCTCGGCAGATGTGTCGTACCCTGCCCAGCGCGTGGGGTCAATTCGCTCGGGGAGTTCGTGCACCGCGATGGCCCCTTCGCTGGTGTATGCGAGATCGTGGATCTGTGCGATCGCGGCTTCGGCGGTGGTGGATTCATACGGTGGGTCAGCGACGCGTAGACCGCCCCTCGCCCCGAGCCACACGTGTGGTGGGGTGTTCTCGACCGGGCCATCACCGCTGCGATCGAGGAGAACCCGCGCGAGCGCGGAGGTGTTGGCCTTCTTCGTGGCAGCCCACCACACCTCGAGCCGATGCTGGGCGCGGGTGAGCGCAACGTAGAGCAGCCGAAGGGCATCGCCGTCGGTGTCGACCTGGGCGTGGCGTTTGCGGGCCTTCTGGTCCTGCGCGGTGGTCTTGTCGCCGGGAACGAAAGGCCCGTCGTCCCATGGCGCGACCGATGCGATGTCGAGCGTGCGATAGCCGTTCTCGTCGGTGAACGAATAGGGCCGGCGCGAGCTCGGTCGGGCCTTGAATCCGAACGGAACGAGCACGATGGGGTATTCGAGCCCCTTGGCAGAGTGGATGGTGGTGATCTGCACCGCCTTCGCATCAGAGTCGATGCGGCGCATTGTGGCCTCGCTGAGGTCATCATCCGCCGCGATCATTTCGTCGAGTACGCGAAGTACCTGCGTGGGCTCGCAGCTGTTGCCGTGCAGCGCCGACGTGAGGATTTCCGCGACGTGGTCGAGATCGGTGAGGTGGCGATCACCATCGGGCCGGGCAAGCAGGGTGACGAGTAGCGACGAGTGCGATTTCTGTTCGTCGTAGAACGCGGCGAGCCCATGGCGGTGCAGCCGATCGGCCATGACAGCGACCCGTTCCTGCAGACCGGCGAGTACCGCGTCGGCGCGTTCGCCGCACAGATCGAGCGGGTCGGTGGGCAGGAACCAGCCCAATGCAGCCGCACGTACCGCCGAGGCTTGGTGAGGGCGGGCTACAGCGGTGAGCAGCAGTCGCCATTGCGTGACGGCGGGCGTCTGGAGAACCGAACCGGTTCGCGTACGCACCGCGGGTATACCGCTGCGCCGCAACGCCGCAGCCACATTCTGCGCTTCGGCATGCGAGGGGACGAGCACGGCGATGTCACCGGGACGTACCTGTCGGGTGACGCTGGTTTTGTCGGCGCGCGTCGTGGTGATCGTGTCGTTGTCGAGCAGGTCGATGGTGCGTGCAACGAGGTCGTTGACGACGAGCTGGCGAACCTTGGGCATGGCCAGGTGCGACCCGTCCGCAGATATCAGATCGGGGTGCTGGGGTACGACACGCAGTTGGATGGATGGCCCGTGACCGAGGGCATTGACTGGGGCTGAGGGCGCGGCGCTGACCGGTGAGAACGCAATGCGGGGATCGCCGAGCGTGGCGCCGTCGAAGAGATGCCCGAAACCAGCGATCAACTGCTGGTCGGAGCGATGGTTCACCGAAAGGCTCCGCGCCGGAGACTCTTCGACAGCGCGAAGATAGGCGTGGACATCGGCGCCGCGAAAACGGTAGATGGCCTGCTTCGGGTCGCCGACGGTGACGAGAACGCCCCGTGCGAACGCTCTACTGAAGACGTCCCATTGCAGGCGATCGGTGTCCTGGAACTCATCGACCAGCACGACGCCGTACCGTTGTGCGAGTTGGTCGGCTACGGCGGCACCCGTTTGGGGGTGGATGATGGCGCTGTGCAGTCCGGCGATGATGGCGTCGTAGCCGACCTCTCCGCGGGCTGACTGACGCTGTTTGATCAACTCACACGTGCGTTGTACGAGTTCGGCCCATCGCTGTGCCATTTCGTTGAGCCCGGAGTCCGGGATGAGCCTCGAGCCGGGGTTCGAGAGCACAGCCGTGACGGCGTCGAACAGTTCGGTCTCTACCTTGCTGGGCGTCAGGAGATCCTTGGGTTTCGAGTTTGGCTTGCGCGGTGAGAGTGACGTGGGGTCGTTGGCGAGTTCGGTGACGAGCACATCGCGACAGACCTCGCGCACGATGTCTGAGGTGTTCTCCACGAGAATGGCATCGGGGTCACCACCAGCCCGGAGACCGAGTTGGCCGAGGGCCTGCTGACAGAAGCCGTGGATGGTCGTGATGGTGAGCTCGTCGAATCGGGTGATGGCCTCGGCGAGGCGTCGTTCGCGCGTCAGGCGTTCGTCGGGGCTGATGGGGTCGGTTTCGGTGCCGCAGAGCGCTGCGATCCATGTGTGCTCGCGGGCTGCCTGATTCGTGCCGGCCAGCGCCTGTGCGGCCAGGCTGAGCGATTCCCTGGTTCGCTCGCGGAGCTCATTGGCCGCGGCGCGGGTAAAGGTGACGACCAGAATCTGATCAACGGCAGTGCCGCGCTCGGCGATGAAACGAGCAATGAGCGCGGTGAGCGAATAGGTCTTGCCGGTACCGGCGCTCGCCTCGAGCACGGTACGACCCGATGGCAGCGGACCGGTGATGTCGAACACGGTGTGATCGGGGGTACTCATTCCGAGGACCCACCGTTGTCGGAGTATGTGTCGGCTTCGGCGTCGACAGCGAGGTCGGCCTCAGGCACGAACGCGTGGAAGGCTCCCCACAAGTCGTTGGCGAGCGACTCGGCTCGACCGTCGCCGTTCGGTGCAACGATGTCGTCGATGGTGAACTGACCCCACAGGAAACCCGTCGCCTCGTCGTGGAGATCGGATGCGAACGTGGCGTCATCGACGGTCCCCGTGGCGTACAAGCTGTGACTGGAGTGATCGAACAGCGGCAGCGGCTCGCGCAGCGCCAGCAGGCGGATGTTCAGCGCCGTGGTGATCAGTTGTCGGGCCGCGTCGACTCGGTCGGGGGCGGTGGTGGGAATGAGCTCGATCGGCTTTGGTTTGCCATTGCTCTCGCCACGGGTAATCACCAACGCTTGCCATGGCCGTGTTGGATCGGAGACCACCATCGCGGCGAGGTCGAGCGCTGCGGCGATCTTGTATCGCGGAGCCGGCCGCTTGAACTCCACACGGATCAGCGTGTGATCGGCGATGTCGTGTACGGTATCGATCAGGCGCACCTCGGCAGCGGGCGTCGCATCGCAGACCAGCGCCAGATCGACGGGTTCGCTGACGGTGTGCATGATGAAGCCGCGCAAATCGGGCTTCGCGTCGAGCACCAGATCGACCTCGCGCTGCACTTCGTCGAGGGCCGCATCGGCGAGCGCGCCCGGTGGCAGGCCGCCGGCCAGTTGCTGGGCGGCGCGCCAGTGCTCGAGCTGATCGAGGCCCGACTCCGAGCGATGCTGCGCCAGGAGATCGGTGCCGAGACGCCACGTGGTCAGTGACGACACCGCGAGGGGGATGTCGTTGTCGATGTCTTCAACCCGTTGTGGGAGTCGGGCATCGACGCGGTCGTCGAGGTACGTGCGCGCAGGATGCGAACACGCGCCGGCGAGCTGACCGAGGGTGACCGTGGCCGGTACAACGGGTGACAGCACGGGGAAGTGGTTGGGTGCGTCGGCCGCGTTGCGACGGGCGAGTGCGGCGACACGCATGTCGTCGTCGAAACTGAATGGCGTCGGTTCGGCAACGAAGTTACGTTCGTCGTAGGCCTGGCGAGGATGGTGCTGCAGTACCGGCGAATCGGGCTTTGCCACGCCCTCTGAGCTGATCGCGGGCGCTGTCTGAATGGTAGAGGCGATGACATCGAACAACTCAGAGAGTTGCACAGGCGGTGGCACAGGACGATTCGTGGTGATGTCGCTGCCGTCGCACGTGATGATGAAGTGCTCGCCGGCGCTCATGAGTGCATCGAGGAGGAGGTGCCGGCCCTCGACGCGCGGATCGCGCTCACCAACACATGGATGCGTGCCGAGGACATCGTCACCGTCGCTGCCGCCTGCGCGAAGGCTTGATTCGTCGAGACCCAACACGCAGACAACGCGGAAGGCAAGACTGCGCACGGGCACCATCGCGGTGACGGTGACGGCACCGGAACGAAGGCTCAGTCGGCCACGTTGCGCGCCGAGCAGGCTCTTCAGCAGGGCTCGGATGTCGGGCAGTGCCAACAACACGTTCGACGCTTTGCCGTTCACGGTGGACTGACCACGTAGATCGGCAATGGTCTCGAGTACGTGGGCGAGCTGCCAAGCGTCGTCGGGTTCGGTGGCGCACAGCGAACCGACAATGGCCGTGATGATGTCGATCCATTCGTTGGCGCAGTGTTGACCGGAGGTGGTGGAGCGGGCAATGCGGAGGCGTGCGACGAGTTCGCTCAGCAGACCGGCGGTACGCATGCTCTGTGCATCGATGTCGTCGAAGGGGACGATGTGGCTGGGGCCGATGCGCGGGCTGGGTGCAGGCATCGCAGCGCCGAGCAGGAGTCGATCGAGCGTGGTAGACCATGTGCCCGCGGTGATCTCAGCCGGAACCCAGTCGCTGCGTTGTTCGGCATCGAGGCCCCAGCTGGTGCCGAGATCGGTGACCCATTGATCGATCAGTGTGATGTCGTCGGCAGTGAGCCCCAACGCTTTGCGCACCGGAGCCAGGGCGCCTAGCCCCAACAGATCTGAGGCTGTGCACCGGCCGGAAACGATGGCAAGCAGAGCCGTGAGCGCAGCGGCTACGGGGTTCTCGGCGCCCAGCGACAGATCGCTGACCTGGACCGGCACGGGGAAGCTGCCGCGTTGGAACACCGAGGCAACGAGCGGCGCAAAACGGGCCAGATCGGGACAGATCACCACGACCTCGTGTGGTGCGAGCGTGGCATCTGCGGCAAAGAGGTGACCGAGCGCGTCGCGAAGCACTTCGAGTTGGCGGGTGGTGCCATGACACGCGTGCACCTGCACACTGGTGTCGTCGTGACGCAATTCGAACGAGCTGTCGCCGCGGAGATCGTTGGTGATGTCGTTCTGCAATCTCGTGAGCAACGACGGAACCGCCGGCGCCGCGGCTGATGAGTCGCGCTCGTGCAGCGCGAACCGTGCAGGTACACCCTTGATCAAGGCGGTGGCCTCCATCGACGAGCGAGCCCACGAGCGCAGCAGCGGGTGCTGCACAGCGGCGGTGGCGTCGCAGTTGCCGCGCGCCACCAACCGACCCCCCAACTGTTGCCGACACGATTGCCACGCCGCAGCAGACGGATGCACGAGATAGACGTGCACGTCGCGCACAGCGGCCAACGCTTGGAGCACGCTCAACTGGCCCGGCGCAATCGCGCTCACGCCGAACAGCGCGACGCGTTCGGGAAGCCGTGGTTCGAGGCGACCGTGACGAAGATCGTTGAGCAGTTCTGGAAGCAGCTCTGCCTGTGTTGGCGTGTCGACGAGTGCTCGGACCTGGCGCCACAACGTCGGTTGCCATAACTGGTCGGGCGGTAACGGCACCACAGCGTCGTTCTCGTCGAGCGTGCCGTCACCGTCGAGCCCGAGTTGCCAGTGCTGCAGGATCTGGGGCCGGTTGTTCGCGTAACGATCGAACAGGTCGGCGATACGACGCGCGGTCGCAAGGCGTCCGCGTGCCGGCACCCCATCGGCAACCAGCGGGTAGCCGGGAACACCGTCGGGCGTGGTCTCGAGCGCGGTGAGCACCGCCCAGGTGAGGTGATCGATATCCCACGGGTCGTCGTCGACGAGTCGTTGCCCCAACGCCGCCCGCACGAACTGGCCGGGGAACACCATCTGGATGTTGGCCGACACGCCGTCGCCGCGACCAGTGGCGCCGAGGCTGAGCGCGAGCCGTTGCTGCAGCCAGTCGCGCACACCGGCGGTAGGAACCGCGATCACCTCAGACGCGAACACATCGGCCAATGGCGCAGCGAGCACCGAGACCAACGAGTCGGTCAACGGCAAGAGGTGCGGGCCATGGTGGATGTGCAGAGCCAAGGTTTTCCTCATGGTGAGCGCTCGTCGAGCGTTGGTGGCCGCCGTTCGCACGGCATTGCTGCCATTTGACCACATGGGTGCGACAACGCTGGCGGGCGCTGCACGAGTGCGCTCTGTCCTTGAGCGTGATCAGAGGGCGAGGTGAAGCCGCAACGCCTCGTCAAGCGCCGCTTGCAGTTCGCTCGTCATCAGCCCAACTCGCTGGCCCACGCGCTCGACGGCGATAGAGCGCACTTGTTCTGCTTGTGCCTTGGAATCGACGGCAAGCCCCGTGATCCGGGCGGGCAGCAGCACTTGAAAGGGATAGACCCGATCGGTGTTCGACGTGACTGGCACAACCGTTACAACACCGCGGCCGAGCCGAACGGCGGTGTTGTTTGCTCCGTCGTTACTCACGACGACTGCGGGCCGTCGCTTGTCGGCCTCGCTGCCACGCACGGGTTCGAGGTCGACAAGCCTGATCTCACCGCGATGCATCAGCTTGCCCGTCGCCGGTGGCTGCTTCCCACAATGCGCTGTCGGCACTCGTGGCCCACTCCTCCCACGCGTCCTCGTACGCAGAGCCGAGTTCGGATGCTCTGAGCAACCGAACTGCCTTGTGAAGGACTGCTGAGCGCGAAGCGAAACCTTGTCGGTCTGCGTACGTGTCGAGGAACTCGACGTCGTTGTCGGGGAGACTCACGCTGACTTTCATACCAAGATGCTACCTTCGTTCCCACTTTGGTAGCAAGCAAGGAGGAGGCCGGCGTCAGTCGTCGTCGGCTTCAATCCCCAACGCAGCCATTCGAGCAACGTTGTCCTGCATGGATTGCAGGACAACCGGTCCATGCCCGTGCCACATCCAGAGCTCGCCGATGACGCGCACGGGTTCCTTCGAGCGATACGACTTCGTCGGGTTGCCCGGGAACTTCTTGTCGGTCAGATTCGGGTCATCCTCGATCGGTCCGGTCGGTTCAACGATGTAAATCCTGCCGGCGCCCTCGCCCTGCGCCAGTTCTGCCCCCCACACTGCTGCGTCCAATGTGGCGGCCATATAGACGTGGTTTGCGCTCCGAGCTGAACCAAAGTTGGAGCGAAAGCCGGGCTCGATCAGGTCGCCGGCTTGCAACTGCGCACGTGTGCCATGGAAGTACAGAGTCGGTACGACGAACGGAAGCGGCGGCTGCCCGGTGATGGCGTCAGGCCGGTCACCGTCTGGTGATGATGATGCGTCCACTGCGATGAGTATGCATGGTTCTTACCCGCTCGTGCAGCAGCGACTCCTATGCTCGCGCATGTGGAGCTCGAATTCAGCGGCGAGATCATCTACTGGCGTGGCCCGTCACCGTTTCATTTCGTTACCGTGCCCGACGAGCAGAGCGCCGCGATCGAGGCGGTCTCGGCGATGGTCACGTACGGCTGGGGCGTGATCCCGGTGAAGGCTCGGATTGGGAACACGGACTTCCAGACGTCACTGTTCCCCAAGGGCGACTTGTACCTCGTGCCGGTGAAGGTCGCGGTACGCAAAGCCGAGCAACTCGAACTCGGCGACCGGGTAACCATCCGCCTCAACCTCAGTATCTGAAGGGTGCGGGACAGTCCAACGGTTCCGCTACATGCTGACGTTGTTGATCCGGTGGGTGAGGTAACGCTGTTCGGATTCGTTGGTTGCCAAGTCGAGTGCGACTGCGAACGCGTTGGCCGCTTCCGCGCGGTGGCCGAGTTGTTCGAGGAGATCGCCTCGGGTGGCGTGGAACAAGTGGTGGCGGTCGAGTTGGACAGTTCCGAGCGCGTCGAGTCCGGCTTGGGGTCCATTGAGTTCGGCGAGGGCGACGGCTCGGTTGAGCCAGACGACGTCGGTTGGTTGGCGGGCGTAGAGCTGGTCGTAGAGCGCGACGATTTGGCCCCAGTCGGTCTGTTCGGCGGTGAGCGCGTCGGCGTGAACGGCAGCGATCGCGGCCTGGATCTGGTATGGGCCGGGTTCGTTGCGGCGAAGGCTGGAGCGCACACGGGTGTGGCCCTCGTCGATCTGATCACGGTTCCACAACGCGCGGTCCTGGTTCGCGAGTCGGATGAGGTTCCCGTCGTGATCGGTGCGCGCTGCTCGTCGCGCGTCGGTGAGGAGCAGCAGCGCAAGGAGTCCGTTCACTTCGGGTTCGTCGGGCAGCAGTTCGAACAGAACGCGCGCCAGTCGGAGTGCTTCGGTTGCGAGATCGACGCGAACGAGCACGGGTCCGGCGGTAGCGGTATGTGCCTCGTTGTAGATCAGATAGATCGTGGTGAGTACGGCGGGAAGCGCGTCGGGGAGTTCGGCTTTGGTCGGGATGCGGTACGTGAAATGGTTGTCCCTGATCTTGCGTTTGGCGCGCACAATCCGTTGGGCGATGGTTGCTTCGGGCGCGAGAAAGGCTCAGGCGATCTCGACGGTGTCGAGTCCACCGAGAAGACGCAGGGTGAGTGCGACTTGGGTGT
Source organism: Actinomycetota bacterium (assembly GCA_043753895.1). Taxonomy (GTDB): domain Bacteria; phylum Actinomycetota; class Acidimicrobiia; order Acidimicrobiales; family Ilumatobacteraceae; genus WLMZ01. The sequence goes on from JAYUWK010000083.1 coordinate 43,409, forward strand.
CTGGTGCGAGAGCGGGATGACAACACAGAAACATCAGCCGCAGCTGGTCATCGGGAACGACGTCGACATCTCCAAGGTCAGAGTGCATGGTCGGTTCCGGGTCGTGGATGAGCTGGGCAGCGCGGTGGCGTTCTTCACGGGTTGACTCGCGTCGAAGGCGGTCGATCGCCCGGTTCCGTGCAGTCGTGGTGATCCAGCCGCCCGGGTTCGGTGGAATCCCGGTCTTGGGCCACGTCTCGGCGGCGATGGCGAACGCTTCGGCAACGGCATCTTCGGCGAGATCGACACTGTTGAGTACACGGATCATCGTGGCGGTGCAGCGGCCGACCTCGCGACGAAACACCGAAGCAATCTGGTCGCTGATTGCCGCCGCCACGTCGCGGTCCGGCATCGTTAGCCTGACTGGCAGGGTCGGATCTCGACAGCGCCTTCGCAGGCCATCGTTGCTTTGCGGGCCCACTCGAGCGCTGCGTCAAAATCGGCAACGTCGATCACCCAGAAGCCGCCCATCTGTTCTTTCGTTTCCGCGTAAGGTCCGTCGGTGATCGTCACCGTGGCTCCCGCCGTGTACCGAAGCACCGTTGCCGACGAGGCGGGCATGAGTCCATCGGCGAAGACCCATGCACCGGCCTCTGTCAGCTCGTTGTTGAACGCTGCGACCTGTGGGCCTATGCGCTGCATTTCCTCACTGGTGAAATCAACAACGTACTCGTCGTCGTGCCAGACCGACATCACATACTTGGGCAAGGGGCGATCCTTTGGTTGCGAGAAGGATCATCGTAGACGGATGTTCGTCCGGGCGGTCGGTCTAGTGGATGACGTCGTACACGAGCTTCTGGACGCCGTTGCTGTACACCTCGTGCTCGACGACGCGCAGTGAGGTGGCGTCACGATCGGCTTCGCTGAACAGCCGTTTGCCCGCACCCAGGAGCACGGGGAACATGAGCAGGTGATACCGGTCAACGAGGCCTGCGTCGGCGAGCGACGCGCTCAGGGTGGCGCTGCCGTGCACCAGGATCGGACCCCCATCGGTTTGCTTCAACGCGGCGACATCGTCGATGGATCGCAGGATGGTCGCCGGCCATCTCTCGTCGTCGTTGGTGAGGGTGGTGGACACCACATAGCGGGGCATTGCGTTGTAGCCGTCGAACTCGGCCATCGTTGGCCAGAACGGAACGAATTCCTCGTAGCTGCGCCGTCCAAGCAGGATCGCGGAAGCTTCTTGTTGTTCACGGCCTTTGAGCTCGTAGGCGGCCTCATCGAACGCGATGTTCTTGAAGGTCCATCCGGCACTTCGATGGTCGCCACCACCAGGTGCTTCCATGACACCGTCGGCAGAGATGAAGGATGTGATGATCAGATTGCGCATGGTCTTTCCTTTGCGGGTTGTTGGTTGTTCTGCCACAACTACGAACGGACACAGCACAATCGACACGCCATGCTAAAAAATGTTTTGGAAGCTCGACTTCATCATCGCACGCAGCCAATTTGGCACGGTTCGGCTCAACCCGAAAAGGCGGAGAACGCGTGCGAATCAGCGCGTTCCTTACCGACCTTCGACGGACGGTACCAGCCTCATGGATTGACCGGATCGGTGCGACGCGCGGCGATGATGCCGGCCACGAGCCAGGTGAGAACCGTGAGCCCGGCGCCGAGCATCGTGTTCATCGGCCCGCCTGCTGCGAAGAAGCCGGTGGTTCCGAACACCGTGATCGTTTCGATGGCTTGCTCGACGAACGCGATGGTGGCGAGGATACCAACCCAGCGGGGGAGCCGATGATCCAGCAGCGATACCCATGCAATGGGGCCAAGGGTGAGCACCGTGAAAGCGGTGAGCGTCGGTCCCCAATAGGCCGACACATCGAGCAGTGTCCGTGCAATGGCTGGGTCGAGCGACTCGGGACGACGGGCCAACCCGATCATCACCCAGCTCGAGAGTGACGTCAGGATGATGACCGCAGTGCAGCCGAGTAGGTAAAAACGTCCGGCGGTTCCCGCAACCCAGTCGCGCATCAAGATCGCGTGCGAGGCGAACAACGGGGTCGAGAGCACCGTGAGCCACGTGGACCATCGCACGGCGTCGTGGTGTTGCTGCAGCCACTTGACAACGTCCGCGCCTTGATCGTTGATGCCAGGTGGCGTGCCGAGGACGACGACTGCAGCCAGATACAGGCCGCAGAATCCAATCGTCGAGATGAGCAGTGCGGTGCGACGGTTCATCGTGCATCGGTTCCTTCCCGCAATGTCTGCGAAGAGTACACCGTCGCGATCGCGCTCGATGTCGGTGCACTCGGCATGCGAGCCGACCCCTTGAGCGACGATCCCTATCATGCAGGTATGACCGTCGATCGAGAGTTGGCGAGGACTCGTGCGTCGTACGACGCGACGGCGGATCTGTACGCGCAATCCATCGGCACCGAGATCAGTGAGTCGATCGAAGCGGCGCTCGACCGGTCACTGCTCGAAGATGTCGCTTCGCTGTTCTCCCGCGGGGGACGGGTTGGCGACGTCGGCTGCGGGCCGGGCAGGGTGGGCGCGTTCCTCGCTGCACGTGGTGTCGAGATCGTCGGCATCGATCTGTCGATACGGATGATCCAGGTCGGGCGGCAGGCACACCCCGATCTGTGCTTCGCGGTCGGAGACGTCGCGGCGTTGCCCGTCGCAGATCGCTCGCTCGACGGCGCGGTCTGCTGGTACTCCATCATTCACACGGCACCGGATCTCCTCGGCGGGGTGTTCGACGAGCTCGCCCGAGTTCTCGTCCCGGGCGGCTATCTGCTGCTCGCGTTCCAGGCCGGGCATGGCGAGGGGCTTCACCGCACCGACGTGCAAGGCACACCGGTCGCGCTGACAAGCCACCGACACGATCCGGACAATGTCGTCCGCAGGCTCACGAACGCAGGGTTCCTGGTCCTGTCCTGCGTCGTGCGCGACCCCGAATTTGTACACGAGTCATCAAGCCAGGCGTTCGTAACGGCACGCCTCCGCTCCCGCGGCTGACCGCTATGTACCATTCGTCGATGAAGCAAGCGACTCGAACGTCATCACCAGAACACGATGTCGAGGTAGTCGAGCAGCCGCGCAAGTCGTCCTTTCGGCTCGCCGTTCAGCAAGTACCCCGTCTTTGGTCGGGGTTGACGCAGTCTCGGCTTTCGTGGCGTCGTTCGAGCTTTCACGTTGTTGAAGTTAGTGGAGTCCACAGATGCCGATCTGCGTGACGTGGCGCTGATCAAACTCGTCAATGTCAGTGAGGCCGGACCCGACGGCGGCGTCCGGGCTGAACCACGCGACGAAGGCGGGCGGCGATGTCGGCAAGGTCCGGGTTGGGTGCTGCTATCCACACGACGAACTCGTAGATGTCGTCGTTCGAAGCTCGTGACGCCTTGACGCCGTTGAGTTCGAGGAACACGGCGGTAGCCAACCAGCCAAGTCGCTTGTTGCCGTCCAGGAGCGCGTGGTTGTTGACGATCGACTGCAGCAGCGCCGCAGCCTTGGTGATCACCTCCGGGTAGGCGTCCTCACCAAGAACGGTGGTCTGCGGTCGTGCTGCGGCGGAGCCAAGCAGGCCGAAGTCGCGGATCGGGGGCGGGTCGCCGAGCAGGGCGCGGGCGAGATCGATGAGGTCATCCAGGTCGAGGAACTCGATCGGTTCGCTCATTCGCCGAGGCGTCGCAGGGCGTCCGCGTGCTTGTCCATGATGATTGCTGACGCAGCGCTCACTCGGTCGCGGTGTTGGCCGCGGGCGACGAACTCGCGCACGGCTCGACGCGCGGCTTCCTGCATGGAGATGCCCTCTGCTTCGGCACGCTCGCGCAGCTGCGCTTGCTCGTTGTCAGTCAGGCGGAGTGTCATGGCCATGGGCTGGATGGTATCAGTTCGATACCGCGCTAGGCTTCCACTATTCTGAGTCTCCGCGATCTGCCATCGCGTTGTCGACGGACCGTGCACGCGTCCTCTGGGAACCGGCGGTGTGGTCATCGCACGCGCTGTCGGCGGCCAACCGGCTTCACATCGGTGGCGGCGTGCCTCCGGTGTGCGCATACGTCTTACCCGTGATCCACCAGCGTCCGTCGATACGACAGACGGTGAAGTAGTCGACGAAGTCGCAACCGAAGTAATCAGACTCGACGAGCACGGCGACTCCGGCGTCGCCGACGATGTCGACCGTGCGGATATCCCACGTGTAGTTCGGCCCGGCGAGACCGGGATTGGCCTCCACGAGCGCGGTGAAATCGGTGATGGGTTCATAGCTGGGCATCTCGTCGCCGATGTGCCCGAACATGTGGGCCAGCGGATGGAATGCCTGGCGCATCTTGTCGCCGTCGCCGTTCGCACCTTCGACGTACAGCTGGATCAGTGCTCGGACGTCGGCGATGTCCTGCAGGTGGCTCGCGGTCATGATGTTCTCCCTCTTGCTCCATTGTGAATTCGTGGGAGGAGTCTCGCACACGCTGACGCTGCCTCTTCACGGACAATGGTCTCGATCGAAGTGGCCGGAATCACGCCGCGATGGTGCTTGCTGGGTGTCACGCGGCGTGGTAAACACTGAGCCATATGGTTCAGTATTCGAGTTCGTATCTCGATGCCTCGTTCGCCGTGCTGTCGGACTCCACGCGACGCGGAGTCCTCGAGCAGCTCGGCCAAAAGGAGGCATCGATCACGGACCTCGCCGACAGGTTCCATATGACCCTCACGGGCATGAAGAAGCACGTCGGCGTCCTCGAACAGGCGGGACTCGTCGTCACCAAGAAGGTCGGCCGCGTACGGACGTGCCGGATTGGCGCTCGTCGTCTGGAGGAGGTGGAGGCGTGGATCGAGGGGTATCACCAACTCTGGGACGCGCGCTTCAGCGAACTCGACCAGGTCATCGAGGAATTGAAATGGAAGGAGCAGTCAGATGGACGGAACAACGCAAGGTGAGCCCGCCCCGATAAGGAACGTCACGAACGTGGAACGGACATCCGATCGCGAGGTCGTCGTCACGCGCTCGTTCGACGCTCCTGTGCGCCTCGTGTTCGAGGCGTGGTCGAAGCCCGAGCTGTTCGAGCGCTGGTGGGTGCCGAAGTCGATGGGCATGACGCTGCGTTTCTGCGAGATGGATGTTCGCACCGGCGGCAAATACCGCCTCAACTTCGGCGATGGCATGGATTTCTTCGGCACATACCTCGAAGTGACGCCGCCATCGCTTATCGCCTGGACGAACGACGAAGACGGAGAGAACGGCTCCGTCACTACCGTCGCCCTGACGGAGAAAGATGGCAAGACGCTGCTCGTGTTGAGCGAGGTGTATCCCTCGAAGGAAGCGCTCGACGAGAACGGTACCGGCGCGGCGGATGCGACGCACGAGACATTCAGGCAACTAGATGAACTGCTCGTCGAGCTCGCTTGAGATACGGGTTGCCACCGGGGAGCTACTGGGTCGAAGTCTCCAACGAGACATGGAGACGTCAGGTCTCGTTCAGGAAGGTGAAGAAGGACGTCTGCGTGGCGTAGGCCACGAGTGTGTCGTGATCCCACAGCGCCATGTCGACGGAGGCGTATCCATCGCCCGCCCAACGTGCAGTGTTGTGGCCCAAGACCCACGGGTTGTGGCAGTCGGCGCACATGTGCACGGTGAGGTCGACGCTCGGGCCGAACCATGGTCGATCGGTGGGTCCCACGCGCTGGCCGATCGCGCCTGGCATGGTGTCAGCGAGGAGCACAATGGCGAATGGGTCGAGGCGCGTGCCATTCTCAATCCATGGGGTGTCGTCGAACCGGTACCAGGTCGCCTGCTCGGCGGTGCGGTTCTCGACGACCTCCCACGGAGCGACGCCCATGGCGGCGCGGCCCTCCACGCGGGTCGCCCAGAATGGGTTCGGCGTGAACGCAGGGACGCCGGGCGGTGGTGGATCACGAAACGACGGGCAGTGCTCGGGCAGTGGAACCGCTGGGGGGCGAAGCTCGATGAAGTCAAAGCCCTCGCGTGAGGCGCCGAAGACTGCCGTTGTGATGTGCCCGTTGGTCGTACCCGGGCTGCGGACATGAGCGCGCACATGCGACATCGACCTTCCGCGGCGGAGAATCTCGACGTCAATCTCCAGATCACCGTCGGCGACTTGCCCGACGAACAGGGTGTGCATCGTCCGGAGCGTTTGCGCTGGGGAGTCGAGAGCGTCGGTCATGGCGCGCAACGCGTTTGCCGAAACGATGCCGCCCTGCGGCAAAGGGCGCAGATTCCACGAGTCGTCGAGGACTGCGCGGTAACGCCCATCGGTGACCCTTTCGACAGAGCTGGCTACCGCGAATGGGTTCACAGCATCGGAACGTAGCAGCGGCGGCTGGGCCTACAGCGGAGAATTCCTCCATGCCTTCGTATCTCTGGATCGAATCACTCAGGTGCGTGAGCTCGTCAGTTTGTGTGATCTTCCCCGTCGCCGAGTCGACGTAGCAATTTCAAGAACTGCTCTCGACCGGCCGCGTCGAGAGGCACGAGCGCCGGGCTCGTGGCAAGCACCCGTTCGGTCAGCGATCGCCGAGCTCGTCGACCTTTCGCAGTGAGAACGAGCTGTTTGACGCGGCGATCCACATCGTCGGGGACCCTGTCGACGAGACCCTGGGCTTCTAGCCGATCGGTGAGCAGAGTGATGTAGGAGGCGTCGCAGCCCATGGCATCGGCGACCGTACGCATCGCGACGGGCTTCTCCAAACGTCGCAGCGCGCCGGCCTCCGCCGTGCTCAGACCGGCTTCTGCCGCAACCTTCTCGAAGACCTCGTTCATCCGCCGGAACAGGTCGAGTAGCCGCCACACGATCTCGTCGTCCTGCGCATCGGATTCCACGTTCCGATGGTACCTGATCACTTGACAGACTCAAGTATTTCTCGGTATGGTAGAAGTCCATGAACCAGTCAATCATTCATCTACTCAAGGAGATTCCATGACCACCATCGACCAGCGCGTCGACACCGGTCGCACCCTCGACCCACAGCCATGGATCGGAAGTCTATGGGGGGCCGGCGCCGCACTCGTCCTGAACTCCGTCGTCTTCCTCGCGGTGAACGCGATGCTTGCCGGCTCCATCCAGACCACCCAGAGCGGCAAGACACCGACCGATCTGCCATACCTGGCGGTTGCAGCGGCCTGCGTGATTGCCATGCTTGTCGGCGCCGCGGTGTTGTGGGGCCAGGGCCGTTTCACCCGCCTGGGACTACAAGCCTGGATTATCCTCGTCATGGCGATCGCGGTGTTGTCGCTGCTCGCCCCGATCTCGATGAAGGTCGATACCGGATCGAAGATAGCCCTCGGGCTCATGCACCTTCTCACCGGCGCAGCAGCGATCTGGGGCCAGCGCCGCGCGGCCAATCTGGCCTGAGGGCTGCGACGGCGAAGGACATTCAACGACCTCGCTGGTGAGCGTTTGCCCCCTGCGACCAGCGCTGTCGCTGCTTGCCTTATGTCTCCTCATGGAGCAGAGTGAAGGCCGTGCAGATGAGTGTGGCGTCAGCGCTTCCGAGACGGTTCGAGGCCATCATGGTGAAGAGCCCCGCAAAGGGCGGCTGGACGTACGTGGTCATGCCCGACTCGGTTGAGTTCTTCGGGACGCGTGGTCTGGTCAAGATCCGAGGGACTGTCGACGGTTATCCGTTCGAGAGTGCGTTCATGGCGATGGGAGATGGGACGCACAAGCTGCCGATCAGGGCCGCCGTCCAGAAAGCGATCAACAAGAGTGCCGGAGACAAAGTGAGCGTGACCATCGAGGAGCGACTCACACCCCACGCATAGCTGTAGATCCGCGTGGTGCCGAGGGAACCGAAATCGGCTCACCGTGCTCGTCACAGGCGCTGTGCTCGGACAAGCTATGGGCGACGCAAGACAGCGACCTCCGGCATCGCGTCGAGCGGGCCGAAGCCATGCTCGGCGAGCCACCGGACGTTGGACAGGCACCGCAACGACCACCATGCGCGGATGAGGTTGTGGTCGACGCTGGTGCCGTAGCCGGCGATCACGTCGCCAAGGTGTTCGGGGTGTCCGAGTGTGAGAGTTGCGAGGTCGAACAGAGCGTCGCCCTGGGCGGCTTCGGACCAGTCGATGATGCCGCTCACTTCGTCACCGTCGACGAAGACGTGGTCGACCTGCAGATCGCCGTGGATGAACACCGGAGTCCACGGCCGGAGTGCTGTCTCGGCGAGTCGGCGGTTCCGTGCCACGACATCGGCGGGAAGGACGTCGTTGGCGACGAGCCATTCGCATTCCTTGTCCAGGCGCCCTCCGAGTTCGTCGAGGGTCCGGCCAGGCCAGGGAGGCAACGGCGCGCCGTGCAACGTCCGGATCGCAGCACCCGCGGCAGCCCACGCGGCCGGCGACGCTGTGGAGGGCTCGCCGAGATGGCCGAGCGCTCTGCCTGGCAGGGCGGCGAGCGCGAGCGCGGGTGGCTGGCACCACAGGATCTTCGGCGTCGGGATCGGCACCATCGACATCGCTTCGACCTCGACGCTGGTGTGCGTCTGATCGCCGTCGATCTTCACGAACACATCGCCCGCGCGAAGCGTCGCGCGTTCCTCGTGGGCGACGACGATCTGGACCTTCTCCACGTCAGTCAGCCTTGCAGGATTATCCACGATCAGCCGGGTTCATTTCGTACCCAGAACACTGTCCCCCAACTCAATCCGCGAGCGCAGGGCTGCCGCTCTGGGCTGAGTGTTCTGCGCCCGTAGCTCCAATCGCGTCTTCCGTCCACAGCGGCGCATTACGCGCAACAGTAGACGTGTTAGCGTCGCGGGGGTCTGAGAGGCACTCAGCGATGACGCAGCATTTCGACAGCATCGTGATTGGGGCAGGTCAGGCCGGTCTGGTGATGAGCCAGTTTCTGGGGCGGGCCGGTCGCGAACATGTCGTGTTGGAACGCCACAAGATTGGCGACCGGTGGCAGAGCGAACGTTGGGACGGGTTGCGCTTTCAGTATCCCAACTGGTCGCTGCGACTTCCGGGCAAGGACTACAGCGGGCCGGATCCGGACGGCTATGCCCCGCACCACGAAATCCACCGCTTCCTGACCGACTATGCCTCCCAGATTGGCGCACCGGTCCGTGAGGGGGTCGCGGTAAGCCGCCTTGGTGTTGACGTCGAAGGCATTGGGTACAGCGTGCAGACCTCGGCCGGGCCGATGGCGGCGCGCAATGTGATCATTGCAACGGGGCCATTTCAGCGGTCGAACATCCCAGAAGTGGCGGCACTGTTCCCGCCGTCCATTCAGCAGACGAATGCCTCGTCGTATCGCAACCCGGACGCGTTGGCACCGGGGGCGGTGCTTGTGGTCGGTAGCGGTGCTTCGGGGTGTCAGATCGCGGACGAGTTGAATAAGTCGGGGCGCCGCGTGTTTCTCGCGGTCAGCCGCCATCGCCGGGTGCCGCGCCGCTACCGGGGTTGCGACATGATCTGGTGGTTTGAAAAGCTTGGCCGCTATGACGTTGAGATCGATAGTTTCCCGGGGCGCAACTATCCGCCCTCGACCGTCATCACCGGGGTTGACGGCGGCTACGACGTCAATCTGCGCGAGTCGGCCCGCAACGGGGTGCAATTGCTGGGAAGCCTCAGCGGGATGCGCGACGGGGTAGCACTGTTTGGCGACGATGTGAACGCGGTTCTGGACGAGAGCGATCGGGCCTTTGCCGATTTCGGAATTGCCGCGGACACGCTTGCTCTGCGGCCCGACATCGCCGCCCAGGTGCAGCCCGCCGCGCCCGACGACGCCGCCGGTCCGCACGAGCGGGTGGCGATGCTTGCCGAGCTGGATCTGGAGGAGGCCGGAATCGGCAGCGTGATCTGGGCCACCGGATATCGCTTTGACTATGACTGGGTCGATTTGCCGATTCTCGATGGGGCTGGTGCTCCGGTTCAGACTCGGGGCGTTACGGCCTGCCCGGGAATCTTCTTTCTCGGGCTGCACTGGATGCACACGTTCAAATCGGGGCAGTTCAGCTTCGTGGACGAGGACGCCGCTCATATTGCTGATCACCTGCTTCAGCGCGCGTGAACCAGATATTTCGCGAAGCTGCCGCGTGTAGATCTGCCGCTACGGGCTGAATGTTCTGTATGCAACAACCCGTTTGCTTTCGAAGCGAATACCGGCAATCGGAGCCAACCTCGACCGGTTCTACCCGTGTGATTGAGTGGGCATGAAGTCTGTGCTTCGGGTTCGTCGGTTTGGAGTTGACCCGATCGCATAGACACCTGATTCTGGGGGATGACCCAAGAGGAAGGAGGCCCGTGTGGGCGTCCAGCGAAGTATCCGTGGGAGTTCCGTCGTGAGGCGATCGCTGTCGTGAAGTCATCGGGTTGCCCGGTTACGGAGGTCGCTCGATCCCTGCCGATTCGCGGAGCGCACGTTGTGGAACTAAGTGAAGGCGGACCGTGAGCCGGCCGAGCGTGTTGCCGATCCGGACTCGTTGTTGGAGTCCGAAGGCGCCGAGTTCTAGCGGCTCCGCAAGGAGACTGCTCAGCTCGACGCGTCGCGCGACAGCGTCGAGGAGGTGGGGATCAGGTGGGTGTCGCCCAGACGTGCGCCCCACCCCAGTCGATGGCCACGACCGGCTCGTCGCCCACGACCCAGGCGTCATGTCCCGGTGGGAGGTAGCTGACCTCTCCGGGCCCGACGTCGAACTCGCTGCCGTCGGTCATCACGACGTGGATGGTGCCCGACACGCTGTACTGGAAGTGAGGTGCCTCACACATGTCGGTTCCGGCAATCGGCTTGACGTGCTCTGACCAGCGCCATCCAGGCTGCAGCGTCATCCGCATCACCTGCCCACCACCGATGTCGATCACCTCGGCTCGTCCGTGAGGCATCTCCCGGACCTCCGTTGCGTCGCCAAATCCCCGGTGCTCGCTCCTCATGACACACCCCTTTCACAAGCGCTCAAGCGGCTACTATCGCGCCGTCTTCCCCCGACGTCAACCTCGCGTCGTCTCGCAGCCCACGTCTGTCTCGCGGACGGCAGATCGGCGAAGTGGGTGTCGGGCGCAGTCCGGATCGACGCTTCCGGAGCGCCGCTGGCTATAGCGGCTCCAGCCGCCCAGAGTTACCGCGGTGCGCTAAACGTTCTGTGTCGACCTTTGCGCTTGCGCTACAGGTGCATCAGGGCAATCTGCGTGTGTGTCGCCCGAGGTCAGAGCCGAAGTCAAGGCGATTCTATTCTTCGGACCTGAGGCCGAGCGAGACGCTGGCTCGTTCGAGCCAGCCGATCTCGCACATTTCGGCGTGACTGTTCAGATACTGATCGGCGAGGGCGGCGACGACTTCGCCGACAGCTTCGACCTGATCGTTTGCTCGCCGTCGTGGTTCGCAGCTGAGGTCGCCAACGGCCGTTGGTTCACGCAGGGCGCGCCGTTCGGCATGCCGGAGTCCGTTGCAGTTTGATCGGGACTGTGGTTCACGCGACGGTGGGACCGAGAAGGGTTCGAGTCGACCGTTCGTTTCCTGTGCGATGCCTATGGCCCGGCACCCGATTTGGGAAGTGTTGCTGCTCGAATCGGCAGGCAGATCCCCTGGGAGTTCGACTACGTGTACGACGATCACGTGAACACACAGTTCGGCTCGCCGTTCCCTCCAAGGCGCGAGGACTAGCGCCGAGCTGCCTGATGTTTACGCGCGTATCTCGAAATACGCGATCCGCACATAACACTCGCTGACGAGCGCACAGAACATCTGCGTTGCATCGAGCAGTGCCTCACGACGTCACGCGACGGGTGGCCATCTCCGCGTCGAAGGAAATGATCGATGGCCCGGGGGAGGGCACGTCGTCAGCCCGGTTTGGCGATCATCACCGTTGTGGATTTGATGATGGCGACCACGTCGTCGCCCGGTGCAACATCAAGGTCTGTGGTTGCCTCGCGGGTGATCGAGGCGTTGAGGCGTTGGCCGTCGGGCAACACCATCTTCACCGTCGACATGATCTCGCTGTGCGTCACCCCGGTGACGACCGCTCTCAGTTGATTGCGTGCGCTCAGCCGCAAGTCGGGAGCGTCGGCTGCGACGGGCGGCACCACAGCGGGGTCGATGGCGCGGTCGAGGAAGCGACGGACAGCGCGCGCTGATTCGGCCCGCCACAGGTCAACGATGTCGTCATCGGCGCTGGCGGACGTGAGCGAGTCGAGCAGGCTGGCAAAGTGCGCGCGTTGCGCGATCAGCAACGGCCTGGTGTCCGCTCCGCTGCGTTCTAGAAGGGTGAGCTTCACGAGGAGTTCGGTGCGCACGTCACGGAGATGTTCGATCGGTTCTGCAAGCCAGCGATCGTTCGCCGACCGACCGGCGCGGGTAGCGGTCAGTACCACTCGATCGCGCCCGGGTCCGGATTCGTGAGCGGAACGTTTGAGGAGTTTGCGTACGACGAGTCCATCGCTCGCCCGATAGGTGAGCGGACGACTCAGCGTCCAGACGCGTCCGATGTCTCCGTCGTGGGCCAACAGCGAACCGATGGCCCATCCGTGTGCGGCGCCCTCTGCCACGAGTGCGAGGCAGACGTGTTCGGCGAAAGAGGGTTCGTCGGCGGCCACACGGCGAGATTACAACACGGCCGTTGAGAGTAGTTACAGAATGACGTTATGAACCTCACAACCTGACTATAGTGACGCCATGCGCACAACTCCTCGGTTTCTGGTCGCCTCCATTGCCGTACTGGGCGTCGTGGCGAGTGCATGTGGTTCGGACGCGAAGGACACTGCGGCGACGGTCGCCGCCACTTCGATACCGACGACCACGGCACCCGGCACGAGCACCACCGCTCCGGCCACAACCGTCCCGGCGATCACCGGATCGGTCACGGTGTTTGCGGCATCGTCGCTGACCGAGGCGTTCACGGAGATGGGAGCGTCGTTCGAGAAGGCGAGTCCCGGCGCGAAGGTGACCTTCAGCTTCGGCGGTTCGGGCGACCTCGTCACCCAGATCGGGCAGGGCGCGCCGGCCGACGTGTTCGCGTCGGCCGACGATTCGAACATGACCAAGCTCGTCGATGCTGGCAATGCATCAGGCACCCCGACCGTCGTGGCCAAGAACTCGATGGAGATCATCACCGAGGCCGGCAATCCCAAGGGCATCGCAACGCTGGCCGATCTCGCCAAGCCCGATCTCATCGTTGTGCTCTGTGCCACCACGGCACCCTGTGGCAAGCTGGCCGCATCAGTGTTGAAGACTGCGGGCGTGACCGTTGCGCCGAAGAGTCTCGAGGACAAGGTGAAAGGTGTCGTCACCAAAGTGACCACGGGTGAAGCCGATGCCGGCATCGTGTTCGTCACCGATGTGAAGGCCGCTGGATCGAAGGCCACGGGCGTTCAAATTCCGGCCGCGCAGAACACGGTCACCAACTACCCACTCGTCGTTACCAAGCAAGCCACCAACACCACCGGCGCAGCAGCCTTCATCGCGTACGTGGCAAGTCCCGATGGGCAAGCGATCCTTGCCAAGTACGGGTTCCTGGCGCCGTGAACCAACGACGATGAGCGACGCAACACGCACGATCGCGCCGCGTTCTCTGCCGGGACGCCGGGGTCGTCCGGTCGGTCGCGAGCGGCTTCCCGCACTTGCACTCGTACTCGCGGTGATCGCAGTCGCGTTCTTCGCTCTGCCGTTGATCGGTCTGTTGTGGAAGGCACCGTGGAGCAACGCGTGGTCGTTGCTCAACAAGGCGGGCTCGCTGACGGCCTTGCGTCTGTCGATCGTGTGCTCGCTCTGGGCCACGGCGTTGTCGATCGTGTTCGGCGTACCCCTCGCTTGGTTGCTGGCCCGGGTGGAGTTTCGTGGTCGCGGCATCGTGCGTGCGCTCTGCACACTGTCGATGGTTCTGCCGCCCGTAGTCGGCGGAGTCGCGTTGTTCTTCGCGCTCGGTCGGCGTGGGTTCGTGGGTCAATATTTGGATCGCTGGTTCGACATCCGGCTGCCCTTCACCACCGCGGGCGTGGTGGTGGCGCAGACCTTTGTGGCGATGCCGTTCTTGGTGCTCACCGTCGAGGCCGCGCTGCGCCTGTTCGATCGGCGGTTCGAAGACGCGGCACGCACGCTCGGTGCCAGCCGTTGGTACGTGTTCCGTCGCGTCACCCTGCCGGCCATCCGTCCGGCGCTCGTAGCCGGTGCCGTACTCGCGTGGGCGAGGGCACTCGGTGAGTTCGGCGCCACCATCACCTTCGCCGGCAACTTCCCGGGCACCACGCAGACCATGCCACTGGCCGTGTACCTGGCGCTCGAGTCAGATCCCGCGCAGGCGATCGTGCTTGCGCTGGTGATGATCGCCATGTCCTTCGCCGTACTGATCGGTCTGCGCGACCGATGGCTCGGTGCCGTCACCACGCGAGCATCATGAGCCTTGCCGCACACATCTCGTTGTCACTCGGAGCGTTTGATCTCGACGTGCAATTCAGCGTGGATCCGGGCGAAGTGGTCGCGCTGCTCGGCCCAAACGGCGCAGGTAAGAGCACCGTGCTGCGCGCCCTCGCAGGTCTGGCGCCCATCGACGACGGCCGCATCACCATCGACGACACCGTGCTCGACGATCCCACCGCCGACGTGTTCGTGAACGCCGATGCCCGACCCGTCGGCGTGGTGTTTCAGGACTACCTGCTCTTCGCCCACCTCAGCGCACTTGAGAACGTGGCCTTCGGGTTGCGGGCCCGCGGCATGCCGCGTGCCCAAGCCAGAACGGTCGCGACCGAATGGCTCGGGCGCATGGGATTGAGCGAACATGCGGGTCATCGCCCAGCGCAACTCTCGGGTGGTCAGGCACAACGCGTCGCGCTGGCGCGGGCACTCGCAACACAGCCGCGTCTGTTGTTACTCGACGAACCCCTCGCCGCGCTCGATGCGGGTACCCGTGCGGAAGTGCGCAGCGATCTGCGCCGCCACCTCGCCACCTTTGCAGGAATGCGCATCCTTGTCACGCACGATCCGATCGATGCCTTTGCTCTGGCCGATCGGGTGATCGTGATCGAAGCTGGCCGGGTCTCCCAAACCGGTTCTCTGGCCGAGGTGACCGCGCAGCCACGATCGCGTTACGTGGCCGATCTCGTTGGCGTAAATCTGCTCTCGGGCAACATCGTTCATGGGGTCCTCACCACTGCCGCGGGCGCTCAGATCGTCTCGTCCTACGGCGCCGATGAGCCCACTCCTGATGGCTCGGCGCTCGTATCCATCCGCCCGCAATCGATCGTGCTGCACCCGGAGCAACCGCTGGGCAGCACGCGCAACAAGTGGCCGGTCACGGTGATCGACATCGACCAGTACGCCGACCGCGTACGGGTGCGTCTGGATGGCCCAGTGCCGCTGGTCGCCGAGATCACTCCTGGAGCGCTGGCGGCATTGTCGCTACAGCCCGGAAGCCACGTCTGGGCCGCTGTGAAGGCCAGCGAGACAATGGCCTACCCTTCGTACTAGAACCAATTCGACAAACCGCTCCGAGAGGGACTCATCATGACCACCACCAACTACGACAAGCTCTACATCAACGGCGCCTGGGTCGCCTCCAGCTCCAATGAAACCATCGACGTCATAGATTCCGTCACCGAGTCGGTGATGGCCACCATCCCTTCGGGCACGGCTGCCGATGTCGACGCCGCAGTGCAGGCTGCTCGCGCCGCGTTCGATGCGTGGTCGGCTACGCCCGCCGAGGAGCGCGCCAAGTACCTCACCCGCATCGGCGATTCGCTGGGTGCGCGTATGGACGAGATCGCCACGGCCATTTCTATGGAAACCGGTATGGCCAAGTGGCTATCGCAGATGGTGCAGGTAGGCCTGCCCATCAACAGCTTCAATCAGGCCGCCGGCCTCGCCGAGAGCTACGTGTACGAAGAGAAGGTCGGCAGTTCACTTGTCGTGCGCGAGCCGATTGGCGTGGTGGCCTGCATCACTCCCTGGAACTACCCGCTGCACCAGATCGCCGCGAAAGTTGCATTTGCAATTGCTGCGGGTTGCACAGTGGTGCTGAAGCCCAGCGAGGTAGCCCCCGTCGACGCGTTCATTCTCGCCGACATCATCAACGAGATCGGTCTGCCGGCCGGCGTATTCAACCTCGTGTCCGGAGTCGGTCCGGTGGTTGGGGAGGCGATGGCCTCGCACCCGGGCATCGACATGGTCTCGTTCACCGGTTCCACCCGCGCCGGCAAGCGCGTCATGCAGCTCGGCGCCGAATCGATCAAGAAGATCGCACTCGAGCTCGGCGGCAAGAGTGCCAACGTGTTGCTCGATGACCTCGATGAAGCCACGTTCGCGAAGGCAGTAGCCGACGGCGTGGGCAAGGCCTTCCTCAACTCGGGCCAGACCTGTTCGGCGCTCACCCGCATGTTGGTGCCCCGTTCCCGTTTGGCCGAGGCCGAAGCAACCGCTGGCGCGACGGCCAGTGCCATGGTGGTGGGCGATCCCTTCGCCGCTGGTGTGCACCTCGGCCCGCTCGCCTCGGCCGCACAGCGCGACCGCGTGCAGGGCTACATCGCAAAGGGCATCGACGAAGGCGCCACGCTCGTGGCCGGTGGCCTCGGTGCGCCCGAAGGTCTCGACGTCGGCTTCTACGTGCGGCCCACGGTGTTCTCGGGCGTCACTCCCGAGATGACCATCGCCCAAGAGGAGATCTTCGGCCCGGTGCTATCGATCCTGGCGTACGACGACGAAGAAGATGCCGTGCGCATTGCCAACGGTGTGGTCTACGGCCTCGCCGGTGGCGTGTGGTCGGGCGACAAGGCCCATGCCGAGCAGGTGGCCCGCCGCCTGCGCACCGGCCAGGTCGAGGTGAACGGTGGGGCGTTCAACCCCAACGCTCCGTTCGGCGGCTACAAGCAGTCGGGTATCGGCCGCGAGTACGGCCGCTTCGGCCTGGAGGAGTTCCTCGAGATCAAGAGCCTGCAGCTCTGAGCTGCTCCCTCACACAAGAGAGTTCGCCACAGTAGCGAGTTCGGTTTGCGCCACTCCTCTGATGGATTCAGTGGAGCTGGCGCAGACGGCTCTCAACGTCTTCACGGTTCACGTAGACACCGCACATGCGGCGCAAGCCCGTGAACGAGCCACGCCCGTGCATCACGCGCCAGTTGTCGAACAACAGCGCCTCGCCGGGTACGAGCACATGACGCCACTGCATCGCGGGATCGTTGACGAGGGTGTCGAAGGCTCGCAGCGCGTCGTAGAACGCGATCATCTCGTGCTCGGGCAGCAGGAACGGGGCGCGGTCGTAGTTGTTGAACGACACTTGCACCAACCGACCCGTGTGGTCGTGACGGAACACCGGGCGAGCTGCCATGAGATGCGCGCCGTCGCCGATGTACTGCCCAGGCACGGCAACGGTGGACAGCGTGGCAAAATGCTCGGGCATCTCGGTCCGCATGTGATGCGCGACCGCAAAGGCATCGAGCATCGTGGACTCGCCGCCCGTGCCCTCGAACTGCAGGCAATGGAGCAACTGCACACCCGGTGCGTCGTGCGAATAGGTGCCGTCGGTGTGCGGGCGCAACTCGAGATTTGTATACGCCGTGTCGGCTTTGGTGAGGTCGGCCGTGAACTCCCACATCCCACCGAAGATCGTTTCACGCACATAGCCGATGCGGCGCAGCAGCGCCTCGGTTGCCTCGGCCGTCGTTGGAGTTCCGACGGCGAGGCAGAACCCGAACTCGCTGGTCTTGGCCAACCACTCGCGTACGCCGTCCTCGGTATTCATGACGGCGGCTTACCCCACCAGCGGCACGTGCGATTTGATGAAGTGGGCATCCCAGAGGGTGACGTCGGCATCGGCCACAACGCGGGGCATCGCGGGCGTGCGGTAGCGAGCCAGGAACGCCACGGGAAGTACCGAGTTGGGGCTGTCGTCGCTCCAGCTGAGATCGATGGTGTCGTCGGTGATCTCGGCCGCAGTTGCGACGAGATCAGACGGCATTGCTGCCGTGAAGAGTTGACGCTGCTGGGTGACCGGGTGGATCGTGCCTTCGTCGTGGGCATGGTCGCGTAACCAGATCCACGGATACCGCGTCACCAACTGGTCGTCCCACGTGACCTGCAGCGACGCCTGGTCGAGATGCATCTTCGAGATCGTGATCATGGTGGTGCGGCTCCGGGCTGCCAGCGTCGGCGGGAGCCGATTGGGCGCACCCTGATTCTAGGGCTACCTGAAGAGGTAGATCAGCGCCACGATGACGCCGAACACGATCACGCAGGCGCGCAACCGCTTGGGCGGCAGCACCCCGGCCAGACGGCCACCGAAGTGGCCGCCGATCAGACTGGCGGGAGCCATCACGGCCACGAGCGTCCATTCCACCCTGCCCGAGAACACCAGAAACGACGCTGCGCACACGTTGACCACGAGCGACAGTAGCTGTTTCACGGCGTTGAGCCGCGTGAACGGCAAGTCGGAGAAGAGACCGAGTACAGCGATCAGCATGATGCCGAGTCCTGCCCCGAAGTAGCCGCCATATACAGCGGCGAGCGCAGTCGCGGCGACCTCGAGCACCACATGCGAGCGCGCTTCGGGAGATCGCGAGAACAACCACGCGCGCAGTCGATCTTGGAATCCGAGCAGCGCACAAGCGGTCAGGATCAGAAATGGCACGATTTGACGGAATACTGCTTCGCTCGTGACGATGAGCAGCACGGACCCAGCGAGGCCACCGAGCGCTGCGGCTATCAACTGCGGCCGCAGACCCCGTACCAAGCCATCGAGATCCTTGCGCTGGGCGTATGTGCCGCCGACGTAACCGGGACACAGCGAGACAGTGTTGGTGGCATTGGCGCGGATCGCGGGCACACCAATGGCCGTCATCACCGGAAAAGTGATGAGCGTGCCGCCACCGGCGACCGCATTCACCGCACCGGCTGCGATCGCTGCGACGCCCGCCCCGAGGTGCGCCAGTGTCGAGATGTCGGTCATAACATGCCCGCATCAGACCCGCGCAGGCGTAGCGACGCAGCGGTGAGGTCGGCGGGCGTCATTGCCTGCATGGTAACGCAGGGCCTATCGACGCCCCTCGTCCGGTACGATTGGGGCGTCTTTTGCGACGGTCTTTGTGACTTCTCCGCCAGAGTCGTCCACCTCAGCGCCAGCGAAGGATTCTCATGACTGTTTCGGCCACCACGCCATCGGCAAAACCAACTGCCACCAAAGCGCCCGCCAAGGCCGCTGCAAAACCTGCCGCCAAGCCGGCAGCTCGCCGGGTGTCCAGCAAGAACGCGGGCGCTGCGCTGCCCGAGAATCACACCGCGGCCGAGGCCATCGCCCACGCGATCACCAGCCTGCACATCGATCTCGCCCCGTCGGTGAACCGCATCATGGCAGCCGAGCTCGAAGAGCCGTCTCGCCTCGTTGCGATCACCCTGTTCCGTGATTCGCTCGATGTGCCGGGTGACCAGTACCGCTTTCCGGCGAACGCAATCGAGGGCGGTCGCCAGATGGTGGCCGTCCGCGTCGCCGAGTAACGCGGTACCTCCGGCGAGAGCCGAGCATGATTGCCCGCGCCGATGTACGAGGATCTGCACGCCTGATCCGCTGCGGAACCAAACTGCGATAGAACATATGTATGGCCATCTCCTGTGCGTACTGTGGCGGTGAACATGCCGCACCCGGCGATGTGCGTGCCTGCTGGCAACGCAATCCAGAGGGTGTCGGAGCCGTCGCGTCGGCCCCAGCACCAGAGCATCACGTCGCGGAACGACCAGTGCACCGCGAACCAGCGCGCCGGGAACCCGCGCGTCGCGAACCCGCGCACACGTTCCTGAATCCCGGTCCGAGCGAACTCGCCCGCAACGTGGTGATCGTGGCAGGTGGCCAGATCCCCGAGGCGTGGCTCGGCGCTTCGCGAGTGGTCGTGGATCACGCGGTACTGGATGCCCCCGAACGTGCCGTGGCCGAACTCACCGCGCTCGCTCATGCAGGCGAGCGTGTGGTCATCGAACTCGTGGGTTCGATCGTGTCGACATTCCGTGAGCCGCCACAGCCCACCACATCGGTCGCGCCGTACAAGCTCGGCCCCCGTTTCTCGTTCGCGCTCGACGTGCTGCACCACCTGGTGTGGGCCAACTCGATCGATTCCACCGGGGCCGAACCGCAGTGGTTGTTGGCCGATGCTGTGGCTGCGCTCGGCGCCACGATCGTCGACGACGAACGCGGCGATGTTGCGCTTCCCGATGGATCACGGGTCTGGATCGACGGCGGTCCGCCGCGCTGCCTCGATCCCATCGAGGGGGTAGCGGTGCTGCAGGCCGTGAGCATCGAGCACGGTTCACTGCGCGTGCCGGCGCCGGCCGATGCGTCCACCGAACTGGCGCCCGATCAACGCGCCGCCGTGTTGCACGCCGGTGCTTCAGCGCGCGTGATCGCTCCGGCCGGTAGTGGCAAGACACGGGTACTCACCGAACGCGCCCGACACCTCTTGAACTCATGGCGGTTGCCGCCATCAGCGGTGAGTCTGGTCGCGTTCAACAAGCGCGCCCAGGAGGAAATGCAGGCGCGTACCGGCGACCTGCGCGGCCTTCGGGTGCGCACGCTCAACGCCATTGCGCTCGCCATCGTAAACGGCAGCGCGCCGTTCCTTGCACAGTCCCGCAACTATCGCACCATCGACGAGATCGACGTGCGGCGTATCATCGGTCGACTCGTGCAGTTTCCGCGCAAGCGCAATACCGACCCTGCGGCAGCGTGGATTGAGGCGCTCAGCATGGTGCGTCTTGGTCTGCGCAGTCCTGAAGACGTCGAAACGAGCTATGGCGGCGATGTCGATGGCCTAGCTGAGATGTGGCCGCGGTATCGCGCGGCGCTCGACCGTGACGGTGCGCTCGATTTCGATGAGCAGATCTACCGCGCGATCGAGATGCTGCTGGGCGATGCCGTCACCCGGCGGGCCGCTCAGCGCGCCTGTCGCTTGTTGCTTGTCGATGAGTTCCAGGACCTTACACCGGCCCACGTACTGCTGGTACGCCTCCTCTCGGCACCGTCGTTCGGCGTGTTCGGCGTCGGCGACGATGACCAGACCATCTACGGCTACAGCGGCGCGGATCCGGCGTGGCTCATCGACTTTGCCTCGCTGTTCCCCAACGCTGCAGCGCATCCGCTCGAGGTGAACTATCGCTGTCCCGGCGATGTGGTGCAGGCGGCCGACCGACTAGTTCGGCACAACCGTAGGCGTGTCGCCAAAGTGATTCGCTCGGTGCGTCCGAACAGCACTGGGCTCGTGGTGCGTGCCTCGGCCGACACGCTCGGTGCCAGCGTCGCCGCAGTGCGTTCGGCCATCGAGAGCGGTCGTGCGCCCCGTGAGATCGCCGTACTCACACGCGTCAACGCGTTGTTGGCGCCGGTTCAGTTGGGACTGTTGGCGCAGGGCATCCCGGTGCAGGGTGGCGTGGGCGCCGAGTTCACCGAACGCACGGCCATCCGCGCTGCGCTCGCATGGTTACGGCTCTCGGTGTCGGACCTCGGTCGTCTCGATCCGGATGATCTCGCCGAGGCGCTGCGCAGGCCGTCTCGTCCGCTGCATCCGAATGTGGCCGTGTGGGTGGGTGAGCAGAACTCATTGGCGGGTCTGCACCGTCTCGCGGGGCGGGTGAACAACGATCGTGATGCCCAGCGAATCACGTCGTTCGCCGAAGACATTGCCCGCCTGCAGCGCCTGGCTGTCACCGGTACCTCGGCCGACGTTTTGCGGGCGTTGGGTGACGATGTCGGTCTGGGCGCATCGATCGCCACGCTCGATGACAGTCGCCGCGGTATGAACCGTGCGGCGCAGAACGACGATCTGGTCGCGCTCGCGCAGATCGCCACCCTGCAACCCGATCCGGCACGGTTTGGCCCATGGCTGCGCCAGCAGTTGGGTACCCCACGCAGCGCCGAGGGTGTTGTGCTGGCCACGGTGCATCGGGTAAAGGGCCAGGAGTGGCCGGTGGTGGTGCTGCACCATGCCGAAGCAGACCAGTATCCGCATCGGCTCGCCGAGGACCACGAAGAGGAACGGCGCGTATTCCATGTCGCTCTCACCCGCGGCCGCGAGCAGGTTGTCGTCGTGGTGGGTGACACGCCGTCGCCGTTCGTGAACGAGATGGCGCACGAGCCACCCGTTCACTCGGCCGAACCCGTTCGCCAGGCGCGACCTTCAGCGCGCGAGACGCAGCGGCCGCAAGCACAACGCGACTCAGCGTTCCCGAAGGGGCAGGTGCTCGCTGCGCCGGGACTGGTGCTGGTCGACGGCGGGCAAGACTGGACGATCCAATCTGTAGGAGCCGATGGTGCAATGGCCCGGTTTGGAGCCGCCACCCGTCGCTTCGCGCCAGGATCGTCGGTGGTGACGGCCGGTCGCCAGCGCGGTCCGTTGCAGTTGCCGACGGGCGATGCTCCGTCGGTCAGCAGTATTCGCGCCCACGATCTGCTTCGCCAAGTACGCGACCGCTTGCGCAATGGCAAGCCGGCGTACGTCGTTTTCGATGACGCAACGCTCGAACGCATTGCCCTGGCGATGCCCTCCACGCTCAGCGAACTCCACGGTATTCAGGGCATCGGGCCTGCCAAGCTCGAGCAATACGGCGATGCTGTGTTGCTTGCGATCGAGGACGCCATCGCCGATCCGCAATAGCCCGAACCGCGCCGGTCCAGATTCATCGCCATCAAGACCGTTGGGTTCATCGCGAAGGGCTGCGAGAATATCGGTATGGCATTGCGTGAAGCCCAGCTCGACAAGATCCGCAACGGTGTGTTCGACGTGTTGGTGATCGGCGGGGGCATCAACGGTGCGGTCAGCTCGGCGGCATTGGCCGGACGCGGCGCGTCGCTCGCGCTGATCGATCGTGGCGACTTCGCCGGATTCACCAGTCAGGAGTCATCGAATCTGGTGTGGGGCGGCTTCAAATACCTCGAGCACTACGAGTTCTTGCTCGTGTGGAACCTGTGCCGCTCGCGCAACCGCCTGATGCGCGCGTATCCCGACAATATCAAGGAGATCAGTTTCCTGGCCAGCCTCGACGAAACCTCGCCCTATGCGCCGTGGTTCTCAGCGCTCGGAGCATTGGGTTATTGGGGTATCGGCCAGTTCGGCACGCGACACCCGCGGCTACTCAAGACCGAGACCATCAAGGCCGAGGAGCCAGCGATCGACACATCGTCGGTACGCGGCGGCGTCGAGTACCGCGATGCGTATCTCATCGACAACGATGCGCGCTTCGTGTTCTCGTTCGTACGTTCGGCCATCGAGGCCGGTGCCAACGCGGCCAACTATGTCGAGCTCGTGTCCGCTGTGCGTGAGGGCGATCGTTGGCGGGCCGAACTGCGCGATGTCGATTCGGGCGAGGAGTTCTCGACATCGGCCAAGGTCATCGTGAACGCCGCCGGGCCATTCGTCGATGGTCTCAACACGCAGTGGGGTCTGCACACTGATCACCGCATCGTCTACTCCAAGGGAATCCACCTCGTGGTGCCACGGCTCACCACCAATGACCACGACCGCGTGCTCGCCTTCTTCGACGACACGCAGCGTTTGTTCTACGTGATACCGATGGGGCGTCGATCAGTGATCGGCACCACCGACACGCGCGTCGACGGACCCTTCACCGCCGTCGACGACGACGACCGCACGTTCCTTCTCGAGCAGATCAACCACCGGCTCGCGCTGGCCACGCCGCTCACGGTTCACGACATCATCTCTGAGCGCTCGGGCGTGCGCCCGCTCGTGGTCAAGAGCAACGGCGACGATCAACGCAACGTCGATTGGACCTCGCTCAGCCGCAAGCACGCCATCGAACACGATGCTGCCAAACGAGTCGTCACTATCTTCGGCGGCAAGCTCACCGATTGCCTCAACGTAGGCGAGGAAGTCGCTGATGTCGTCGAGTCAATGGGCGTGCCGCTCGAGAAGGATCTGCACAATTGGTACGGCGAACCCGCCAAGGCAACGCGCGCCGAGTTCTACCGCGAGGCCAAACTGATGAAGCTCGACGCATTGCGCAACAAGCAAGACACCGAGCCGCTCACCGATCGGCTGTGGCGTCGCTATGGCCGTCGTGCGTTCTCGATGCTCGAGGCCATTCGTGACGACCCAGCAATGGGCGAGGACATCATGGACAGTGCCGACTATCTCCGCGTCGAACTGCACATGCAGGCCACCACCGAGATGATCACCAAGCTCGAGGACTTCATGCGCCGACGTTCGAAGATCGATCTCGTGGTCCGCGACGAAGACATACGGAACTCAACCGGTTTGCGCGAGGTAGCCACAATTTTGTTCGGTGCCGCTGCGGATCGACGCCTCGCGGAATATCTGGAGAGCCGGTGACCCTCGAGCGCATCGACATCGCCACGAGCGACGGGTCCATGCCCGCCGCAATGGCTTCGCCAGGCGGACATGCGTCGACGGTACGGGGAGCCATCATGGTGGTGCAGGAGGCATTCGGTCTCACCGATCATCTGCAGGACATCTGCACGCGTCTGGCCGATGACGGTTGGTTGGCGATTGCGCCGGCGTTGTTCCATCGCGAGGGTTCTCCGGTGTTCGCGTACGACGATTTCGCGGGGCTGATGCCGGTGATGCAGACGCTCACGGCAGCCGGCATCGAAACCGATCTCGACGCCACCTTGCACTTCCTCGCGAGCCACGGTTTCGGACCCGCGCGGTGTGGCATTGTGGGCTTCTGCATGGGCGGCACGGTGAGCCTGTTCGCTGCGACTCGCCGACCGTTGGGCGCGGCGGTCACGTTCTACGGCGGCGGCGTGGCTGCGGGCCGTTTCGGGTTCCCCTCGTTGGTGGAGATTGCTCCCACATTGCAGACACCGTGGCTTGGTTTGTATGCCGATCTCGACAAGGGCATTCCGCCAGCCGATGTCGAACTGCTGCGTGACGCAGCATCGCTGGCCGACGTGCCCACAGCCGTTGTGCGCTACGCCGATGCCGACCACGGGTTCAATAACAACGACCGCCCAGAGGTGTTCAACGCCAATACGGCCGACGATGCCTGGCAGCGCACCATCAACTGGTTCGAGCAGTTCATCGCCCAGCCGTAATTGGGGCCGCCGTCAGCGCGTGGTGAGCCCTGTGCCGGTGGGCAAGCTGACCGAGACCTTCGAAAAGTCGATGCTGCCGCCGAAACGAGGCTGTGCGTATGCTGTGGTGGTTGCCACGATCTGCAATGTCAGCTTGGTCGCGGCCGTGGCTGTGTACGCGACTGCCTCAAGCGGAACTATCACGGTGTGCACCTGCCCGTCGAGGGTGACCTCAATGGGCGTGATCTGGTTTCCGAGTGCCTGGCCGGTGGCTTCATCGATGAGCTGTGCAAAGACACGCGTTGGCCGTGGGCCATCGGGGGTGGTGCCGCTGTAGTCGAGCGTCAGCTCGGGCGCTCCCACGATCACGGCAGTTGTTGCAGGTGCAATTATCGAGACGTTCACCGCGTTCGTTGCCTTCACCGGGATGGTGGGACCAACAACGGCGTCGAGGATCGAGCCGGTGCTCGCCGATGTCAGCGGGCCCGCACCACCATCGGCCTTCAGCGCCAAGGTGCCGGTGCCGCCGGTGCCGATGAGGGGATCGCCAGCAGGAACCGGATAGTCGGCCGTGCCCTGGATGATCAGCGTCGGCGCCGTGATTTTGCCTACAAGATCTCCCGGACCGCGAGCTTCGAACCATGCCTGGTCGGCCGGATCGATGACGCCGGTGTCTTTGCTCGCTGCATTCACGCGCATGATGGTGGGATCCAACTGGCGACCGATTGACGCCAGCGTGAGGATGCCAGCCCAACCTGTCTTTGCAGTGTCGGCCTTGAACAGGCTGGTGATCAACGAGTGCAATGCAATGATCGGCACGATCGCGTCGACTCGGCAGTCAGCAGCGGCTGTGACCAGTTGGATGCCGCCGCCGTAGGAGACGCCCACCATGCCGACGCGTGGATCGCCTGCGGTATCCAGTTGTACCAACGGCATCGTTGCGATCCAGTCGAGTAAACGCCGCGCGTCGCTACCTTCGTAGTCGGGACTGTCGATGGTAATGGTGCCCGTCGATGCGCTGAAACCGCGTGGGTCCCAGGTGAGCACGTTGTACCCGGCGTCGCGCAACACCGAGATGCTGACAGCACCGAGCAATCCGGGGTTCTTGAGATCGGTGTCGCCTGCTGAACCCCAGCCGGAACCCATCAGCACTGTGGGCGCAGGCTTTTCGCCTGTCGCGGTTGGCAACGGAAACCAGTGGGCGCGAATGATGGTGCCATCGAATGAGGTGATCGAGACGTCACTCTCGATCCCTGCGACCGGCTTGGCCTCCACCGCGGGAGCTGCAGTGGGCACGCACGCCGGGCGGGCGTTGACCGGCGTCGTGTCGGCCACCGGCGTTGTGCCTGGCGCAGCAGAGCCCGAAGTAGCTGGCGATGTTGCGGGTGTGCTCGGGGCACTGTTTGAGGTTGATGAACTGCACGCCGCTGGCGCGAAGGCTGCGAGGGCGAGGAGCAACGCACCGACCTTGCGTGTGGAGATGGTGCGGCACTGCTTTATCGACGTTCGCATTGGGTCAAAGTGGCACCGGGTACACGCGCCGCCTCAGCGCAGGTATCTGCTTGCGGCAACAGGTCGTGTGTGCACATGTTCCCTCGCCCAAACGGGCTGGGACGCGGGCGGGAAGTGCGCCGTGCAGCGAAGGGCTCGGGGTTTCTCTGTCCGCAGATTCGTGCCGTTCAGGGCACGGTACTACTGCCAGACTCGTCGGGGTTTGGCGGATGATCGAGCAGGTCCGCCCATTCTGTAGACGTTGCGGGTTGCACCCCATTGGCTGCGGACATGAGTTCGCTCAGCGACACATTGCCGGTGACGGTGATGAGGTCGCCTGCGTCGGCCCACTCGATTGTTCGAAAGGTCTCTTCGGAACCACCGAGGAAGTACGGCGATCCAAGACTCACGAGCAGTTGAACGGGCTCGTGCCTCGAGAGCCGGCCCGCCACAGGCGGCAGATCCACGGCTCGCTGCAACAAGAAGCTGTGTACCTGCAGTACCAGCGAGGCGGGTGCCCGTTGCGAGCCGGTGCTCGTGGTCACGGAAAACGCAACGTTCGCCGATGTGTCCAGGCTGTAGACGGCAAATCGGCCGCTCGGGGGTGCGGGTTGATTCGCCATTTCCGGCGACCACGTGGGGGTGGAGATGATCCGATTGAGGCCCGCTGCTCTGGGGTCGAACGAGCCACCGAAGTGCAGTTCCGTATCGGGATGGATCGAGGTCGGCGCAGTGGCGAGTTCCTGGATGCTGTTTGCGATGTTGACGAATTCCTCTGCGGAGTATCCGTGTCCGAGCACATCGAGTCCCGCAAGCGAGGCGGGGTTTTCCCACACGATCTCTGTGATGCCGTCGGCGGACTCGGTGTATAGCGCGGGGTTGTCGTGCACGACCACCTGTGTGACTTGGCCGACGCGGAAGCTCTGACTCAGGCCCCCATTCGACGCGACGGCGGCGAACCATCTGCCTTCGGTTCGTGTTGCGTTCGACTGTGCCCACAGCTCGAAATAGCCGGCCTGATGGTCGTAGCTCGATCCGGCGTCGTAGTTGCCGACCTGTTTGAACGAAAAGCCCGAGGGAAGGTCGGTGGCGATGTAGCCAGGGATCGACGACGCGCTGATCGAGGTGGAAAACGATGGCGGAGGCGACGAGAAGGCGGATGCCCCATCCACCGCCGTACTGGGCCGGGAGGTGCTCGTCGATGAATCGGGGATCACCCAGAACGCCGTGGTAGCGATCACCGCAGCTCCAGCCAGCGCCGCTGCTGTGATCCAGCGCCGCGATGACGATGGCGAAGCGGAGGGGGTTCGGCCGACGTGGGTGATCGCGTCTCGTGTGCGCGCGCGGGCGGTGTCGTCGAGCCAGTGCTCGTTCGCTCGTAGCGCCTGTGCGACAGATCCATAGACCCCGGCTTCAAGTGCAGCGCGCTCAGCCTCGTCGAGCACCGCACCGATGTCCTCCACGGAAATGCCGATGATGGCACAGATCTCGTCGGGCGAACGACGCTGTACCAGCGCGAGGTCGAGCACCGCCCGCTGATACAGAGCTAACGACCCTATGCCATCGCATTGGGCGTCGTCGGCCGGTACGACACTGACCAGCTCGTACGCCCTCTCGAGGCACTCGACCTCGGAGGGATCTGCACCGTGTAGCGAGACGAACGTGTCGGTCAACAACGTCTCGGCGCGATGTAGATCGCCACGCAGGAGCCGGCACACCCACGCAAAGACCGCTGCCGCACTCGCATCGAAACGCACCAGGACTTCGTCGCAGGTTGCCATACGAGGGTTTCTCTCCGAAGTCGCCGTTGCCGAAGTATCGCGCAGGTTGTTCAAGACCGCCACGACTACGTGGCCACTATGGTGCTCCTATTGGTTGCCAGAGGCTGAAAGGTGGGTCGTGAGAACGCAGCGAGTAATTTCCGTGGTCGGGTGCCACGCAGAGGGTGAGATCGGCGATGTCATCGTGGGCGGGGTGTTGGCGCCAGCGGGTGCCACGATGTACGACAAGATGCGCACGATGGAGCGTGAGCACGACCACATTCGTCGCCTGCTGCTGTGCGAACCGCGCGGGAGTGTGGCGCGCCACCTCAACTTGCTCGTGCCACCCACGCGTGCGGATTGCGACCTCGGTGTCATCATCATGGAACCCACCGAATACGTGCCGATGTCGGGTTCGAACACGATGTGCACAGTGACGGTCGCGTTGGAGACAGGCATCATTGCGATGCAAGAGCCCGTGACCCGCCTCACGCTCGAGACCCCGGGCGGTCCGGTGTCGGTGGAGGCGCAGTGCATCGATGGCAAGTGCGTGTCGGTGCGCATCGGCAATGTGGCGTGCTTCGTCGATCGCCTCGATGCGGTGCTCGATGTCGAGGGCTTCGGCAATGTCGTCGTCGATGTCGCCTTCGGTGGCATGTTCTACGCCATCGTCGACGCGACGACACTCGGCTTCGAGGTGGTGGCCGCGGAGGCGCGAGAGCTCGCTGTGCTCGGCGAGGCTGTGCGGCTTGCGGCGCGCGAACAACTCGATGTCGTGCATCCCGAGAACCCGGGCATCCGCGATGTGTCCATCGTCCAGTTGAATCGACCCTTTGCGGGCGTGGGCTTGGCCACGCGCAACACCTGCATCGTCGCGCCGGGTCGCAGCGATCGCAGCCCCACGGGCACCGGCACGTGCGCGCGCATCGCGGTGCTGCACGCCAGGGGACAGATGCGCGTGGGCGACAGCATGCAGCACGAGTCGCTGATCGGTTCGCTGTTCACGGGCACCATCGTGGGCGAGACCACCATCGCCGGCCGCCCAGCGATCCTGCCCACCATCGAGGGTCGTGCGTGGATCACCGGCTTCCACAGTTATTGCCTCGATACCACCGACCCGTACCCCGAGGGCTATCACCTGCCAGACACATGGGGCGTGACGGGTACCATCTCCCAATAGTGTTCACCGACGATCAGCCCGGACGATCAGCCGAAATGATGAGGGGGCCCGGAGCGCAATGAGCTATCCGACCGAGAGAATTCGCAATGTCGTGCTCGTAGGCCATGGCGGGGTCGGCAAGACCACGCTGGGCGAAGCGCTGTTGGCGCGAGCGGGTGCAGTGCCCCGCGCCGGTCGGGTGGACGATGGCACCAGCCTGCTCGATACCGAGCCCGAGGAGGTCAAACGCAAGATTTCGTTGTCGTTGGCGATCGCTCCGTTTGCGTGGAAGACACCGAGCGCCGACACGTACAAAATCAACCTCATCGACTCTCCTGGCTATGCCGATTTCGTGGGTGAGGTTGATGCCGCGATGGCGGTGGCCGATCTCGCGGTGTTCGTGGTGAGCGCGGTCGATGGTGTGGAGGTGCAGACCGAATTGCTGTGGCGCCGCGCCGCCGCTTTGGGCTTGCCGCGCATGGTGTTCGTGAACAAAGAGGACAAGGAACGGGCCAATTTCGCCGCCGTGCTCGCACAGTTGAGCCGGGCCTTCGGGTCTGGCATCGTGCCGCTCGAGTTCCCGCTCGGCGAGGCATCAGCGCTCCACGGCGTGGCCGACGTGCTCACCGAGGAGGCGTTGGAATACGACGCTGGTGGGGCGCACCATGTCGAGGCGCTGCCGGGAGATGTCGTCGAGCAGGAACACCGCATGCGCGACGCGCTTATTGAGGAAATCGTGTCCGGCGACGACGACCAACTCGAGCACTATCTCGCCGGCGACGAGTTGTCGGTCGCCGATCTGGAACGCACGTTGGCTCGCGAGGTGCTCGAGTGTTCGGAGTTCCCCGTGCTGCTGGGCTCGGCGACCACCGGAGTCGGCGTGGATCGCCTCGCCGACTTCATCTGCGATCTCGGTCCGTCACCAGCGGACAGGCCGACGATGGTGACTGCTGGCGACGAACTGGTACCGGTCACTGCCGATGCGAACGGCCAGCCGTTGGCGTATGTCTTCAAGACAATTGCCGATCCATTCGTTGGCCAACTCTCAGTGTTCAAGATGCTGTCGGGACGACTCGCTGCCGACGACCATCTCGTGAACAGTCGCACCGGCGCCGACGAGCGCCTCCACGGCCTCTTCGCCCTGCGCGGCAAGGAGCAATCACCGATCACCGAGATCGTCGCCGGCGACATCGGCGCCGTCGCCAAACTCAGCAACACACATACCGGCGACACACTGGCCCCCAAGGGTATGCCCGTGAGCGTGGTTGCTCCCGTGCATGTCGTGGCGCAGTACGGGGTGGCGATCGTGGCTCGCACACAGGCTGACGACGACAAGTTAGGCAGCGCCCTCACCCGCCTGTTGGCCGAGGATCCCGTGCTGCTCGTCGATCACATCGAAGAGACCCGACAGACGGTGCTGCGCGGTATCGGCGACACCCACGTGTCGGTGGTGATCGAACGTCTTGCGCGCAAGTTCGGCGTGAACGTCGACAGCGTCGACGTGCGGGTTCCGTACCGGGAGACCATCATAGCTTCAGCCGAAGCGGTGGGTCGCGTGAAGAAGCAAACGGGTGGCCATGGCCAGTTCGCAGTCGCAAATCTTCGCGTCGCTCCGCTGCCGCGCGGGGGTGGTTTCGAGTTCCACGATGCCGTTGTCGGAGGCGCGATTCCACGTAACTACATCCCCGCAGTGCAGAAGGGGATCGAGGAGACGATGTCGCATGGCGGTGTTCACGGCTTCCCCGTGGTCGACGTGCGGGTCGAGTGCTACGACGGCAAGTTCCACGCGGTGGACTCCAGCGAAATGGCCTTCAGGACAGCGGCGGCCCAGGGATTTCGCGAGGCGCTCGCTGCGGGTGGCGTCGCAGTGCTCGAACCGGTGTCGCTGCTTCGGGTCACCGTGCCCAGCGCGTACGAGGGCGATGTCATGGCCGATATCAACGCGCGGCGCGGTCGGGTGCAGGGCACCGACGCCGCTGACCACGGCGAGCACGAAATCGCGGCCTTTGTTCCCGCCAGCGAGCTGATCCGCTACGCCGTGGACCTGCGCTCGATGACGGGTGGACGTGGACAGTTCACCGTGCAACATCACCACTACGACGTACTGCCCACGCATCTGGTGAACAAGGCCAAGCAGTCGCTGCCGAAGTGAGTCGGCGGGCTCACGACGACTAGAAAGACGGGTGCATGGATCTCTCAATCGTTGCGACGCCCCTCTACCTCGGATCGATGGCCGTCGAGAACCGCTCGCTCAAGAAGCGTGCACGCGCACTCGGCCCGACGCCAGCCGACTATTTCCGCCCTGACACCATTGCCAGCTTGGCGATGGGAATCGCCAGCGCAGTGGTGCCGCTCACCGATGTGCTCGGTCGCATGGTGGTGCCCGGTAAGGGACGCTTCGGCAAGGTGCTCATTCGTACCGCTGTATCGGCCGTAGTCATCACGACCGTTGCAGATCGCATCGCGGCGCGTTCGCCCGGCACCGAGCAGGGCGAGCGACGGCGCAAGCGTGCGCGTGCGGTGGCAAGCGCAGTCGTGCACCACTCAAGCCAGCGCTACAACCTGTCGACCGCGCTTCGCCAACCAGTTGCGAGCAGCTTTGGTGTGTGGGTACCCGTGGGCATGATGGCGCGCATCGGCGTACGTCCGTCGCTGATCGCTCACTCACGGGCGATCAACCTCATCTATCAGTTCTGGATCCATACCGATTTGGTCGGCAAGCTCGGCCCAGCCTCTGAAGCAGTGCTCAACACGCCTTCGCACCACCGCGCCCAACATGGCAGCAACAAGCGCTACCTCGATCGCAACCACGGTTGCATCGTCATCACCTGGGATCGCCTGTTCGGCATCTTTCAGCGCGAGCGGGATGATGATCCCGTGGTGTACGGACTTACCAAGAACATCGAGACCTACAACCCGTGGCGGGTGGCCACGCACGAATTCCGCGACATGTTCCGCGACGTGGCGAACTCCACCAACTGGAGAGATCGACTGTCGTTCGTGTTGCGTGGCCCCGGGTGGGCGTACGCGCGTCACGAGCAGATGCAACAACTCACCGCAACCGATTCCGCAGTATCGAACATCACTTCTGGAGCGTTCCGATGAGCAACAACACAGGCGCGACGGTGTCATCTCGGCCGTTGCGGTTCGCCATCATCGGTGCAGGTATGTCGGGAATCCTCAGTGCGATCAAGCTCGTTGAGGCCGGTTACCACGACTACGTCATCTACGAAAAGGCCGATCGGCTTGGTGGTACATGGCGTGAGAACACCTATCCCGGCATCGCCTGCGATGTGCCGTCGCACCTCTACAGCTACTCGTTCGAACCGAACCCCAACTGGTCACATCGATATGCCCCAGGTGCCGAGATCCAGGCGTACTTCGAGACCGTGGCCGAACGCCACGGCGTCGATCGGAGCATCAGGTTCGGTACCGAGATCGAGACAGCCGACTTCGTCGACGGTCGTTGGACTCTGGTCACCACGACCGGCGAGCGTGACGTCGTCGATGTGATCATCGCGGCGACCGGCGTTCTGCACCATCCCAACATGCCCGAGCTGGCCGGGCTCGACACGTTCGCCGGCGCGGCGTTCCACAGTGCGCGTTGGGACCACAGCGCCGAGATCAATGGTGCTCGCGTCGGAGTCATCGGCACGGGCTCCACAGCAGTGCAGATCGTGACGGCACTGGTGGATCGCGTGGCGTCGATCACGATGTTCCAGCGCACACCTCAGTGGATCGCTCCGCAGGAGAACCCTGAGTTCACGCCCGAGCAGATCGCTCATTTCCAACGTCACCTCGAGATCATCGACGAGATGCGTGAGGAGATCTCGCGGGGCTTTGCGGACCGCTTCTCCAATGCCGTGGTCGACGCCGAGTCTCCTGAGATGTACGTCATCGAGGCCACCTGTCGAGCCAACCTCGAGGACAACGTGCACGATCCGGTGCTACGCGAGAAGCTGCGGCCCGACTACCGAGCAGCGTGTAAGCGCCTGGTGGTTTCGCCTGACTTCTACGAGGCGATCCAAAAGTCCAACGCCGAATTGGTCACCGATGCCATCGTTAAGATCGAACCCGCAGGGGTGCGCACGGCCGATGGTTGGCTGCACGATCTCGACGTTCTCGTGCTCGCCACGGGGTTTCGTGCGGATCGGTTCATGCGCCCGATCCACGTGACAGGTCGCGATGGCGTGCGCCTCGACGACGTGTGGGCGCAGCGGCCGGTGGCGCACCTGTCTATCGCAGTGCCCGGCTTCCCCAACCTGTTCATGCTCAACGGCCCCAATGGTCCCGTTGGCAACTTCTCGCTCATCGAGGTCGCCGAATTGCAGATCGCGTACGTGCTTGCGCTGATCGATGAGATCCGTACCGGCCACTGCACCGAGATCAGTCCGAGCGCGGCGGCCACCGAGCGTTTCGACGTCGAGCGCATCGAGGCCGCGAAAAAGACCGTCTGGGCAACGGGATGCCGCAGTTGGTACCTCGACGATCGTGGTATTCCAGCGGCGTGGCCGTTCACGTTCGATCGCTTTCGCGACGAGATGGCGGCACCGAAGCTGGATGACTACGAGCTGGTCTGAATGCGATGTGTCTGAATCGGGTCCGTCCGTTTCACCACTTCACCATGAGTAGGCCTCGGGCGCCGTGCCGCCGGGGCCTGGAAAGATCGAGTTGATCTCTGTGAGTGTGTCGGCATCGAGGGTGATGTCGAGGGCTCGCAGCGAGGCGCCATCGAACTGATCCATGGTGCGCGGCCCGATGATGGGGCAGGTCACATCGGGCTGGTGAAGCAGCCATGCCAACGCAACGGCGGCCGGTTCGTCGCCCAACTGGGCGCACAGGTCTTCCCAACGCTCGAGTTGTGGTCGAATCTTGTCGATGCGTTTCAGCGCCTGAGGCGATTGACGTCGAGCCGTGGCGCCGGTGCCCAACACCCCGCCGAGCAGGCCACCGGACAACGGGCTCCACGGGATCACGCCGACGCCGTACTCGCGGCACGCGGGAAGCACTTCGAGTTCCACCGTTCGCACGAGCAGGTTGTAGTGACTCTGCTCTGAGACCAGTCCGAGAAAGCCGCGCTTCGCAGCCGTCTCGTTAGCTCGAGCGATGTGCCAGCCGGCGAAGTTACTGCTTCCGACGTAGATGATCTTGCCCTGCTGGGTCAGGGTCTCCATCGCCTGCCAGACCTCGTCCCACGGCGCCGTGCGGTCGATGTGATGCATCTGGTAGAGATCGATGTGATCAGTCTGTAGGCGACGCAGGCTGGCATCACACGCGGCACGAATGTGGCGGGCAGACAGGCGACCATCGTTGGGCCAATCTGACATCGGCCCGAACAACTTCGTCGCGAGCACCACCTTCTCGCGTCGCTCGCCGCCCTGCGCGAACCATCGTCCGATGATCTCCTCGGTGGCGCCGACGCCCATGTCGCCGCCATAGCGATCGGCCGTATCGAAGAAGTTGATGCCCAACTCGAGGGCGCGGTCCATGATCGAGTGCGAGTCTGCTTCGCTGGTCTGCGGCCCGAAGTTCATTGTGCCGAGACACAGTTCGCTGACCTGTAGTGCTGTTCTGCCGAGTCGTCGATAACGCATGCGCCATCCTCGCTCAACGGAGGCTCGCCTGCAATTGTTCGACCCACCTGCACATCCGTGCTCGCGGCACAAGCCCTGGTCGAGCGACGCCGAAGCGCAGGAGTAGCGTCGCGACGATGGACGTTGCAGCGATTTCCGAACGCGATGCGGTCGAGGCGATGCGAACCGCATGGACGTCTGTGGTCGGCGCTGGGCGCGAATCCGTTGCCGACGATCTGGTCGAGCGGTATGCCGAGCCCCATCGTCGCTATCACACGGCTGTGCATATCGCCTTCGTGCTGCGCAATGTCGACGCAGTGCTCGACGCCGAACCCGATGTCGCACCGTTCGTCGACCGTGGTGCGGTGATTGCGGCGGCGTTATTCCACGACGCGATCTACGCCACAGATTCGTCGACCAACGAGTTCGACAGTGCGGCGCTGGCCGCTCGAGCGCTCGGTGCTGCGGCTTGGGACGAGGAGCGCGTCGCGTCGGTGGTGTCCTTGATCGAGGCAACCGCGCAGCATTCGGCATCTACGCTGGCCGAAGCCGTGCTGCTCGATGCCGACCTTGCCGTCCTTTCAAGCGCCCCCGACTCGTATCGTGCGTACGTGGTTGCCATTCGTGAGGAGTACGGGCTTGTGCCCGACGCGCAGTGGCGCGTCGGCCGCGCTGGCGTGCTGCAGGGCTTCCTCGACCGCGATCGCCTCTTTGCCACAGCATTCATGCGCAGCCGCTGCGAGCAACAGGCCCTTGCAAATCTCCGCGCCGAATTGTCGGGCCTTGCAGCCGGTGTCGCAACCGGCGAATGAACTGAACGAAGATGCCCATGACGAGTGATCGGGGAACGTGATAAATCAGGTGCCGGGCGTCGATGTGCCGGCTCGACTTGCCGAGATCGACCACGTCCGCCTGCGAGCCGATCGCCTCCGGAAATTACGCGCCGAATTGGTGCTCATGACTATGGGGCGGCGCTGCTGAGTGATCCAATGAATATTCGCTATGCCACCGGTTCACGCAACATGGCTGTCTGGACGATGCATGCGCCCGGTCGGTACGCGTTTGTGCCCGTCGACGGACCAGTGGTGATGTTCGAGTACGGCACCTCGCGCCATCTCGACGAGGGTCTCGAAACTATCGATGAACTGCGCACGAGTGTTCCGTGGTTCTACTTCATGTCCGGCCCGCGCACCCAAGAGAAGGCGGCGCTGTGGGCGCGCGACATCATCGAGCTCATGCATCTGCATGGTGGCAGCGATCAGCGTCTTGCGATCGATCGATGCGAGCCATGGGGTGCGACGCACCTCACTGACGCTGGTATCCAGCTGTTCGACGCGCAGCAGGTCCTTGAGCTGGCGCGTGTGGTGAAGACAGCTGAGGAGATCCAATGCCTGCAGCTCTCGATGGACGTATGCGATCTCGCCGTGGATCGGATGCGCGCCGCGCTGCGGCCCGGGCTCACCGAGAATCAACTCTGGGCCATATTGCACGAGACCAACATCAGCCACGACGGCGAGTGGATCGAGTGTCGGCTGTTGTCTTCTGGGCCGCGTACCAACCCGTGGTTCAATGAGAGCAGCAACCGCGTCATTCAGGCGGGCGAGCTCGTTGCGTTCGACACCGACATGATCGGCCCGACCGGGTATCTGGCCGATATCTTCTGCGCTCTCGTGTGCCCCGGCCGCGCCGCCACGGCCGAACAGCGCAAGCTGTACGACATAGCCCAGGAGCAGGTGCTCACCAACATCGCGTTGCTCGAGCCGGGGCTCACGTTCAAGGAGTTCTCCGACCGCTGCTGGCACGTGCCGGAGCAGTACGTGCCCAACCGCTACATGATGATGATCCACGGCGCCGGCATGGTTGACGAGTACCCGACGATTGCCTACGCCTCCGACTACGCCGACTGGGGCTACGACGGCGTCTTCCAAGAAAACATGGTGGTCTGCGTCGAGAGCTACATCGGCGAAGCCGGCGGCAAGGAGGGCGTGAAGCTGGAGGAGCAGGTGCTCATCACCGCCAACGGCGCGATCCCCATGTCACGCGCCCCCTCGTGGACGCGCTCGAGATCTAGCCATGGCGTGCGCGGTCTGCGGCATCCGGTGCGCGGTGCGGGGTGCTCCGGCCGCGGTTTCAGGGTCGTGGTGCAACTTCGGTGCCGTCTCGCCGGTGGTGATGCCAGCCGGTTTCGTCGCGGGTGATGCCGGTGTGGTCGGTGTGTTTTCGCCTGTTGTGGGTGGCGCAGAGTGGTGCACCGTTGAACGTGTTCGTCTCGCCGCCACCGCTATCACCGCCCCCGCCGCCACGGTCTCGGTGACCATGTCCGCCGCTGCCTGGTCCGCCGCTGCCTGGTCCGCCGCCGGGGTCGCGGCCGGGGTCGCGGCCGGGGTCGCGGCCGGGGCCGGTCCAAGGGGTTTGGTGGTCGATCTGGAGGAATGGTCCCTGCTGTTCGCAGCCTGGCCAGCAACATCGGTTCCCGGATAACAGCACTGCTTCGCGTACGGCACCGGTGAACAAGCGTTGATTACGGCCGAGGTCGATGACACGACCTGTGGAATCGGTGACAACACGACGTACCTTGCCGATCAATGCGGCGATCACGAGATCGTGCGGGTCGACGGGTGCCCCGGATGCGGTGTGACACATCCACAACCTGTCCGACATGCCGGGGTCACCCAGATCGTAAGAGGTGCCGTGTCCCGACGAAACGCTGAAGTAGTTGCGGATCGCGTGGCGCAGGGTGTGTTCGTTGGTGAAGATGTTGACCAACGCAAGCCCAGCACCCGAAGCGCGACTTCCGCCTGCACTGGGGCCGCCGGTGTTGTTGATCATGATCGCGGCGAACGCGTCGTAGCGCCGTTGCGCGTTGGTGCGTGGTAACGGATACTGCGCGGCCTGGTCTCCGTATTGGTTGAGTCGCCAGGCGATGTCCTGCTCGAGTTCGATGGCGGCTTGCCGTTCGATGATCTCGGTGAGGATGTCGCCGGTGAGCGCGTCACCGCGGGCGTGTAACTCGTGTCCGGCACCACGAGTGGTCGAGGACACGGACCGGTTCTCGCGGGAGGTTTCATGGTCGCGGTGTGCACCATCCGGGTCGGCGTGCGCTTCCCAGCGTTGACACACCAACCGAAACTCACGGAGTCGTAACGACTTGGCGTATTCGACGAGCAAGGCTTCGGAGTTCGAGACAAGGTGTCCGCAGCGCGGGTTGGTGTGCAACCGCACCAACAACGCGAGCTGATCGGGCCCGATATCACCAGCGGCGACCCCCTCAGCGAGCACCGGGAGGTCGGCCAGCAGTTTGGCGGTCTGTGTGTGACGCAACGCGGTGCTCCGGTATGAGTTCATCACGGCCTGCACCCATGACACGGCGTTGTGATGCGCATCATCTACATATGATCCGGAGACCGTCACTTCGTGCAGGAGTGCGGCTTGCAAACCCTGCAGGCGGCGAATCTCACGCTCGACGCCCATGAACGCCGCATCACGCTCAGCACCACGCAGGTCTCGGAACTGAGACAGGGCCGCAGCAGCATTGGTCAGGTCAAGACCGCGCTTGGGGTCATCGGAGAATGGGTCAGACGACGCTGCACACGACACGAACATTCACCTCCACACACTCGGACATGCCGAACCCAGAACTGGGGGACGCCGGCACACTGTTGACATCACAGGGGACAGAACGAATCTGTCGAGCACGATCGGGGAAGATCAGTACCCGGACTTTAACAGAACATACGTACGACCACAACCTCAAACCGAAAGAAATTGTTTGATGTTTGGCCGGTGCGTCAGCGGCCTGATTCGGCAGCGGACCTGGCGCTCGCGCGATCAGGCGACCACGGTGCCCTGATGGAAAACTGCATACCAACGATGTGCATCAAACCGCCAGATCGTGGCGCGCCGTGACTCGCCCGAGGCGGTCCAGAGTGTACGTCACAAGGAACGTGTCGTTGCCGAGCGCTCGAACT
Source organism: Actinomycetota bacterium (assembly GCA_043753895.1). Taxonomy (GTDB): domain Bacteria; phylum Actinomycetota; class Acidimicrobiia; order Acidimicrobiales; family Ilumatobacteraceae; genus WLMZ01. The sequence continues at coordinate 82,311 of JAYUWK010000083.1, forward strand.
TGGAACTCGCTCACGGTCCATTCGTCCCGGACGAAATACTCAGGATCTGCGTAGCGGTCTGACAGAACTGACCACACATACTCGCGCGAGTATCGCTGGCCCGACACGCCAACTTCCCAGTAGTCAACGGCCGTCTGAGCCTCGAAGTCCGCCCGGGTGAGCCCGAACTCCGGTCGGTGGAAGATCGGCTCACGCGTGATCAGGCCATCGAACGCCGTGGCGAGCGATCCTTCACGCGCGTTCGTATGTTCTCGGCCATTCATTCAAAGAACAGTAGGCCGTCCGGTGCCGAGAAAGATCGGCCGCAGACTTCGCACCACAGGTTGCGACCAGCGAGAACGATGCCTCGTTGCTGACTGCCCGGCCCACTGAAAGGAATGCCCGTGAGTTCGACTGCATGGTTGGTCTTTGCGTTTGTCTCAATTCCCCTGGTGGGTGCGCTCTTGTGGCGGGACCGCACTTCGTTCCGGCCTTTCGGCGAATGAGCGTTCAGCAGTATCCCTCGCTCGAGTTGTCATACCGCGCTCGTTCCGATGGCGGAGCCGACAGCAGTGGCGACGTGCTCGAGCACCTCGGCGCGTCCCTGCGCGTGCTCTTGGGCGATCGCTCCATGGCCACGGTGTCCTATACCGTTCGCTTTCGCTCGCTGCCCGAGAACTTGCGCTCGGTGCACGAACGCTTCGGCCCATCGGGTATCTGGACAGCCGCGTAGGACGTGGCCGAGCACGCCATTCGTTCGGCGATCATCCAGCCTGAATTCGGCGTCGAGAGTACCTTTGGTGAGAGTCGTCAGGCGCTCGAGGCCGCGCTCGCACATGCAGTCCGAGAATCCCTGAACGGCGCCGGCTTCGACATGACGCTGTTTGGCCTGGGGGAGGTCGATCTGGGCGCAACCGGTGAAGTCGTGCAGGCAACGGTACGTGCCCGCCTCGAACTCGAGCGCGAGGCCACCGAGGCTGTCGTCCGTCTGGCTCGCGCGCAGAATGATGCAGAACTACATCCTCTCGTCACCGGCGCAAGCTCGGATGTTGCAATGCGCTAGACCGCCGTCCACTCAAACCGGGCGCTCGGCTAAGTCACCGCGTGACCGCTTCATCGAGATGTTCGCAGTCATCTTGCTGGGTGTCGCCACAGTCGGCTCGGCGTGGTGTTGTTATCAGGCCACCCGGTGGAACGGCGAGCAGGACAAGCTGGTGCGTGAGTCCACCGACGCTCGCGTCGAGGCCTCGCGACTGTTCAGTCTCGGTACGCAGATCGTTGCCTATGACACCAACGTGGTGGGACAGTACGCGTAGGCGGTTGCGGCGAAGAACCAACCGCTGATGGACTTTTACCGCACCACGCTGGTACGTCCCAAGTTCCTGCCGATCCTGGACCGTTGGCTGGCCGAGGCCAAGGCGGGACAGACGCCGCAGAATCTGTTGGAGGACAAGGACTACCTCGATGAGCAGTTCGGTGAGTATCGCAAGGCGCAGGCGTCGGCCGAAGAGTTCACCCGCCTCGGCGAAGAGGCGAGCAACAACGCCGATGCAATTGTGCTCACCACGTTGCTGCCCGCGGTCGGTCTGTTCTTTGCCGGTGTCACGTCGTCGTTCCGCTTTCCGCCGGCGCGATTCATCCTGCTCGTCGGCGCGGCACTTGCGATCGCACTCGCCGCTGCGCGCTTGGTGGATCTACCTATCCTCTGACGCGCAGGCTTTTCGGATCGTAGAAAGGCGCCAGCGAGATGTCGGCCGGAACGTGCACGCCGGCGACCTCGATCTCGTAGCTGCCGCCCAGTACGAACGGAGCGTCGGCAACACCGTCGGTTCGTTCCACATAGCCCATACCGAGCGATCGGCCCAGCGTGTGGCCGAACATGCCGGAGGTGATATGCCCAACGAGCGCGCCATCGCGCCAGATCGGCTCGTTGTGGTAGAGCAGTCGGTCGGCATCGTGCAGTGCGAACTGGGCCAGTCGTCGGCGCACGCCGGTTTCCCGCAGGCGCAGAAGGGCGTCGCGGCCGATGAAGCCGTCAGGCTTCGACCAGCCCACCACGAATCCGAGCCCAGCCTCGAGTGGTGTCTCGTCGGTGGAGATGTCGTGGCCCCAGTGGCGGTAGCCCTTCTCCATGCGCAGTGAGTTAAGTGCGTGGTACCCGGCTGGCTTGAGCGCAAAGGCGGCACCTGCGTCGGCGATGACATCGAATACTCCTGCTGCGAACTCGGTGGGGATGTATAACTCCCATCCGAGTTCGCCGACGTAGGTGATGCGGTTGGCGCGCACCCTCGCGTAGGCGAGGTCGATGACCTGTGATGTGCCGAATGGGAATGCCTCATTCGAAAGATCGTTGGGGGTGAGGCTCGATAGGAGCGCACGGGAGTTGGGACCCATCACACTGAGTACTGACATCGCGGACGTGACGTCGGTCGCGACGGAGCGGGCCGATGCGGGAATATGGTCGTTCAGCCACGCGAAGTCGCGCACCTGGGTGGCCGCCGCCGTGACGATGAGATAGCGATCGGGCGCCTCACGTGTGATGGTCAGATCGGCCTCGATACCGCCCGCCTCGTTGAGCCACTGCGTGTAGACAATCTTGCCCACGGCGCCGGACACATCATTCGCGCAAATCTGACCCAGCACCTGCTCAGCGTCTGGACCCTGCAGCAGGAACTTGCCGAACGACGATTGATCGAACACGCCGACGTTGGTACGAACAGCGTGGTGCTCGGCTGCTGAATGATCGAACCAATTCTGCCGACCGTAGGAATACTCGTACTCGGTGCTCACGCCCGGCGGCGCGAACCAGTTGGCGCGTTCCCAACCGGCCACTTCGCCGAAGCAGGCACCTCGCTCGGCGAGCCGATCGTGGAGCACGGACTGACGCACGCCTCGCGCCGTCTCGGGTTGGCGGAACGGCCAGTGCATTGCATACAACAGACCGAGACTCTCGACTGTGCGGTCATGCAGGTATGCGCGGTTGCGCTGGAATGGCATGCACCGCCGGATGTCGACATCCCACAGATCCATCGGCGGCCGTCCATCGATGATCCAGTCGGCAAGTACCTTGCCGGCACCGCCCGATGACTGGATACCGATCGAGTTGAATCCAGCAGCGGTGAACAGGCCGTGCACCTCGGGTGACTCGCCGAGCAGGTAGCGGTCATCGGGCGTGAAGGCCTCGGGGCCGTTGAAGAACAGGCGGATGCCAGTGTGTGCGAGGAGCGGCATGCGATGCGTGGCTGCGGCCACAAGCGGCTCGATGTGCTCGAAGTCCTCGGGCAGCGAATCAAAGCAGAACGACTCGGGGATACCCCGCATACCCCACGGTTTGGCGACGGGCTCGAACCAGCCAACGAGGAGTTTGCCGGCGTCCTCTTTGAAGTATCCACATCCGTCGGGGTCGCGCAGTACTGGCATACTCGGCGACAGGCCCTCGACATGTTCGGTCACGATGTAGAAGTGCTCAGCGGCATGCAATGGCACGACGGCGCCCGCTACGTCACCGAGTTCGCGACTCCACATGCCGGCGCAGTTGACGACCGCGTCGGCTTGGATTGTGCCCTGCGCGGTGGTGACTCCGACGGCGCAGCCGTGTTCGACGATGATCGAATCTGCGCCGAGGTTCTCGATGATCCGGACCCCGCGCGACCGCGCGCCCTTGGCCAGCGCCTGCGTGGTGTCGATGGGATTCGTGACACCGTCGTTGGGAAGGTGCACACCTCCGACGAGATCGTCGACCCGGGCGAACGGGAACAATGCCGCGATGTCAGCCGGGCCGATGACATGGACGTCGAGTCCAAAGACGCGTGCCATCGAGGCGCCTCGCTTGAGCTCCTCGAATCGTTCTTCGTCGGTGGCAACCGACACCGAACCCCGCTGTTGAAAGCCGGTGGCCTGGCCCGTCTCGGCCTCGAGTGTGGAGAACAGGTTGGTGGTGTATTGGGCGAGTCGGGTGAGGTTGTGTGTGGCGCGGAGTTGTCCGACCAGACCCGCTGCGTGCCACGTTGTACCGCACGTGAGCTGTTTGCGTTCGAGCAACACCACGTCGGTGCAGCCGCGCAGCGCAAGGTGATACGCGACGCTGCAACCGACGATGCCACCACCGACGATGACGACGCGGGCGGTGGATGGCAGATCGGTCATGGGGTCTCCGTGGCAGGTCTCGAGTGGTGAGATTTGTGCCTACTCTTGCACAGGTCGTAGACACAGGACCGTGTGCTCACCTCGCGGGTGGGCCCGTCAGCGTTGTGAGGAGTCGAGATGAGCGAGCGCGCACGTGTGGTGATCATCGGAGGAGGGATCGCCGGGTGTAGTGCCCTGTATCACCTCGCCGCGATGGGTTGCACCGACGCGTTGTTGCTCGAGCGCGACGAACTCACCTCGGGTTCCACATGGCACGCAGCTGGCAACGTTCCTACGTATTCCACCAGTTGGAGCGTGATGAAAGTGCAGCAGTACAGCGCCGAGCTGTACCGTAATCTGGTCGCTGATCCAGAGTTCCCGATCAGCTATCACGTCACCGGTTCGGTGCGCCTCGCCCACACCGAAGAGCGCATGGCCGAGTTCCGTCATGTCACCAGCATGGCCCGCGCCAATGGCATGGAATACGACGTGCTCGGCGCTGACGAGCTCATCGAGCGGTATCCGCTCGTGAAGACCCACGATCTCGTTGGTGCGCTCTGGGATCCCCTCGATGGTGACATCGATCCGTCGCAGGTGACCCAGGCACTTGCGCGTGCCGCCCGCGCGATGGGCGCGCGGATCCGTCGCGGAGAGCGGGTCATCGGACTGCATCAACATGCCAACGGCGAATGGACCGTGACCACCGATGCCGGCGAGATCGAGTGCGAGATCGTGGTGAACGCCGCCGGGTATCGAGCGGGTGAGGTGATGCGCCTCATCGGGCGGCACCTGCCGATCGTGAGCATGTCGCATCAGTATTTGCTCACCGACGAGATCGCTGAACTCTCGGCGCGCAGCGAGCCGCTGCCATTGCTGCGCGATCCCGACACGTCGTACTACCTCCGCCAGGAGCGCAACAGTTTCATCCTCGGTCCTTACGAATGGCAGGCCACGCCGATGTGGCTCGACGGCATACCAGATCAGTTCGCGAACATGCTGTGGAGCGCCGACCTCGAGCGTCTCGAGCGTCAAATTCTCGATGCCGGCGAGCGGGTGCCCGTGCTCGCCGAGGCTGGTATCGCGCGTGTTGTGAACGGTCCGATTCCGTACGCGCCCGACGGCAATCCGTATCTCGGGCCTGAGCGAGGGTTGCGCAACTTCTTTCATTGCAATACGTTCAGTTTCGGCATCGCTCAGGGCGGCGGGGCCGGCAAGGCGCTAGCCGAATGGGTGCTGAACGGGCGCCCCGAGTTTGACCTGTGGTCGATCGATCGCCGCCGCTACAAAGACTTCGCGACCACGCAGTACACCATCGACAAGGCAACCGAGGTGTATCAGAACGAGTACGCCATATCGTTCCCGTTCGAGGAGCGCCCGGCGGGTCGTCCGGCGCTGACATCGCCGCTGTACGAAACACTGCGTTCCAAGGGCGCCGCCTTCGGTGCTCGTGGCGGCTGGGAGCGTGCCACCTACTTCGATCCAGATGGCGTGGTCACCGATCACACGTTGTCGTTCTCGCGTCGAAACGCGTGGCGCGGGGTGGTGGCACAGGAGATTCATGCGGCGCGACATTCGGTTGCTGTTCTCGACCTCCCCGGCTTCGCCAAGTTCGAGATCTCCGGGGCTGGCGCTGCCGCGTACCTCGACCAATTGTTGTGCTCGAGACTTCCTGCGGTTGGCCGTGTCGGCCTGGTGTATGCCCTGCTCGACAATGGCAAGATGCTGAGCGAGTTCACGCTTACGCGATTTGCCGATGATCTGTTCTATGCAGTTGGCGCCGCCAGCGCCGAGTGGCACGACCTCGATGTTCTCGAGCGCGCGTTGCCGGCTGATGGTTCCGTTCGGATCTCGAATGTCACCGCCGACTACGGCTCACTCGTCATCGTCGGCCCACACGCGCGCGACGTGCTGGAGAAGGTGACAACGAGTGCGGTGGACAACGTTTCGTTTCCGTGGCTGTCTGCTCGGGTCATAGACACAGCTGTTGGGCTTGTCAGGACGCTGCGCGTGAACTACGTCGGCGAACTCGGATGGGAACTGCACGCATCGAACGCGCAGATGATCGCGTTGTACCACGCGGTCTGGTCAGCGGGTGAGCGTTTCGGGATTCGCGACATGGGGATCTACGCCGTCGAAAGTCTTCGTTTCGACAAGTGCTATCGCAGTTGGAAGGCCGATATCGAGATCGGCTGCTCGCCGTTCGAGGCGTCGCTCGATCGGTTCGTCGACCTCTCGAAGCCGGCCTTCGTGGGGCGTGATGCGCTCATCGCCGAGCAGCTGGCCGGACCGAGTCGTCGTCTGGTGCCGCTCACGTTGGATGTCGCTGGCGATGCCGACGCGCCCTTCTGCGCGTCTGTCTTCTGCGCGGATGTGCGCGTCGGTATGGTCACCTCGGGAGGGTGGAGCTTCACGCTCGACAAGAGCGTGGCCCTCGCCTATGTGCACTCGGAGTTCGCCGCGCCGGGCACGTCGCTGTCGATCGAGATCTTCGGAACTCGTTGCTCGGCAACGGTACAGAGTGAACCGTTGTTCGATCCCGGCAATGACCGATTACGTCGCTGAACACAGCGGTCTGTTCTCTAGCATGTCCTCCACACGACGAATCGTAGGCGACACGCAGACCGTTGCGGTCACCCTTTGATGAATGGATGACCGCACTGTTTTGGCGGCTGCCGCTGCACGTTGCGACTAGGTGGCCTCGGAAACGTCGTGGCGAATGCTGAACACAATTGCCGCAATCAACATGGTGACGATGATGCCCAACGAGAGATAGGTGTTCATGTGATACCAGTGCGAGACGGCCATCTTCAGACCGACGAAGATGAGGATGCCTCCGAGCGCGTGCGACAGGTAGTGGAAGCGTTCCTTGGCGTTGGCGAGAAGGAAGTACATCGCACGCAGACCGAGGATCGCGAACGCATTCGAGGCAAACACCAGGAATGGTTCGTGCGAGACGGCGAGGATGGCCGGCACTGAGTCGACAGCGAAGATGATGTCGGTGATCTCGATGACGACCAGCGCGGCCAACAGGGGAGTTGCCGCGCGCCGACCATTGAGTCGAGTGAAGAACTTCTGACCGTCGAGTTCGTCAGTGACCGGCATGACTTTGCGGAGCAGGCCGAGGCCCCGCGTGCTCTCTTCGCTGGCCTCATCGGCGCGGTGGCGGATGATCTTGGCCCCGGTGTACACCAGGAACACGCCGAACACGAGCAGCAACCACCAGAAGCGCCCGATCAACGCGCTGCCGAGCACGATGAAGATGGCGCGCAGCGTGAGTGCACCGAAGATGCCCCAGAACAGCACCCGATGCTGAAACTTCACCGGGATAGCGAGCGTCGCGAACAGCATCGACCACACGAACACGTTGTCCACACTGAGTGACTTCTCGATGAGGTAGCCGCTGATGTATTCGCCGAAGGCCGCTGCGCCGAACGACACGGCGATCACGCCGGCGAACGCGAGCCCGCACAAAACCCAGATGATGGACTCGGTAGCGGCCTCTTTCGGCGTTGGGGCATGGGCCTCGCGATGGCGATACAGATCGACACCCAACATCAGCGCGATGACCGCAAGCAGGCCGATCCACGCGCCGATGGGGACATCGAGATCGACGAATTGCGACGAGGTGGAGGTAGCAGTTGCCAGCATGAGAGGGCGGGATCCGATCGACTGTCGTGTGTTGAGACACAGATGAGGACAGTCGAAAGTCTCGCTACCGTTTTCGGTGGGTTTGAGGCCACTGAGACGGGCGGAGGGCCGGGCAGCGAACTGCCGTACTGACGACCGATTCCGTGGGGCTACTCCCCTTCGACCCCATTAGTGTGCCGGATCGATACCTCTTGCGGCAACTCGCGTGCTCGCTTTCTCAGGGCGGGTGCCGGATCAGGTGGGATCGAAGATGCTCGGGCCGAGCGGTTCACCGCAAAGAAGTTGGCTGATGCGAAATCCACCGTAGATCGACGGCATGAAGCCAACGCCGTTGCAGCCGAGGTTGTACATCAGCAGCGGGTTGCGCGGCTCGAACCCGATGAGGCGTACCCGTGATTCGGTGTAGCCCATGAGGCCATGCCACGCGTATTCATACTCAAGACCCGCAGCACGTGACGGGTGCACGATCGGCAGGATCTCGGTGTCGATCTCGTCGATCACATGTGCGGGAAAGCCCGCGCCGGGTGAGTAGTCGGCGCGGTCTTCGAGCACGTTCTCGGGTCCTCCGATGCACGTGAGCGTGGCCCGCCCACTCGCGCGATCGAACGGGCGGCTCGTCACATAGACGTACGGGGTGTCGCCACCGATCTCGGTATTGCGGATGTAGCTGAAGGCGTTTGCTTCGAGCACCTTGTCCTGCACGAATCCAGCCATGTAGCCAACCGTGCCATTGAGGCGGTGGTTGAGTGAGGCACCGATCTCGGCTCCGGCCAGATTCTCGACGACATGATCCATGAACCCGTTCGTGCACATCACCACCCGCGAGGCCACGATGCGATGTTCGCCTGCGCTGATGGTCGCCGCAGATCGGTCGAGGGTGATGTGGGTGACAGCGGTGCTGTTGGCGAATTGAAAGCGTTCGGGGTAGCGCGCCACGAGGTAGTCGAGGACCTGTTCCACGAGCAACGCACTGTTGCCGCATCCCTTCCTATCTGACATCACCGCTACATAGCGGTCGTCGTCGGTTCTGAGCAATTCACGTATCCGCGCCTGCGGTACCACGCTGTACAACGCGGCGAACTCGGTGGGGATGTCGTGGAGGAACGGAGCATCCTCGGAGACGGCACACGCGGACACGACGAGTTCTCCCCGCTGCCGTAACAGGCTGTGGGTCAGGTGGACCTCGAGGTGATTCAAGGTGAACATGCCCATATGGCCGATGAACCGGTCGATGGGTGCGGTTGCGCCGGATTCGGCGATCACGATGTCGAGTAAGTCCCAGGTGTTGTCGATCGCGGCCTGCGCGGCGATCGCCTGCTCGAAGCCGTATTCGTGCACGAGATCGAGCAACGGACGCTCGAAGTAGGTTGCAAGTTGTCCGGCGTTGTGCCCGGTGGCGCCGTGTCCGACGCGGTCGCGTTCGATCAGCAGCACGCGCATGTCGGTGTTGCGCAGGATGAAGAAGGCACTCGCCACGCCGGCGATTCCAGCGCCGACGATTGCCACATCGGTGGTCACGTCGTGGGTGAGTGGGCGTGCTACGTCGTTCGTTCTGAGCTGCTCGATCCACGGCGAGCGGCTGGGGATCGTGGTCGACATGAGCCAGACGTTAGATGATCTACATTGCCACAGAATGGACGAGTTGATATCTGAGCGGGATCCCACACACTCCGTTGGTGAGCGAGCCAAGCTGCGCAGAGAGCTTCGACGGCTCGACACCATCTTCTTCCTGATCTCGGCGATGGTTGCCGTCGATACCGTCGGGGCGATCGCGATCGGTGGAGAGCAGGCGTTCACCTGGCTGATCATCCTGTTTCTCACGTTCTTCATACCGTCGGCATTGGCGAGCGCCGAATTGGGTGCCGCGCTCCCCGAAGAGGGCGGTGCCTATGTGTGGGTCCGCACCGCGTTTGGTGGGTTTGCGGGAGCGCTGACGTCGTTGCTTTATTGGGCAGGGACGCCGATGTGGCTCGGCGGTTCGCTGACCGTGGTCGCCATCGCCGTGTTCGAGAGCTTTCGTTCCCCGCTGTCCACGACCGGCTCGTTGATCTTCGGCATCGTGTTCATCGGAGGCGCCACCATCGGTGCGATCGTGCCGTTGCGGCTCGGCAAGTGGCTGCCCTCGAGTGGAGCGATCGGACAGATCGTGCTGTTGGCCTTCTTCACCGCTTCCGCCGTGGCCTTCGGCATCAGCCACGGATTCAACGGTCTTACGTTCGGTGACTTCGCACCGTCGTTCTCGGTGTTCATCGCCATCGTGCCGATCCTGCTGTACTCGTTCGTCGGCATCGAGTTGCCATCGTCGGCGGCTGAGGAGATGGTCGATCCGCGTCGCGATATCCCTGTGGCCATCGCCCGTGCGGGTGTCGGTCAATTGTTGATGTATGCCGTTCCGATCCTGGCCGTACTGTTGGTAGTCCCCATCGAGCGCCTGTCGTCGCTGAACGGTCTGATCGACGCGTTGAAGACCGTGTTCACGGTGTACGGCGGGTCGATTGCCCCAGATGGCTCGGTCACGCTCACCGGAGTAGGTGCTGTGCTCGGACAGCTCGGTGGCGCGTTGTTCATCTGGGTGCTTTTCGCAAGTGGCACGGCATGGATCATGGGGGCCGGCCGCGCCCAGGCGGCAGCGTGCCTCGACGGGGCGGGCCCGGCGGTGCTTGGTCGCATCTCGGCCCGCACCGGTGTGCCGGTGGTGATGGGCCTCGTGTCAGGCGCGGTGTCGATGGCGACGATGATCACCTACCTCCTTGTCACCGACGGCGATGGCCAGAAGTACTTCTCGGTGGGCCTCACTGTGGCGGTTGCGCTCATCGTGCTCGCCTACCTGTTCATCTTTCCTGCCTTCGTCGCGCTGCGGATCCGGCGTCCCGATCTCGAGCGGCCCTTCCGTGTGCCGGGCGGCATTGGCATTGCGTGGCTCGTGTCTATCGTGTCCACCGCGTGGGCCTTTCTCGCAGTGATCTGTCTGCTCTGGCCCGGCTTTGGCACATCGAACCCCGACGATTCGTTGCCAGCGGGCTTCGAGGGGAAACGCACCTCATTCGAGTTGCTCGTGCTTCTTCCGATTGCAGCGATGTTGCCCATATGTGCCGGGCTCTACTGGCTCGGCCGACCGCAGCGGCGCGACAACTCGGCGAGGCTCTCACAGGCCGTGTCCTGAATGTCCGCGTCTTGACCGGCCGTGGCGGTCAGTTCATGCAGTGGGTCCACCACTGCTGGAAATGAGCAACGCCCGCCTCGAGTGCGTTGCCGGAGAGATTGGGAAAGTATCGATCGAGATCGAGGCCGAGTGACGCTGCGCTCCGAAGGCCGTCGTGTCGCGACTCAAGCAACGCGCGGTCCTCGAGCACTGTCTCGTCGTAGGCGTCCTTGATGATCTGCGTCAACCCAGGCACGAGCGCCTCCATGTCGGCCGGGAACAGATAGTGGGCTCGATTGATGCACTCGTCGGGACCCACCGGTATCACGATGGAGATCACGCGTAACCCGTTATAGGCCTCGAACATCAGGTTCGGATACACGCCGGCCCACGCAACGGCCATCGGTGGTGTGGTCTCACCGCGCAGTGCGTAGTAGGTGTCGAGCCCGTCTCCCCATGCCGTATAGAGCGCCGAGCGACTTCCGCGAGCGGCGGACAACCGCAGGAACTGCACGTGGAAGTTCTCGCCGAAGGTCCACTCGATGGAGTCGCAATCGGCGAACGAGGAGAGACCCGGATGGTAGGCAGGGACGTGATAGCAGTCGCCGAATACCTCCAGAAACATCTTCCAATCGCCACGGTACGGGTCGTCCTGCGATGCGAGGACCTGCCACCCGTCGAGGTCGAGCCACCCGCCGATGCCACGCGCGTCGAAGTCGGCGTCGATGCGGGCGAGATCGGCGCGGGATTGATCGGCGCGATGGGGATCGACGGCGAAGTGAAATCCATGCCACGACAACAACGGAAAACCGGGCAGCGCAAGCCGGCGGCGCGTTGCGGCGCCCTGTTCGCCCTCGCCGAAATCGATGTCGCGACCGCCGATGAGCGAGCCGTCGCTGCGGAATGCCCAGTCGTGATAGGCGCACGTAACCCGTGATCGCGGTACGGGGTTGTCGTCGGTGACGAGCGGTCGGCAGGCGTGGGTGCACACGTTGGCGAGCGCATGCACCGCTCCGTTGTCGCGGGTGGGCAACAGGCGAGGATCGGCGTCAGAGCGGCGGTGCCCGGTCGGGGGAATGAACAGGTCGTGACCCACGTAGACCATGGCGGATGCCGGAGCGAAGAGTCGGTGGAGTTCTTCGGTGAAGACCGCGTCGTTGGCGTAGGCATCGCTTGTCAGGGGATGGGTGGCACCGGCGTTGAATTCGTGACCGGGGCGGCACCAAGTGGGGGACCTGACACCAAGAACCGTAACAGCAGGGCCGGTCGCCGGAGCATCGGTTGGTTCCGTGCGATGCATGGCTGGAAGCTGGTGGGGGATCGAACCAGCAGGTCGGGTATCGTCGGGGCAACCAACACGAAGGATCAGTTCTATGGCAATCCAGGCCAAACTCACCCCGCTCCAGGAGAGCGAAGCCCGCCGTCTCGCCGCCAAGGCTGAGAAGCCCAAGCGCGCCATCTCCGAAGAGGAGAAGGCAACCCGTCGCGATCGCGTCGTGAAGGCCAAGGATGCCCTCGCTCGCTCGGTGGGCACCAAGGGCGAGCAGGTTGCCCCCGCACGCGCCGCGCTGAAGACCTATCTGCAGCGTCTGAACGAGCCCAAGCAGCCCGACGATGCCGCGTTCGAGGCACTTATCGAGGCTCCGTTCAAGGTCCCGCCGAAGAAGAAGACCAACGACCGTCGCTTCTGATTTCGGCACGGCCGGCCGTGAGGTTGGCGAAAATCATCACGATCACGATCGCCAGCCAGGGCAGCAGGATCGCAGTAACGAGGCTCGCGACCACGTTGATCATGGCGAACGACGTGCCCGACAGGATGAGTACGAGCGTGCCGATGAACGGACCGAGCGCAACTGCGATCGTGACCGCCACCATCAACAGCACTCCAGTCTTCACCCGGTGACCGCGCGTGATCGCTGACGAGCTGCGTAGCGACTCGCGCATGCTTGCTCCGTTGAGGGCCAGTGCTGGTGATGCGACCCATCGCGTGACCAGATAGACCCCGATCAGGAACGAGATCGGCCCGAGGAGCACCGCGGCGATGGCAATCAGCACCGCGACGCGCCACACGCCCGCGCGGCGTGCCACGTCGGGCACTGACTGTGCCGAACCAGCCGCGGCGGTATCGATGTCGGTGACCACCGCGGTCGCCAAAGCGATGGCCACGATTCCCACTGGGATGGTGATCATCGCGCCAGCGAGCAGAGCGAACAGCGAACCCGACATGGAATCGCCAAGGAGCAAGCTCGCATCGTGCAGGATCGGAATCTTGAGGAGTGCCTCGCGTAGCAAGCTGGCCAGCGCACCTCCTGCCAGGACGAGCGCTGCGATGGGGGTGAAACGTCTGCGTTCGGCCACCAGCAGGCTCGCTGCGCCGGTGAGCACTTGGCCACTTCGACGACGCGTCGAGACTGGTCGCGCCACCCGCGGCGACCAACGTGTTCGACGACCGACGAGTAACACGAGGGCGACGAGCGCGACGATGAGCCCGCCGACGAGCAGTGCGTTGTCGAAGAACTTGATCATCAGTACCGAGCCGCGCTCGGTCACGTTGCAGAAGAAGTCGGTGGCAGTGTTACCGAAGTCGGGGGCGCGCAGGCTCTCGTTGCGAGCGAACTCGTTCGTCCATGCGATGGGCCGGTCCCACTGCGGTGTCGACGCCGGTCCCTCGGAGCCGTTGTTGAACGACGGACGGCGTTCCCCCCACCGACCCCGCCACAGCATCCATGCGGACTCGCCGGCCTGATCCACCGTGGCGGGCATCATCAGTACAGCGGGGTCGAGCACGGTGGTGGGGCCGCGCGTGTCGTCGCAACCGAAGCCAGTGGACGCACCCTTGCCGATCCAGCGGTCCTGCTCGAAGAACGTCGCATGCGATCCGCGTGCCGCGTAGACCACCGGGCGGCCGCGGCGCATCTCGACCTGAGCCCATGGCGCCTTCTGTGCGCCGTCGTGTTGCGCCACCACCACCGTGGTTGGTTGGGTGGCCAATGCGGCCTCGGGGGAGGCGGCATCAAAGACGATCTGCATCATCTCCCAATCACCCTCGTGGCGATTGTTCCAATCGTTGTACAGCCAGAAGAACCAGTACTGCAGCACCGTGAACTGAGGGTTGTTCGGGTCGACCAGCACCCTGCCGTAGATCATCGGCGGCGGTGGACCGGCAGCGCGGAACCACGTCTCGACATCACAGTTGATCGCCAACGCGCTGCCCGGGAAGTCGATGTTGGTGTCGCTCGGTGCCGATGCGATGTTGGTTGCTGTCGGGGCCGTAGCGACCACGTTTCCGGCTGCGTCGCGCAGCACTACATCGGGATGATCAATGATGGCCAGGGCATCGACGGGCAGAAATGCCTCGCCCGGTCCGCACGGTTCGGCCTGGGTCTGAATACCGATGAACGGCCGGTACTTCATCGCCAGTTCGGTAGACGCCGCATCGATGGGTTGTGCCTCGCGTGGTGAGAACGCCGGCGCAGTGACGTTGCTATCAGCCGCAGCGGGGAATGCCTGTGCCGGGTCGGCGGCGCTGAGCGCGACGCATGCCAGTGCGAACGCCACACACTGTGAGACTCGGGTTCGAATCGAATTGCGACTCGCCTGCGACTGCATGGCGTCAGCTCGGTTGGGCTGACACAAACGGGTCGAGGCCGAGTTCGCGAGACAGGTAGCGGGCCACTTTCTGGCCGCGCACGCTGTTGCCGGCTGCGTCGAGTGGTGGTGAGAACGTGGCGAGGCCGCCCTTGCCGGGCGACACGGTGACGATGCCTCCACCGATGCCGCTCTTGCCGGGCAGGCCAACCTGATACAGCCAATCGCCCGACGTCTCGTAGAGACCGGCAATCGTCATCACGGCAAGCACGTCGTGACAGATGGACGCCTCGACGACCCGCTCCTTGGTGATCGGATTCACGCCACCGCAGGCCAGTGTGGCGCCCATCACCGCAAGGTCGCGGGTCGTCACGCCGAGAGAACTCTGGCGCGTGTAGAGGTCCACCGTCTCGGTCGGGTCCCAGTACAGGGCGCCGAAGGATTCGAGCAGACGCGAGATTGCGTGGTTCCTGAAGTTCTTCGCCGTGGCCGACCGATACGCCTCATCGTCCAGCGTCAGCTCGCGGCCGGCGAAGCGCGACAAGCCAGCGAGCAGAGTTGTCCATTTTGCTTCTGCGCTGTCGCCTGGGATCAGGCTCGTGGTGGCCATCGCTCAAGAGTTCACCATCGGGTTGGTGTGTCCGCCAGGGCCGTGCGCAACGGCGGCCAATGAGTTGAAGGCCAGACCGGTGGCGTTCATGCCGATGCGTCGTTGCATTTCGTCGAGGCCCAACTTCTGGCAGACGAGCGCGAACACGAACGGCTTGGCGATGCTCATGATGGTGAACTCCACCTGCGTGTCGCCGGCTTCGTACGAGCGTCCTGCGGTACGCACGACGCACATGCCGAACTGATTCGGATCGGCGCGTTCGAGCGCTGGATAGACGGCTGCATTGGCGCCCTCGTGACGGGTGCATACCCCCGGTATGCCTCGTCGACCAGCTGCTGGACGTGCACGGCGTCAGGAAGCGCTCCGGTGGAGACGTGCGAGTACCGGCCTTCGATGTCGTCGTCGTTCATCGTCGCCACCTTAGCCTCGATCCACCGTTTGGTGAGCGGGTGTGGGTGGACGCGTCCACCAAAAAGGCCTCCTGAGATGGGAGTCTGTTGATGTCTTACGTCAGCAG
>JAYUWK010000084.1:0-4519 GCA_043753895.1 Actinomycetota bacterium
CGAGACCGTCGAGATCGTGAAGTTGATGTGGACCGAGCCCGACGCGACGTTCGACGGGCGACACTTTTCGGTGAGCGGGGCGCAGTGCGATCCCAAGCCCGTGCAGTCACCGCATCCTCCGATCTGGATCGGGGGTGGCGGCGAGCAACTCACGCTCCGCGTCGTTGCCCGCCACGCCACCCACGCCAATTTCGGCGGGAAACTCGACGAGTGGATCCACAAACGAGATGTGTTGTGGGGCCACTGCGACGCCATTGGCCGCGACCGCGACGAGATCACGCTGACGTGGTCGCCTGAGGTGTTCATTCGCGACACCGAGGCCGAGATCGGCGGTGAGACCCGAAGCTTCTGGGGCGAGCCGTTCGAATCGTGGAGCGCCGGCAACCTGGTCGGCACCGTCGAACAGGTCTGCGAGCGGATCAAGTCGTACCAGGCTGCCGGCATGGGCGGCGTCGTACCGTGGATCGCCGATTTCCCGGGTGTCGAGACACTCACCCTGTTGGGTGAGCGGGTGATTCCTGAGTTCAGATCCTGAGCCCGACGTTCTGAGCTCGCGTCCCGGTGAGGATTACTCGTATGCGCGGACGATGACCTCGGCAACACAGGAGGGCTTCGGCGCACCTTCGATCTCAAAGGTGTAGACGTAGGTGATCTGGCCCTGACCGGCGCCCGTCGATTCAAAATCCTTGACTTCGATGCCGAGTCGCAGCTTCGAACCCACCGGTACCGGCGCCGGAAAGCGCACTTTGCCACAGCCGTAGTTCACGCCCATCGAGAGCCCGGAGATGTAACAGACCTGTGGTGCCAGGAGGGGGCCGATCGACAAGGTCAGATATCCGTGCGCGATCGTTCCGCCGAACGGTCCGTCCTTGGCCCGGACCGGGTCGACGTGGATCCACTGATGATCACCGGTCGCCTCGGCGAACTGATCGACCCGCTCCTGGGTGATCTCCAGGTAGTCGCTGTAGCCGAGGTGTTGGCCGACGAGTTCTTTGACTCCTGCGAGGCCTTTGATCTCTCGTGACATGGGTGTCTCATTTCGTGTCGGGAGGAACTGGTCCGGGGAACCGTGTCGGGGACCTGACGGGCCGTCAGGTTATCGGAACCAGATCCGCTGGTGTTCTTTGGACTGCGGATGGAGCAACAACGCCACGAGGGCTGCTTCGAACGCAAAGCTCAACAGCGAGTTTCCCGTGATGATGTACTTGAGGCTGCTGCCCATTCCCGGGGCGATGCCATCGAAGACCGCGGTGAGAATCAGCGACAGCCGATACGCGAAGGGCACGAACGCTGCGGCGACCGCCAGCTGATAGCCGCGTTTGCGTTCCTCGGAGATTCCCAGGCCGCCGAGCACATGGAGCGGAACCGATGCCAGGATCACCAGGAGCGGGAGCAGCGGCGCTCCGCTGAGCGCATCGAACGCGTCGAGCAGGGCAAAAAAGGCTCCGAAATACAGCAGGAACGTGGCGATCTGCAGCATCTGGGGCAGCGAGGGATTGAACCAGCGGCGATTCTTGAGGGCGTCCATAGGAGAACTCATTGTTGCAGTGTCACCCGTTCTGATCGGAATCGTTGCGCGTCCGAAGTGTCACCGGTACCCGGTTCGATGGTGACCGCTCCCGATGAGCGGTCCGCAGCTGGCCGCAGGCCGCGTCGATGTCGGTACCACGCGTGCGGCGAACGGTGGCGTTCACGCCACGCTCGAGGAGCCCACTGCAGAAGCGACGTACAAGATCGGGTGGAGTTCCGATCACGGGATACCCCGGTGTCGGGTTGAGGGGAATGAGGTTGACATGGGCCCGGAGGTTGCGGGCGTACCTTGCGAGCTCCTCGAGGTCCTGGGTTGTGTCGTTGACCCCGGCGATCATCGCCCACTCGAAGCTGAGCCGCCGCCCCTTGGCGTCGAAGTAGTCGCGGCACGCACCGGCCAGGTCGGCCAACGGATACTTCTTGTTGATGGGGACCAGCTCGTTGCGGAGACTGTCGCGAGCGGCGTGGAGGGACACGGCGAGCGTGATGGGCAACGGCTCCTGCGCGAGTTGGCGGATGCCGGGAATCAGGCCGACCGTGGAGATCGTCAGGTGACGGGCGGAGATGCCGAGTTCGCCGTGGAATCTCCGAACCGCCTCCACAGTCGGGACCAGGTTGGCCAGCGGTTCGCCCATGCCCATGAACACCACATTGGAGATGCGACGGGGTGACGCGACCCGAGCTGAGCGGATGACCTGTTCCACGATCTCGCCGACGCTGAGATGTCGCTCGAATCCTGCTTGGCCGGTTGCACAGAAGCTGCAGTTCATGGCACATCCGGCTTGGGTGGAGATGCAGACCGTGACCCGATCCGGGCTGTACATCAGGACTGTTTCGACGGTGGCGCCATCATGAAGGGCCCAGAGAAACTTGATGGTGTCGCCGGTGTCGGTGATGGAACGGGTCAACTCTGCGAGCGACTCGGGAGCGCGTTGGTCAAGCTCGGATCGGAGTGCGGCGGGCAACGTCGAAATCTCCGACAGCGGTGACAACTGCTCGTACAGGCCGGCCCGGACCTGTTCGACGCGGTACGTCGGCTGATCGGCCAGCAGCTCGGCCAGAGCGTGGCCGTCCAGGTCGAAAATCGATCTCGGCGGCGCGGTCATCGCAGAGCGATCATGGCGAGGCGTTCACGACGGCGTCATCATTCGGCTGCGCTCGGCGCCGACGGAGCGTCGGCGAGCGTCGCCTCGTCGGGTTCGTAGGCGACGTCGTCGTGATGATGAATGAATCCGAGCGACTGGTAGAGATGGAGGGCGGCGTCATTGTCGGATTCCACGTAGAGCATCGCCACGTCGACCCCGCCGAATTCCTCCATCCAGCGGAGACCGGCCAGGGTCATGGCACGACCAAGACCGGTACCGGTTCGAGACGGATCGATGCCGATCACGTAGATCTCCCCGATTGGGGTGCTGGCGCGACGATGGATCTTCGTCCAACAGAACCCGTCGAGCTCACCGTCGGCGCCCTCGTGGAGCAGGAACCCCCGCGCATCGAACCAGTCGGCGCGGAGTCGCTCGTCGAGATCTGCATGGGTCCAGGTTCCCTGATCGGGATGATGGGCGAACGCCCGCTGGTTCAGCTCCATCCATCGGTCCACGTCGGTGTCCGGGTCGAACGCATGGAGGCGCGAGTTGAAATCGGTCGCCTCGCTGGCCGAGTTGATCGCCATAGCGGGGTCGGTCAGCTCGTGTTCGAGCGGAAGCGGGCGCCGGAGCTGATGGACGGTCCGAACTGGCAGGAGACCAGCAAGTCGTGCTCGCTCATGGCGTTCCTGGTTTGCATTGCGGAGCCACCAGGATCGTCGGCCGCCGATAACTTCCGGTCCTGAGCCGATCAACTCGGATATCTCGTCATCGGTCATTTACCCCATCGTAACGTCGACGCCGCGCCTGCTGGTGATCGCCCTGGGAGCCGAAACCTGTTGCCAGGGGGAACAGTAGGGTCACGCCATGGCGCTCTCGGCCCGGCCCACCCCTCGAAAACCCCGGTCTCCGGCGGGACGAGCGCGGTTGGCGGCGACGATGCTGGCGGAGGTCTACCCCGAAGCGATCTGCGAGCTGAACCATTCGTCGCCCTACGAGCTGCTCGTGGCGACGATCCTGTCGGCGCAGTGCACCGACGCCCGGGTGAACCTGGTGACCCCCGCGCTGTTCGAGCGTTGGTGCGACGCATCAGCGTTGGCACTGGCCGAACAGGGTGCGCTCGAAGAGGTGGTTCGCTCGACCGGGTTCTACGCCAGCAAGGCCAGAAACCTCCTAGCCATGGCCGGGCGGCTGGTCGATCACTTCGACGGCGAGGTGCCGACGAGCCTCGAGGATCTGGTCAGCCTGGCTGGTGTTGGGCGCAAGACCGCCAACGTGATTCGCACGGTGGCGTTCGATCTGCCGGGCTTTCCCGTCGATACCCACGTGCTGCGGTTGACGTCGCGGTTGGGGATCACCGACGAGTCCGACCCGGTGAAGGTCGAGATGATCGTCAATCCCATGATTCCAGCGTCCGAGCGAGGCGATCTTTCGCTCCGGCTGATCCTCCACGGGCGTCGGATCTGCGCTGCCCGTCGCCCGGCGTGCGATCACTGCACCTTGTCGTCGTGGTGCCCGTCGGCGCATCAGTTCTGAGTGCCGGTTGCGGCCCTGTTTCCCCAGTCACCCATTCAATGTGACAAATGTCACCATGCTACCTACTGCACACATCTGAACTATCGGGTGTCACGGATGGTGACGAACGCTCGCGACTGTCGTGATCTCTGATGCGTTTCGCGCGGATAAGCTCACGTAGAGTGACCATCTTGCTTGCGAGAGTAAGCGAATCGCGCATTGCAGCTGCCGGATATCACGAGCAGTGGTGAATCGATCCTTTTCAGTGGCGGAATTGAAGCATAGGGTGCCCTTATCCAGGTCCCGCCACCTGGACTATGGCGATAGAGGGTCCCGCCGCCCACATCGCCCGCCGGCGCCCTTCGGGGCGCCGGCAGTCTTTTTCGGCA
>JAYUWK010000085.1:0-38188 GCA_043753895.1 Actinomycetota bacterium
ACCACCGCTATTCACGCGTGCTGCGATGGTTCGCGCTGTCGCTCGTGGCGTACGTGTTGGTACTCGCCGTGGTTCACGTCGACTGGGTGACGGTGGCAGCGCGCACGTTCCTTCCCCGGTTTCATTTCGACGCAGCGACCATGATTGCCCTGACTGCCATCGCCGGCACAACCATTTCGCCGTACCTGTTCTTCTGGCAGGCCGCTGAGGAGGTCGAGGAGCGCAACGATGGCCAGGCAGATCCAATCGATCGTTCGCACATCATCGCCATGCGTGTCGACGTGTGGACAGGGATGTTGTCCGGAGTCATCACGATGTTTGCAATCATGTGCACAGCGGCCGTGACGCTCGGAGCATCAGGACCGGTCAACATTGGAACTGCGGAGCAAGCTGCGCAGGCCCTCGAGCCGTTGGCCGGCAGCTTCGCCAAGGTGCTGTTCGCCACGGGAATCGTGGGCCTCGGCTTGCTGGCGGTGCCGGTACTGGCCGGCTCCACCGCCTACGCAGTCGCTGAGGCGTTCCACTGGCACGAGGGGTTGAGCCGCAGATTGCGCGACGCCCCAGGCTTTTACGCGGTGATCGTTGCATCGATGGCGATCGGGCTCGCACTTGTCGCGATCGGAGTGAATCCGATACGTGCGTTGTACCTGTCGGCGATCTTCAACGGCATCACCGCGCCGCCACTAATCTTGCTGATCGTGATCCTTGCTCGTTCACAGGGCGTACTCGGCAAGTTCCGGTTGGGCTGGGCATCGCTCGTGGCGACCTCGATCGCCGGCATCGCAATGACCGCCTTCCCGTTGATCGCCCTGATCAGGTCGTAGGGTCAGCGACTCAACGTACGGCGGCCGCTCACGGCGCGGTAAACGAGCAGGGCAACGACGGAGCCGATGATCGAACCGATGATGCCCGAAGCCTGGAAGGCGCCCTCGTTGGCGTCGTGGCGAAACAGCAAGTATCCGAGGAAGCCGCCGATAAAGGAACCAACGATGCCGAGCAGCAGGGTGGCGCCGGCCGACAGGGCATCACGGCCGGGCACGAGGGCACGCGCAATGAAACCGGAGATCAGGCCGATGATGAGAAGGAAGAAAATGAAACCAATGATGTGAAGTGTCTCCTGTGGTTTGAGTGTTCGCTTCAGGTGCCCGCTGGTCCCATCGGGCAAACATCAATTGGTTCCGTACCTCATCTCTGTGGTGGCGTCCCGTGATCGTCACTCCGGTCAGCCGCTGAAGTGAGTGGGTAGGCTTGGGCGGTTACGAACCGAGGAGCCGATGTGGGCACGAGAGGGCAGACACCGAACGACGAGCTACTCGGACGGTCGGTTCGCGCCCTGCTGGATTCGCGTCGCCAAAGCAGTCCGTCGGACATTTGGGGCATGGTCGAAACCGCGCGGGTCCTGCTGGGGGCCGAACGAGCCCAGGTACACGTGGCCGACTACGCGCTGAACTGCCTTCTGGTGCTCACTTCGGCCGGCCCCGAGGGCGAGCCGTACCGGCTCGAGGGCACGATGGCTGGACGTGCCTTCGCCTCCGGTGAAGTCGTCACCACCGATACCACCGTGTGGATCCCCTTGGTGGATGGTCGCGAACGAATCGGCGTGTTGGAGTTGGATGTCCTCGACGCAAGGGCTGATTTGCCGGACCTGCAGGCTGATCTGTCCGCCGTGCTGGTGCTGCTGATTATCTCGATGCGGCGCTACACCGACGTGTGGTTGCGCACGCGGCGGGCACAGCCTGTATCAGCGGCAGCCGAGGCGCAGTGGGATTTGCTTCCACCACTGGCATCCGCCGGCCCGGAAGTTTCGGTGAGCGGCATTCTCGAGCCAGCCTACGAGATCGGCGGGGATTCGTTCGACTACGCCATCAACATTGGACGGCTGGATATTGCCATCGTCGACGCGGTCGGCCACGGCATGCCTGCGGTGCTCATGTCCACCGCGGTCATCAACAGTCTGCGCAACAGCCGCCGCGAGCGAAGCAGCCTCGTCGATGCCTATCGGCAGGCGGACGAGTTGATCTCCCGGCACTTCGGCAACTCCAACTACGTCACGGGTCAGCTGGCGTCACTCGACCTGGCTACTGGTGTGCTCACCTGGATCAACGCCGGCCACCTGCTGCCATTGCTCGTTCGCAATGGCACGTACGCCGGCGAACTGCAGTGCTCGCCGTCGATGCCGATGGGGCTCGGTGGCCCGGTGGTGCAGGTGGCGCACGAGACTCTGCAGCGCGGCGATCGCGTGCTGTTCCACACCGATGGAATCTCTGAGTCTGCCTCGTCCAGCAGCGGTCGCTTCGGGCTCGAGCGCTTGGCGGACTTCCTCATCCGCGCCACCCTCGATGGCCTACCCGGCGCAGAAACGGTACGTCGGCTGTCGGCAGCGGTGGGGGCGCACGTCGGCCAAGGCCTGAACGACGACGCGACGATGCTCTTGATCGAGTACCACGGCACCGATCACGAGCAAGCGGATCCGAAGGAGAAGTCAGTCTGAGTCGCGAGCAAGACGGGTACCGAGTGTCATGGTCCCAGCTGCTCTCCCGCCCAGCGCATCCGCAGGCACGGATCGACTGAGTTCTCCGCGCAACACCCTCGACCATTGGGGAGCTGCACTCGCCCGCGGGGATGATGCCGAGGTGGACCGGTTGGTGCGACAGAGTCGCATCGACCGCGACGGGGTCGCCGCGTCGGGTCAGCTCGGAAAGATGCTGGGCTGAGTCGCGAAGGTGGTTTGGGCAGGTGCCGAAGCGGGTAGATCCCTGGCATGGATGCAATCACACTTCTCAAAAATGACCATCACACCGTCGAGTTGCTGTTCAAGCGATTCGAGCAAGCCGGCAAGCGAGCGCGTGTGCAAAAGCGCGAGATCGTCGACCGGATCATCGAGGAGCTCTCAGTGCACGCGGCGATCGAAGAACAGGTCTTCTATCCGGTGGCCCGAGCCGCCGTCCCGGACACCGAGGACATCGCTCTCGAGAGCCTCGAGGAGCACCACATCGTCAAATGGTTGCTGTCAGAACTCGTCGATATGGACCCCGCGCATGAGCGCTTCGACGCGAAGGTCACAGTCCTGATGGAGAACGTGCGTCACCACATCAAGGAGGAGGAGAGCGACTTCTTCCCGCTGGTGCGCAACCAACTCGGCCGCAACGAACTCGCCGACCTCGGTGACACGTTGGCTCAAGCGAAGAAGTCGGCCCCGACGCGACCACATCCCCGCATGCCCGATGCCGGCCCCGCCCAAGCTGTAGCCGGGACGATCACCGGCGCAGTCGACCGGGTGGGTAGCAATATCAGTGGCATCGCTCAGGGTGGCGTCACTGCCGTCCAAGATCTCATTGCACGTCTCACCCGTTCGGATCGACCGAAGGTCTCTCCGACTGGATCCTCGACGACGCGCAAGCGCGCGAACGAGGTCCGTTCGGCTGCTTCCACCGCAACCGAAGGCGTGCAGGAAACGGCTCGCAGCGCCAAGACCGGCGCCACGTCGACTGCGAAGGCGGTCAAGGCCGGCGCCAAGGCAACCGCGACGTCGGCCAAGAAGTCTGCTCGCACGACAGCAACGACTGCCAAGCGCGCCGCCACGACGACCCGTAACACGGCAACCACCGCCACAAAGAAGACCGCCTCAGCGGCCAAGCGCACAGCATCGAAGACGGCAGCAGCCGCTTCCGGCTCGCGTTGATTGGCGAGAAACTCAGAGGAATTGTGACAAACATCCGGCGACAGATTTCAATTTCGTGCGGCCCCGAAAAGGTGTTTGGGGTGCTCTCCGACATCGACCGACTGGCGGAGTTTTCGCACACGACCGTCGGCGTCAGCAAGAGCCAGGGCCGCGCGCTTGCGGTAGGAGACCACTTTGATCAGGTCGTCAAGGTGCTCAACATCGATGTCGATACGGAGTGGGAAGTGACCGAGCTGGTCCCTGACCAAACCATTCGAGTCGAAGGACCCAAGGCGAACGGGTCAGCCACCGTTGTGCAGCAGGTCGCCGCATAGGGCGACGGATCGCTGGTTACCTTCGAGATTGAGTACGACCCGCCGCTCGGACTTCTTGGCGACATCGTTGACAAAGTGGTGCTCGAGAAGCGCCACGAACACGACGCCGAGCAGATTCTGACTGGCCTCAAGACGCTCTGCGAAAGCGTTGCGACCCAGTGATCGCACGGCTCGACGCGATCTACCGTCGCACGGGCGCGAATCTCCCCTCTGGTGACCCTCTTCCTTCGCATCGCGCGCAGATGGAGATCTACTTTTGGCGGGTCACCGATGTCGCACCATCACGCGTTGTCGTGGTGCTCTGCGGCATCAACCGTCACGCCGATGGCGACTGGGCAACGGTCGCCATCGCCACGGAGCCGGGCGGCGTCGTGCGTTCCGCCGTGTTACCGCACGCGCGCTCGCGACAGGATGCGTTTTTCGTGACCGCCGGTGATGGCGCCTTTCGTGCGAGCGCCAACCACGTGCACATACACCTCGGCGACGACGCCGTCGTCGATCTGTCGATCGATCAGGCCGTCGGTTGGCCGCACACTCTCGGGGGCGGCGGCCTTTTCTCGGCGGTTCCCTTCCTCGGCCAGTACTGGCACCCGCACGTGCTCGGTGGTGCGGTGTCTGGGCACTCATCGGTCGGAAGCGAACGGTGGGAGTTCGACGCAGCCCAGATCTACGCCGAGAAGAACTGGGGTGCTGGCTTCCCGGAGCATTGGTGGTGGGGCCAGGCACAAGGTTTCGATCGCGCCGACGTCTGTGTTGCGTTCGGTGGAGGCCGACTGACCGCCGGCAGGCTGGCAGTGACCGTGGGAGGAGCGGTAATACGTGTCGGCGACGACGTGATCCGCTTTGCACCCCCGTTGTCGAAGGTACGCAGTTCCACCGACGGAACCCGATGGGAGGTTTACGCGCGTAACCATCAAAGTTCACTACGCGTTGTTGGGATTGGCCGCGGCAACCCGCACGTGCTCGGTGGTTCCGCTCCCGGCAGAACGTCGCAACGTCGATACCGATTTCGAGTTTCTCGCCGCGCACATGACTGTCGAATTGACCAGGACCGTTTGCTACTCGGGTACAACGGACCTTGCCGGCCTCGAAACCGGGTACCGCCCGCGTCACACGGGTCCGTGAGACCAGCGTTCAAGACGGATGGGGACGGCTTTGGCGGCGGGGCTCTGGGCGTCGGGGCCGTGGTGGTCGAGTGCAATGAGCACGTTCGTCTCGGGATAGTAGGCAGCAGCGCAACCGATGGGCGTCGGATAGGCCACGATGCGATAGCCGCAGACACGACGATCTGGCCCTGCAAGAGCGCTGACGATGACGACCCGGTCGCCGTCGGCGAACCCGAGACGGGCGATGTCCTCCGCGTTGAGCATGATGACGTGGCGGTCGCCGCTGATGCCGCGGTAGCGATCGTGGTGTCCGTAGATGGTCGTGTTGTACTGATCGTTTGAGCGCAGTGTCTGCAGCAGCAACGTTCCTGGCGCACGGTCACGGGTTGCGACGTGCGTGATCGTGAACTGCGCCTTTCCATCGCTGGTGGGGAACTGCCGGGAGTCGCGCGGAGGGTGCGGCAGGACGAACCCACCAGGGACACGGACGCGTCGGTTGAAGTCATCGAAGCCGGGAATCACGCGGGCGATGTGGTCGCGGACGCGATCGTTGTCGTCGCGCATCGCCATCCAATCGACTGGGTGGTTGGTGCCGAGCAGGGCGGCGGCAAGGTCGCGCACAATGGCCACTTCGCTGCGGGAGGGTCGACGAAGGTGGGTCGAGCACGCCAGTTGATGCGTGAACGATGCTCATCGAGTCCTCCACGGTCACAAACTGCATTCCTTCGGTGCTTGGATCGACGTCGGTACGCCCAAGCGTGGGAAGGATGATCGCGGTGTCACCGCAGACGATGTGGGAGCGGTTGAGCTTGGTCGAGATCTGCACGGTCAGCTACGCCCCGGACAGCGCCTGCTCGGTCAGGTTCGTGTCGGGAGTAGCTCGCACGAAGTTGCCGCCGAGCAGCGCTTCGTCAGGTCGTTCGAAGATGCCCATGGTGCGGTCCCCTGCACGTTGCTGTGCCCGCGGATCGGGCTGAGCCCCGCGCCGGGTCTGCCGATGTGGCCACCGAGAAGCGCGAGGTTCGTCATCTCAGCGATTGTCGCGACCGCATTCACGTGTTGAGTGACGCCCATCGCCCAACAGATGATCAGTCGGCGTGCGTTGGCAATCGTTAGGAACGCTTCGTCGACAGCCGAGGCGCTGAGGCCGGGGGCGGCCAGCAAGGCACTCTCATCGAGGCCCGCGAGGTGGCGTTCGAGGTTCTCGAAGCCCGACGCGTGTTCGGCAATGAAAGCGTGGTCCACAAACGTCGACCGAGCGGTGACGTCGGTGAGGAGACGGCGGTTCCACAGTTGGAACAGGGCCTGATCGCCGCCTAGGCGGATGGGCAGATGGATGTCGGCGATGTCGGTGCCGTGCCCGACGAGTCCGCACACGGTCTGCGGATTCTTGTAGCGGATGAGTCCCGCTTCGGGCAGCGGGTTGATTGCGATGATGCGCGCGCCGGCATGCTTGGCCTGTTCGAGAGTGGTGAGCATCCGCGGGTGGTTGCTGCCCGGGTTCTGGCCGACGACGACGATCACATCGACGAGCGCGAAGTCGGCCATGTGCACGGAGCCCTTGCCGATGCCGATGGACCGGCCGAGCGCGAAGCTGGTCGGCTCGTGGCACATGTTCGAGCAATCGGGCAAGTTGTTCGTACCGAAGCTTCGCCCGAGGAGTTGATAGAGGAACGCAGCTTCATTGCCCGTGCGGCCCGACGTGTAGAAGATCGCCTGATCGGGGCTGTCCAGCGCACGTAGCTGTGCGGCGATCTCGGCGAAGGCTTCAGCCCATCCGATCGGTTCGTAGTGGGTGCCGCCCGGACGCTTGATCATCGGAGAGGTCAGCCGACCAGCCTTGCCGAGCCAGAAGTCAGACCGTTCTCGGAGATCGGCGAGCGAATGGCTGGCGAAGAATGCTTCGTCGATCCGGGCCGTGGTGGCTTCCCCGGCGACGGCCTTCGCACCGCTTTCGCAGAACTCGATGCGGTGCCGCTCTCCGGGAGGAGGCTCGGGCCAGACGCAGCCGGGGCAATCGAAACCACCGGGCTGATTGATCACGTTCAGGGCCGCGAGGGTTCGTCGCGGACCCATCGACCGCAGTGTGCGGTTGGCGGTGTTGGCGATGGCGGGAACGCCCGTGGCCCAGCGCTCAGGTGGTCGGATCTTGTCGTGGGGGACGTGCGCTTGGGTGCCCACTCTGAAGCGTGTGTGGTGATCGTCGCGGAGGGCGCGCGTCCGTCGGCCCGCAGGGGACGCGGCTCGGCGGGATTCGCGGGCATCGGTGCGCTGCGGGGACTGCGCCGGCCGCGTGAGCGGCTGCACCGAAACCTGGCTCGTCGTCCATCTTGTTCATGGTTGCGATGCCCTCACGGGCAAGGCCGTGATCGATAACGCCTTCGGTGCGCTCATCGGGTCGTTCATCAGTTCTCCTGTGAAGTCGTAGGCGGGGTATTCGGACCAGCCGCGTTGGTGAGCGGTGCGAGTGCCGCTGTACCCGCTTTCGATGCGCAACAAACGGAAATTCGTGGTCGGCGAACGCGAAGGTCGGCGCACGGCGCAAGCGCCGTCCAGAACCCGAGACGCAGGATTCACAGCTCGTGCAATGGGTGGAAAACGGGGGTATCGCCCGAGGCCTATCGGTTGTACCATGTCGAGGTCGGGCGGTTTATCCTCTCGACGCAGCGTCACTCTGGACCTTGGTTCCGCCCTCTGTTCAGGAGGTACAACATGACCATCACACAACTCACGTCTGAACCCGCAGCGAGGTCTCTTGTTGCGCCGCCCTGCGAACTGATTATCACCCCGCACCTCGAGGGCAACACATGTGTCCTGCAGGTCACCGGCGAGCTTGATTTGGCCACTAGGAACCAGCTCTTCACGGCCTCGACCGCTGGCAACCACCTAACTACGATGATCGACCTCGCAGATGTCGCCGTTATGGACTGCAGCGGCTTCGGTGCCCTTGTCGCATCCAGGCTCGCCGTCGAAGGCGAGGGCCGAACGCTCGACATTCGGGGCGCGACCAGGCAACCAGCCCATCTTCTCGAGCTGATCGCCGAGCTCGAAAGAACACCGCGAGCTGCCGCGTAGACGACCAGCGAGGCGAAGCGTCACGTGTAAGGACGCAAGAGCGCGGGTACACCGGACCGTGCATGTAGCCATCATCGGTACCTACCCTCCCACTCGCTGTGGCATTGCCACATTTACCGCCGACGTCGAGACGTCGCTGCGTGACCTCGGCGTCGACGTCACGATCCTGCTGGTCGACCCAGACGTGCCAGAAGGCCCTGTAAGCAACGAGGCCGTCATCTAACGCGCTCACGGCCAACCCTCGATCGACAGCTCGGCCCCCGAGAGCTACGAGGCGGCTGCCGCCTGGCTGAATCGCTCCATCGTCGACGTGGTGCTCGTTCAGCACGAGTTCGGCATTCACGGGGGGCTTGACGGCACATCGCTGCTGCGGCTCACCGAGCGGTTGACCGTGCCGTACGTGGTGACACTGCACACGGTGCTACCCCATCTTCAGTGCTTCGTAGGCGACCGTACTGCAAGCCCTGTGCCGTCATGCCGCTGCCGTCACCGTTTTCACCGCCACTGCTCGACAACTGGTCCTGGAACAGGAACTCGCTGCGGCCCAGTCGCTACGCGTGGTACCCCACGGCGCACCGATCGAGCTGTACCAGCCCGTGTGCACGTCGGCCACCCGCCGCGAACTCGGCCTGCCCGCGCAGGGTCCGTTGCTGTCCACCTTTGGTCTGCTCTCGCGAGGCAAGGGCCTGGAGCAGACGATCAGCGCGTTGCCTGCGCTGGTCGCCGAGTGGCCCGATCTTCGCTACGTGATCGCTGGACGCACCCATCCCGGTGTTCTGCGTCATGAGGGCGAGGGCTATCGCGACGGCCTGCTTAACCTCGCAAGAGAGTTGGGCGTCCTCGAGCACGTCGTCTTCCTCGACCGCTTCTTACCGATCGATGACATCGGCAGCATCCTCGCCGCAACGGACGCGTTCGCTGCCGCGTTGCAAAGCGTGCTTCGCGACGGCGCCTCCCGCAATGCAGCCCTCACGGCTGCGAAGAATCTGTCAGCCTCGCTGTCGTGGCCGTCGGTAGCCCGAACCCTGAGGCAGGTTCTCGACGACGCGATGCACGAGTCGGCCCGCGCCGATTCGGTCACCATTGACCGTTTCACTGCTCCAGCCCCGGCGCACACACATGTGCGTGCCCTGTGCGACGACAGCGCCATGTTGCAGCACGCCGCATTGCGCATACCCAGATTGGAGGAGGGCTATTGCGTCGACGACGCTGCCCGCCTGCTGCCGTTGGCCGCGCGATGGGCCCGCGAACCCGCCGAATCCGATTACTGGAACGTCACGATCACCCGCATGCTCGCGTTCCTGCGAGCTGCCGCTCTGGGCGGCGGCGGCTCGATGCGCAACTTCATGTCGTGGAACCGCAACTGGCTCGACGAGCCCCACGATGGCGATCACGTCGGCCGCGCCATGTGGGGGCTGGGCGAGCTGATCCGCGAGGACAGCCACGTCGAAGAGGCCGTCGAGCTATTCAGCATGCTCACCGCAAGAGCCGCAACGACCCCATTCTCCCACAACTTGGCGTATACGGCGCTCGGTATCGTCGCCGCCGATAGTCATGCCCACGCAATGGCTGAAAACCTCGACGTGGTCGAGTCCGCGCTGAGTCGCCTGCGGCCGGGCCAAGACCCTGCGTGGCTTTGGCCGGAGGCTGAGCTCACCTACGACAGCGCCCGCCTGGCCGAGGCCATGATCCGTGTCGGCGCGCGCACGAACAACCAGCAATTGATCGCCGACGGTGTAGCGATGTTCCGCTGGTTCGAACGCCTCTGCACGTCGCGTGGCTACTACCGCTTCCCCGGTCACCTCGGCCTGTGCCCCGGCGCCGACCTACACCTGTCTGGCGACGAGCAACCGCTCGAGGCTGCGGCATTGGCCGACGCTGCCATGGCGATGCACCTCGTGACCGACGATCCGACCGCAATCATGATGGTCGAGAGGGCCTGGTCGTGGTTCAACGGCAACAACCGACTCGGCCGCCGACTCGGAAGCGTCGAAACTGGGGCTGGTTGCGACGCGCTCTGTGAGTTCGACGTGAACCGCAACTGCGGTGCCGAGTCCACCATCTCATTCCACCGCTGCGCCGCCACGTGGCAGGACGCACTGCACCGGCCGCACAAGAAACTCGCCGTCAGCACGATGCAGTGACGTAACGCGGTCTCGTCAGCCTGCGGTCGCGGTGTCCGTCGAGTGCGCCCGGTACTCGACGGACACCGTCACCGGTTGCCGGCTACGGCGAGCGTTCGCAATCGCCCAACGCGTGGATCGGCGCCGAGCAGACCACCGAGTCGATCAGCTGCCAGATTGAGATCAATGGCGTTACTCTCGACCATCGCTTCGATATCGGCCCAGTCCTTGGTGCGGTCGAACAGCGCCTTGAAAACCGCGAGGTCCTCGGCCGACAAGACCTTGATGCGGCGACCTTCGAATGGCACGGTGCGACAACGCTCCGCCACGCCGAAGTAAAACTGATCGACCGCGAAGAAGATGTCGATGGGGGTTGTGTCCCACCACAGTCGAACCTGATCGCGCACGGCTGCCTCCAGAACGTCGGCGTCGTTAAAAACCACGCCGGGCGGCAGCGCGTGGAACACGGCCTGCGCTTGATTCGCCGCGATGAAAACGTTGACGTCAATGTCGCGCGTGCCGCGTGGCTCGTTTGTCGCGTACGCAAGCGCAAGTGCGCCACCGAGCGCCCAGGGAATTCCTGCCTGTTCGAGCGACTCGCAGATCGCGAGAATGCGAGCGACGAGGCCCTTTTTGGGCAGAGTCATCGTCGTGCCGTCGCAAGAGGTCGGGGTTCGTACGGCAGCGTTTCGGCGAGTTCGAGCACATCGCGAAGTCGACGTGCCTGCTCGGCGGGGTCAAGCACGAAGTCGAACTTCACCGAGTATCCAAGAGCGTCGATGATGCGTGAGGCATTCGCCATGCTCGGCTGACGTCGCCCGCGTTCATATGCGCTGATCACCGACGCAGGGATGCCGCTTGCGTCTGCGACGTCGGCCTGAGTGCGGCCAGCGCGTCGCCGCAATTCATACAGCATGTCGCCGGAGATCATCGACCGTATCTTAGCGGATCCGCTTAGTTTTGCATTGCCGCGCCGAGCAACGCTGGGTTCAGATCCCCGCTTCCGTTTACTGCGCTCTAGTGTCGGACTCATGTCTGGTTTCGATGAAGGTTGTGCCTGGATTCGGGGCACGTTCGTGCCGGTGGCCGAGGCCACCATCAGCGTGCTCGACGCCGGTTTCAGCCGGTCTGATGTCACCTATGACGTCGTAGGTGTGTGGGGCGGTTCGTTCTTTCGCCTCGACGATCACCTGGATCGATTCGAACAGAGTTGGCACAAGCTCAAGCTGAACCCGCCGGTCACCAAGTCCGAGATGCGCGACATCCTCGTCGGCTGTGTGGCGCGCTCGGGGCTACGCGAGGCGTACGTCGAGATGATCGTCACCCGCGGCATACCTCGCGGTGGCAGCCGTGACCCACGCACGTACGAGAACCGGTTCTATGCGTATGCCATCCCGTACGTATGGATCATCACACCCGACGACCAGCTCGTCGGCACGCACCTCGTCGTGTCGCAGACGACACAACGCATCCCTGCCAACTCGGTGGACCCGACGGTGAAGAACTTCCACTGGGGCGATCTCAGTCGCGGGCTCTTTGAGGCCTACGAACGCGGCGGCGTCACCGCTGTGCTGCCAGATGCCGACGGCAACGTCACCGAGGGTCCCGGGTTCAACGTTTTCGCTCGCGTCGATGGCATGTTCGTGAGTCCAGTGAGTGGCGTACTCGAAGGCATTACGCGCCGTACGGTGCTCGAACTGGCCGCCGATCTCGGCATCCCGGCCCGCCTCGGAACGCTCACCATCGACGGACTGCGTGGTGCCGACGAAGTCTTTCTCACCTCCACTGCGGGCGGGGTGATGCCGGTAGCGACCGTTGACGGTGAACTCGTCGGTTCCGGCGTGCCGGGTCCGCTGACGATGCAGTTGCGCCATGCGTATTGGGCGGCGCACAGCGATCCCAAATACACAGTTTCCATCTCGTACGGTTCGCAACCATAGGCTCGCGAGTCATGCATCGAATCTTCACAACCAGTGTCGCGGCGGTGTATCCCCACTATGTGTCCAAAATCGAGCGCAAGGGGCGCATGAGACCGAGTTAGATCAGGACATCGAGTGGCTCCCAGGGTCGACGAAGCTAGGTTGCAGGAACTCCTTGCAGCTGGCACGACATTCGACCAGTTCTTTGCAGATGCTCAACTGAACCCGAGGGTCTCGTTGATCACTGGGGTTGTGTGCGGCGTCCGCGTCGAGAACATCGACGATGGAAAGGATCCTGCGCGCCTGAGATTTGGGCGCGGGTCTCCACGCTCGCGGCAGCGGTTTCATCAGCCGAGGCCCGGGGTAGAGATCGCCGATGAGTATTTCCCAGCGAACGCGACAGACCCCGCCAGCCGGCGCTTCGGCGCGCACACACAGCGCACCGGAGCTGGGCAAGCTGGGGTCGGCAGCGTTGGCGATGACCCAAGGGCAGAGACTGATGACCGCCGGCGTGTCAGGTGCCATCGTCGGCATCGTGATCGCGCAATTCGCGCCTTGGCAGCTGGCGGTGCTCGGTACGTGGGACGTCGCTGCGATCATTCTCGTCGGGTCGATCTGGATGTTCATCCCGATTCTCGACGGTGAGGTGACGAGGGCGACCGCCATGCGCGAGGACAGTAGTCGAGCCGCCTTCGACTTCGTTGTGCTGGTCGCCAGCGTCATGAGTCTGATCGGCGTGTTCCTGACGCTGATCGCGGCGAAGAACGACTCCGGCGGCATGAAGGCGTGGATGACCTCGGCCGCTGTGGGAACCGTGGCGGTTTCGTGGTTGACGGTGCACACCGTGTTCACGCTGCGCTACGCGCTCCTGTACTTCAACGATCCTGAGGGAGGAGTCGACTTCAACGAGGACACGTGCCCGGACTACCTCGACTTCGTCTATCTCGCATTCACGGTCGGCATGACCTTCCAAGTGTCCGACACCAACATCTCAACGCAAACCATCCGTCGCGCGATCACGCGACACGCACTGCTCGGGTACGTCTTCGGCACGGTCATCATCGGCGTGACCATCAACGTGGTCGGTGGTTTGATTCAGTAGTGGATGTCGTGTCAGACAGCATCGACGCGCCGCCACATTGGTTCGACAGGTTCCGTGCCGTCGGCCGACACTCCCGCCAGTAGCCGTTCCATCGCTGCCGCCATCTTGCGACCGCGCCCCTTGGCAATCTCGGCGCGCGGCCCTTGGAACGAGACGTCGACCGTGTCACAGACCAGCTCGACCCAATCGTTCGTAGTGCGCGTGTGACAGCGGTGTCCGTTTATGTACAGGCTCATGCGCCCGCAATGGTTGCCCGTCATAGCCGGTTCGCCCAGCAGTTGCCAGGCCCAGAAGTCGATCAGCGTCGCAACGTGCACGTTCCATTTCACGTGCGCGGCTTCGAACACTGGGCCGAGCAGATCGTCCATTGCCGCGTCGCGGTAGAAGTTGCGCACGAGCAGTTCGATGTCATTTCGGTCGACGATGTCGCCGCGAATGTCCTCGAGCAGGTGGCTCCAGCACGGTGGGTCTTCGTCTTCGGTTGGCGGGATCGGGTTTGCCAACGCGATCATCCGCTTGCCATCGCTGCCCGTTCGGTTTCGAGGCGCACCACCATCGGGAACAGCACGTTGTTCTCCTTGTGGATGTGCAGATGAGTGTCGGCCTCCAGTTCAGCCATGGCCACAAAACACGCCACGTACGATGCGCAGCCATCCGCCGGCGGAGTGTAACCGTCGGTCAGGCGGTGGAGCCGGGCGAGTAGGTCGCCGACTGCGTCGTGTTCGCTCAACATCACCGAGATCGGGTTGCGCAAAGAGCCGCAGTGAAATGACGGCAGACCAGTCGATTTCGCCAGCTTGCGAATCATCGGGAACAACATGCGCTCTTCTTTCAACATGTGTGGTCCGAGATCTGCGCGCACCTGCGCGAAGCACGACGCGACCTCTACCAGTTCCGGATGGCGCTCGCCGTGGACCGACACGATCTTGTCGACGAGCGCCGTCACCCGTGGCATCTCGTCCCACAGGTAGCGGTGATGAGTGGTCACGAGGTGATCAACAAGTACACCTGCCGACATCGTCGTCCACTCTGCGGGCACGTCAGTCGCGACCACTGTCGCGAGTTCGGCAACTGTCGCGTCCGCATCGACACCGATGAGCGCACATGCTTCGCCGAGTGTGCGGCCGCCACCGCAGCAGTAGTCCAGACCTCGCCGCTCGAACTCGCGCGCCATCTGGGGGAACGCGTCGACCGCCTCGGCCAACGTTGTGGATGCATCGATCTTCACCATCTGCTACTCCTTCTCCGTTGAGACACCCGACTTCGGCGCCGACTGCAGCGCCACGACCAGTTCGTTTCGAGCGAGCGCCCCGGCCTCGTGTAACACGCACGGATCTGCGGCGCGGCACGGACGATCAGCAACCACACAGCGTCCGATGTCGGTTGCCCCGTCAACGGCTTCGATCACCTGCAGCACATTGACTTCGCTGAGCGGAACCCGACAGCGGTGCCCCCGGTCGGGCCGGGACCGGACTGCACCCAACCCGCGCGCACTAACGCTCCGACAATTTGCGGCACAAGTGACACCGTGGTGTCCGATCGCTCGGCCAACGCCGACGACTTCACCCGCCCGGGTGAACTCCCGAGCCACGCCAACGCGCGAATCGCCAAGTCCACCCGACGCGTAATCTCTGGTCGCATACTCCTAGAATCATCGTTTCTGCGGAGAGAGCCTAGGGCCGAGAGACCTCTTCACCGAATCCAGGCGCTGTGACTGCGGACGTTCCCCCCGCTCGGTCGCCTCATCCACGGGTAGGGATGGGTCGCAACCACGTTCAGGCGCGCTGCGCGACGCTGGTAACCGGGCACCGGCGCAAATGTCGACGCAAGGGCAACATCACGCAGCTCCGTGATGGGGTCGCCCAGCAGCACGTGCAGCGGTCGTTGCTCGGCAAGATCGGCCAGGGTCTCGGCAAGGAACACGAGGCGTTTGGTGCTGAGGCGGAGCTGTCGCAGCAGGGGTTCGTCGAATACGAACACCGCTGCCGTGCCGGGCCATGCGGCGAGCGCCGGATCTCGGTCGCCGAGCGATTCGGCAGTGAGCCATACTCGGTCGGGCGTTGCCGTAATTACTGCTTCGTGCGGGCCAGCAAGATCAGGACCAGCGCGAAGCAGCGCGTCGCCCATCGGTTCGCCTGGAGATGCAGTGGGCCAGTCTTGGATCGGGCACTCCGACGCAAGAGGACACGAGGCGCACCACGCCGGCGCACGTCGCTCGACTTGCCAACGTGAGAAACCGTACGCGTCCGAGGTCATCGCGCCGACCGACCATTGCCAACCGTACCGGTTCGCTGCTCGCGAGCCGTCGAGCAGGTGGCGGAACATCCAATCTTCGCCATCACGCCAGTCGTGACCGGCTCGAACGGACCAGTGCGACGCCAACCACATCCTGGTCTGGTTCACGAGCCAGCCGGACCGTTCCAGTTCGTCGCTCACGCGCTGCATGCACACCATGTCATCGCGAATCACCTGCGGCCACGCCTGCTCCGCGACGGCGGGTTGGCGTCGAATCGGGGCTGCGTTGCGTGAACCGACGCGTGCGTACAGGTGGCGTGTGTACTCCTGCCACCACAGCTCGTCGACGAACTTTCGGCGGTCTGCCGCAGGCGCACCATCTACGGCGGCGGCCGCTTCTGCCAAGGTGATTAGCCCGTAGCGAATGTATGGCGAGAGCGCCGTTGCCCCCCGGCTCTGAAACGGATGCACCTGACTTCTGTGCTTGGCGTAGCCCTTGACATCGAGCGTTGCGAGCGCTGCGTCCGCAGCCCGCTGCCCACCGCGCCGGGCCGGTTGTGCAACCGCACCTGGGTCGCACACGAGGTGACCGAGATGGTGCCCGACCCACTGGGCGGCATCGTCGGGGGTTGGGTTCGGCATAGGTGGCATCGGTCAGTTCGTCCTCTGCTGAGGAGGTGACGTCGCCACCGTGACTTCGCCGACGAGATCGTGGAGCGTTCGACCGGGGCCACCGATGATGGCGGGGGTGCCCGTGTTTCGGATTCGTTTGGCGGCAGCCTTCGCCAGCTTTGCGACATCGGGGTTGGTCAGCGAGATCACAGCGACATCAATGTCGTGTTCAGCGCAGAAACGCACCAAATCGTCGCCAGGCATGTCGGCACCCAAATGGTGTACGTGCCAGTTGGCGTCGCGCAACGCCACAGACGCCATGGTAGTAGGCAATGAATGCCGATCGCCGGACACAGCGGCGATCATGGCGACGCCACGCCGACGGCCCCGAGGGTTCGGGGAGAGTTCACCCAGGGTGCGTTCGACGATGGCCGAGGCACGGTGCTCCACCCATATTGCGATCTCACCGTCGTGCCACTTCTGGCCGATCCAGCGCAGAGGCGGCACGAATACGGACTGGATCAGGTCGATGAGTCGCGTGCCATTGCTCACCAAGTCTCGGGCAATGGCGCGCACGAGCGCCTCGTCGCCCTCGATTAACGCATCGTGTACGCGCTGAGCTTGGCGCTCCAAGCGTGCCTGAGTCGGCACTGTCGGTCGGCCGGGAGTCCGACGTTGCAGACGCACGGCCTCGAGCGCATCCGTGGAAATCAGGTAACGGCCATCCACCAATTGAGCCGGCAGCCGGCCTGCCCGCACCCACCGATAAGCCGTCTGATAGTGGACGGCCAAGCGATCCGCTGCGTCCTGCAACTCAATATCGTCGCCTGTTCGCAATCCCACCGCCGGGACCGTAGTTGACACTGGAAGATTATTCGCGCTCAATTGTGCTAATTTTAGCCAAATTCTGATAAACATTGCCGCTGCCGAATCAGCGGCATCAACATCAAGGAGTACTTCCATGAACCTGACGTTGAGCGAAGGGCGATACAACCTCGTCTACAACTCCTTCTCGTTTGTCATCGCCTGCATGGGTGCGGCGTTCCTCTTCTTCCTGCTCAACAGGAATCGGGTTGCCCCACGCCACCGCATGGCCATCACGTTGTCGACCCTCGTGGTCGCGATTGCCCTCTACCACTATGTACGCATCTTCGGGTCATGGAAGTCTGCCTTCAGCTTCGACGGCAAGCAGTTCGTGCAGAACGGCGTGCCGTTCAACGAGGGCTACCGATACGTCGACTGGTTGCTGACTGTCCCGTTGCTGCTGGCCGAGCTGGTGATCGTGTTGAAGCTCAGCAAGATCCAGACGCGAAGCCTGCTGACGCGCCTCACCGTCGCAGCGATCGCGATGATTGCGCTCGGCTGGCCCGGTGAACTGTCCGACCCCCAGTCTTCCGCTCGCACGCTATGGGGTATCGCGTCGACGATCCCGTTCCTCTACATCCTCTATGTGCTCTTCGTGGAGCTCGGTCGCTCGCTGGGGCGCCAAAGCGCTCCGGTGCGCAAGCTCCTAGGCTCGCTTCGCTACATCGTCCTCATCACGTGGGGCGTCTACCCCATTGCGTACATGCTTCCCTCGCTCATCGACGACCAAGCGAAGGCCGAGGTCGCCCGGCAGGTCATGTACTCGCTCGGCGACGTACTCGCCAAGCCACTGTTCGGTTTGCTGGTGTTTGCGATCGCGCTGACCAAGTCCCGAGAGGACGGCTACGCGCCTGCAATGGAAGACTATGCAGATGACGAAGCTGTCGACGTGCCCAACGCGGCGCATTCCTGACGCACAGACGATGCGGCCCGGCATTCGATCCGGGCCGCATCGTCTTCGGGCACCGACCCCCATTTGTCTCACGAGGCGATCTATCCATGTCCTCCACATCCGCCGCTGTCTCGTCCGTTGACTCCCCGCCGGTGCAGTTCGCCGACGCGCCGGAATGACACCTGAGCCAAAGGTCTGCGTCTCGTGCGGGCGGACGATGGTCTGGCGCGCATCGTGGGCGTCGAACTGGGACGAGGTGCGCTATTGCTCCGACCGCTGCCGGCGCCGGAGGATACAGCCTGTCGACGCGACGCTCCAGACCGCAATTCTCACGCTGCTGGCGGCCCGCGCCGGTGGCGCGACGATCTGCCCCAGCGAGGCCGCTCAGTCGGTCGACCCCGACGGTTGGCACAGTCTCATGGAACCTGCGCGTGCTGCAGCACGCCGACTGGTCGCCGCCGGCGAGGTGGAGATCACCCAAGGGGGACGCGTGGTCGACCCGTCATCGTGCAAGGGTCCGATCCGGATCCGGCGAGGCCGGACCTTCTCAGCTCGGTGAGAGTTCCCCGATCGCGCGTGTGCGGTGCCCTACTCGAGCGCGCTGGGCAACCGTCAGAATTGGCTTCAACAGTCTGCGCTCCCTTCGGTGTTCCGTCCCTCAAGCCCAAGCGGGGCGTGTAGGGCGCAACCTCGCGCCGTGCCTGGCCTCACTCGCCGGCTACGGCGTGATGCCAGCCGGGACAATCTCACCGCCGAGCAGCACGAGGCCGACATGGCCAAGTTCAGTGCGTTCGCCACGGCCTGTGCCGCGCGACCCGGCGTCGAGATCGTGGCCTAGGAAGCAACTGGTGAAGGTCGGACCGCCACAACGATTCGGACACGAAATGGCGATGCAGTCCGTCACCGGATCGGTCATGCGCGGGTGCTTGAATGTCATCTGTGACGTGAGCGTGGGCATCCAGAGGCTGCCGTACGGCAACCGACGTCGTGCGAGGGTGAACGCCTGAAGGCGGTGTGGGGACTTTCTGGTACTACCGGCACTCAAACCCGACGATGGCGCTCTTGGGATGGACCACCCTGCACCGTCTGGTCAACGCCCACTCATGACCGGCCACGGCGCTGGTCCAGAGATCCAGCACTCACCTGAGTTCGCTGGTGCCGCCACTGAATGTGTGCTGAACTAGAACGCGTGACGACAGTGCTCACGCTCGGCGATGTCGTTCTCACGCGTGTGCTCTACCTCGACGCCTCGATCGACCCGGCAGCGGTGGGCCTCACGCCCCACGAGGTCCGTGCTGTGCCGTGGGCTGCGCCGATGTGGGCCGACGACGGGCAGGTCCGAGCGGCGAGTTGCGTCTGGGTAATCAGCACGGCTGGGCGCCACATCGCCGTCGATCCGAGCGGCAACATCGACGAAATTCTCCACGACCCTGCGAGCACGGCCGCACACCAAGCGGGGTACGCAGCGGCGTTCGTCGCGGCGGGCATCCCGATCGAGTCCGTCGACACTGTGCTGCTGTCGCAC
The DNA here is from genome assembly GCA_043753895.1 of Actinomycetota bacterium. Lineage (GTDB taxonomy): Bacteria > Actinomycetota > Acidimicrobiia > Acidimicrobiales > Ilumatobacteraceae > WLMZ01. The sequence continues at coordinate 19,450 of JAYUWK010000085.1, forward strand.
ATCGAGTCGATCGGTCTCAGCGCGATCCGTGACGATTGCGGTTGGCGACCATTCTTCCCGAATGCACGCCTGCTCATGAGCGACCGTGCCCTGCAGTCCTTCGTGCAAGATCCACTCGCGGGTCAGCTCGCCACGGCGATCCAGACGCTCATCGATGCCAGCCTGGTCGACACCTTCGGCGATGGCGATGAGCTGGCACCAGGCGTAACCGCCGAATGGACCGGCATGCACAACGTCGGTCACTGCGCGTTCCATGTGGGCGATGGCGAGAACGCCGCGACCTTTGTCGGGCACCTCGCCGTGACGCCGCTACACCTTGCCACCGGCCCGTGTCCTTTACAGCACTACGCGCCCGATGAGGCGTGGAATTGGCTCACTTCCATCGCCTCGGATCCTTCCCATGTGATCATCGGTCCGCTGTGGCCATCCCCGGGCGCCGTACGCTGGCACCACGACCACCCCGTGGCCGCCGATTGAGGCCGCACACCACCGGCGTTGCTCGACGGTCTATGGGGACCAGCCGCCTGATCCTTGCGATGGCCGATCAGAGTGGAGCATGTCCATGAGCAGCCCATCGGACCACGACCCATCTGCGCTGCGCTCGTAGGAACGCGTGATTCCAACTGGCTTGAAGCCGACCACCGAATAGCAAGCAATGGCCGCGTGATTATCAGCGGCCGGATCAATGAAGATGTCGATCGACGCGTGCCGGTAGTCGGAGTCCCCTTCCTCGGAGAACTGCACCATTCCGACGACGTGCCCGTCGGTCGTCTCGATGGCGAACTGAAGTAGCTCCCCGTCGTCGAGATCATCGGCAAGTTCCTCGTACAAGTCCTCGCCGCGCCACCGCTGAGCCACCGCTTCGGTGCTGCGGATCTTGATGATCCGTTCAATACAGGCAATGAGTTTGGTTTGGACGTCGTCAGCGACGTGAACTCGTGCCCCGTATTGGCCGCTGCTACGCAGAATGTCGTCGATGGGTTCGAGGCCGGCAAGCATTTCCTCGCATCGGTCTGGGTTTAGGGTGTCGTCTTGGTCGGTGGCTCGAGCGAGATTCCAGCAGTGCAAGAAAACGTCGCCTGCGAAAAACTTGTAGATCGCTTCCGCGACCGGCATGGTGCCGGTGTGCGGGTTGGTGAAGGGTGCGTTGGCCGATGTCGGGGCGTCGAGCACTGCTTGCACTCCCTCGGCCAGGGTCTGCCAGGCGGCTGCCGGGTCAACATCGACGCTCGGGCCGCGAGGCAGTTCGATCTGGGCGCCGCCAGCGAGGAACGGTGGAAACCATGATCGGAACACTCGGATCGGCCTCGATGGTCGCGTGAGGACAGGTAGTTGTCGTCGTCGTCATGACGCACTCTTTTTTCTGTTGGTCTGGTTCGTCGCCGAGCGCGTTGCGGTGCCAGAGCCCGCCATCTCGGCGAGCACTGCATCGAGTTTCTGGTAGTGCTGCTCGGCCTGTCGGCGGTAACGCTCAATCCACTTCGTCATCAGATGAAAGACCCCCGCTTCAAGGTGAATCGTGCGTTGCTGCCCGTGCGTGGTCTTGGTGACCGGCCCGGCGTCCTCGAGCACTTTGATGTGCTTGGAGACCGCTTGCAACGACATCACGAAGGGCTCAGCAAGCTCGCCGACGGTGGCGTCACCGTCACAGAGCCGAGCAACAAGCGCCCGGCGAGTCGGATCGCCCAACGCCATGAACACGCCCGACAAGTCGTCGTCAACCGCACCGATATTCAACTTCATAGTTGACAATCTTCTCCGACCGCCCGACATTATCAACCTGATGGTTGAGGATCATTGCAGACGGGTTGATACCGGCGGCGTACGTGGCCAAACCATCGAGATGGAGACCTTCCGCCTTCGCGTTCATGAGCCGAAGGACCTCATCAACGACCCAACCCCAGATCGATCACAACCATCAGCGAACTGTGGCCGAGGGGTGCACCGACCACCGCCTGGCGTCTCACTCGTTTGGGCCACGTCGCTGATGGGTACTGCATTTGCAACAAAGGACGGTCTTGCGATGAAGGCAGTACAGATCCACGGGTACGGAGACGCCGGAGTGTTGCGCTACGGAGACGTTCCAGACCCACGACCGAACGATGACGACGTTCTCATCAGAGTCATCGGATCGTCGGTGAACCCGGTCGATTGGAAGATCCGAGCAGGTCACATGAAAGAGGTGATGCCGTTCACGATGCCCTTCACTCCGGGCTGGGACGTGTCAGGGATCGTCGTACAAACGGGGAAGTCTGTCGCTCGATTCCAGGTCGGCGACAGCGTGTACTCGCGGCCGGACATCGCTCGGGCTGGTACCTATGCGGAACTGATCGCTGTTCGTGAGAGTGAAGTGGCGATCAAGCCGCGCACGATCTCCCACATCGGAGCAGGCACGCTCCCCCTCGCAGGCATCACCGCATGGGAAGCGATCGTCACGATCGGACAAGTTGGCGCAGGACAGCGTGTCCTCGTCCATGCCGCCTCTGGTGGAGTCGGCTCGCTTGCTGTCCAGATCGCAAAGGCCAAGGGCGCGTTCGTCATCGGCACGGCCTCAGCCGGTAACCGCGACCTCGTCGAGTCGCTCGGCGTCGACGAGTTCATCGATTACGCCAGTCAACCCTTCGAGGACACCGCGAAGGACATCGACCTCGTCTTCGACACGATCGGAGGGACGACCCAGGACCGATCGTGGGCAACGTTGAGTCCTGGCGGGATGTTGGTCTCGATCACTTCGACGCCGTCGGAAGAAGTAGCGCGAGAGCACGGCGCGCGAAGCGCATTCTTGATGATCGGACCGAACGTCGCAGCACTCGACGAACTGACTGCTCTCGTCGAACTCGGCCAGCTACGCCCGATCGTCGGCGCAGAGTTCGCACTCGCCGACATCCAGCGCGCGCACGAACTCAGCGAGACCGGACGGGCACGGGGCAAGATTGCGCTGTACGTCGCTCAACCCTAGGTTGGTCTTCCCCGGAAACGACTCTCAGTACACCAACCGAGCGGAATGCCTCAAGGGGCCGAACCGTGTCACGCCTGCTGAGCACTCGACGGGGCCAACGTGTGATCGGCATACGTGACTGACATCTTGGGCGCGGTTTGAGTGAAGCGAATTGGGGTATCGATGTGTTGTGACAACACTTCTCGAATACACCCGCACCCAGTTCCCCAACCACACGGTCGAGGTGTGGACCTCCGATGGTTGGATGACGTCGATCCTCCCCGACGATCAACCCACTCCACACCCGAGTGGATCTGAGCGCCATGACGACACGAGTGCAGTGCCTCTCGAGGAGCACACGGTGGTCGCCCACGTGATCGGTGGTGACGCAGCACTCACCGTTTTGCAACGGATGCACGATGCCGGATGGGAACGCACCGCGGCGATGCTTGTCCGACCCATCGAGCCAACCGTCGTCGCCCACGGACAGGAGAACTCCGAGAGTGTCACCGATCTTCCAGATCGCCGTATCGTCGTGGCAGGTGCGTTCGGTGCCGTGATCGGCGCGATTGCGACAGCCGCGCTTGGTTGGCTGATCGCAGATGAGTTTGCGACAGTGGCGGTAGCGGCCGGGATGGGAGCGTTCTTCGGCGCGGTGATAGGCGTGATGCTCGGCGGTCTCGGTCGCTACGCCGGCGAGCAGGCGTGGAGTCAGCCACATGCTCCGGGGCGCACAATGGGCGTGGTAGCCGTGTTCATTTCAGACGAGGAGAGCCTCGTCGAAGCCGTCCGGGAGTTGGAGGTCGCGACACCGGACGTAATCCGCATCGTGAACGCCTCTGGCGCTTGGCGCGCACCGATCGCGTAGCCCGAGTCATCCGAGAGTTGGCCGCTAGTCCCACTCAGGAGTCGGTGGACCGATCAGCCGGTCCGTAGGCGCGACTCACAGTGCGGATCTGACTGGCACCGCCTCAGTCACGGTTTTGCGTCCAACCAGGCGACGCGCACGAGCTTCTTGTTCACGAACTCGTCGATACCGAGCGCCGAGAGCTCCCGGCCGTAGCCGGAGTTGAGGATCCCTCCGAATGGCAGATTGGGCGCGGTCCATGTCGGGTGATTGATGAAGACCATGCCGGTGTCGATACGCCTTGCGATCTCCTGGCCGTGGGCGACGTCACTTGTGAAGATCGAACCACCCAGACCGAAGGGTGTGGCGTTGGCGAGCGCGATTGCATCTTCTTCGTTGTCGACACGGAAGAACAGCGCGACAGGACCGAAGAACTCGTCGACGTATGCGGGGTTGTCTGGCGTGATGCCGGTGAGAATCGTTGGCTGCATAAATGCCCCAGGAACATCGACGCGCCGACCACCCATCACAACGTCGGCGCCCGCGGCAACCGCGCGATCGAGCTGTTTGGTCAGTGCCGCTGCGGAAGACAATGGCGCCAGGGTCGTGGACTCGTACATCGGATCTCCCGCTTTGAGCGCACCGAGCGCCGCCTGAAAATTGTCGAGGAACTGATCCGCGAGCCGATCCATCACAATGAAACGCTTCGCTGCGATGCACGATTGCCCGGTGTTGTTCATCTTCGCCCAGACCGCCCACTCGACCGCGCCATCGAGATCTGCGTCGTTGAGGACGATGAAGGCGTCGCTCCCACCCAGTTCCATCGTTGACTTCTTGAGGTTCTGACCAGCACGCGCTGCGATCGCGCGCCCGGCGTCGGTGCTCCCGGTGAATGCCACCCCGACCACTCTCGGGTCGTCGATCACGTTGCCAACTTGGTCGTAGGAAATCCGTAGGTTCGTGTACGCACCGACTGGTGCACCGGCCTCGGACCACAGCGTCTCGAAGAGGGCGGCACTCTGGGGAACCGACGCCGCGTGTTTAACAAGGATCGTGTTCCCGGCCATGAGGTTCGGAGCAGCGAACCTGGCGAGCTGGTAGTACGGGAAGTTCCATGGCTCCACGCCGAAGAGCACGCCGATCGGTTCGTTCGCGACGGTCGCCTCACCCGATAGCGGTCGGAGCACTTCGGGCGCCAGGAACTCCTCGGTGACGGGGTGGGCGAAGCGGTCGACCTCGGCGCGCAGGATCGCGGCCGCGTTCGACACGACATCCGAACGCATCGAAAACGACGACGTACGCCACGTGCCGAAGCACTTTGCCGCTTCGCTGATTGCGGTCTCCCACTGTGCACCGCTCAGCTCGTCGAACGTCTGCGCTGTCTCGCCGTTGTACGGGTTCACACTCTCGTACGCCATGGTTCGTCGTCCTTCGGGGTCGTGGCCGTTCGGTGCGTGGGCGCCGCAGGCGGCCCAGAAATGAGGTAGTGCCCGCGATCAGGTCTAAACGCTGATGACTCCCAAGACCTCGAGACCGATGGGCGCTTTCCGACGGACATGCCGCTCGGCGACACGATCGAGGCCACCGACACGGCGACATCTCGCGCACCCCGACAGATCACCGAATCGGAATGTCGGTACGACCAAGTTCACTTCGTATCCTGCTGACACGATAATTCCCATCGACGACAACGCAACCCCTGTCACAGCGGTACACGCGCGATACCCATGGCTCACGCCAGGCGTCAAGGGCATTGGTGGAGCGAGCCTGCTCGCAGACATCGGCCACGAAATCCCCACGGCACTACTCCCGTCGCTGCTGACCTCGACGCTCGGCGCACCGGCATCCGCGCTTGGCGCGATCGAGGGCTTCAGCGATGCGCTCGCCGGCGTCGCCCGTTTCGGCGGCGGCGCACTCTCCGACGAGCCCGAACGCCGCCGCAACCTCGCAGTCGGCGGCTACACCGCCACCGCCGTGCTCTCCGCCGCCATCGCTCCAGCGACTGCAGTGTGGCAAGTCGCAGTCCTGAGAGCGGGTGCCTGGACAGCCCGTGGGCTGCGCGTCCCAGCCCGCAACGCACTCGCCATCATCTACGCGATCCGCCACACACCAAGCCCACCCCACAACCTAAACGGCCGTTGCGGTTCAAAGTTTGACCGGTCCTGCAGGGCCAAATCCGGCCCATGTTCGCCGGGATCGGCGCATTCGAGTTCGGCAACTGCGCGGCGACCCTGCTCATCCTTCGAGGCACCGAACTGCTGCAACCCGGCCACGGCAAGAAGGACCGAGCGACGACGATCGCACTGGCGTTATACGTCACTTACAACACGGCCGCCACCGTCACCAGCCTTGCGGCCGGCCAGCACAGCGACCGCACGAATGCGAGACGCGTTTTGATCGTCGGCGTCGCTGCGTTCGGGATCGCCTACCTTGGCTTCACGCACGACACGACCAGCTGGCAAGTCCTGCTGCCCTGGTTCGTTCTCGCCGGCATCGGCATCTTCTGCGTCGAAACCGCCGAGCACACCGCGGTCGCCACCCACGCTCCGGCTGACATTCGTGGTTCCGCATTCGGATTGCTCGCTGCGACGCAGAGCTTCGGCAACCTCGCCGCCAGCCTCGTTGCGGGCATCGTGTGGACCACCGTTGGCCCTTCGTGGGCGTTCGCCTACCTGGTGCTCACGATGGCCGTCTGGTTCGTGATTTTGCTGGTGTCAGGGCGCCGGCCCACTGTCGTGTGACCAACGAGATCCTGATCCGAGCCGTACTACTCGACACGAACCGACCAAGTGCGCTCAACGGATTGGTCACGGTCTCGGATCCTGGCGGCGGCCGATCAGCGCCAGGCGGCTGGGTGCAATTTCGAGGAGGCCCGCTCGCCACAACTGGCGTACCTCTCGTAACATATCTCATGGCCAGATTGCAGTACGCCGGTCTCATGGTCGCCTGCATCGTGCTGACGTTGCCCCTCGAGTTCGTGTTCGGCGCTCGAGTCTGGCGCCGGCCGCGAAAGCTGGCCGCAGCAGTGCTGCCGGTTCTCGCCGTCTTCGTGATCTGGGATCTCTGGGCGACGCACCATGGCACTTGGTCGTTCAACGGCGAGTACACGATCGGCTGGACCCTTCCCGGTGGGATGGTGGTGGAAGAACTGTTGTTCTTCGTGACGATTCCGCTTTGCACTCTCCTCACCTTGGAGTCCGTGCGAAACGTCACGGCCGGTACCACACCGGTGCAGAGATGGTTGCGTAGTCGCTGATGCCGATCTATCCAGCGCTCGCGTTGCTCGCCGTCGGTTTGGTCGTCGCAGCCGAACTGTTGTGGTTTCGGTCAGGAATCTTTCGGTCGCAAACCTACTACATCTCCATGGTCATCGTTCTCGGCTTCATGGTGGTGGTCGACGGTTGGTTGACCAAGTTGTCTGCGCCGATCGTCCTCTACGACGACGCACAGACGTCGGGCATCCGGCCGATCTGGGACGTCCTGCTCGAGGAATACGCGTACGCGTTCGCGTTGCTGACGATGGTGATCTTGCTATGGGATCGCATCCCCCAGAGGCAGGAACCGTGACGGCGATGTTCGTACTCGTGGCGATCGGTGGATTCGTGGCGATGGAGGCTGTCAGTTACGCAACGCATCGGTGGGTCATGCACGGATTCGGTATGAGCTGGCACCGCAGCCATCACAGTCCAGCCACCGGCGGCGGCTTCGAGAAGAACGACCTGTTCCCGCTGTTGTTCTCATCGGTCGGCTTCGGGGTGTTCCTCACGGCCTCGCTCAGCTCGACGACATGGTTGTACTGGTTGGGTGGCGGGATCACCGCCTATGGGCTGGTGTACCTCGCGGTGCACGAGGTGTACATCCACCGTCGAGTTACCTGCCCCATCGATGATCGCGCCAGTCTCGACTGGTTGCGTGATTCGCACGAGATCCATCACCTGTTCGGCGGCGAGCCGTTCGGCATGTTGCTGCCGGTGGTTCGAGGCGACGTGCGCCGCAAGGCGGCCAGCCTCGTCGCCGAACGCAACGCAGCGCGTCAATCGGACGCGGACAGCTCGGTGCGACTTTCGCGCCGATCGATCAATCGCAGCAGACGTGCGCGGTTGTAGCGCTGGACGGCAATGAACGGCGCATTGACACCGACGCCGTAGACGACCATCACGCCAGCGATCCAGGCCGGATTCCACACAGCGAACAGCGGCGATACCAGCGCGGCCATCCAGTGAGCCATTTCCGCCCGTCGCGTCATCGACGAGAACCGGGTGAGCGCCTCGGTGCTGGTACCGACGAGGTGTCGTTTGGACACCCCGCCTTCGAACAACGCGCCGGCCTCGGGCAACGAATCCTTCCAACGGTGCACACCGACGCGTCGGCATCTTCGCTGGGTTCGCTCGGGCTTGCGGATGCGAGTCAACACGTTGTCGCGGCGGCACCATTCCTCCGGCATGCGGTGCGCCGCGTATCCGGTCAACGAATGGGCGAGACCCCACGCGACGACGTTTGCCGGCAGCAACCACCACGCATAGCCGACGAGTTCGGTCACGACCGCCCAGTCCGTTCTGGTCGGCTCGGTACATTTCGGCCGCGCCACTGCACCGGCTTGTCGAGCAGCAGGCGTAGGGCGGAGCGGATGAACACCGCAATGAACACCACCACCGGAATCACAAAGAGCGCAGCGGTGAGCGGATGGAAACGACCGACACGTCGCATGAGCACGAACACCTGGAGAGCGGCCAGCAGCCAGGCCGTCAATGCCAGAAACGGTGTGCCGCCGCCCCGTACCCAGGTGATGACGCCGAGAGCAGTAGACAGCGCAGTCGAACTCAGGGCAGCCACCCACAGTGCAGCGACACACGAGTAGAGGACGTTTGTTCGACTGGCGCCGGCGGCGATGTTCTTCGTCCATCCGTCTACCAGGGTGACAAACCCGTCGGGGTACATTCGGAAGCCGATCAGGTCGCCGCCGAGTAGCACCTGCACCTCTTGACCCGCGTCTGCGAAGCGGTCGGCGAGCGCAAGGTCTTCGATCACTTCGCTGCGCACGGCTTCGTGCCCACCAACGCGGGCATAGTCGGCAGCGTCAGCCAGTAGGCACGGTCCGAACGCGGTGCGCAGAGGTCGCGCCCGTCGCAGGCTGAATGCGCCGCACGCCATCGGGCCGACCACGTTGAACATCACCGAGAGCTGCTCGTAGAGGCGAATGGGCCGATGCTCTGGTTGCACCGAGAGCAGGCCAACGCCCTGCGAGGCCTTGCACGCGAGCAACGATTCGAGCGCGTTCGGCGTCAGGCTGACATCCGCGTCGAGAAAGAGGAGTCGGGCGGCGCTGGCTCGCTGAGCACCCAGGTGGCAGGCCCACGGCTTTCCCAACCACCCCTCCGGGAGCGACGATGCTCGCACGACCACAGCTCCGTGCTCTCGGGCCACCTGAGACGTGGAGTCCGTGGAGTCGTCGTCCACCACGATCACTTCGGCAGGCAACACCGTGCTGCAATCGATGGAGGCCAACAGCGCGGGAAGCGTTCGTTCCTCGTTGCGTGCGGGAATGACGATGGAGACGTCGACTGTTTTTCGTCGCCCGACATTGCTGGTGCCGTCGCTGCCATGGTCACTCATCGCATGCGGCGCGCCTCTGAGGTAGGCGGGGCGGCCGAACGCGCACCATGCCAAGGCGGCGCCCAGCAGCGCGACCGTGAGCGTCATCCAGCGCGTCTCGGCACGGCGAGACGGCCGGCGATCGCGACTTTTCTTGCGAGCGGCACCACGGCGCGATGAGTGAACACGTCGTATCCAACGGCTTCGATGCGGTCGAGGATCTCGGAGTACAGCGTGCGCGCTGCACCGACGCAACGACCGCTAGCGGGTGGCAACAGTGCGACACCGAGGTCGGCAGACCTGTACAGCTCGCGGCACCTATCGATCTCGAACTTCATCAGTGCCACCCATGAATCGTCGACGAGCCGACGATGCGGGTCTGCACCGAATCGGCGAAGGTCCTCGGCAGGGATGTACACGCGTCCGCGCTGCATGTCTTCGTTCACGTCGCGCAGGAAGTTCGTCAACTGGAATGCGATCCCCAGATCACGCGCGTGCCTCGTTGCTGTGGGCGACAGCGGTTCGAGGATTGGGAGCATCATCTCACCGATGACGGCTGCCGAACCGTCCATATAGCCGCACAAGTCGTCCCACGTCTCGTAGCTCGCGATGGTGAGATCCATCGCCATCGAGTTGAGGAATCGAGCAAAGGTGTCGGGGTCGTGCCCAAATGCGCACACCGTGTGCACGACCGCCTTCAACACCGGATCGGTAGACGATCCGGCCTTCCAGTCTGCGAAGAACCGATCACCGAAATCAGTCAGTGCAGTGCGACGCGCTTCAATGGTGGCATCGCCAAGGTCATCGACGATGTCATCCGCATAACGGCAGAACGCGTAGAGCGCCCACACGTGATGACGTTTTATGCGCGGCAGGGCGAATGTCGACCAGTAGTAGGTCGTGCCGTACCGCTTGTTCAACGCTCTGCAGCGCGCGTACGACTCTTCGAGGGAGACCGGCCGATCAGATGACACGGTCATGCGGTGTCCAGTTGCTGCACTCGCTCGGCGGCGAGCTTGCCGGAGACCAACACCATGGGCACTCCTACACCAGGCACCGTGCCGCTGCCGGCGAACACCAAACCGGGAGCTCGACGCTCAATGTTCGGCGGGCGGAACGGGCCGGTCTGAAAGAACCTGTGCGACAACGAGAACGGGGTCCCGCGCTCCATGCCCTGAGTCTCCCACTCGTTCGGCCCGACCAGGTACTCTGCCTCGATCTCCGTTGGATACCCGTTGGCCTGGAGATTGGTCAGCAGTTGTGACCGCGCCACCTCGGTCTCCTTCAGCCAATCCACTTTTCCGTCGAGGTTCGGTACCGGCTCCAACACGTACAGCACATGACGGTCGGGCGGAGCGAGCGACGCATCGTCGACGGTGGGCACACTGATCAGGATCGAGGGATCCGCCATTCGTTCACCCTCCGAGAGCAACGACTTGAACGACTGCCGCCACTGGGCACCGAAGTGGATGTTGTGATGCGCCACCGCACGTGGCATGTCGCCCTTCACACCGACGTGCCACACCAGCGCCGACGGTGAGTAGTTTCCACGGCGCGCCACTCGTGGCATGTCGATGCCCGGGAGCATCGTCCGGTACGCCACCGGAAGATCAGCTGTGCAGACCACGCGGCGCGTCGTGATGACGCTGCCGTCGACCAGGCGGACCCCCGTCACCTCACCGCTGGTTCCGCTACGCAGGACGATGCGTTCCACCTTGCAGCCATACCGAATCTCCACGCCCGCCGCTTGAGCGGCAGTGGCCATGGCCGTCGGTACAGCGTGCATGCCGCCCTTGGCGGTGAAGACACCGTTCACTGAGTCCATGTAGGTGATGACCGCGTACAGGGCTAACGCTTGATGGGGCGCTAAACCGGCGTACAGCGCCTGAAAGCTGAAGATGCGCACGAGCCGTTCATCGTCGAAGAACCGTTCGACGGCCGACTCCAGCCGCCCGAACGCACGCTTACGCAAGAGTTGCAGCCCGGGGGCAACGGGCCGCAGCAACGACAGCGGCGAATCGAAGTTGCGGTCGATGAAATTGGGCATCTCCAACTCGTACAGCTCGCGCAGCCAGTCGCAGAAGCGACCGAATTGGTCCGCCTCGCGAGGGCCACACACCGAGCGGATCTCCTCGGTCATTGCGTCTCGGCCTTGGCGAATGTACAGCGTGGAACCGTCGGCGAAGCACGCCCGGTACATCGGCTCCACCCGCGAGATCTCGAGGTGATCCGCCATGGTGGCACCGACGGCTCGGAAGCAGTCCTCGATCAGGTCGGGCATCGTCAACACGGTCGGGCCGGTGTCGAAGGTGTAACCACTCTGCGAGTGAACGCCCGCACGACCGCCAGGGAGCTCACCCGCTTCGAGGAGGAGCACAGACCGCCCCTTGCCGCGCAGATGGCATGCGGCGGAAAGGCCCGCCAATCCGGCGCCGATGACAACGACATCGTGGTGCTCCATAGGGGCCATCACAGTGCCCGGTGAGCGAGTTGGAGCGCAAGTTCTTCGAGGTCCTGTGCAATGTCGGCAGGCAGACACTGCAACGCTGACATCGCAGTGTCGAGCTGTGCGACGATCAAGGCCTCAACCGATGCAAGCGCACCGGATGCCAAGACGGCCTCTCGGCAACGCGCTTCGGTCGCATCATCGAGCTCCTCGCACCCGAGGGACTCAAGCAACACCGTGCGATCAGCAGGAGCGGCCAATTCCAACGCCCGAACGAGCAACAGGCTGGCCTTGCCGGATCGAAGGTCATCTGCGTTGCCCTTGCCGGTGACCGCCGGATCTCCGAACACACCCAGTACGTCATCGCGAAGTTGGAAGGCGACCCCCGTGGCGTCACCGTACGTGCACAATGCGCGCAGTGTTGCCTCGTCTGCCGAGGCCAGTGTCGCACCAAGCTGCAACGGCCGCGTGACGGTGTAGCGGGCGGACTTCAGTAGTGCGACGGACAGGGCCTGCTGATCGGTGGCACATGGCCCGGCCAGTCGCAGGTCGAGGTACTGCCCGGTGATGACCTCCCGCCGAAGCAGGTTGAACAGGTGCCGCACCTTTCGCAACGTGACGTCGTCGACGTGGACGTGATCGAGCAACTCGTCGGCCCACACGAATGCCAGGTCACCGGCAACGATTGCTGCTGCGTTGCCGAACCATTCGTGCTGCCCATCGTCTACCCGCTTGCGTGCGTCGGCGAAATGTCTGTGCGCGGTCGGCGATCCGCGACGGAGTATCGACCGGTCCATCACGTCATCGTGCAGCAGCGCAAACGTGTGCAGCATCTCGACGGCCGCACCTACGTACGCGAGATCGTCGTCCGTGCGAGAGCAACCTCCACCGGCAGCGTGACCGCAATACACCAGGCAGGGGCGCAACCGCTTCCCTCCGGCTCGATACAGCGCCGTGATCGGTCCTGTCAGCTCGGATGCAAGAGGGTCGAGATCGCACAGGCTCTCGTGTGCCGCGTCCATGAACCGCTCGATCACTTCGTCGACGGCGGTACCCATTCGATCAAAGGGGTCCGGTCGGGGAACGGTACGTCGAATCCGGGAACTCAGCGGGGCGGGAACCGAACTGCGGACCCAAGTCAGCGGATCCTCGAACACAGTGCTCATCCGTTCGATCTGTTTGACGCACCAAGGGCTCAGGGACTGGGCCTCATGCTCGGCACGGCGCAGAAGATTCGGCCAGCTCACCCATTCTGCGGCATCGGCTTCGATTGGGTTCAGTTCGAGGGCAGCGTCATCGATCTCGGCAACGAACACCGGACACAGTTCGTGTTCCACCACGCCGTTGCTGGCTTCCGCTCGATAGGTGAAATCGGGAAGCGCAATGCGGATCTCTCGCGGTGTCGCACCGATCTCGTGTGCCAAGTGGCGTCGGACCGCATCGCGGTGAGACTCACCAGGGCGCGGATGTCCGCAACAGGCATTGGTCCACATGCCCTCAAACGTCTTCCCGCCAGCGCGGCGGGTGAGCAGCACCATGCCGTCACCACGGACGGCATAACACGAGACCGCCAGGTGGAACGGCGTATTGGCGTGATGCACCGAGCGCTTGACCGCTGAGCCCGACTCCCTCCCGAAAGCGTCGAGCAGCACAACGCAGTCGTCGGCTGGATTCGAACACGCGACTGTCGGATTCAAAGATAAGGACGACACCTTATAAACCCTAACTCTGGCCAAGAAACCAACCTCAGCCCTGCTCCAAACTTCCGATCAGCATCGGCTCACCACCAGCCGAACAGGATGTGAGGTACGCGATGAGGATGTGCAAGTAGGCGCAGATCTGGAAGCCTCCGATCACCGCGTATTTGAACTCGGGCACGCTATCCAAGTGGGGTCGGCAGCAGCGGTCGTTGGCCGACCGATTCAGGTGCGCAACGCCATGCTCGTGCGCAGCTCGAGCCGCTTGGTTGGGTGCTCAGAAATTCCGCCTGAAAGACCGGCAACTCGCACACTGAGCGATCACGATCAATCTGCCGGGACCGCCTTCTCCGTTCCCACGTCCCTCCCACTCACGCTACGAATTCGCGAACGATTGAGGCAAATGGTTCAGCCGAGCAGTCCTTCAAGAATCACGAACGCCCAGCTTACAACATGGTTTCAGCGCCCCCGGCAGGAATCGAACCTGCAACCTGCCGTTAAGGAATGCGGTCGAGACGGTCTCAGCGAGTCACCTTGAATCGCATATGACCTGCTCAGCTTCTGTCTTCTCTTCCTCGTCTGGTCTCGTTGAACATCATGCAGTAGCGCACAGTAGATGGACAACTTTCGCTCTCCGCGAGCCAGCAGACAGGGCATCGACACAACGCTCAAAGGAGCCGGTGACCGTGGGTCTGATAAACCGCAGGTCATCCGAAGACTGGTGTCAGCCGGACACTGTGCTGCGAGTCGTCCGGCAACCTTCAGCTACCAGGCATGGCCGTCGCAACGACCCGCTGCAGCACACCGAGAGGCGTGTGGCCATCGTCCTTCGAGATCGGACCGACGATCGTGTTGGCGAGCCACACCGACAGCCCGAGGAGATCCGCCGGGTCCGAGCGTCCGGTGCTGAACGTGTGCTCGGCCATGAAGGTGAACTCGTTCATCACCCCGAGCACCTGACGACTTGCCGTCTTCGCCAGGACAGAAGAGTTCATCTCGGTCGACTCCGAGTCCACGAAACGAGGGTCGATCCCGAGTGCGCCGAGCACCTCGGCCATCGCCGTCGGGAATCGGACGAGGACACCGGACGCGGAAGCGATCGGCATCAGTACCGGGATGAGGGTCGTGGCGTTGACGAACAGCGCGACCTGCGGCCGCCAGAACAACACGTTCGCGTACCAGTCGCCGAGCACCGTCGACGACGGTGGTGGCTCCGCCATCGGGCGGCCGACGCGATCCAAGAACTTCTTCGTGCCCCGAACCGTGAACACGACTACTCGCCGACCAACGCCGTTTTGAGCGCCGTGCACGACTCGTCGAGCAGGCGCATGCGATGCGAGTTGGTCTCGGCGTTTGCCTCGGACGCGACGTACTCCGCCAGCCCCTCGAACGCACCCGTCCGGCCCGCCAGGACGACCCCGTCAGCGGTGCTTTCGGCGCGTGCGACCAACAGCTCACTTGCATCATCGAGCAGCAACACGCCGCGAATCACATCGAACGGTCACGGGCGATCACCATCGTGACCGTGTCGCCTTCGGCATAGCCATCGTCGAGACCTGACACGTCGGCTGGCCATCCTTCCCAGCCGCTGATCAAGCCCTCATCACCGCACACGTCACAGCTCCATGCGATCTCGCCGCTCGCGCGGCGGAAGACCATCATCAACCCTTCGCACGGTCGACGGCCCGGCCTACGTGTGCAACCAATCGACGACCGCGCGCCGCTGCCCGTCGGTCGAGCACTCGCTGTTCGGACGATTGCCGACAGTTGCAGACCGAGCCGCTTTGCGAGCGTCGGCGTACGGTCCGCCATGTCGAGGAAGTGGCGGGGGTCAGCGACGAGCATCGGTGTCACGGTAGCGACGATCGGATACCGCAACGGAATGTCATGACCGGCTCGTTACATCTCGTTACATTTCGGGCGTCCTGCCCCCGACATGACCGGCTTGATCATGTTCCGTTGGTCTGCCACAGCCGGTCGATGGGGCAGACATGGATCCGGTCGTCGATCTGGTAGGCCTCGCTGCCGGTGTTGAGGAAGTAGCCGGCGCGGAATTGATCGCCGAGGCTGTCACGCAGTGCGATGAGACCGCGGAGCGACTTGGTGTCGACTTCACGGCCCGCCTTGATCTCGAAACCGACAACGGTGCCGTCGAGCGTCTCGGCGACGAGGTCGACTTCCTCACCGTCGTGGGTTCGCCAATGACCGAGCTCACGGACGCGAGCACGACGAAAGGTTGCGCGAACACGGCGGAGAGTCGATGTTCGTTCTCTGCCGAGCCCGGCGGCGATGGCAGCGGCGATCGGCGCGATCGACACGCAACAGCCCGGCAGCAAGAACTATCGAGTGATGACCGCCGTCGCGTACTACGCCGGGCTCCGACCATCGGAAGTCGTGATGCTTCGCGTCCGATCCACCGAACTGCCAGCCGAAGGTTGGGGGCGACTCGACGTCACGGAGGCCGACATCTCTTTCGATGAACCAGGCGAACCCAAGACCGGCCCGCGTAGCGTGCCGATCCCACCAGTGCTCGTCGCGATGCTGCGCGAATGGGTCCGCGAGAACGACCTCACGTCACCCGATCATCTGCTGTTTCGTACCCGCAACGACACGATGCCGAGTGGATCGAACTGGGCGCGGGCATGGCACCGCGCACTTGAATCGGTCGGCCAACGGCCGATGAGGATCTACGACTGCCGACACGCCGCAGCCACCACACGGCTACGCGCCGGAATGCCGCTCGCCGAAACAGCACGACGACTCGGACACAGCGTCGAAACCCTCGTCTCCACCTACGTCGGCGCCCTCGACGACGAAGAACACATCGCCAACCAGCGAGTCGACACGATCCTCGGATAGGCGACTCGTCCCAACAAAGGGGGCTCCCAGTGCGCCAACCCCGCAGAGGTATCTACATACAATCGCATGTAGCCTTGGGATATGAGTGATGTGTTTGAGGTCCAGAATCGAGCCTGGTCCGGTGCTGTGGTGAAGCGCGCCCGGTTGATGGCAGAGCTGACACAACAGCAACTCGCTGACGCCGCAGGCACAACCCAGCAGCACGTCGCCGCAATCGAGAACGGTCGACGGCAACCATCGCACCCGGCGCTTGCCCGACTGCTACGCGCAGCAGGTTTCGAGCTGCGGACTCGACTCGAGCCGTTCGATCCGCACGATGAAACGATCGAGGAATGGCTGCAGGCACAGCCAGTGGACTTCCAACAACGATGGGCTGAGCATCAACGCACGATCGTGTCCTCGCAATGACCGCTGAGCCTCCGCATTGGCGTGAGGTCCGGGACCGCCTCACAGCTGATTCACCGACGCAGGAGCCGCCACAGCGCCCGCCCGCACCGATAACCATCGAGCAGGTCGAAGCAATCGTGTCGGTGCTCGATCGACACAAGGTCGACTACGTGATGATCGGAGGAATCGCAGCCGAACTTCACGGCGCCAAAATCGCCAGGTCGCTTGACCTTGACGTGACACCCGCCGCGTCGCGGGCGAACAAAGAACGGATCGCAAGGGCGCTCGCTGAACTGAACGCGACGCTGCGCATACCAGGCGGCATGCCCGACGGTGTCGAAGTCCATATCGACGCCGACTGGTTAGAACGGGTCACAACCGCAACGTTCAACACCGATCACGGACCGTTCGACCTCGCATTCCGCCCCGATGGAACCGACGGCTACGACGATCTGGTGCGCTCCGTGGTGATCGTCCGAGTCGGTGCAGTCGATGCACGTCTGGCGTCGCTGGAAGACATCGTCCGCTCCAAGACCGCGGCCGGACGGACCAAAGACGAACTCACGCTGCCCGCACTGATCGACCGCCTCAAAGCAATCCGAGCCGACCGAAACCGATCAAATCAGATCCCTGAATCCTGAGCACAAGAGTCGATCACAGTGCGACGCGTGCCGTCGTGAATTACGCGCACGGCTGCAGACCGCAGTCGAAGCAACCAACTCAGTGCTGAGACATTAGGCCTGAAGGACGAGAACGCTCGCGTGCGGACCGGCAACGATCAATCTGCCAGGAGCGGCCTCTCCCTTCCCACAGGCTTCCCAATCGCGCCACGAATTCGCAGTCGATTGAGGCGAACGGTTCAGCAGAGCGATTTCTGTGAAATCACGAATAACTCAGTCCGACCCTTCATCGGACAGATTCCACCCGTCGAGATACCGAAGTTGGCAGCAACGGGCGGACTGTCGCACGTCGCCTACGGATTGTGGAGATTCGACGACCAACCACGAACCGGCCGGGACCAGTTCATGGAGGCCGCGCCGCGCGTCGGTGCCGACGCCTACCTGACCCACGACGCGGTGCTGGCATTCCACGAACTCGCACAGGTGAACCCGCAACGGATCAGAATCGGTACGCCGCGCCGCGCGCGTACGCGGGCGCCCGACTTCATTGAGGTCATCCGCCAACAGATCGACCTGCCGACCTCACCGAGTACGAATACGTTCTGGGAGCGCTCAGCGGTCGACGGTCACCTTGAGGAAGGTGGCCGGGATGATGGTCCGCTCGGGCGAGGTGCTGGTGTTCTGGGCGGTAAACAGGTCCTCGAGCTCGGCTTGGAGGTCGGACGCTTTGCCGTTGGATTCGGCGGCGGCGAAGGCGTTCATGGTCGGGCCGTAGTAGTTGCGGAAGGCGTCGACGAATTCCACCGGGGTGCCGGCGAAGTCGAACACCCATGTGTCGCGCTCGCAGCGGATGCGGCCTGCGTCGATGCCGGCTGCGGTGAAGCGATCGTGCACGTGGTCCTCCAGTCCCCAGGTGACGGGGCTGACGAAGCCCTCGGGGGGCGGTGGCGAGTACGAGCCGCTGATGCGCAGGATCTGGGCCACCAGGGTCGGGTCGCCGGGGATCCAGTTGCCCATGACGATCCGACCGCCCCGCTTCACGACCCGCACCATCTCCGCAGCGGTGTCGTGGGGGCGCGGTGCGAACATCGCACCGAAGACGCTGACCACGAGATCGAAGGTGTGGTCGTCGACGGCCTCGAGGTTCGATGCGTCGCCCTCCTCGAACGTGCATGTGGCGAGGCCCAGGCCCTTCGCGCGGGCGCTGCCTGCGGCCACCAGGTTGCGGGCGATGTCGATGCCCCGAACCGTCGCGCCCCGTTGGGCTGCCGGAATGGCAGTGGTGCCGTCGCCGCAACCCAGATCGAGGACCTGGTGGTCGGGCTGCACGCCGAGGCGTCCGACGAACGACTC
>JAYUWK010000086.1:0-37989 GCA_043753895.1 Actinomycetota bacterium
CGGCGAGGGCAGCGGAAGACGGTGGGTCCATGAGCAATTCCACGGCGAACCAGATCGTGAAGCTGAATGGATACAGCACGATCGGAAGGACCACGGCCACCACGCCGAGCACGGCGATCAGTAGGCCGGCATCGACTTGTGGATAGGTCAGCAGAATGGGGACTCCGGCCGCCACGATCAAGGCGGCCAACGTGACCATCACGTTGACCGTCGCTGCGCCGAGTTCGAATCCATCCTCGCCACGCTGCACCGACAGGCCGCAGTGCTGACACGACTCGTGACGGTGGAACCAGCCGCGCAGAAAGCCCGGTCGATTGCCGCACCACGCGCATTGCAGCAGTGCCGCACGACGCAGCATGGTGGCGAACGGCGGGCGAGACGGGGGCACACGATCAGCGTAGCGATCGAGGTTCGGTGATCGGATCGACATTCAACGGCAATGAACTGAGGCCCCGAGATGGGTACAAAGGTGCGAAGATGGGCGAGTGCGACGCTCACTAGCCGGTTTGTTGTTTGGCCTTGCGGCGATTGTGAGCAGTCTGGCTGTGAGCGGATTCTGGATGCAGTACACGGCCTTCTCTCCTGACCACACCAAGAGCGCTGCACACGCAGTGCTCGCCGACAACGACATTAAGGCTGTCGTGGCGAAGGACATCGCCGAGGCCACCACTCCCCTGCTGAACACCGACCCTGCGCGCCCGGTCACCGTCAACGACGTGCAGGCCATCGTGATCGCCGGAGCGGGCACCGCCGAGGGCTCGAACCTGTTGGCCCAAGTGGTTTCCGACGCCCACGCTCACCTCATCGGAGCCAGCACTGCACCCGTGCGCATTACCGCGGCGGAGATGGTGCCGCTGGTGGGCAACGAACTGGCAGCAACCGTCCCCACCATCACACTCGATGTCCCCAAAGTGACCGCACTGTCGATCATCCGGCAGGTACTGAAGTGGATGGTCCCCATTGCCGGTGCAGCCGCAATTCTGTTGATTCTGCTCGGTTTTGCAGCGCACCCTGAGCGCGCTGAACTACTGCGCTCGCTCGGCTTCTTGCTACTCGGCATGGCGCTGCTCTTGGCGATCATCGGTTACATCGTGCCCGCGCTGATTCTGCCGCTGTTCTCCAAGGACGTATGGGTCGGAGCGCTCCCCAGACTCGCTCGCGATTCGTTACCGCTACTGATCGGCCTGGTCTTCGTGCTCGTCGGCATCGGACTCGGTTGCCTCGCTGCCTCGGGGGCCACCCGACGCAGAGACAGATGGTCACAGCCGATTCGCACCCGCTACAACGATCAGCGCAGCTGGAACTAGCGTCGCTCGGCAGCCGCCGCCAACGGGCGTCAGGCGATGAGTTCGTCGACGAACTCGCCGAACACCGAGGCGTAGCGCATCGCGTCGGCGTTGGTGTGCATGATCGAGATCAGCCATTGCTCGTCGAGGCCCGGTGGCAGCAGGATGCCGCGGTTGATGCCGTGGATCCATTGCGCGAAAGCCAGGTCGAAATTGGTGGCCTTGTAATCGCGGTAATTGCGCACGGGCTCCGACGACCAGGTGATGCAGCCCTTCGCACCGAACTGAACGGTGTGCGCATCAAGGCCAGCCCCGTGAATGATGTCGTCGCACGCAGTGAGCAGTTCCTGGTTCCGATCGACACAGCCCTGCGTCGCCTGCGGCGTACAGATCTCCGACAGCACCGCTTTGGCTGCGGCCATACACAGCGGGTTGCCGTTATACGTGCCGAGGTGGAGGACGCGACCTTGGGTGATCTGGTCCATGTATTCGGCTTTGCCGCCGAAGGCACCCAACGGCAGGCCGCCACCGATGCTCTTGGCCAACGCAACGAGATCGGGCAGTACGCCGAGAGCGCCCGTCGCTCCGCCCCAGCCTGCGGTGATGCCCGTCTTGACTTCGTCGAAGATCAACAACGTGCCATAGCGCTGCGTGATCTCGCGTACGGCCTCGAGGTACCCCGGCAGTGGCTTACAGATTCCGATGTTCTCCATCACCGGCTCGACGATGAAGCACGCGACCTCACCGGAGCGGAGCACCCGCTCGAGCGCTTCAGCGTCGTTGTACGGAATGACGATGGTGTCTTCGAGCACGGCGGCGGTGATACCTGCTGTACCGGGAATCGCGTTGGGACTATCGGCAGGGCCGGCCTTGTCGAGCGGCGGCTTCATCGAGATCATCACCTCGTCGTGGTGACCGTGATATCCACCCTCGACCTTGACGATCTTCTCGCGGCCTGTGACGCCGCGGGCAACGCGGATGGCGTCCATTGTGGCCTCGGTACCGCTGTTCGTGAAGCGCCACATTGGCAGCCCGTAGCGTTGGCCCAACAGCTCGGCGACATTGGCGTTTGCCTCGCATGGGGTGACGAACAGCGTGCCGTTGTCGAGCTGGGCTTCGACCGCAGCGCGCACAGCCGGGTGGCAGTGACCGGTGAAGAGCGCGCCGAAGCCCATGTCGTAGTCCGTGTAGCGGTTGCCGTCGACGTCTTCCATCCAGCTGCCCTGGGCACGACTCACCACGATGGGGTGAGGGTCATAGGACTGAAAGCTCGACGGGACGCCCATGGGCATCACCTTTCGGGCACGTACAGTGGCCGCCTGCGAACCCATGGTGCGCGAAACGTAGGTGGCGAGCTCTCGCCGAGTGATGTCGCGAGTTCGGTTGGTTAAATCAGTGGTGAGCGTGGAATCCGTTGCGCTCATGGGGTTCTCCCTATGGAATGCGTTGACGGAATGATAGTAGACGATGGAATCCATCGTGACCGAGGTGATTGCTCACTCGTGAATGGCGGATGAAGGTCGCGTTCAACTGGCTGTGTAAACGGCTGGTGTTCGTGGCAGACTGTTGCTCTTCATGGTGGTCGTAGCTCAGCTGGTAGAGCGTCAGTTTGTGGTACTGAAAGTCGCGGGTTCGAGCCCCGTCGGTCACCCTCAGCAGAGTCGGGCGTAGTTCGGCTCTGCGTCGCAAGATTTGGGTTCGCACCAGCACACCCTTACAATCGAGCGACCATATGCGCCTCTAGCTCAACGGCAGAGCAACGGACTCTTAATCCGCAGGTTCTGGGTTCGAAACCCAGGGGGCGCACCAGTGAAAGACCAGCTCAGAGGCCATCTGAGAGGAATTTCGAAACAGTCTATCGAGCGAGTTAGGCGACAAGCCTGGTCTAGACATCTTGATAGACTTTCAATAGACTGTTCGTTATGGCGCTCGACAGAGTCCGATTCGAGGCGAAGATCGACCGGACCCGCGAACATCACCTCTGGCTCGGTGCCGTTGGGACGAACGGCGTCGGGCAGGTGCGTGTCGACGGCCAACTCGTCACAGCTCCACGCGCCGCGTACGAACTCGCGAACGGACCAGTCGCCACCGGGTTACGTGTGTTGACGTGTCCAGACGAGCCGGGATGTGTCCGCGTCGATCACCTCCGTGTCGAACAACATGGCTCCAGCAAGCCTGCCGAGACTCGCAAGCGTGCCGCGCGCGGCGCCGGATCCATCGAGGCCATCTCGCGCGGTGTGTGGAAGATCTGCGTCACCGCCGGCCTCGACTCGGATGGGCGGCGTCGACGCACCTATCGAACCATTCGCGGCACCCGCACGGACGCTGCCAAAGCGCTCGCGGCATTGGTGACCGAAGTCGGCGACGGCAGTCGGCTCCCCCGCCAGAGCGACAAGCAACTCACCGTCGACGCATTGGTCGAGTGGTACCTGACGTTTGCCGCCGAAGATCGAGGGCTCGAGCACTCGACCCTCGTGGGATACGAGGATGCATACTCCCGCTGGCTGAAGGACGTCATCGGTCCGCGACGTGCCAGCTCCGTCACGATGGCCGATCTCGACAAAGCCTTCGGCCGGATGCGGCGCGCCGGCCTCTCACACAGCCGAATGAACAACGCTCGATCAGTGCTCAGCGGTGCGTACAAGTGGGGCAAGCGCCATGGCAAGGTCACCTTCAATCCCGTCGATGGGTTCGAGATCCCGACAAGTAAGCACACTCCGAGGGCGACGACAGCTCCGGAGATTGAGGATCTGCTGAGGCTGCTCGACATCGCCGACCAGCACGACGAGATCCTGGCCCCCGTCCTCAAACTCGGCGCAACGACCGGGCTGAGACGAGGTGAGTTGTCCGGTCTTCGCCGCAATCGCCTCAACCTCGATCGTCAAGAACTGATTGTCGATGCCGCGATCAACGACGCCGGAGGAGTCGTCGTCGAGAAACAAACCAAGACGCGGAGTCGACGGAGCGTGAGCCTCGACGAGGCAACCGTCGCAGCACTAGAGCAGCACATCGCAGCCATGGACGCCCGAGCCGCTCTCTGCGGAACCACCGTCGCAGCCGACGGATTCGTGTTCAGCCTCGATCCAACCTGTGCGACACCGTTCCGTCCGGAATTGATGACACGGCGCATGCGTCAGCTGCGCAAGGAGCACGGCCTCACCGACGGAAGCTTCGACGCGACGATCCTGGCCTTGCGCAAGTGGACCAGCAGCGAGTTGATGGACGCCGGTTTCAACCCCTCAGCCGTCAGCGGCCGCCAAGGCCACACCGTGCAGGTCATGCTCCACCACTACTCCACCCGCCGCCAATCCGCGGACAAAGCCGCTGCCGACCACTTGGGCCAACGCATCCACGGTCGCGGAACCGTAAAGCCGTAATGGGGTGCTCGACTCGGCGACTACAGCTGTTTGCGCACGCCGCGAAGTCCCTGGCCCGATGGGACGCGCTCCTTTGGCATTCGAGCATGGCCCGTCGAGCAGGTCAACTCCCCAACCCACCCGTCGTCGACGTCGTGGATGACGGCCTCTTCGACGCTGATGTCCGTGCTCCCCGATGGTAGCTGCACGCGGCGTTGACGCCCCTTTGGTCACCAGCGACTGACGCCTCGGAGCGACCCTGACCTGCCGGTTCAAATCCTGCGTCCCGCCCACCCACGTACCGGCCGATTCTCGCCCAGCACGAGAATGTCTGTCCCGGCTGCTGCGCGCGCGGCAATGAGACCTCTGTAAATGGTTGACCGATTCGGCGGGTTCTGTCCCCGTTTCCGGGTTGGCGACCCCGTATGTGAGCTGGAGCCGTCACGAAATTCGAATTCGCGAGGCATGTGTTGATGAGGGGGTGTCTGCAATGAGCGAACCCAATGACTTCGACGAATGGAGCGATCTACCGCTGACGTTGACCGTCGAGGAGGCTGCTCGCCTGCTCCGGATCGGCCGTTCCCACGCCTACAACCTCATCAAGGTCTACTTCGCCACCGACGGTATCGAAGGTCTCCCCGCTCTCCGCCTCGGCGATCTCCTGCGCGTCCCCAAGGCCGCGCTGCACCAACTGCTCACAACCGGTCGCGTCGTTCAACTGATCACGCAGCCAGCCCCAGTCGCGACTGACCATGCGACTGGCTCACGGCCAACGACACGCACGCGTCACACCAGCGACCACGCGCAGTTGTCCTTGCTCGGTTCGGACTGACGATGACGGACCACTCCCCCACCACCCGAGCAGCGCACCCTGAAATGTACAGACAGGTGCCCGCGGATCGGAGGGTGTCGTGATCCGGGTAACGACGTTGTACGCGTCGACCGCAGCAACGACCGCCCGTTACTACACCCGTTACCTGACGGACGCGCCTGGGGAGCTACCCGGGCAGTGGGCCGGGCGGCAAGCCGATCTGCTCGGCCTCAACGGCACTGTCACCACCGAAGCGCTCGAACGTTTGTTGTCCGGGCACGACCCGATCAGCGATGTCGAGCTCGGTTTGCCGTTGAGGGACCGCACACTCGCCAACGGTGAGACGATCAGCGCCGTCGCCGGTTTCGACGCGACCGTGTCCGCGCCGAAGTCGTTGAGTGTGTTGTGGGCGCTCACCGGTGACCCCGGGTTCGCGAAAGCGCACGATGTCGCTGTCCAGGCTGTGTTGAATCATCTGGAACGGTTCGGATCGACCACCCGCATCCGTTCCAACGGCGGACGCCTCCACCCAGATTCGCAAGGGCTGATCGTCGCCGGGTTCCGCCAGACCACGAGCCGAGCCGATGACCCGCAGCTCCACACCCATCTGGTGATCCCCAGCAAGGTGCAAACTGAGGATGGTCGTTGGTTGGCGTTGGACGCCCGCATGTTGAAGGGCTACCAACGTGCTCTCGGGGGCCTATACCAATCGGTGCTCCGTGCCGAACTGACATCCCGGTACGGGGTCGCGTTCGGGGAGATCGTCAAAGGCCAAGCCGAGATCGCCGGCGTCCCCGCCGAGTTGCTGGCCTTGTTCTCGAAACGGACGGTGCAGGTCGAGGACGCCCTCGGAGTGAAGTTGGTCGAGTTTTACGAGCGTGAGGGCTGCGACCCGACCGATTGGGAGAAGGCCGCGCTCACCCGCGAGGCCGCAGCTGACACACGCATCCATAAAACTTCGCGACCGGTGGATGAGCTGCGACCTGGTTGGTTGGAGGACGCCGCCGACATCGGGGTCACCCCCGACAGCCTGCTCGACTCCGTTCGTGAAGCCGCGCGATCAGTTCAGCCAGCCGTCACAGTGACGATGGCCGACGTGGTCGAGGTGTTGTCAGCAACCGGGTCGGCGTGGCATCGCGAAGAAGTGATCCGCGCCTTGTGCGATCTCCAACGACCCGTCGCCGGTGTCAACGGTGAGCGGTGGGCAGCGACGATCGAACGGGCCGCCGACCGGTTCATCAAGCAGTGTGTCGATCTTGATCCGGCGCGGGGTGTGAGTGGTCGAGTGCGTGCTTCGGACGGTCGTTCGGAATGGATTGAGCCCGTCGCCGCGCACATCACCTGCGACACCATCCTTGCTCAGGAGGAAGCGATTCTCACCTGGGCGCTCGATGCACACAGCCACGACGCGGACCCGTCGACGAGCGACCACAACCGAGGATTGGATGTGTTGCAGCGCGACGCCGCGGCGGCGGTCGCCGGCCGCGATCGTCTCGTGCTCGTGATCGGCCCGGCCGGGACCGGCAAGACGACGATGCTGCGCGCCGCGGTCGCTGATCTGCGCGTCCACGGTCGCGACGTGTACGGCGTGTTGCCAACAGCGAAAGCAGCCCGCACATTGGAACGGGAGACGTCGATGCGTTGCGACACGGTCGCCAAACTTGTCCACGAATGGGGTCAACCTGATCGGGCACCCGACAACGAGTGGCGACTCCCCCGAGGCACGACGTTGATCGTTGATGAGGCAAGCATGTTGGGCACACCCAGCCTGCACCGGCTCACCGAACTCGCCACCGCCAACGATTGGCGGCTCGCCTTGATTGGTGACCCGCGCCAGCTGCAAGCCGTCGGACGCGGCGGCATGTTCGCCGAACTGTGCAACACCGGGCGGACGATCGAACTCGAACAGATCCACCGCTTCGAGCAACCCTGGGAAGCCCACGCCTCACTCCTGTTACGCCGAGGCGACCCCCATGCTCTCGACCTCTACGAGCAGCATGGCCGGATCCGGGCCGGCACCCTCGATGAACATCTCGATCACTTCGCCCACCAATGGCTCACCCGCCACGCTGACGGTGAGACGACGGCGATCATGGCGTCCACAAATCAGCAGGTCGACCTGATCAACGACCGAATCCAGTCCGCCCGCCACGACCACGAACAACTCGACCCGTGCTGCCCTGTGTCGATTGGTGGTGGCGAGTCCGCGTACGTCGGGGACATTGTCGCCACCCGCCGTAACCACCGCCACCTCACCACCACCAGCGGGGAACGGGTTCGTAACCGCGACCTATGGACTGTCGCAGAGACTCACGACAGCGGCGATCTCACTGTCACCCCACTGGCCGGACATGGACAGATCACGCTCCCAGCCGACTACACCCGTGAACATGTCCGCCTCGGCTACGCCGCGACGGAAATGGGCACACAATCCGACACCGTCACCGCAAGCCTCGAACTCGCTTCCCGGGCAACGACCTGTCGCAACCTGTACGTCGCGATGACCCGCGGCCGCCAAGACAACACCGTGTGCGTGATCACCGAAACCCACGACATCGGCGAGGCACGCGACATCCTCGATGCCGTCCTCACCATCGACCGCGCTGACGTCCCCGCGACCACCCAACGCCGCACCCTCGCAACCCAAGACCACCACATTCACCAGCGCTGTCAGATCCCGGAATGGTTCGACACCCTCCGCGCCGACACCGTCCAACACCTCGACCAAGACCGCGACAACTACAGAGACGAGCAACGCCGCGCGAAGAACCTCAACCGACACGTCACGGATGCGCAGCGCCAACTCCAAGCAGTCGAGCACTACGCGCGACCATTCACCGACGCGGTCACCACCGCCGAGAAAACGCTCACGGCAGCCAAGAATCACCGACACCTGCTCGCCGAGCGACTCGCCACCGCAAAGCGACGCGACCGACGCGTTCTGAAACCCGCACTCGCAATTGCCCAACACGACATCCAAACCGCGACCATCACACGAGATCAAGCTGTCACCGATGCCAAACCCGCTCGCAACCTCACCGCGCAAGCCACCTCCGGGCTACGCGATCTGCGCGACGAACAATCCCGCCAGCAGATGTACAGCCAATGGCGCGCCAACCCGGAAACGATCGGCATCCTCCAAGGCCGGGTCGACGCGCTCGACACCTGGCGCCAGTGGGCTAACGGCCACCAACTCGAACCGAGCCAGATCAGGGAGATGAACACCCGCCTATTCGTCGCCAACGACACCATCCCCGAATACCTCGCCCTGCGCACCGCACTGTTCCACGACCCAACCACAGCCGCGATCGTCCGCCACGTCGACCCTGACATCGAACGCTCCTGCGGACCGGAAATGTCCATCGACTGACAAACGGGAGTGTCGGAAAGATGGTGTAATCGGGATCTGGTCTGAGAAGGTGAGCGATGGCTCGCCGGAGAGTAGGACCAATGTCCGAAGCATCGAGTGTCTCGGTGATTGATCAGGAGCTTGCCCAGCAGCTCGTCGACCGCGCGAAGGCTGAGGGGGTGAAATTGACCGGGCCTGGCGGTCTGCTCGGCGATCTGACCAAGCGCGTGGTGGAGGCCGGCTTGGAGGGTGAGATGGATGGCCATCTCGGCTACGCGAAGCACACCGTGGAGGGCCGTGATGGTGGGAACTCGCGTAACGGGACCCGCACGAAAACGGTGATCACTGATGTCGGTCCGGTCGACATCGAGGTCCCTCGCGATCGTGACGGGACGTTCGACCCAACGATTGTGCGTAAGCATCAACGCCGCCTTGGCGGTGTTGATGACATGGTGTTGTCGTTGTCGGCGAAAGGGTTGACGACGGGTGAGATCTCGGCCCATCTGGCCGAGGTGTATGGCGCGAGTGTTTCGAAGGACACGGTCTCGGCGATCACTGACCGGGTCCTGGGCGAGATCACGGATTGGCAGTCACGTCCGTTGGACGCGATCTACCCGGTCGTGTTCATCGACGCGATCTTGTATGAGTCCCTTGGAGTGGTGGAGTTTTAGGGGGTCCACCGTGAGGTGAGCCATCGGCGTGATTCTTGGTGTGTTCCGCAAGAACCCACCGAAGGAGAACACACCGATGGCTCTATCCGAGTCTGCCTTGTCCGAGCTGCGTGCTGCGATCGATGTTGGCCAAGGGGGTGATCTGATCCGCCATCTGGCCGAGTGGGGGTTGCAGCAATTGATCGAGGCCGAGGCCGCCGAGGCGATCGGCGCCGACCGCTACGAACGCACAGAAGCCCGCGCGACTGAACGAAATGGGCATCGGCCGCGGGTGTTGTCGACCAAGGCCGGCGACCTCAGCTTGAAGATCCCAAAGCTGCGCGCAGGGTCGTTCTTCCCGTCGATCCTCGAGCCGCGCCGGCGCATCGATCAGGCGCTCTACGCAGTGCTCATGGAGGCCTACGTGCTCGGGGTGTCGACCCGCTCCGTGGATGATCTGGTCGTCGCGCTCGGGATCGACACTGGGATCTCCAAGTCGCATGTCTCGCGGATCTGCGGCGAACTCGACGTCCGGGTCAACGCGTTCCGCAACCGCACCCTTGGTCATACCAGCTTCGTCTACGTCTACTTGGACGCCACCTACGTCCATGTCCGCGACGACGCCCTGGGCCAGGTCGTGTCGCGTGCGGTGGTCGTCGCTACCGGCGTCACCAGCGAGGGCGGCCGCGAGGTCCTGGGTGTTGATGTTGGTAACTCCGAAGACGAAACGTTCTGGACGGCGTTCCTGCGGTCGCTCAAGACCCGAGGGTTGTCCGGTGTGCGACTGGTCATCTCTGACGCCCACGCCGGCCTGAAAGCCGCGATCCGCACGACCATGTCGGGCGCCTCGTGGCAACGCTGTCGGGTGCACTACATGCGCAACCTGCACGCCGTGATCCCACGCGCGCACCAAGACATGGTCTCGGCTGCGTTCCGCACGATCTTCGCCCTGTCGGAACCAGCCGCCGTCCAGGCACGCTGGGACGAGGTCGCCGACACCCTCGAGGCCCGTTTCCCCAAAGCTGCCGCATCGATGCGCGACGCCAAGATCGACGTGCTCGCGTTCGCCCAGTTCCCCGTTGCGCACTGGCGCAAAATCTGGTCGAACAACCCGCTCGAACGGCTGAACAAAGAGATCAAACGCCGCACCAACGTGGTCGGGATCTTCCCCAACGACCCCGCCGTGATCCGACTCGTCGGCGCCGTGCTCGCCGACCAACACGACGACTGGATCATCGCCCGCCGCTACCTCACCGACACATCACTGGCGGAACTCGACACCACGCGCGACACTGACACCACCTCAACCACCGGCATCACAACCGGCACCTGAGCAACACCAGGCATCACGCCTGAAAGCCCACCACCCGACGGGACTCTGTCGCGATCTTCGTCAAGATCCGCGATGGCCAAGTCGCGAACAGGCCGGTCTATGTGGCGATCGGTGTCACGGTCGATGGTGAACGCGACATCCTCGGGTTGTGGGCCGGTCAGGGCGGTGAGGGAGCCAAGTACTGGCTGACCGTGTTGACCGAGATCAAGAACCGTGGCGTCACTGACGTGTGCATCGTCTGCTGCGACGGCCTGAAAGGGCTTCCCGATTCGATCTCAGCGACGTGGCCGCTGGCGATCGTGCAGACGTGTGTGCTGCATCTGATCCGGCACACGTTCCGTCTCGCTGGCCGTCACGACTGGGACAAGATCGGCAAAGCGTTGCGGCCGGTCTACACCGCTGCGACCGAGCCGGCCGCTCGGGAACGGTTCACCGAGTTCACCGTCGTGTGGGGAGCCAACTATCCCGGCATCGTCCGCTTGTGGGAATCGGCGTGGGCAGAGTTCGTGCCGTTCTTGGCGTCCGAGCTCGAAGTCCGCCGAGTCATCTTCTCCACGAACGCGATCGAGTCGCTCAACGCCCGATTCCGGCGCGCGGTGCGCGCCCGTGGACACTTCCCCAGCGAGCAAGCCGCGATCAAATGCCTCTACCTCGCGTTGCGGTCCCTTGACCCCACCGGTCGCGGCAGGCAACGATGGGCCGTGCGTTGGAAGCCAGCACTGAACGCCTTCGCCCTCATGTTCGAAGGCCGAATCTTCCCCAATAACAAATGACCGACCCAGACCCGGTTACACCCAAATTCCGACAGTCCCTTCCGCAGTGGCCGTCGGCGGTTGCCACAACGCGTTCGGAGCAGTCGCGGTGCCAGTCCTGTTCGACCAGATCTGGCGGCCGGTCAGGCGTTCTCGTCGGCATGCGTGGTGAACATCTTCTCGCCGTGGAACACCCCTACGGAGTACCGATTCCAACGCCTCCGTTAGATAGAGAACCGAATTGTCGGCTATGGGGCGCAAGGCACCCCCAGGGGGACAGATACATCCCATTCACGGCCCGCGCTCTCGACTTTGAGGATCAAGCACGTCGGGTCCTCGGCAACAAGCCCACCAGCGAATGCCATCCATCCCCGGTCGCCGTCGCACCCGTTCGTCTCGATTTGTTGCGTCGCGGATTTCGTGGAGTTCGGCCAGAGAAGAGCAGGTGCGGCGTCCGACGACGCCACCGAGATCCGGGATGGCTTACCGGCCCGAATCCACAGGCCGATCTTCGTCCACAGAAGTCCGTTGTCCCACGGGCGAACCTCGAGCGGAACGCCATCCGGGCCGGCCGTCGCGAACGCTACATCGCCGAAGATCGAGGCATCGGCTCCGGGCTCTCCGTCGATCGCAATCACCCCGGTGCAATCAAGAGGTGTTGATGCGGCTGGTGTCGAGTTCGAGGAATTGTCGCTCCTAGTACAGGCGCCGACCGCAATCCCGAATGCGCACACTGCCGCCGCAGCCGACAACCACCTGCACTGGCAGGGAGAGCGGCGCATCGGGTTCAACTGATACTCATTTCGTCCGGCAGAATGCTCCACAGTTGCCTGGACGAGCCCAACACGAAACCTTCAACGAACGTCGCATCGCGCAGCCGAAGCAGCAAGGGTGAGGTCGAGATTCCCATCCCTGCAGCGATTGAACCGTCGCTGTCTCCAATGACCTGGGGGCTCCGAAGTTCGTACAGGCGAACAAGTTCCGGAGCTAGATCCCCCTCGTTTTCTGCAATGCGGTCCTCAACAAGGACCCAAAGCCTGTCTGGAATTCCCCGAGCCAGCATTGCCGCGATCGAGTGACACGTAGCGCACGTCGCGGACAACACCAGGAGGAAGGAATCCCCGGGACCGCCTACCTCGGCGGGAAGTCCGAACTCCTTGGGCGTCCTGCCCCTAACGCGCGCCACTTCGGCTGATCTCGCCTCATCGTCAAGATGTAGTGCTGATCGCACCTGTCCCAGGTGCAGGAACACCTCGCGCTGGGCGAGGAAAGAAACCGTGGCGAGCGCCAGCGCAACGACGGCAATGACAAATGCGGCTATGTCCATTGGCGGCTACCCGACTCTTCAAAGCGAATGAGGCTATTTTCGTCTGCTGACTGAATTTGGCGACTCGTGCGTAGAGGTTCCCAATATTGTGCCAACGAACTGGCCGCGAAGCCTGCGGCGCAAATGAGTCCAATACTCGCAGGCCACACCGTTCGCATGGAGTCGCTCTGCGATGTTCCGAGCAGTCCGAATCCTGCCATGGCAACCCATAGTGGCAGTAGCTTCAGTTGCCGGGATCCGAGATCCGATGTCGATCGCCCGAAACACGAACACGACACCTTTAACGACTGGGCCAAGGCGAGCGTGCCCGCAATAGCGAAAGCTACAGCGATCGCAGCAACGATTGCAGCTCCGACAGGTACCGTGCGCGTGGAGAACAACGATATGACGGCAGCTAGCTCCCCCACTGTGATCAAACTTGCCAAGAGTCGCGCGCTTCTCTCTTGAAAGCCCAAAGCTCTAACAGTGGTGACAAGGCTGAATGGTGCAGCGAGTTTCGCCAGAGCGCTTAAGCCGAATACTGCAACAACACCGCAGCGACAAGCCGCTCCCAAAAGCACCAAGAGTTCCGGCCCGGTCGATCGATCTATCACAATTACCAGCGTAGGTACGATCAGCGTCGCAATTCCGACCTTTCGAATGAGTCCCAAGAACGACAGCACACGGGCGTCGTCGTAGTGCAGTTTGCTGTCCTTGAGCCAAGCTAGAACACTCAGGGGGAGACCGAATCCAGCCGCGTATGCGAATCCAGCCCACCAGGGGGCGACACCCGTGAATGCGAGAAAGAGGGCGAACGGCGTCAGGGCGGTGACCCGAACCGTTGTCACCATGAGGCCGGCGTCGAGGCCCCACAACAGGGCTCCGAATCTAGACCGTTTCCAGACCTGAGGTGCCTGGCGGCCGAAGAAGGGGATAGTCGCATGGGGGTGCCCAAAACTGGCAGCGCACAGAACTGCCGCAACGAATGCCACGGCGATGTGCGAGGTTGCGCTCGCTGCATCCGGCAGCGTCAACTCACCGAGCCACCGCACAGCAGCACTCACGAGTACTGCGCTGAACGCAAACCCGAGAAGTAGAGTCCCAACCGAACCCACGAACCTAACCGTCCGATCACGCAAACTGTTCGACCATTGCACGAACGGCCTAAGTTCCCCAAGGAACGATCGGCCTCAAGGACTCGCGACTTGCGCAGTTCCTGCTACGAACCAGACGGCTAGCCAGGCGAAGTTGATCACGCGGGACAACCGTTATTGGAACTTGAGCAGGTCTGGAGGAGATAGACGGCACGTGAACATGTAATGCTCGAGGTCTGATCAGTACAGGTCGAGCCAGCGCTCTTACATTCGCTGCATCGCCAAGTCTTGTACTGATAGCAACAATACCAGCTCTTCAGATACGAGTTCTGTGGGCAGATAATGCTTCCATTTCCGTTAATTGAGCATGTGTGGGCGCAATCCTTATACCACAAACAGCAGCAACTCGCTCCGGTGCACGAATTATCGGCCTCGGCTCGGGAGGGGCGGACAACGCTCGCTCCGACTCCAACCAAGGCAAAGCCTAACTGCATCGCCTTTCGAAGTGCGCCCCTCCGCGGTATCGTCGTTTCAGTCGGATCAACGGGCAATAACTTCGAAGTCACATCTTCTCCCATCAGGCATCTAGCGGGACCAAATACAACAAAATGAACTCGTCATCAGCGCACGCCGAGCGCCGAGTCGACGATGTCGATTTGCTCGGAGTCGAGTCGCCCGACCCACGCCCGGGCACCTTGTCCCCCGGCGTTACGAAGCCTCTCACGCACGAAGGTCGGGACATCGGTGACCTCCGTAATTTGAACCCGGCCGCCCTCAGACAGCGAAAATTCATCGCCGACCTCAAGGTCAGGACCCAACGAGCGGGCGAATTCCCACGCGATCACTGGCAGAGCGACAATCGTCGCGAAGTCGTCGTCGGGCAATGCACCAACGAAGACCCGGTCGCCGACGGTCGGCGACAAGCCAAAGTCGATCGCGGCAAGGCTTTCGCCACGCCCATCAACCCACAGTCTTCTGCCCTCGACCCTCACTACAGTCGCTATAAATCCGTCGGCATCCTGGCCCACGACCGTCATCGCAGGTGAGGCGTCTGCCGTTCGGGCCGGTATCGATGCCGCCACAACGCCTGCGCCACCCGCGGCGGCGATAAACCTACGTCGGGTTAACGACTTCATCGAGGCCTCCAAGGAGTCGTAGTCAGATTGTCATCGCGACAAAGCATCTGGACGGTATCCTAAATTAAGGTGCGGGAGCTTGTCAATCAATACGCTGGTATGCACGCAGAACGAATCCTCTCTGTGTCAAGAGGGTTGTTGGAGGTTGTTCGCGGGCGCGTTTGTTCGACCGGTTGTGCCGGTTGTCGTAGCGTTGGTGGTGGGTCCGGGAGTGGCTTCGCCGAAGTACCGGTTGTCAGGATGCGAGACCGGTCACGCTGGCTTCGAGTCATTCCTTCTTGCCCTCCCGGGCCCTCGAGCTTCAGCGGCCTAGACGGTTCGCGTCAGCGAGGAGTTGTCGGTAGACGGCGTTGCTGACGTGTCGCTTCAGCGAGCGCAGTGCTTCGCGTTTGGTCTTGCCGTCGGCGACTTTGCGCTCGAAGTAGGCGCGGCCTTCGCTGTGCTTGTGGCGCAGCTGAGTGACGGAGAAGCCCAAGTCGCCGAATGTGTCATCCGGGCGCCCGACCCCAGCGCGTCATCAGGAGCGGGCGGCGACTGTCAAAATGGAAAGTTGCCCGTTCCAGCTGATGACCACCCGCTCGGCTGCCACAACCCACGGGTCCCGGACCGGGCCTGCTTCCGTGGGATCTTGTTCCGGCCCGTGACCGGCGCGTCGTGGGTCGACATCGAAGCGACCATGAACTGCGAGGTGTCCGACACCACCTTGCGCGGACGTCGCGACGACTGGATCGCAGCCGGCGTGTTCGACCAGCTCGAGACCGAAGCACGCGCCGGCTATGACCGGATCCTCCAGCTCAATCTCGATGTTGTGGCGATCGACGCAGCTTGCACAGGGCCCCCTACGGAGGCGAAGGCACCGGCAAGAACCCTGTTGACCGGGGCAAACTCGGCTGGAAGTGGTCCGTCGCGTCCGAACGGGCCGGGATCCCGATCGGCTGGGCGATCGATGGCGCGAACCGCAACGACGTCAAGATGCTCGACCCCACCCTCGACGCCGTCGAAGCCGACGGACTGCTTGCCGACATTGGCACCCTGACACTCGATCGCAGCTACGACTACTGATAGACACATGCGTTTTGATGCGGGGCATAGTACGCAGGTTCTTGGCGGCTAACTCGGGGGCTAACAAGGGTCAATAGACTGGATTTCAGCGGACCAGATGGACGATAGGGCCGACAAAACACCAGGTCAGCGGAGTATGCAACACGTTCTGGACAATTCTTCTCGGACTCTTAATCCGCAGGTTCTGGGTTCGAAACCCAGGGGGCGCACCATTCGATTGAAGCCGCGAGTTCGGTGAGGTGTCGCGATGGGCGAGGTGTTCGAGGGGCGGAATCTCAGCGGGGCCACGTTTTGGGGCGTCGACTTGACGAACGCAAGCGTTTGCGACGTCAATCTCAGCGGCGCACGACTGGAGAGGGTGTTGCTCGTCGACGTCGATATCGACGGCTTGATCGACCGACTCGTCATCAATGGGATCGATGTCACCTCATACGTGAACGAACACGACCACTGGTACCCGTTGCGAGGCATACTGCGCCCCACCGATGTCGCCGGCCTGCATGCCGCGCTGGACGCGCTCGACAACGCGTGGGCGGGAGCAGTCGAGCACGCCCGCTCCCTCACCGAGGCGCAACTTCTCCAGTCTGTGAGAAGCGAGTGGTCATTCGTCGAGACGCAGCGGCATCTCGTCTTCTGCGTCGACAAGTGGTTCACCGGTCCCCTCGTCGGCGCCACCGCATTCAACGCAGTCGGGCTAGCGAACACTGGGTCGCTCGACTTCGGCTGTATCGGTCTCGATTCTGACATGAGGCTGACCCTCGACGCCGTGCTCTCGGT
Source organism: Actinomycetota bacterium (assembly GCA_043753895.1). GTDB lineage: Bacteria > Actinomycetota > Acidimicrobiia > Acidimicrobiales > Ilumatobacteraceae > WLMZ01. The sequence continues at coordinate 16,913 of JAYUWK010000086.1, forward strand.
GCGCGCCGAGCAGGCAGCACAGCTGCGCGTCTACGCCGACGGTCTGTCCGTAGAAGACCTTGCCCGTGAGGTCGAGGTCCTCGAGAATGGCACAGTGCCACTCATCGAGTGCTTCTACACCGTGTTCGAGGAGTCGTTTGAACACCTCCGCTACGCCCTGCGAGATCTGGCCCAACTGAAGCCGTAGCCGGCGACATCGCCGGAAGCGACCGAGCCGGGTGTTGCCTTGCGTGCCCCGGCCGCCGAAACCACATCTGTTTGTTTCGCGGGCCACATCAGTTTCTGCGAGGATGCGGGTCTTCTGAGGAGTGCCGAGGAGTAGCTGATGATCGGTCGACTGGTCCCAAGGTGTATCGCGACGGCGTTTCTGGTGGTCGGCGCTGCTCTCGTGTTCGTGTTTCCCGGTCAGTCTTCAGTCGCGTCGGCCGCGGGTGGTCGGGTGAGTCTGACATTCCCGAAACGCATTGCTGACTCGCGGCTGAGTGCGCCACTTCCCGCCGGGCAAACTGCGTCGATCGGTAGCGGCGTCCTAACAGTGCTGGTATCCGGGGTTGATGTGGCGGGCACTGGCGCCGTCGCACTGTGCTCCGATTCGGGCGTCGTGGTTGCACATCTCGCGTTTGCTGCTGGCGGGTGGGCGTCAACTACGGTGACGACGAGCGACGCGGTGTGTCTGACTGCGACGGTGGAAACGAACTACATCGTTGACGTCAGCGGAACCGTAGGGTCCGTATTTTCGCCGAGCGGATCGCAATATATGCCGCTGTCGCCGACCGTTGTTGGTCTGCAGAGTGGCCCAGTGGAGGCTCCGCCACTCGGTCGGCTCAAGATCGCCTTGTCGCCGCAGCCGCCTCAACCGTCCGGAGCGACGGGTACGGTCTTTCTGATCGAGGTGGCGGAGGCGAATGGGGCGTCGTCGGGATTCTCGTCGGTGACGATCGCCTCATGCGCGTCGTCTCCGATGTCGGTACATGTGTACTTTGCCGGGGCCCGAGCATCGGGACTGGCTCTTGTGCCTATCTCCCCGGACGGGTACTGCATGTACATGTACGGAGCCGCAAACGTGACGGTCACCGCTATCGGCTTGCTCAGTACTATCGGTACCTATGACAACCGTTTGCCGCCAGCGCTCGACACGGTCGCCTCCCAGATTCCGCGACCTGGTCTACGACCGCTGACGCCGACCCGGGTACTGGACACTCGAATCGGTCTGGGTGCACCGGCTGTCAAGGTCCCCGGTGGCGGGCACGTGGTGCTCCGCGGTCTGCCGCTCACTCCCACCTCGACGGCAGTAGTGCTGAACGTCACCGTGACCGAACCAGACGGTACGGGCTTCATTACCGTTTGGCCGTGCGACGTCACGCGACCGGTTGTGTCAAACCTGAACTACGTACAGGGCGAGACCACACCGAACCAAGTCACTGTTGCTGTCGGCAAGTCGAAAGAGATCTGTTTGTTCACGTCGGTGAGCGCGCATCTGATCGCCGACATCGCTGGCACGTATGAGCTCGACGGCGGGGTTGGTATCCGTCCGATCAGCCCTCAGCGGATCCTTGACACTCGCATCGGCCTCGGCGCACCCGCCGCGCCACTCATCGCCGGCCATGTCCTCACGCTACAGGTCAGTGGCCGAGGAGGAGCCCCGGACACAGCTGTTCGTGCCGCCACCTTGAACGTCACCGTCACCGAGACCGCCGGCACAGGCTTCTTGACCGTATGGCCGTGTGATCGGGAGCAACCAGTGGCGTCAAACCTCAACTACGTCACCGGTGAGACCATCCCCAATCTGGTCACTGCGAAGCTGTCAGCGACCGGCACACTGTGCTTTTTTTCGAACAACACACTTCACCTCATTGCTGACATCGCCGCCGTGTACCTCCCTGAGGACACCGTCGGTTTCGCCGAGCTGACACCAACCCGGATCCTCGACACACGCATCGGGCTCGGCGTGCCCACACCTGGTGCGCTCCCAGCATTCGGCTTGCTCCGACTCCAGGTCGCAGGTCGCGGCGGAGTTCCACCTACGGGAGCCCTTGCAATCACGATGAACGTGACCGCAACAGAACCCGTCGGTACCGGCTACATCACCGTGTGGCCGTGCGATCAACAAATGCCGACCGTGTCGAACCTCAATGTCAGGGCCGACACGACGACACCGAATCTTGCCAGCGTTCGCCTCGCTGCCGACGGCACGGTGTGCATGTTCAGCACCACCGCCGTACAACTCCTTGCCGATGTCGCCGGTTACGCAACCCTCGACACCACCCTCGGATGGCGACGGCTCACCCTTCAGTAAGACCCAAACGCTGTCCGGAGCTACATCGCAGAATCGTGCCGCGTTCGGCCGATCAGCTGGCGAAGAACGCTTTCGCTTTGTCGGTGCCGAACAGGAAGTACAGCACGATGAGCGCCACTGCGATCTGGCCGAGGCCATATCCGCGCTTGCTGCTTTCGATCGTGACGAGCGTGTAGATGCCACCGGCCAACTGAAGCACCTCGTAGATACCGACGAGGCCGCGCACGAACCGACTTCCGCCCATCAGACCCAGCCCCAGGAACACCGAGATCACACCGAGCGACAACAGCACGATGGCGAAGGTGGTGGCCTCGGAGGTGGTGAGGTTGGCGTCCTTCAAGAATGTGGTGTTGCGACGACTGGCGATTGCGATGCAACCCAACAGGAACTGACCAATTCCGCCGAGGATCATCAGCAGCGAGATCACGGTGACAAGGAGCGGACGCTTCATGGATGACCTCCGAGGGGCCCCAATTGGGACAGGCGAAATCGTAGACGGGTCGGCAAACGCTTTCGAAGATGCCGGCCAAGGGCCTCGTGAATGCTGAACGCACGTCTACGGTGCGCTCAGCATTCACGGCGCGTCGGCCGTGTCCGAATCAGCCGTGACCGTGGTCCTCGGCAACGGCGTTGCCACCATCGATCACCAACATCGCGCCGGTGATGTACGACGCCGATGGCGTCACAAGAAACGCGACCGCTGCTGCGACCTCCGCAGGGGTGCCACAGCGGCGCATCGGCGATGCAGCACCTGCGCGACGTTCGGCATCGCTGACCGACGGCGTGTCGATCCAACCTGGAGCGACTGCATTCACTGTGACGCCATGCGTCGCGACCTCGAGCGCGAGCGCACGGGTCATGCCCACCATGCCCGCTTTCGCGGCTGCGTATGCGCTGCCGTCGACGAAGGCCGACACGGGCCCACTGGTGGATGCCACATTGACGATGCGCCCGTAGCCAGCGGCGCGCATGTGTGGCACTGCGGCCCGACAGACCAAAAACGAGGACGTGAGGTTGCGCGACAGCGTGTCATTCCACTGTGCCGGCGTGAGTGCGTCGAGGCGCCGAGCGTCGTCGGAACCTGCAGCGGTGGAGCTCATCCCGGCGTTGTTCACCACGATCGGGATGTGGCCGCTCCAGCCCACGACGGTGCCCACCAGAGCGTCGACCGCCGCTACATCGGTGAGGTCGGCGACGAATCCGTGCGCGCGCGGTCCGAGTTCTCGGGCACGGTCGTGGATGCGGTCCGACGTCGCCACGATCGCAACCCGTGCGCCAAGTTCGACCAGCGATCGCGCCACAGCGAAGCCGATGCCATCACTACTTCCGGCACCCGTGACGAGCGCCACCTGACCGCTGAGATCCCATCCCTGCACCACACCAGTAGACCACGCCAAACCGTGGTGCGTCGGCGCAATCGTTGATCCGCTGAGTTCTCACGCCCAGGTCACCACTAGCCTGAGTGAATCTGACGCGCCATCAGAAACCGTCGTCAGAAACCGCTATCAGACGCCGTCGCCGTTCACGGCGCATCCGACTCTCACGCGTCAACACCACTCACGAAAGAAGACCACGTCATGGGGAACCCAGTCATCGTCGAAGCAGCCCGCACGGCCATCGGCAAGCGCAACGGCTACTTCGCGAACCTGCATGCCACCAAGCTGCTCGGGGCCGCGCAGGTGGGCGTGATGCAGCGGGCCGGCATCGACCCAGCGATCGTGGGTCAAGTCGTCGGCGGCTGCGTGACGCAGGCGGGTGAGCAGGGTAGCAACGTGGCCCGCAACGCGTGGCTGCAGGCCAAGCTCCCGTACACCGTTGCAGCCACAACCGTCGACACGCAGTGCGGCAGCAGCCAGCAGGCCAACCACATGATCCACAACATGATTCATGCGGGCGTCATCGATGTCGGTATGGCGTGCGGCGTCGAGCACATGAGCGCCGTGTGGCTCGGTGCTGCGGTACCTCAGGTAGACGGCGTGTTCGTGAACGGTCGCTCGAAGGCCGACGACTTTCCCTGGGACATGCCCGACCAGTTCGGAGCTGCCGAACGAATCGCTCAGCTCCGTGGCATCACACGCGAAGACGTCGACTTCCTCGGTCTGATCTCGCAGCAGAAGGCCATCCGTGCCACCGAAGAGGGCCGCTTCGACAGTCAGATCATCCCCGTCACCGTCGCCGATGCCGATGGCAACGACGTCACCATCACCCGTGATGGCGGCCTGCGCGAAACCACCGCCGAGAAGCTCGCTGCTCTCAAGCCCGTTGCACCCGACGGCATCCATACCGCCGGCAACAGCAGCCAGATCAGTGACGGTGCCGCAGCGGTACTGTGGATGAGCGAAGAGCGGGCCAAGGCCGAGGGCCTCCGCCCGCGCGCCCGCATCGTGGCCCAGTGCGTCGTCGGCAGCGACCCGTACTATCACCTCGATGGCCCGGTCGACGCCACCCGCAAGGTGCTCGCCGACGCCGGCATGACCATGGACGACATCGACCTGATCGAGATCAACGAGGCGTTCGCATCGGTGGTGCTCAGTTGGGCACAGGTACACGGCGTATCGCACGACGACCTGATGAACAAGGTCAACGTGAACGGTGGTGCGATTGCACTCGGCCATCCCGTTGGTTCCACGGGCAGCCGACTCATCACGACGGCGCTGCACGAAATGGAACGCACAGGCAAAGAGATCGCTCTCGTCACGATGTGTTGCGGAGGCGCCATCGCTACTGGCACCATCCTGCAGCGGTTGTAAAAGATTTCTCCAACTTGGCCATGTTGTGGCTCATATCGGCGGCCACCGTGTCGATACTGACGGTGTGATTTCAGATCTCGAAGGCGTACTTGCGGTCCCCCTTCTTGATGCGCGCGAACGCACGCTCCGCGATGATGCGCTGCGCGCGGCACAGGCTGGCGATGAAGCGGGACTCACCACACTGTTCCGCGTGTTCCAGCCGCGGCTCTTGCGATATCTGCGTTCACGCGAACCACGTCTGGCTGACGATCTCGCAGCCGACACATGGCTCGCCGTCGCTCAACGCCTCGGTTCCTTCGAAGGAGATTCGACTGACTTTGCGGGATGGCTGTTCAGTATTGCTCGACGACGCATGACCGACGCTCGTCGGACTGCGAGTCGGCGTCGTACCGATCCGGTCGCTGAGACCGCCGACTACGCAACCGTTTCGACCGAGCATCTCGCTATGGAGAACATGTCAGCCCAGCAGGCAATTGCGTTGATCACCGCAGCCGTCACCGACGATCAGGCTGAGGTGTTGCTACTGCGGACCTTGGGCGATCTCAGTGTGGAGCAAGTCGCCGAGGTGCTGAACCGCACTCCGGGGTGGGTTCGAATCACGCAGCATCGGGCCACAAAGAGGCTTGCCGCCCGATATTCGGAAAAGTTTCTGTAACGCGATGGATGACTCAGACGATCTCATGGACATGTTCGACCCATCCAACCGCAACAAGCCGATCGATCCAGAGTTGATCGCGCTGTTCACCGCTGCTCGGGTTGACGCCACTCCCGAGGAACTCGCTGCCGAGACCAGCATCGTCGCGTCGATGCTTGCAGCAACGCAGCTGGCTTCTCTCAACGTCGTCCCGATCAGGAGATCACCCATGCGTCAGCGTTTCTCAGCCTCCAGGACCGCGACCAAGGTCGCCATCATCTCGGGTGTCGTATTGTTCTCCGCCACCGCAGCCGCGGCCGGTGGAGTACTTCCCGACGCGGCACAATCAGCTGTTTCCAGGGCCGCGGACCACATCGGCGTGCACATCGACAACCCCGACGACACGTCCAGCGCGGATACCGAGAACGTCGACACATCGAAGGCCACCGACGAAACGTCAACCGAAGACACGGCGACCGAAGGCACCGAGACCCCGGACGCCGCCACCGAGCACGCCGCCATCGAGCACACCGCCGCGGACGGCACCGCGCATGGTCCAGATGCGACTGGCCCGGCCAAGGCGGGTCTCTGCCAGGCATGGACGGCCCATCAACTGCACCCAAATGCCAGCGCCGATTCGCAGGCAATGAAGAATCTCCAGGACGCAGCCAAGAACGCCGAGCAGACCGTCGAGGCATTCTGCGCCCCGACGACTCCGCACTCGACTCCCGGAAAGCCCGTTTCACCGGGGAAGTCGGGCTCCAGTAGCGACTCGGGCTCCGGTCGAAGCGGCACCTCCAACGAAAGTTCGCACGCGCCGACACTGCCACCGATCCCATCGACAACCCCAAGCGTCACCTTGCCTCCACAGGCGAATCCTGACGTGACCCTGCCGGCCAACGCCAACGCCGGTAGCGGAAACTCGAGCCACGCCGACGGTAGGGGTAACACCCACGGCTGATGACACACTGGTGACCTTCATCTCGTCGAAAGGTCCGCAATGTCGAACATCAACCTTGGTCTGCCGATTGGTCATGCAACGGAGGCGGACTCGCCCTGGGTCGATATTCCCGGTGGTGGGCTCCGTCTCGTGCACAGCGACGTTGCCACCGGCGTCTGGGTCGTCGCCAACCGCTTCGACCCCGGCATGGCCGTGCAACGTCATCGCCACACCGGGCAGGTCTTTGCATGGACGACAGCCGGCTGTTGGATGTACCAGGAGTACGGCGTGCGCTACGAAGCGGGCAGCTACGTGCACGAGCCAGCGGGCTCGGTACACACGCTCGTGGTGCCAGCAGACAACACCGAGATCACCGAGGTCTTCTTCGTGATACACGGTGCCAATCTGAACCTCGACGATGATGACAACATCGTGTCGATCACCGATGCCGAGAGCATCGCGCAGGCCTACAAGATGCTCTGCACGATGCAAGGCAAGCAGCCACCTGCCTTCGTCGGGGCGTAGTGTTGCCGCCGTGGCTCGCACGGCGAATGAAACTCGCGACAAGCTGATCGTTGCCGGACAGCGGCTTTTCGCCGATCAGGGCGTGTTCCGCGTGTCCCTTCGGCTGGTGGTCGATCAGGCCGGACAGAAGAACGCGTCGGCACTGCACTACCACTTCGGTGGTCGAGATGGCCTGCTGCAGGCGATCATCCAACACCACAACGAATCGATCGAGACCGAGCGTGCCGAGATGCTCGCAACAGTGAGGCTCCGAGAAGGTACGGAAGACGTCACGTCGCTGGTGCGTGCGGTCATCCTGCCGTTCGCGCGCAAGCTCGACACTGCGGACGGACGCGAATTCCTGCGCATCATTGTCCAACTCTCGGACCTCTTCGACGCCTGGCACGTGCAGGCCCCGCAGACGCCCGCGCAGGCCCAGACCGCGTTTCTCATGCTCGCTGCGGCGCTCGATGGGCTGCCGGCCGAGGTGCGCCACGAGCGCGTCACGATGTTTCTCATGCTCGTATCCAACGCACTCGCGCTCCGCGCCCGTCAGATCGAGCTGGCGCGCACTCTTCATGTTTCCACTGAGGCGTTCATTGCGAACCTGATCGACATGAGCGTCGGTGCGCTGCAGGCCCCGAGCACCAACGCGCCGTCGGCTGCCGATGCGACGTCCTCAGCCAACCACTGACGGGTCGGGCACATATGACCGAACCAGGAACTGGAACATGATCCAGCCCGCCTGATGCGTGCCCACCGAACCGCGGGCTCGAAGCGCTGCTTCGCGGCCGATGGCCAAACCAGCTGGTGCCTTCATGTGCGCTTCGGCGCTTCGTTCCATCGCCACGAACCAACCGACCGCTTCGTCCACGGTCTGGCCGACCGTAAGCAACCCGTGGTTACGCAGGATCACCGCCTTGGCCCCACCGAGTGCGGCCCCGATTCGACTGCCGCCATCGACGGACAGAATGTCGACCTCGTCGTCGTCGAAGATCTCGTGGTCCTCGAAGAATGCGCAGGACTCCTGCGTGATCGGACGCAGCGGTTCCAGCAGCGCCGAAAATGGTGTGCCATACGGCGTGTGAGTATGCGCTGCCGACACGATGTCCGGGCGGGCTTCGTGGACAGGCCGATGAATGTGGAATGCCGCTGGATTGATGGAGCCCGAACCGCGCACTACAGTGCCATCCGGAGCAATGAGGACCAGATCGTCGACCGTCACCTCGTGGAATGGAACACCGAAGCTTGCCAACCAGAAGTGGTCGTCGAGTTCAGGATCGCGAGCGGAGATGTGACCATCACCGAGATGGCCCCAGCGCAGGGCTCCGAAGACCCGGTACGCAAGGGCGAGCCGGGATTTGCGATGCGCCCGCAGTGCATCGGTTCCGAGGATCGGCAACTCATACGACGACGAACCCAAGGCCTGATATTCCATAGATTCATCCTAGAGTGACACGCCATGGACATTGGCGTAGCGCTCCCCCAGATGGCACGTGGTCTCACTCGCGAAACGGTCACTGCGTGGTGTCGCGGCATCGACGAAGGACCGTATTCATCGGTCTCGGCCGGCGAGCGGATCACGTTCCACAATCTCGAGGGCATCACGCTGTGCACGGCCGCAGCGATGCTCACCGAACGTGTTCGCGTGTTCTTCAACCTGGCTGTCGCTCCGTGGCACGCCCCCGCGATGCTGGCTAAGCAACTCGCCACGATCGACGTGCTCTCCAACGGCAGGGTCGATGTCGCTGTCGGGGTCGGTGGACGTCAGCAGGACTACGACGCGCTTGGCGCTATGTTCGATCGTCGACACAGTCGCCTCGACAAAGCCGTGCACGAATTGCGACGCCTGTGGGTGGGCGGTGAGGCCGCCGATGGTCATCAGATCGGACCGCAGCCGATTCAGCCCGGTGGGCCCGGCATCCTCTGCAGCGGTATGGGACCCAAGTCACTGGCACGCGCTGCGCACTGGGCCGATGGCGTGAGCGGTTTCGTGCTCTCGGGGCATGCAGCCGAGGCCGATCGCCAGTTCCGGGCGGCCGAGCAGGCCTGGATCGAGGCGGGTCGCACCACGCGACCACGGCTCACCACGGGCGTGTTCGTGGCGCTCGGCGACGACGCCGAACAGACGCTGAAAAACTTCGCGTTGCAGTACCTCGACGTGTTCGGCAAGGACATCGCGCGCATGCTTGCAGACGCAATGACCGTGTACTCCCCCGAGCGACTCCGCGACACCATCCAGGCAATGAGCGCCACCGGTTGCGACGAGCTGATTCTGGTGCCCGCAAGCGCCGACCCGGCAATGCTCGATCTCATCACCGACGTCGCCGCCGCCGCGTAGTCCGCTGGCAGACAGGCCGCTGTGGATCAGCCGACGTAGGCGGCCGGTGGGGTGCCTGCGACTGTGGTGCGGAACAACTCGCGTCGAAAGTCGGGGTAGTCGTTGAGGGCATTGTGCTGTGTGGCGCGGTTGTCCCAGATGGCGAGCGTGCCGTTGGTCCAGTGGGCCCGACACGTGTTGGCATCGCTCTGGCTGTGCATGTACAACTGCGACAGCAATGCTTGTGACTTGTGGGCCGCCCACCCAGCAAACCGAGTGACATACCCGCTATTGAGAAACAGGATCGGTCGGCCCGTATCGGGATGCGTGGTCACTACCGGATGCTCCTGCTCGGCGAACGCATCCTGGCTGGGCAGGATCGTCATCGTGCGACCCTTCTGCGTGATGTCGTAGACGCCACCGGTGCCGTACGGGCGCCCGGCCGAGTGCACCGAGCGAAGGCCTTGTAGGCAGTGCCGAAGACCGGGCGAGAGCGTTTCGAAGGCGCGGGCCTGGTTCGACCACACCGTGTCGCCGCCGTACGACGGCACGTCGTAGGCCCACAGCAGGGTGAAGCTGGGGGGCGCGACGAGATAGCTGAGATCGGTGTGCCAACCGCCTCCGAAGTTGAGGGCGCGCTCGCCCTTTTCCTTGACGACCTGTACGACGTCGGGGCGATCGTCCATGGGCTTCACGAACGGGGTGTCGATGGGCGTACCGAGACGGTGGGTGAACGCCTCGAGTCCGTCGAGGCCGAGATGCACCTGATCGCGGATCATCACGACGGCATGCTCGACCACTGCAGCGCGAATGTCGGCGGCGACGCTGTCGTCGGCGGAGAGCAGATCGACGTCGGTGATGTCGGCGCCGAGCGCCGTGGCGAGCCGTGAGATCTTCATCGCATCAGTCTCGCGCGCCCGCATCCGTCGGTGTTCATGGCACCCAGTTGCCCGCATCGTCGCGGTGCCAACCACGGGCCGCATCGGAGCCACCGTCGACGTGCACCGTGGTCCCCGTGATGTAACGGCTTGCCGACGATGCCAAGAAGACCGCTGGGCCACAGATGTCGTCGCTGGTGCCCCAACCGAGCGCGAGCTTCTTGCCGTAGTCGCCCTCGCCCACCAGCAGTCCGGCGTCGCCGGGCGTGGGGAGGCCGTCGGGCGCGATGGTGTTGACGCGGATACCGCTGGGACTGAGCTCGAGCGCCAGCGTGCGGCTGAGGTGTTCTACCGCTGCTTTCATCGCCCCGTAGATACCGAATCCCGGAGCGGCGCGGTACGCCTCGACCGAGGTGATGTTGATGATGGAACCGCCACCCGACATCTTCGGCACGCACGTCCGAACGAAGTTGGTGACACTGGTGAAGTTCTCGTCGACGACTGAGCGCTGCCCCTTGTCGCTGGCATCGAGGAAGGCGCCGTGGAAGGTGCCGCCAGCGTTGTTGACCAACACGTCGATGTGATCGAGGCTTCCCACCCACTCACTGACTGCGGCAGTGTCGCGCACGTCGAGCAAACCCGACACCACGCTGGCACCCATTGCCTGCGCATCGGCCACGGTTCTGGCAAGTTCGTCGGCCTTGCGATCGCACAGCGCGAGGTCGGCGCCGTACTGCGCGAACGCGAGTGCCATGGAACGACCGAGGCCAACGGCAGCGCCGGTGATCAAGGCCACTTTGCCGTCGAGTCGAAATGAATCGGGAGCAAGCATGTGGGAGTCCTATCGCAGACGAGGTTCGATGCGCTGACCGGATGCAAACGTGGCTTGCCCCTCGGCGAGTGCCTCGGCCTGGTTGCCGAGCGCGACGAGATGCGGCGCCATCGCAAGGGCCTGAGCGCGAGCCATTTCGCGAGCCGCCCACAACGAACGAAGCGTGCCCTGCACTGCGGCGGCGGGCTGGGATGCGATGGCTTGGGCAATGGCGTTGGCCGTGCTGAGCAGATCGGCTGCAGGAACCACATCCTGCACGAAACCGATCTGGTGGGCGCGCTGGGCCGTCATCCGTTCGTGGTTGCCCATCAAAGCGAGCCGGCAGAGTTCGCCAAAGGGCATCTGGCCATAGAGCAGGATCGGCTCGAACGAAGCGGCCATCCCGTACGTGGTGTGGGGGTCGAAGAAGGTTGCGTGCTCGGCGGCGACGATGGTCTCGCATTCACCGAGTAGGTAGAACGCTCCACCGCACGCCATACCGTTGACAGCCGCAATCACCGGCTTCCACAGCCCTGCGGTCTTGGGTCCGAGCAGCATGCCGGGATCATCGATCATGAACGGCGAATCCGGCTGAGGCACCGACCACGACCGATCGATGCCCGTGCAGAACGCCTTGTCGCCCTCGCCGGTGAGCACGACAGCACGGATCGCGTCGTCGAAACGCAACGCTTGCCACAGACCCTGTAGCTCGTTCGCCAAGGTCTCGTTGAACGCGTTGTGGCGATCGGGACGGTTCAGCGCAACGCGCAGCACCCGATCGTCGATGTGGCACAACAGTGTCTTGTACTCGGTTCGCACACCCATCGAAGGACCCCCGGAAAACCTGTTTCGCGCCAGTGGGCGCTCGAATCTGACACACCGTCAGAAACCGATGCTACAGTGCCGCACATGCGCGAGTTGCCCAAGATCATCTCGGTCGATGACCACGTCATCGAGCCAGCCACAGTGTGGTCCGATCGTCTCCCCTCGAAGTACCGCGATGTCGGTCCGCGAATCGAGCGACGTCCCGTGAAGGAGATGACCTTCATCGGCGGCAAGTTCACGGCGGTCCCCGGCGATCCGGGCGATCCGGGCGATCCGGTCGACTGGTGGTTCTACGAAGACCTGCGCCGCCCGCTCACGCGACTCGACACCGCCGTGGGGTTCGCACGCGAAGAAGTCATCTTAAAGGGCATCACCTACGACGACATGCGTCAGGGCTCGTACCTGTTGCCCGAGCGTCTCGAGGACATGGACACCAATGGCATCGAGGCCTCGTTGTGTTTCCCCACCTTCCCCCGCTTCTGCGGCCAGACCTTCACCGAAGCCGCCGACAAGGAATTGGCCCTGCTCTGTGTGCAGGCCTACAACGACTGGATGGTCGAGGATTGGTGCGGCCGGTCAGGTGGGCGTCTGATCCCACTCACGCTCGTACCGTTGTGGGATCCTGCCGAGGCGGCGCGCGAGGTTCGCCGCAACGCAGCGCGCGGTGTGCACGCGGTGTGCTTCAGCGAGATCCCGAGCAACCTCGGCCTGCCCAGCATTCATGATGCCGACGGCTACTGGCTGCCGTTCTTCGATGCCTGCAACGAAACGCAGACCACCATCAACATGCACATCGGTAGCGGCTCGAAGATGCCGTCCACATCGCCCGACGCGCCAGCCGCGGTTGGGTCCACGCTCACGTTCGCGAACTGCTGCTTCAGCATGGTCGACTGGTTGATGAGCGGACTGTTCGCGAAGTTCCCCGATCTCACCATTGCTTACAGCGAGGGCCAGATCGGGTGGATCCCGTACATCCTCGAGCGCGCCGACACCGTGTGGCAGGAAAATCGCGGTTGGGGCGGCATTGCCGACAAGGTGCTCGAGCCACCGAGTGAGCTGTTCAAGAAGCACGTCTACGGCTGTTTCTTCGATGACCCACACGGCCTCAACAGCCTCGACGCCATCGGCGTGGACAACGTCACGTACGAAAGCGACTATCCCCACAGCGACAGCACCTGGCCGCACACGGCCAAAATCGCCGCCGAGCAGATGTCGCACCTGTCCGACGAGGTGGTCTACAAACTGCTGCGTGGCAACGCCATCAAGATGTTGCACATCACGCACCTCACCTAGGTCGCCGTACCCAGGTGAGGCCGGCTACCTGTCTGGGGTGGCATGTTCTCGTATTGACTATCGTGGCGGTTGCACCGCTCGCTCCAGGGGGTTTTTCGTATGCGCGGCATTGTCTTTGACGGAACCACCACCGAGTTTGTCGATGGGCTAACGGTGCGCGCCCCCGGGCCGCGCGACGTGATCGTCGAGATCGGCGCTGCCGGTCTGTGCCACAGCGACATCAGCTATATGCACGGGTTGTATCCCGTGCCGTCACCCGGTGTCTGCGGGCACGAGGGCGCGGGCATAGTGGCCGAAGTCGGTACGGCCGTCACGCACGTGAAGCCTGGCGACCACGTGATCATCGCCACTCTGGCTGCGTGTGGGTTCTGCGCACCATGTGCAAGCGGGCGCCCCACGGCCTGCCGCCAGACCTTGGCAAACTGGAGTCAGCCGTTCACCCTCGATGGTCAGCCCATCTACAACTTCGCCGCAACCAGCGCGTTCGTCGAACGCACGGTGGTACGCGACCTGCAGTGCGTGAAGATCCCCGATGATGTGCCCCTCACCTCCGCTGCGCTCGTGGGCTGCGGCGTAGTCACCGGCATGGGCGCCGTGTTCAACCGCGCCAACGTGCAGCGCGGACAAAGCGCTGCGGTATTCGGTGTGGGCGGGGTTGGACTCAACGTGATTCAGGCGCTCAAGGTGCAGGGCGCTACCACCATCATCGCCATCGATACGGTGCCCGAAAAGGAAGCGCTCGCGAAGCAGTTCGGCGCGACGCACTTCATCGACGGCAAGCGTGACGATGTTGTGGCCGCGATTGGCGCGCTTGCGCCGTGGAACACAGAGGTGGATCGCGGCCCGTTCAACGGTGGCGGCGTCAACTGGGCGTTCGATTGCGTTGCGCATCCCGTGGTCACCCACAACGCGCTCGAGTCCCTCGATTGGGAGGGCACCGTCGTGGTCATCGGTGTGTCGGGTCAGACCACCGAATTTCACGGCCTGTACGGCCGTCTCACCCAAGTGGACCGCGGCATCATCGGTTGCCGCTACGGCACCATCTCGCCGCACCGCGACATCCCGCGCATCATCGAGTTGTACCGTCGCGGCGAAGTGCTGCTCGATGAACTCGTGTCGCAGACCTTCCCTGTCGAACAGTGGAAGAGTGCGGTCGAGGGCCTCGAATCCGGCACCATCGCCAGAGGCGTACTCACTTTCTGATGGTCGTTCGCTGATGAACGCTCTCGAGGCGATGACGCCCATCACGGGCGAGTTCGCCACAGTTCTCGACCTGTTCGACGAGGTTGTCCGTTCACACGGTGATCGCGAGGCGTTCGTGCACGCGGGCAATCGCATCAGCTTCATCGAGTGGGCCGCACGTGCCGATGCGTTGGCAGGGTGGCTGATTACCGAGCACGGCGTGGCCAAAGGCGACGTCGTGGGCATCCAACTGCCGAGCGGCATCGACTACGCAGTGGCGTACCAGGCCATCATGCGCGCCGGCGGCGTTGCCACAGGCATCAACCCGCGACTCGGCACCGCAGAGACCGAACACATCGTCGCTCAGTGCCAACCCCGCTTCACTATCGACGGTCCGCTTCCCGTTGTGAGCGACGGCGATCCGCTCGGTCGCAGGGTCGAGCTGGCAACGACCGACCCCGTCGCGATCGTCTGGACGGGCGGCACGACCGGATACCCGAAGGGTGCCTGGTTCGATCACGGGTGCCTCAAGGCGATGACCCGCGGCGGCGCACCCTTGAGCGAGATGGGCGATCGCCGTTTGTCGCCGTTGCCGTTCGCCCACGTCGGTGCGATGACCCGCGTGTGGGACGAACTGATGCATCTCATCACCACGGTCGTGGTGTCAACGCCGTGGACTGCCGCTGAGGCGCTGTCGCTGATCAACGACGAACGGGTCACGGTCTGCCAAGGCGTGCCCACGCAGTATCGGATGATGCTCGACCACGCCGACTTCGCGTCCACCGACGTATCGAGCCTGCGTCTCGCGGGCATCGGCGCAGCGCGGATTCCTCCCGAGCTCGTTGCGGAGATGCGAACCAAACTGGGGTGTCCCGTGGTGGTGCGCTATGCGAGCACGGAGTCTTGTCTGGCCACCGGCACACGCCTGAAGGACACCGACGACGTCATCTGTAACACCGTCGGGCGACCCAACGGCGGCGTGCAATTGATGCTGGTCGACGAGTTCGGCACCGAGATGACCGGGCGCGGACCCGACTACGTCGGCACTGTGTGCCTGCGGAGCCGGGCGATGATGCGCGGCTACTGGAACGATGCACAGCGCACGCATGAAGCCATCGACGGCGACGGCTGGTTGCACACTGGCGACCTCGGTTGGATGGGTGCCGACGGCAATCTCCGCCTCGTCGGGCGCAGCACCGAGATGTACATCCGCGGCGGCAACAACGTGTATCCCATCGAGATCGAGAACTGCCTAGGTGCCTACCGCAAATTGGCCGCCGCCGCCGTGGTGGGTGTGCCGGTGAAGGGTCGCCTCGGCGAAATCGGTGTGCTCTTCGCGGTGCCACGTGGCGAATCCGAACTGAACCTCAGCGACCTGCGCAAGTTCGTGAAGAAACACCTCGCAGCGTACAAGGCTCCCGACTGCCTGGTCGTGCTGGCCGAGCTTCCGCTCACCTCTATCGGCAAGGTCGACAAACTCGCCCTGCAAGCTCGCGCCCACGAGGAGGCCGCCCGATGGACACCGTGAACGCAGCCCCCAGCCACAGCACGCTCGACAACACTGGGCTCCTCGATCCAGCAGGCAAGACGCTGTGGCAGCTGATTTGTGAGCGCGCCACAGCGACCCCCGACAAGCGCATGGCAATCGACGAGAAGGGCCGCACGCTCACCTTCGGCGAGTACCGCAACTGGAGCGAACGCGTGGCCGCCGGCCTCGCGGATCGGGGCATCGGCCTAGAGACCAATGTGTCGTGGATCCTTCCATCACGATTCGAGTCATTGGTGCTTGCCGCTGCGTTGTCACGTCTGGGCGCGATCCAGAACCCGATACTGCCGATCTATCGCACCCGCGAGGTCGCCTTCATCACCCGACAGAGCGGCTGCAGCGTGATCATTGTGCCGGGCGTGTTCCGTGGCTTCGACTACACCCCGATGGTTACCGAGGCCACGGTCGATCAAGGCGTACAGGTCATCGTGGCCGACCCTGATCTCGCCGAAGGCGACCCCACAACACTCCCCGCCTACGTGCCCGCCCTCACCGAACTGCGTTGGCTGTTCTATTCGTCGGGCACCACCGCCGACCCGAAGGGCGCCAAGCACAGCGACCGCAGTATGTCGGCGGCGAACACGGGCATGCAGTGGAGTATGGAAGTCGCTCCCGATGACAAGGCCGCCGTGGTCTTTCCCATCACCCATGTGGGCGGTCTCGTGTGGTTGTTCAACGCCATGCAGACCGGCGTTGAACTGTTGATGGTGGAGACATTCAGCCCAGCCGACACGCCCCGCTGGCTCGGCGAGCATGGCGTCACCTGCGCCGGAGCCGGCACGGTGTTCTGGCTCGCCTACCTCAACGCCCAACGGCGGCTGCCCGCAGGCGAGCGGCTGATGCCGAACGTGCGCATCTTCAACGGTGGCGGCGCGCCAAAGCCCAAGACACTGCACGCTGAGATGATGGCCGAAATGGGTGCGCCGGTCATCGGTGGATGGGGCCTCACCGAATCGCCGATCAACACGATGGTGCATGTCGACGACCCCGATGACAAGAAGGCCACCACCGACGGCCGCGCCTGTCCAGATGTACAGATCCGCGTCGTGATTGATGGCCACGAGTGCGGCCCGAACGAAGAGGGCGAACTCCGTGTGAGGGGCCCGCAGGTGTGCATGGGTTACCTCGACAGCACACTCGATGCCGAGGCGTTCGACGACGACGGTTGGTTCCGCACCGGCGACCTCGGCATCATCGACGACGGTGGTTGGATCAGCATCACCGGCCGACTGAAGGACATCATCATTCGCAAGGGCGAGAACATCTCCGCGAAGGAGATCGAGGACCTGCTGTACGCACATCCGAGCATTGCCGATGCTGCAGTCATCGGCCTTCCCGACGCGAGCAGCGGCGAACGAGCGTGTGCCGTGGTCGTGCTCAAGGCCGATGCCACGCTTGCTCTGGCTGACATGGTGGCCTACCTCATGGATCACCAACTGTCGATGCACAAGATCCCCGAGCAACTCGAGATCGTGGCCACCCTGCCACGAAACCCGAGCGGCAAAGTGTTGAAGAAAGATCTACGAGCCACATACGGAGGCACAACATGAATCGTTTCACCGGCAAGAAAGCACTGATCACCGGCGCCGGCTCGGGTATCGGGCAGGCCACGGCGATGCTGTTCGGGGCAGAGGGCGCGGACGTTGCGTGTCTCGACCTGAAAGGCGCCGAAGAGACTGCTCAGGCCATCGTCGCCGCTGGTGGTACCGCCACTGCGTACGACTGCGACGTATCTAAGGCGGCGACGGTGCAGACCGTGGTCGATGCTGCGGCGGCTGCGATGGGCGGTATCGACATCGTGTGCAACATCGCCGGCATCGGGCACTTTGCCTGGTCACACGAGGAGGACCCGGAGTGGTTCGACCGCATCATCGGCGTCAACCTCAACGGCACCTTCTACGTGTCGCGCTACGCCCTGCCGTACCTGCTCGAGACTGGCAAGGGCGTGATCGTCAACACCGCGTCGAACGCCGGCCTGATGGGCATGCCGTGGAGCGCTGCGTACTGCAGCAGCAAGGGCGGCGTGGTGCAGCTGACCCGGGCGATGGGCTTCGAGTACCGCGGCAAGGGTGTGCGCGTCAATGCAGTCGCGCCCGGCGGCACGAACACCAACATCGTGCATTCCTTCAGCACGCTGCCGGTGGGCGCAGACCATCGCGAGATGTCGCGGATGATGTCGCCGATGGGTCAGGCCGAGCCGTCGGAGATGGCCGAAGCGTTCGCCTACATCGCATCCGATGCTGCACGATTCATGACCGGCACCATCGTGTCGGTCGATGGCGGACTGACCTGCTGACCGATGGATCTCCAATTCACCGAGGCCGAGAACTCATTCCGTGAGGCGCTTCGGCAGTGGCTCCTGTTGGTCATTCCGACATTGCCCGCCGAGCCGCACCGCAACGATTGGATCGGCCGACGCGCATACGACACCATGTGGCAGCGGATGCTCTTCGACGCAGGGTACGCGGGCATCAACTGGCCGAAGGAATACGGGGGTCTGGGCGCCACGCCAACGGAGCACCTCATCTTTCTCGAGGAGACCGAACGGGCACGTGCACCGTATGTAGGTCAGAACTTCGTCGGCCTGCTACACGCTGGCCCCACGCTGATCACCGAGGCGTCACCCGAGCAGAAGGCACACCACCTCCCTGCAATCCTCAAAGGCGAGCACATCTGGTGTCAGGGTTTCAGCGAACCCGGCGCCGGCAGTGACCTGGCCAGCCTGAGCTGTCGCGCCATTCGCGACGGCGACGATTATGTGATCAGCGGCCAGAAGATCTGGACCAGTTTCGGCCACACCGCCGACTACTGCGAGATGCTCGTTCGCACTGATCCCGAGGTACCCAAACACCGTGGCATCAGTTGGCTCATTTTGCCGATGGGCCTGCCCGGTATGGATGTGCGGCCGCTGCGCACGATGGAAGGCAGCACCGAGTTCTGCGAGGTGTTCTTTGACGAGGTACGTGTGCCCGTGGCCAACCGCGTCGGTAACGAGAACGACGGCTGGCGCGTTGCTATGGTCACGCTGAGCTTCGAGCGCGGCACCGCCTTCGTGAGCGAGATGTTGCAGTCGATGGAACTCGCCCGCGATCTCGCTGAGTTGGCCAAGCGCATCACGCGCAACGGCGCCCCTGCGTGGGACGACGCAGGGCTTCGACGCGACATCGGGCGTATCTGCGCCGAACTCGACGCGCTGTGGGCGCTCACCAAACGCAACATCAGCCAAGCCCAACGAACCGGCCTCGTGGGCCCCGGCGGCAACGTGTTCAAACTGGCCTATGCCGAGCTGCGCTCGCGCCTCGGCGAACTGGCGATGCACCTGCTCGATCGTGCCTCGCTGAGCATCGACGACATCGGGGAGCTCCCCACGCACGAACATGTGCACGGTCGCATCCATGCACTCTCGCTCGGCATCGCAGCCGGCACATCACAGGTGCAGCGCAACATCGTGGCCGAGCGCATCCTCGGCCTTCCGAAGGATCGGTGAGGTTCTCGCACGCCATGGATTTCGAACTCAACGACGACGAACGTTCACTACAGGAGGGCATCCGCTCGTTCCTGACCGGCAGATTCCCGATCGAGGTCGTGCGTGCCCACGAAGAAACGGGCGGCGCGCTCGACCGTGACCGGTGGCGTGAACTGGGCGAGTTGGGCGTGTTCAGCCTGCGGTCCGACGGCTTCGGCATGACCGAATCGGTGCTCGCTTTCGAAGAACTCGGCCGCGCTCTGGTCAGCGGCCCGCTGGTTGCCTCGCACCTTGCTGCCGGACTCATTGCTGGCGCGGGCGAAGGTGCGCGAATTGTCGGACTACTCGAACCCACAGAACCCGTTACAGTTGCCGAGCACCTCGAGTCGCTCGACGACCTCATCGTGCTCGCCCACGACGGCGTCTTCCGTGTCGATCCAGCCGCCGTCGTCGGCGTGCACGCAGAACGCCCACTCGACGCGCTGACCCCGATCACCGTTGTCAGCGACCTACCCACGGGCGAGCAGATCGGCGACGCCGAAACGGCACAGTTGTGGCGACGTGACGGCATGGTGCTCACTGCCGCAATGCAACTCGGTCTGTGCCTAGCGTCGATCGATCTCGCCAAGGCCTACGCGATGCAACGCGAGCAGTTCGGTCGGCCCATCGGGGCGTTCCAGGCCGTGAAACACATGCTCGCTGACATGCTCACCAAAGCCGAGGTCACACGGGCTGCGGTGTATGCGGCCGCGGTGAATATCGACGGGCGCGGCGATAGCACCGATCTCATGCAGACGGCGCGTATGGCCAAACTGCTCGCGGGTGACAGTGCGTTGTTCTGCGGCAAGACATGCATTCAGGTGCACGGCGGGATGGGCTTCACCTGGGAGGTCGATGCACAGCGCTTTTGGAAGCGCGCCTGCGTGCTCGACACCCATTTCGGTAACAGTGACGAACACGCCGCCGCGTTCTCGGCAGCGCTGTAGACGATTTCGAGGAGACGACCATGGGTATCTGCGATGAACGCGTTGTCATCATCACCGGCGCCGGGCGTGGCCTCGGACGCGCCCACGCCTTGGCGTTCGCTGCCGAGGGCGCGAAGGTTGTCGTCAATGACATCGGCGCCGAACTCGACGGTAGCGGTGGCAGCCTGTCACCCGCGCAGGAGGTCGCCGAGGAGATTCGGGCAGCGGGCGGCGAGGCCATCGTGAACGGCGACGACATCAGCGACTGGGACCAGGCAGGTCACCTCGTCGAGCACGCCATCGAGGTCTATGGCCGACTCGATACCGTCGTCTGCAATGCGGGCATCGTACGTGATCGGATGATCGTGAACATGTCCGTCGATGAGTGGGATGCGGTGATGCGCGTGCACCTGCGCGGCATGTTCTGTCCGGTTCGTCACGCCATCGACTACTGGCGGGCTCAGGCCAAGGCTGGTACCCCGAAAGACGCTCGCGTCGTCACCACGTCGTCAGGTGCGGGATTGTTCGGCAGTGTCTCGCAGGGCAACTACACCGCAGCAAAGGCGGGCATCGCCGGTTTCACGATCGTCGCCGCGCAAGAACTCGGTCGGTACGGCATCCTCGTGAACGGCATCGCGCCATCGGCACGGAGCCGCATGACCGAAGA
>JAYUWK010000087.1:0-4331 GCA_043753895.1 Actinomycetota bacterium
CTCATCGCTCATTGGAAACTGCAGTTAACACCTGAACCCCGGATATGTCAAGGAGGTGGCCGTGACCGTTTGGACTTGGGTGCTCGGCGAAACACCACCTTCCGGTGTGCGGCTGCGCGAGTTGACGAAGGCTCACGGCCGTTCGGCGACGTGGCGGCTCGACGCGAACGCGACCGCCCAATTCTCGATCAAGGGCACCTCCGACGAGGCGGCCGTCATCGTCCCGCTCGCGACGGACCTCACCTGCTACCGCGACGGCGTCAAGATGTTCCGAGGTCGCATCGGCCCCGAGTCCGACGACATCTCACCCACGAACCATGCGTGCCAGTTCACGGCGACCGACTACCGGGGGATGCTCGGCTACCGAATCACCGGCGCAGCAGGAGCGGCGTACACGTCGACGGCGGCTGGGGCGATTGCGCTCGGGCTCGTCACCACCTCACAGGCGCTCGCCGGTGGCAACTGGGGCGTCACCGCCGGCGTCGGCACAGCGACAGGCACAAGCCGCGACAAGACGATCGATCCGGGGAAGCCGGTCGTCGAATCGATCAACGAGCTCGGGCGGCTCGACGCCGGGTTCGAGTGGGAAGTCGACGCCGAACTCGCCCTCAACCTGTGGCACCCCCGTCGCGGGTCGGTCAACGGTGTCGTCCTCGACTACGGCGGTGTCCTCAACCGGGTGCAGCGCCTCCTCGACCCGAAAGACTTCGCGAACGCTGCGCTTGCGACCGGCGGCCAGGGCCTCGCCCCGGTCATGTCGGCCACCGCGGGTATCGGGACGGATCCTCGTGGCCGCTGGGAGACGTCGGGGTCGTTCCCGACGATCACCGATCAGAACACGCTGAATGCTCGGGCGCCGTGGCTGCGCGATCAGGCGTCGACGTTGCGACCGACATACACGGTGCAGTTCCGGCCTGGCCGTTGGAAGGGCAAGACGCACGTCTGGCTCGGCGACACGGTCACGCTTGTCGTGAAGAAGGGCCGGTTGAACATCGCTGGTTCGTTCCGGGTGATCGAGGTGTCGGTGCAGCCCGGCGACAACGGTACGGAGGTCGTCAACATGGGCCTCTTGGCGGCGTAGTGAGCGGTGGCATCGGGGTCTCCGCCCCAACTGATCCGGTGCAGGCGTTCCTCGCCGACATCGCCAACCTCCGCCAACGCATCGCCGACCTCGAGCGCGCTGCGCAGCGCAACACCGGAACGCCATGGTCGGCGTGGAACAGCAAAGTCAAGTTCGGGGGGTCGCTCGGCAACGTCACGTCGGTCGGCCAGTGGCAGTACGACGGCGACTACATCAACCTCGAGATTGGGTGGCAGATGAGCGGCGGCGCCGGCGCAGTCGGCAGCCTCACGATCGACATGCCGGTCGCAGTGCTTGACACCGTCGGCGCGCCGCAGGCATTCCCCATGATCGGCCTGGCGCAAGCCCTCGATTCAGGCGTAGCTCGCTACCCGTCGGGGTTGGTTTACGCGAACAAGGACATCAACACGACCACGGCCTGCATCCAGCGCTCCGTCGTGGAGACCCAGTCGCTCTGGTCGAACTCGCTTCCCTGGAACTGGGGCAATGGCGACCAGGGCGGCGCTGACATCCGCTACCGCTGGCGCTGATCACCACCACGACGACCGGGAGGTCACCATGCTGCTCCACTCCGACCGCGGCGCGCCCGGCGCCCCCACCCGCAAGAACGGTGTCGTCATCCACGACAGCGAAGGCATTGAGGGCGGCACCGCGTCCGCATCACTCATCCGTGCACTCGGCACCAAGGGAGACCGCATCTCGGCCAGCGGCCGCCCGTACGGCGCCGGCTACCAGGCGATCACCACCGAGACCGGCGGCTACACGATCGTCGCCGACGACAACGTCGGCCCGTACCACGCCGGCTCCGGCATCAACCCGTGCATGTGGTCCATCTGCATCCCCGGCAAAGCCTCCCAGACCCGCGCCCAGTGGCTCGGTGACGTGTCCCGCCAGTACATCCGCGGGGCCGCCCGTTACATCGTCGACATGTGGAACCACGACGGCCACGTCTGGCCGCTCGAGTACCGCACCGGCGCCCAGCTCGCCGCCGACAAGGCGAACCTGCGCGACCACCCGACCGGCTACACGTCGCACTACGAGGTCCGCGAATCGAAGCTGACGTCGACCGACCACTACGACCCGGGCCCGAACTTCCCATGGGACGTCCTCGCCGACGACATCGCCGAGCTCACCCCGACGACCCCGCCGCCAGTCACCCCACCCACCTCGCCCACAGGAGGCCTCATGATCGGCATCATCGAACTGTCAGACGCCGGCGCCCAGTTCATCGGGAACTACGTCGGCGACGGCGTGTTCCTCGATCTGCATTGGATTCGCACACCCGCCCAGATCGAAGCCAGAGACGCCCACAGGTCGGCGGGCGCGAAGACGTTCCGGTACACGAAGGGCGAACTGAAGCCTTGCGCTGTGGACGTGTTGCCTGTCGGCGATCGTGTCGTGTGGTCTGCTGCCGATTTCGCATGGGTCGGGTCATGAGCCTCGACGCTGCGATCATCGCCATCACTGTCGTTCTCGCAGCGATCGCGGTCGGTGTGAACCTGTCAGCCGCACGTCACGGCCCGTACCCGTTGCGGGCGATGGCCGCGGCCCGGTCGGCGCTCGCCTGTTTCTACGTCGCCGGCTACATCTGGCTGTTAGCCCACCAGGAGCGGCGTGTCACCTGGTCGAAGATGATGACCGGGGTGTCGCTGGTGGCGTGGGTTGTCGTGTGGATTCTGCCCGCCCTGGTCGCGACCAAAGCCGGTCGGCCGGCGAAACGGTCGAAGCGGTGAGCGCACTGTGGATGGTGCTTGCTGGCGCGTTCTCCGGTAGAACTCGGTTGGGTCTGCTGTCACTGGATGGGGCGCAACTGCGGGAACCACCGACGCGAACTGGAACAACCTTTCTCCCGATGCCCGGTTCGGTTTCGTGCGTCCATTCGTCGGCGGCGGCGGGCTCGTTGCAGGCAATATCACGACGCTGCTCGGCGGCGGCGGTTCTGCCATCACGATCTCGTGCGAGATCTGACCAAGGAGGACAAACATGACCCGACGCCGCGACCGTGGTGCCATCTCGATCGAGTACGTGCTGATCTGCATCGTGCTCGTCCTGCTCGCCATCTTCATTTACCACCGACTCTGAGGAGCTATCACAATGCTGACCATTCCCGCACTCATCACGACACTGCTCGTGTCGTACCTGATTCCTGCCGTCGTGGCGTTACTGACCAAGTCGGCGGCGTCGAGCTGGCTCAAGCAATTCGTCACGGCGCTGCTCGCTGCTGCGACCGGATTGCTCACCACGGCGACCCAGCTCGACGGGACCGCTGTCATGTCGCGCTCGTCGATCGTTCTCGCACTCGGTGCGTTCATCGCCGCACAGGCCGCCTACGTTGGCGTCTACCGGCCGCACGATGTGAACGAGCGGCTGCTCCCCGATGTCGGGCTCGGCACCGCTGACGCAGCGTGAGCGGTGAGACTGAGCAGTCGCCGTCAGGATGGACCGTCGATACCGCTCTCGCACACATGCAACGTCAGCACAATGACATGCGCTCGATGCTCGATGAGCGATACGCCACGCAGACCAAGGCAGTCGATTCGGCGTTCGCTGCGCAGCAGACTGCTATGCAGACCGCCCTGACAGCGGCTGAACGTGCGGTCGCCACGGCGTTGCTGTCAGCCGAAAAGGCGGTCGCCAAGGCAGAGGTCGCAGCCGACAAACGGTTCGACTCGGTCAACGAGTTTCGCAGCCAATTGTCGGACCAGGCAGCGACGTTCATGCCGCGACGTGAAGCTGAGATCAGCCATGTGGCGATCATTGAGCGTGTCGACGCTACTGCTCGAAAGCTCGGTGATCTCGAACTTCGGTTGACGTCGCGGCTTGACATCAACGCTGGACGCTCGAACGGTTTCCGCGACGGCTGGGGTTACCTGATCGGCGCCGTCGGTCTGATCGGCGGTGTCATCGGCGTCGTCATCTCGCTCGGCATTCGGTAGCACGACACGCAAGGCGTTCTCGACTTGACCCCTTCGGCATCATCGCCGAGGGGGTCTTTCGTCGTTCTCCGGGTCGGGCAGTCATTGTTGCGGCGATGTGGCAGATGTTGCATAGCGTGCGCTAATCCGTGTTACTTTCCGAGCATGACAAACACAAGCGACACGGCATCGCTACTGCTCAACGGCACCGAGCTGCCGTACGTGGAACGCAGCTACGGCGCTGTAACAGTCGCTGATCGGTTGCCGCTGCTCGACGTCGAGACGCCGCACAAGCGACCTGACGGCGTCGCTCTCCCCAACGGCGGGCTCGGCTG
>JAYUWK010000088.1:0-4306 GCA_043753895.1 Actinomycetota bacterium
CAACCAGTCCGTACACCGAGATCACGGCGACGAGCGCCGGGACCAGCGCGAGCAAAGCGTAGAAGGCGATTCCGGCCGACAACAGCGTCACATGATCGACCTTGGCCTCCGATCGAACCCGGGCCAACACATCCCGAAGCCCACGCCGCGGAATGTCGGTCGGTCGGTCGGCCACCCGACCGCGATCCAGCTCCGATCGAACGACGCGGGCCACCTGATCCGGCGGAACCGTATCCACTCGGGCGACCTGTGCGAACGACTCGTCCCGGACATCGATGTGCATCGACTGCCGATACCCGACGGCTCTGCTGTCGAGACCGAATCCTGCAGCGTGCAACCGCTGATTACGGTCGTCGTTCGACCCGTCATTCGACCTGTGATCGATCGGCCGCACCGCTCGACAGGTGACGGTCGATCACATCGATCCCGCCACCGCACCGGCAACGACATCGCTCGGGACCCGACCCTGCCCAATACCGGCCGAGCGGTGACAGCGTTTGGCCACGGCCCTGGGCGAAAGGGTCGGTGAACGACGGACGTTGACAGAGGCAATGATCGTTTGTAAATTCTTGTCTTCGTTGATGCCCAATGTGTCCCTCGGGGGCAATGCGAGCCCGAGGAGACACCGCCGCCATGTCAGACCACGTCGAGGCCGAGCGGAGTGTGCGTTCAGCAGATACGGATCGGGCTGACGAATGGTTCGGGCGCATTCAGCTGTTTGCACGGACGTTGACAATGGGCCTGTCAGCACTGCGTCGTTCCCGCTCAGGGGAATCAACGACGTCGACGGCGGAGCAATCGGTTTCGCGTGGGACAAGACGATGGCGTTCACCCCTGATCTCGTCGCCCACCTGGAGACGTTGGTGTCGACCACAGAACAAGCACTCAGCCGAGCTGAAGCACTCGAGACAGAGCGCTCGACCCGACGTCAGATCACCATCGTCGACAATGTCCTGCGACGTCTCACTGACGCACTCACGGTGGCCGACGTCGCCTGCGGTGTTGTCGATCAGCTGTCGGCTTTGGAGGGGATCGACGACGTGGTCGTCGTTGATTCGACCGGTCGAGTGTTGGCCCGATCGCCCGCCGACGAAGAGGGCGGCCCACTCCGCCCGGACCACCCGGCCCTGATTGCGTTGGCGTGCGGCGCCGAGTGGGCCGTCGACGCCTCTCAGGGCACAGTGGCGCAACTCGCCGGGCCACTTCGGGCCGGAACGGAAATCGTTGGTGCGTTTGCGATGAGTGGGCACGGCGCGCTGAGCGAGCGACGTTTGTGTCGCTCTATCGCCGATGTCGCTGCGA
This sequence comes from Actinomycetota bacterium, assembly GCA_043753895.1. GTDB lineage: Bacteria > Actinomycetota > Acidimicrobiia > Acidimicrobiales > Ilumatobacteraceae > WLMZ01. The sequence goes on from JAYUWK010000088.1 coordinate 1,303, forward strand.
ATGCCTTGAGCAGGGCCCGTCTGTTCGACGTCGCTGTGATGACCGCAGAGCTGCTTCAGCGAAGTCTGCTGCCCCAGCAGCTCCCGGATCTCGATGGGTACGCATTCGGGGCCCATTACCAGCCTGCGAGTGCAGCGCATCAAATCGGCGGTGACTGGTACGACATCGTCCAACTCGACGGTGATCGGGTTGCTCTGGTCATCGGCGACGTTGCCGGCCATGGCATTGCGTCTGCGGGGTTGATGGGCCGCCTCCGTCACATAGTCGAAGCCTGCGCAGCGATCGTTCACACGCCTGACAGCCTGCTCGATCACGTCGAGCGCGTGCTCCGGTCCACTCCCGGAAACATGGCAACGCTGCTGTATCTGGTGCTCGACACGGTGACCGGCGAGATGATCTGGCGCTCCGCCGGCCATCCGCCGGCGCTGCTTCAGGCCGCCGATGGCACCAGCCGCCACCTTGTCGGCGGGCTCCGTCCGCCGTTGGGATTCGGGCTCACAACACCTGCTGGATCAGCGCACGGCTCCGAGCTTCTCTACCCGGGCGAGACCATCATCCTGTACACGGACGGGCTCATCGAACGTCGCACGGAATCGCTGGATATCGGTCTCGAACGGCTCCGCGCCCACGTCAGCGGACGCCATCTCGACCTGAGCACCCTTGATGCGCAGATCGTAGAGCCCGTTGCCGGCACGCAACCGCCCGATGACATTGCCATCCTCGCCGTCAGGCGCAATGAACGCCAGTCTCCGGGTCAGCCGTACGCTGCGCAACGTCCTCAGCGTCAGCAGGCTGTGTCGCGTCGCACTGTTCACGGTCAATCATCGCCACGTTCGCTTCGCGATGAGCTCCGCCGAGAGACGCTCGATCAGCACCAGGCACTGGACCGATCGATCGAGCACTTACGCCCGTTCGACGCCCTGGAACAGTACGCCGAAATGCTGTCACGCCACCTACACGCACGCCGCCGAATCACCACGATGTTCGACGGACTGGCTGCCGGCCCGCATTGGCTCAGTCGAACGCAACGGGTGCAGGACGGTCTCGAAGCCGACCTGAAGTTACTGGGCGTACCGCACACGCCATTGCACGTTGACCCCATCGAAGAACCCGCAACTGCGCTGGGCATCATGTACGTCCTGGAAGGCTCACTTCTCGGGAGTCAGATTCTTGCGCGTTCGGCGATCCAAGCGTTCGGACCGCACGTCCCATTGCGATTCCTCAGAACCGACGACGTCTCCCACCGCTGGAAAGCCGCCGTTCAGGAACTGGAAGCATTCAACGGCCGCACCGAGCCGATCATACGGGCCGCCCGACAGACCTTCGACGTCCACATCTCGGAATTCGCCGGCGCAGCTGCCTCCTCCAGCGCGAGTCTTCACGGCCAGCCCCCAGCCTGAACGATCGTGGCTGAATTTCTGCCGTCGAGAGGTCCATCACTGATCAGGCGGGGAGCATCCCGGCGACGCTCAACAGCGAAGGCGTCTCGCCCTGAAAATCGTGTTCTGCGGTGCCCCGGTCAGCGACGCCCGAGGTGAGTCACGTCAGCCGCGCAAACGACGGTGCTTCGCCTCGGCGACTCATCGCAGTAGTCGGCAACAGCGAACATCGCAGCGAACTCAGCGCTGGACTCCGCAGTGAGCAGTCCCGCCGGCACCGCCGTTGTCTCCCCCGCGATCGTCGTCGCTGTCGTCTCGATAGACACCTCCGGCACGGACTTCTCGCTGAATACTGGTTCGGTTGTCTCCGCTGCCCCCGGGTGTGTTCGGCGAGCAACTCTGGGAAGTTCACATGAGCGTGATGAGCGTTCCTGGAGCACCGGTGTGAGTGGCCACCAGAAAGTGCCCACTGGTGGCCAACAGGTCCGCCGCTGAGGTGAACGCTCTGCGTGATGGATCTTCGCGATCTGGCTGCCCGGTGCTCGCCGCATATCCAGCGGTAGGTGGCAGTTCTGTCCGTCGAACGTCGCCGAGGTGTATGCGAGGGCGGCCATGATGAACGCTCCGCTGAGCATGTGCGGATGAACGTGGCCGAGGCCCGCTCATTTGCCGATGGACTTCACCCACCTATGGGCGGTGCGGCGGTCGAGGCGTTGCCCGTCGTTGCGCAGGAGGATCGGTCCTACACGTCGTTCTGCGATCGCGGCGGCGACGGCGACGGTGCGGGCGGTGCGCAGCCCGATCGGGATCACTGGCGGCTTGTGGCCCCTTGCCGACTATCCGGAGTGTCCGGTGTCAGCGTGATAAGTCTCGGAGGCAAGTATCTTTCAGACGAGATACTTGACACGAATACAAGCGGCTTGCATGATGTCCATGTGGAAGCAGGAGCTTCCGCTCACAGAAAGAAGGCGATCATGAGCGCCACCTTGACCGTTCGTCACACCGTCGCCGACTACGCCGCATGGAGGGCCGTATACGACAGCGTCGACGCCCTTCGCTCCACGTACGGTTGCACCGCCGAGCAGGTGTTCCGTGCGCCGGGCAATCCCGACGACGTGTTCGCCACCCACGACTTCCCGTCGGTCGAGCAGGCGTCGGCGTTCCCCGCCGACCCGGCCTTGGCTGCGGCGATGCAGCGCGGTGGCGTCGCGTCGGAACCGCAGATCAAGATCTTCGAGCGTGTCTGACGCACGACGCCCACGTCGGCGAGGCAGGGCGAGTGCCATCCCTGTGTCCCCCGCCGCTCTGGGTGTCGTAAAGGTCGGCGCCGATTTCAGCCAGGAGTACCCCGACGGCAACTCGCTTACGGCCGAGGTGCTCGCCACCCTCCTCCGCGCCGGCAACGCGATGAACATCGAAATCGAACGAGCGATGCTCGCAACGTTCGATGTTCCCCAGAGCGTGCTGAACAGCCTCGCGGTCATCGAGGGTGCCGAACGGACCCTGACGCCGAGCGAGATCAGCGAACGGACGCTGACCTCCTCGGGCACCATGACCGGCACGCTCGACGCGCTCGAATACAACGGCTGGATTCGCCGGATCCCCAACCCCGATGACCGACGCAG
>JAYUWK010000089.1:0-4252 GCA_043753895.1 Actinomycetota bacterium
TCGTTCCGCAGTCGGACACAGCGCTGCGAGTCACCTCTGGGCGCTGTCGCAGGGCATCGATGATCGACCGGTGGTAGCGGACCTCGATGCCAAGTCAATCTCCAAGGAGGAGACCTTCATCACCGACCGGTTCACCGTCGAGGAGTTGGCCCAGGATCTGTCCCGCATGGCGGATGGGGTTGGCGACGAGCTCCGACGCGCGGATCGGGCCGCGAGAACCGTGCAGCTCAAGGTGCGGTTCGCTGATTTCTCGACCGTGACCCGATCGACAACGCTCACGACGCCAACCGACGATGGACTCGAGCTGCTCCGCTGCGCTGAGGTGATGCTGGCCAGGATTGACTGTTCGGTCGGCATCCGACTGGTCGGTGTCGGCGGTACCAATCTGGTCGACGGTGGTGTTCGCCAGCTCCGTCTCGGCGGGATGGACCCGACCGCCGGATCCGCCGGGGATGTCCGCCATGAGCTCAACGCGGTGGTCGACGACGTGCGTCGACGATTCGGCCGGACAGCGATCGGTCCGACCCGTTCTGTCGGTGCGCCGCAAGAGGATCGACCATGGGGTCCGGGCTCGATGGATGGACGTGGCAGCCCCCATGTCGGTCGATAGCATGGACCCATGTCCCGGCGCGTTGTCGATCCCCACACGGTGTGCGAACATGGCAGGGCATCGTACGGACCCACGGACATGACCAGGACGAAGGAGGTGCAGCGTGCCGCTATCTGAGGACGAGGAGAGAATCCTCACCGAGATCGAATCGCATCTGTACGCCTCTGACCCTGCGCTGGCGAAGCAGGTCCGTTCCACCACGGTGTACACCGCCGGGCTTCGTGGTGTGCGCTGGGGAATTCTCGGCGTGATCGTGGGGCTTGCGGCGCTTCTGGCGCTGTTGCAGGTGAATGTCTTTGCGTCATTCATCGTCGGGTTCGGGCTGATGCTGTTCTCGGCGTGGCACCTCGAACGAAGCATCCGCAAGCTCGGCCGCACCGGATTGCAGCAGGCAACCCAGAAGGTCCGCTCGTCCAACGTGCGTTCCTACATCTCCGGCGCCACCGATCGTGCTCGCGAGCGGATGCGTCGCGACGACGACGATCTTTCGAACTGACCGACCATCCCGCCCGGTTGGTGAGGCGGTCGTGCGTCAGGTGGGTCGGCGTTGGATACCCAGGGCACGTCGGAGCTGAGCCCCCCGCGACAGCGATGAGCTCACAGCGCTGGCGATCTGACTGGCGGACGACTCGGCCTGCGCCCGCTCCGTATCGGTGACCCCGTCGGCCGCATGGATACGGGTGGTCTCGATCGTGGCGATGGTCTGCAGTGCTGCGGTCTGATCGGGGCCGAGCGTCGAGCTCACGTCGCTGCGGGACGAGAACTCGTGCGGGGTCTCCCACGGCTTGCGATGCACACCGGCGTCCGCAAGCCAGCCGATCGACGTCTCCCAGGCCAGGGCAACGCGCGCACCAGCGGTTGTCGCCCCGCGTCGTCGGGCCGCTGACCGGGCGGCCCTGATCCCCGCCCAGACCGCCAGTGTTGCGACGAGCCCGATCATTGCCAGCAGCGCGATCACCAACGACCCCAACCACCAGGGGAGTGGATCGTTCGTTGCCGCAGATCGACGAGCTGGCGTCAACTCGGCCTCGTTGGTCGTCGATGGTGCCAATGTCGTCGGAACGGCAGTCGTCGTTGCGCCACCCACGCCAGCACCGGGGCCGGTGGATACGACCGTTGTGGTCGGCGCCGTTGCCTCGGCCGGTGCACCAGGGGCAGCCGCCTGCTGCGGGGCCACGCCCCCATACGAGACGGCATCAGGGTTCCCGCGGCCGGGCGTTGGTTCAAAGGTGACCCATCCGAGCCGATCGAAATACAACTCCGGCCACGCATGTGCGTGGCGGCCACGTACGACGTAGGTCGTGGTGCCGTCGTCGGCCGTCCCGACAGTTTCCCCCCATGTGAACCCGACGCCGATCCGCGATGGAATTCCGAGCTGTCGCGCCAGCAACGCGAAGGCTGAGGCGAACTGCTGACAGAAACCCTCGCGACTCGTCAGGAACGCATCGATGGGGACGGGCGCTGCGGAATAGTCGACGTTGGTGGAGTAGCGAAAGTCCGAACGGAACACCGCTTGCAGGGCCTGGGCCAAGCCGAACTGGCTGGCTCCGGGGTGGGCCTGTCCGAGATCGTCGAGGAGCTGCGAGGCAACGGGCGATGTCGGCGCAGTGGTGCTGTAATTGGACGTCACGGCCGACGTGTCGACCGGCAGAACCGGCGCAGTGGCTGGATCGATCTGGGGAATCGCGGCGGTGACGGAATACGTGATCGACGGCACCGCCGACGCCCCGCTGATGATGATGCTGGCCGTGTCCGGGTCATAGCGGAGATCCTTGTCGGCTTCGATTCGGTTGGCGCTGAAGGGCGACGGGAGCCAGATGCCCGGCACGTTGGTGGCGGACACGGTGACGTCCTGGGCGATCGGGTTCTGGACCCCACCGACGGGGCGGAGCTCGTCGCCCGACGAGATGTCGCGATAGCTGCGGCGCGTTTTCCACTGGCCATCCTTGGCGTCGTAGTTCTCGAGCGCAGTGATCCGCCAGTAGTGCGGCGATTTCGATGAGACCCGGAACAGCTCGGCGTCGCTCTGATTGCCGAGCAGATTGCTGATCCCGACGAGCGGGTTGCTGACCTCGACGGGCCCGTTGCCTCGCCCGACCTTGAGGAGATCGACCAGCGGCTCGGTCCCTGCGCCGGGCAACAACGGCGACGCCAGCGCGCCGAGAGCCATGGCGCCGACCACGATTGCGAGGAGCGACCGGACGCTCATCATGGTGCCCCGCGTGGGGGAGTCGTCGGCCCATCGCTCCTGTGCGTGAACTGCGGCGCGATGGCAGCCCAGATGGATGAGAATCGCCGCCGTCAGCAACGTGGCGGCCACCGTGGCGTCGAGTCCCCGGGCAAAGATCGAGATGGCGGCGAACGTGGCGATATGGGGCAGCACCGCCTGAAACGGAGCGGCGCCGCGGAAGGTCGCAAGATCACAGAAGGTCGCAAGCCAGTACAACCCGAGGGCCATGACCAACTCGAACCCCACCGATGGCGCGACCGGTGCCACCGACGTCCGGAATCCGCCGAAGGAGGACCTCATCAGCCGGACAGCGGCATCCAATGTTTCACCGGTGGGAATTCCGAACGAGAGCGAGTCGCCGAGGTAGAGCCAGCTGATGATCAGCACCGCCCCGACCAGGCTGCCGAGCAACGCGATGGCGACGCCGACACCGATTCGTCGGAGCAGTGTGCCGATGGCGTGCGCAGCGAGGACCACAACGAGGAGGCGGGGGATCGGGGCGCTCGTCGAGAAGAGTCGTGCTGCGCCGAGGGCCATGGCGATCGACACAAGCGGTGTGGCAAGTTCGGCGAGCCAGATTCCGCGCTGACGGAAGGGCGGATCGGTACCCCCGGTGGGAGCGGTCCCGGTTGCACCGGTCCCGCTGGCACCGGTCATGGTGTCATCCCCACGGTGTGCGCAACGGGCCCGGGTCCGGTGCGACCGCCGAGCATGAGAGCGTCGGACCACAATGGCGCCAGGTCGCCGTGGTCATTGAAGATGATATGGGCGCCGGTCCGGGTGCTGGTGACCCCCCGTGCCAGGGCGCCGTGGCGGCATTCGACGATCACGTGCCGGCTGAACTGGGTGGCAACCGCAGTCAGGACCGTGGCCCCCTGATCCGGCAGCTGCCCGCAGATGGTCACGAGCGAGCCGCCGGCCTGCGAGGCGGTCAACGATCTCAGCACGACGTCGAGTGAACCGCCGGCGGTCGGTGTCATGGCGGCCAGCTGATCGATGAGTGACACCACTTCGGTCGAGGTCGCTACGAAGCCCGAGTCGGTGCCGCGGGTGGTGACCATGCGGGCAAGTTGTCCCGAGGCCGTCGAGGATCGGAGAACCGATGCCGCCACGCTCATGGCGCGTTCAAAGCTCGCCGCATCGTGGTGATCGACGTTGACGTCGATCACCACCGTGAGTCGACGTTGCCACGGTTCGTCGTACTGGCGGACCACCGGATGGCCAAGGCGCGCCGTGGACGGCCAATGCACGCGTCGGACATCGTCGCCCGGCTGATAGTCCCGGAGGGTGCTGATCTCGTCGGTGGCGGTGGTGAGACTGCGTTGTTGGCGACCGACGTCGGGTTCCTCACCGGTGGTTGGTGCCATGAGCGCCAGGTGTTCGACCCGTGGCAGCACGATCACCTCGACGAG
>JAYUWK010000090.1:0-12770 GCA_043753895.1 Actinomycetota bacterium
CAGCGCACCTTCGTTGACCACGATGCTGCTGACAGTGAGATAGGTCAACGAGCAGAACGCCGGTTCGGCGAGCGGCTATCGCTTCCGGCTCGCGCACCCGGTGCGCTGCGCACCGTCGGGGCGTGGTCTGTGTTCCCAGGGAGACTCCGGGCGGTATCGCTCCGATCGCCGGATCTGGGGGCGGTTCTGCGGGTGATCGCGAGTGTTCTGGTCGCCATCAGTGGATCGTTATGCGCTCGCCGAGCGCGGGACTACAGCAGGCCCAATCGGGTTTGGTTCAGGTGAGCGCGCCGTTGATGTCGGCGATCAGGTTGGTGGTTTGCTGGGAGTACAAACAGACTGTCCCGTTGATCCCGATCTTGACCACCACATTGTTGGCGATGGTTTGCCCGGTCACATAGTTCAGGTTCGACGCGTTCGGGCGAGTCGTCCCGCACGGGTACACCGTCACGTATCCGGCTCCTTGAGGATCGGTCACGGTCACGTTCAAGACCGCCGCCACCGCACCCGCAGGCACTCCACCACGACCCGTCACCTGCAACTGGATCTCCTGCCCGCCGTCCAGCTTCGCTCCGGTACGTGACAAGCCGTCGATCGTGGCCCCATCGGGGCGGGTGTCCAACAGACGCGCCGGATCCAACGACGTATACCCGCCCCCGGTGAGGGGCGGTGCGGTCACCACCGGTGGTGCGGTGGGGGTCAATGCAGCAGAAGACAACGACACCACTCCGACACCGCTGTTGTTGATCGCGGCGACCCGGAACATGACCGGCTGCGCTGCGGCCAAGCCGCTGATCGTTTGCGACGTCGTCGACGTACCGGTGCTGGCCACCGACGTGGCCCACTGCACCCCGTTGTCGGTGGACGACTCGATGCGGTACGCGGTGACCGGTGATCCGCCGTTGTCGGCCGGCGCAGCCCACGACAGCGACACCGACAACACGCCAGCGGTTCCCGACACCGCGCTCGGTGAGGCGGGTGTTACCACCCCGGCGACAACCAGCGCCCCGGTCCCGGCTCCCAGCACGATCGACGCCAAGCCGGCCATCTCGCCTGGACTGTCACCCAGGTTGGTGGTGCTGCCCTGGCCGAGCTGGCCCTGAACGTTGCCACCCCAACACTTCACGCTCGCGTTGTCCAACAACGCGCACGTGTGATAACCGCCTGCGGTCGTTGCGAGAGCGGTGCGGCCCACACCCAACGCGACAGCCGCCAAGAAGTCACCCATCTCGTTCGGCTCATCGCCCAGGTTGCTGATGCTGCCCTGCCCGAGCTGCCCGGCCGCGCCGCCACCCCAACATTTGACTGTGCCGTTGTCCAACAACGCACACGTATGGTTTCCACCGGCACTGATCGCCGTCGCGGTCCGGCCAGCACCCAACGCGACAGCCGCCAGGTTGTCACCCATCTCGTTCGGCCCATCGCCCAGGCGGTTGGTGTTGCCCTGGCCGAGCTGCCCATAACAGCCCTCGCCCCAACATTTGACTGTGCCATTGTCCAACAACGCACACGTATGGCGTGCACCGGCACTGATCGCCGTCGCAGTCCGGCCAGCACCCAACGCGACAGCCGCCAGGTTGTCACCCATCTCGTTCGGCCCATCCCCGAGGGTGCTGGTGCTGCCATGGCCGAGCTGCCCGTACGCGCCATGACCCCAACATTTGACTGTGCCATTGTCCAACAACGCACACGCATGGTATCCACCGGCACTGATCGCCGTCGCGGTCCGGCCAGCACCCAACGCGACAGCCGCCAGGTTGTCACCCATCTCGTTCGGCTCATCGCCCCGGTTGCTGGTGCTGCCCTGGCCGAGCTGGCCATAGAGGCCCTCGCCCCAGCATTTGACTGTGCCGTTGTCCAACAACGCACACGTATGGGTTGTACCGGCACTGATCGCCGTCGCGGTCCGGCCAGCGCCCAATGCGACAGCCGCCAGGTTGTCACCCATCTCGTTCGGCCCATCGCCCAGGGTGCTGGTGCTGCCCTGGCCGAGCTGCCCATAAAAGCCCTCGCCCCAACATTTGACTGTGCCATTGTCCAATAACGCACACGCATGGCGTGCACCGGCACTGATCGCCGTCGCGGTCCGGCCAGCGCCCAATGCGACAGCCGCCAGGTTGTCACCCATCTCGTTCGGCCCATCGCCCCGGCTGGTGGTGCTGCCCTGGCCGAGCTGCCCGTAGCCGCCCTGACCCCAACATTTCACGGTGCCGGTCACCAACAGCGCACACGTATGAAAGTCACCAGCACTGATCACCGTCTCCGCGCCACGAACAGCACCCGGTCGACCCTCATTCGAATCCGCACCGACTGGCCCCAGCGTTGACCCGACCAACCCGGACGCAGCCAACACCATCGCCAACACCACAACACGAGAACGGAACATCGGCCGACTATAAACCAGAACTCACAGCGCTCCGGACGGTCAACGACCCATCGCGCTCGCCATCCACGCCCTTCGAATGGTTGCTGCCGACCGTACGTTGATCGAGCCAGCCCCCCCGAATTGCATTTCGAGCACCTCAACCGGCGCCGCCTGGCAGTGTCTCCAACTCAAGTCCAGCGCCTACCCATCAGCCAACGCACAAGAACCCGCCGAGCGCAGAACTCGCGACCAGATCGACGGCGCCACGACACATGCCCGACGCGCCAGATCGGCGCATAGGTCGCGCCGCTGGCTGTTACCGGGCGCCTTGAAGGCGCGCGTTACCGGGTGACGCGCGCCGCTTTGCCTCGGCGGAGTCTGGCCGCGACAGTTGACGGTGACGGGACGCGCTACAACGCGATCCGGACGATCGTCTCGCCTTGGGAATCAACGTCACCGGTCCGATCGAAGCCAAGGCGGGCTCAAAACCCGGCGGGGCCATCATCGGCTGGCACGCAGCTGGTCAGCAGCTCATCCGCCCATCGACCCGCCCGATGTCAGCGATCATCCGCACGACCTTCGCGTCGATGCCTCGACGTTGGTGACCTCGATCGACGATCAGCTTCCACAGGAACCACGTCCCGATGATCTCGGGCGGATCGGGCTCGAGGTCCCAGCTCAACATGATGAAACCCACCGCGATGCCTCGCTGTCCTCCGGTTCGACAATCGCGTGATTCCTACCTCCTGCTCCTATGGAGTCGGTGGCTCGCCACGCTCGCGGACGCCCTTCCCTGGGTGGATACGTATCCTCCCGGGGAACGACGACAGAGGAATGGATGCCACGTAAGCTGGGCTGATGCGAGGGTGGATGCGTCGACACGAAGCTGTCGTGGATACCTTCCTCGCCGCGATGCTGATCGTCACCGCGCTCATCATCGTTCGCAAGGTCCACGTGTCCGCCGGTACCCGACCACCGAACGGCTGGAACGATGTACTCATCGTCGCCGTGCTCAGCCCGATCGCGGTGCGCCGTCGCTACCCGATCGGCGCCTACATCGTCACGGCCACCGCCGCCGCTGGTTTGTGGGCGATGAACAGCATTGACGCCGGAAGCGCCATCGCTGGCGTCTTCGTCACCTATGGCCTTGGCTTCTACGCCGACCGCAAGCGGGCCGTGCGTGTCTTCGTTGTCACAGCCGTCAGTCTTTCCGCCACCGCGGTACTGCTGGCGTTGATCTATGACACCCAAGGGCGGTGGTTCCAATGTGCCTCGCGCATCGGCATCGTGCTCGGGCCGTACTTCTTCGGTGACAGCAGGCGAACCCGAAACGAGTTACTGGAGAGTCTCCGCGAGCGCGCCCGGCAGGCCGAGCAGGATCGGGCCCGGGAGGCGCAACAGGCGGTCACCGAAGAGCGCGCCCGCATCGCCCACGAGCTACACGACGTCGTCGCCCACTCACTGAGCGTCATGGTCGTGCAGGCCACCGCCGGCCAACGCCTTATCACCCGGGATCCGGCACGTGCGGCCGAGTCGCTCGAGAGCGTCGTCCAAACTGGACGCGAAGCCCTGGCGGAGATGCGGCACGTACTCGGGGTACTTGACAGTCGACCAGAGAACGGCCTCGGCGTGCAGGAAGTCACACCGCAACCAGGCCTCAGCGACGTGGACGCGCTCGTCGAGCGGTGCCGCAGCGCAGGCATGCAGATCGACGTGACGCGAAGCGGAGCCGATGAGGCGCTGGGCGCCGGCGTCGAGCTGGCCGTTTACCGGGTTATCCAGGAGGCGCTCACGAACGTGCTCAAACACGCCGGAACGGCCCGCACCACGCTTCAGCTGCTGATTGCGGACCCCGTGGTGATCGAGGTGGCCGACGACGGCCTCGGTCTTGCCGCACCCAAGTCGCCCGATGGGCGCGGACGTGGCGTCATCGGCATGCGCGCCCGCGTTGCGTCGGTAGGGGGCGAGTTCCACGCCGGTCCTCGCCCGGGTGGTGGTTTCGTCGTCCGGGTGGTGATCCCTCGCCAGGCCGACACCGGGCGCGTAGCCGCTACGTCGAGCGGACGTGACGCCCCGGCATCGAGCGGATCGGCGCGCGGATGACCGCGGTCATCCGCGTCGTGGTCGTGGACGATCAACGTCTTGTCCGCACGGGATTCGCTGCCATCCTGTCGACCGAGGACGGTATCGAAGTCGTCGGCGAAGCGGCGAACGGCGAAGAAGCACTGGCGTTGGTCGATCGGACCCGGCCCGATGTCGTCCTCATGGACATCCGCATGCCGGTCATGGACGGCGTGGAGGCAACGACCCGCCTCGCCGGTCCAAACGTGGCGCGCCCGACCAAGGTGCTCATTCTCACCACTTTCGACATCGACGAGCTCGTCCACAATGCGCTCCAGGCAGGCGCGTCGGGCTTCCTTCTCAAGGACGCCCCACCCGAGGAGCTGGTGCACGCCATCCGGGTGATTGCGGCGGGCGAAGCCCTGCTGGCACCGTCGGTGACCCGTCGGCTGCTCGAAACGTTCGCCGGACAGCGTCGGGCCAACGAAACTTCGCCAGTCGCACGCGAAGCCGTTGCCCGCCTCACCGATCGCGAACGCGAAGTCCTTCTGTACATGGCACAGGGCCTCTCCAACACCGAAGTGGCCACGGCGATGTTCCTCGGCGAGTCGACGGTGAAGACCTACGTCGGTCGCATCCTGTCCAAGCTCGCCGCTCGTGACCGGGTGCAGGCGGTGGTGACGGCCTTCGACGCCGGACTCGTCGTCCCTGGGAAGGACTGAGACCGCTCGCACTTCCGCCCACGAGACGACAGCGAATCCGCCTCGGGCAAGACGACGAGCGGGACGGTTTTCACCACGATGGAGTCATCCAGCGGCGCAACGCCGACCATCGTCTCGGAGGACCACTATGTCACTCGCCACACTCCAAACCCAATCATCCGCCCGTGCTTCGAACCCAATGGAAATCGCGGTGGAGGCAATCAACGCCACCAAGATCTACGGCGGGGGTGATACTGAAGTCCGCGCCCTTGACGGCGTGAGCGTGGCATTCCAGCGCGGTGAGCTCACCGCGATCATGGGCCCTTCCGGTTCGGGCAAGTCGACCCTGATGCACTGCCTGGCCGGGCTCGACACCCTGAGCGGAGGCGAAGTGCTCTTGGGCGATGCCAGTGTCGGCTCACTGTCGGAGAAGGCGCTCACAGCGTTGCGCCGCGATCACATCGGGTTCGTGTTCCAGTCGTTCAATCTGATCCCGACGCTGAGCGCGATCGAGAACATCACTCTCCCGCTGGACCTCGCCGGCCGGATCGCCGACGAGGCGTGGCTGCAGCGCGTGATCGCCACGGTCGGCCTCGAGGACCGGTTGACCCATCGGCCGAGCGAGCTCTCCGGCGGACAGCAACAGCGAGTCGCTGTCGCTCGGGCATTGGCGGCTCGCCCCGACGTGGTGTTCGCCGATGAACCGACTGGAAACCTCGACAGCCGCGCGGGAAGCGAGGTACTGAGCTTTCTCCGTTGGGCGGTCCGAGAGCACGGCCAGACGATCATCATGGTCACCCACGATCCGGTTGCTGCGTCGTACGCCGACCGCGTCGTGTTCCTCGCCGACGGCCACCTCGTCGATGAACTCCGCGACCCGTCCGCCGAAGTCGTGCTGAGCCGCATGGCTCGCCTCGGAAAGTGAGTACCGCCATGTCTGCCGTCGTGTCTGCCATCTCTCCCGTATCTTCCAGGGCACCCTTGGCTCCCTCGTCTCCCCGCCGCGCCGGTCGATCCGTGCGGCGCCTCGTGCGGAAGAACCTCGCCGCAACAAAGCTGCGGCTGGTGCTCACCGCCTTGTCCATCGTGCTGGGGGTCGCCTTTGTCACATCATCGTTTGTACTCGCCGACGGGCTCAGAGCCAGCTTCCGGGCTCTCAGTGCTTCGATCAACGAAGGCACCGATCTTTCGTTGCGCTCGATCGACGGACTCGGTGAGCCGCAACCGATCAGCGACGAACTGATCGCCAAAGTCAAAGCGGTTCCCGGTGTCGCAGCAGTAGCCGGTCAGCTCCAGACCGACGGGGTTCAGCCGGTGAAGGCGAATGGTGACCCGGTGATCTCGCAGGGCCCGCCACAGTTCGGCTTTGCCTGGGTGCCGGACACAAAGCTCAACCCGTTCACCGTCGTCGAAGGCCGTGAGCCGCGGTCAGGTGACGAGTTCACCATCGACCTCGATAGTGCCGCGAAGAACGACTTTTCCGTTGGCAAGTCGTACGACATCTTGACCCCGACGGGCCGCCATCGTGCCGATCTCGTCGGGCTTGTGCGGTTCGGACCGGACAACGCGACCCTCGGCGCGACGCTGACGCAGTTCCCGGTGGCGACGGCCCAGCAATGGTTTGGGCTCCCCGGACAGGTCCGCGTCGTCGACGTACGGGTCGACGGCCGTGAAAACGTCGCCCAGGTACAGCAGGCCATCGAGGCCTTTGCCCCGACTGGCACCGAGGTGGTGAACCAGCGAACGCTGACCAAGGAGACCGAGGACGAATACATCACCAACGTGAACCTGATCGGAAACGTCCTACTGGGCTTCGCCATCGTGTCGCTGTTCGTGTCGAGTTTCATCATCGCCAACACCTTCGCCATCGTCGTCGGTCAGCGGACGCGCGAACTCGCGTTACTCCGTTCGCTTGGTGGTTCCCGCAAACAGGTGCGCCGAATGGTTCTGGGCGAGGCCGCCATTGTGGGGCTCGGTGCTTCTGTCGTCGGCATCGGCGTCGGGGTGCTGGTCACCATTGGGCTGCGGGCGGCGTTCAGCGGCCTTGGCATCACCCTCCCCGATGCCGATCTCGTCGTGTCACCTCGCACATGGGCGATCGGCTTGCTGCTCGGGCTCGGCGTCACGATGCTTGCCGCCATCCGCCCCGCAACGCGTGCGGCAAGGGTCGCGCCGGTCGCCGCGATGTCTGCCAGCGTTGCCGGTGTCGAAGCTGCCGTGTCGAGCCGGTCGGCGGGTGTCGGTCTCGGGATGATCGTCGGCGGAGCAGCCATGATCGCATTCGGGCAACAGCAGTCCGGAACTGCTGAACGGCTCAGCGTCGGGGTCGGCGTGTTCGCCCTTGTTGTCGGCGTGCTTCGTCTCGCTCCGCTCCTGGTCCGACCGGTGTTGCGGGTGATCGGCGCACCGGTTCGCCGCATGCTCGGCCACAGCGGGAAGCTGGCGCAGATCAACTCGATGCGCAACCCTCGTCGAACCGCCAACACGGGCGCTGCTCTGATGATCGGCCTGTCGGTCGTTGCCGGGGCACTGGTTATCGGAGAGTCGATCAAGGACCATCTCTCGAACGCTGTGGCGAGCACGGTTGTGGCCGACGTGCTGGTCACTTCCAAGACCGACACCGGCGTTCCGCTGGTGCTCAACGAATCGATGCGGGCGACCGGGGCGTTTGTCGCGATCGGTGAGATCCGATCCGGTGAGGTCCTGCTCGACGGCAAGAAATCGGCCGTTCAGGGGCTGGCGTTCTCGACGTCGGCGCAGTTGTTCAACCTCGACTTCGCCGAGGGCAGCCTGACCGGCGACCGCAACACCATTGCGTTGTCAGTCGAAATGGCAGAACGCCTCGGCGTCGAAATCGGAGACATGGTCGACACCGAGTTCCCGATCGGCGCCGCCCGAGCGTTGAAGGTGACGGCGATCTATCGTGCCGACGCCGTCCTCGGTGAGGCTGTGTTGGAGCTCGCGAACTGGGATCAGGTCTCGACGGCTTCGACGGCCAACATCATCGCCGCAAGGTTCACGCCGTCGGTGGCTCCCGCTCAGCGGTCCCAGTCGCTCACCCAACTGGCCGAAGCACTCCCACAGATGAATATCGAATCCGGCAAGCAGTTCACCGAACGAATCAGCGGACAGGTCGATCAGTTGTTGGCAGTCGTCAACCTGATGGTGATGCTCACCATCATCATTGCGTTGCTCGGTATCACCAACACCCTCGCCCTCGCGGTGATCGAACGAACACGGGAGCTCGGTCTGCTCCGAGCCGTTGGCATGAGCCGTCGGGCCATGCGTCGCACCGTCCGTTGGGAGGCCGCGCTCATCGCTGCCTTCGGTGCGCTCCTGGGCGTCGGCCTCGGCCTGGTGCTCGGCTGGATCGGTGTCCAAGCACTCCCCAACAACATCGCCACAGGCTTCAACGTCCCGTCTTTGTCGCTCGCGGTGCTCACCAGTGCCGCGATCGTGTCGGCCATCCTGGCGGCGCAGTTCCCAGCCCGCCGCGCCGCCCGCCTCGACGTATTGCGAGCCATCTCGCACTGAGCCTCTCCGATCGGTGAGGGGTTCGGAGTCTCGGTAGCGCCGGTGACCTACCGCGACTCCGAACCCTGGTCGCGTGTCGTGGTACCCGAAGGCCTGGAATCGTGACTGACGAAGGGGATCTTCGTGGCCGGGTCGTAATCGCCCGTCTTCCAGACACCCTCGTGCCAGTACGGGATCACGGCTTCGGTGGCGTCGCTCAAGGGCATCGATCGAGACTCCTACGGCGAGGGCGATGAGCTTCACTGCGGCGGCATGGGAGTCGGCGATGGCCTTGGTCGTGAACGTGGCGAAGTACCCATATGGGAGCTGGAACGTCCCCCTGTCGGACCACACCATGGCCGAGGACTTTCCACCGCTGAACTGGGGTTGAGCGTCGGTTCGCATGGAAGACGGGCAGCACCCAAAGCAATCGCGCATCCTCGATCTCGAGTATCGGGAGGACGGCGGTGTCCGCCTGTACTGCGGGCGCGCTTCCGACGGCCACCCCAACAAGGAGTCTCGTTGGCTTCTGCTCGCTGCAATCGTTGGAGAAATTGCCGGAGTGATCGAGGCGGCTCGGGTCATCGCCGACCAGTCCCGTTTCGAGGCTCATGGAGCATCGGCGTCGGCCTGCGAGGCGTCCATGGCATCGCCGCCTACGGCGAGAACCAAGGGTTTCAGGATGGCTGGAAGTTCAGCGAAGACGACTACGACGAAAGCGTCGAGGTCGACTTCGAGCGGCTACGCAGCCCGGGCGGCCCGGTACTTGACTCGCTTCTCGGTCGGCTCCTGCGGGCCTCGAAAGGGTCGTCCGACGAGATCAGCCTGATGGACCCATTCAGCGACTGAAGACACCGAGTCTCCGGATGGCCCGCTTCCGCACCCTCCCTTTCGAGCGGGACTGAGCTGCCACTTCCCACGGTGTGCCGGCATCGCTCAGCTCGCTGCACCGGACACTGCAGCACCATCTGCGCCCGATGCACGCGGCGCATATCACGCGCACAGAACTCCGCCCACCCACACCGGCCAGGGGAACACATATCGGCGCATCTGGGCGCCGTCAACTCAACTGGTCTGGGCACCCGATAAGGGCCGATACGTGCGGGCCGGGCCTAGCGGATCGCCGGTTTACGGCGCTCGCAGTATGTGCTGATCTCGGCGATCGAAGTGCCGGCTATGGCCCGTTCGCAGCGGTGTCGCTGTGAACATTCCGCTCGCCGTTGGTGGGGTGGTGAACATATCGTCCACCACCCCACCGGACCGAGTTGCTACGTCAGTTCCATGAGGCCACCGAGTGTGGGCTGGAACCCGCAGGCGTCGATGTAAAAGGACTCAAGGTCCTGATCGAACCCGACGTGGAGAAACTCGCATCCTGCGCCAGCGGCGCCATCGCGTGCTCCTTGAACCAGAGCGACACCTACTCCCCGGTGTCGGTAATCGGCATCGACCATGACGTCTTCGATGAACGCATGGACCAGGCCGTCCCAGAGCACGTTGACAAAGCCGACGAATCGGCCCTCGTCTCGGGCCGCAACCCAGCCGAGGCTGTAGCGATTGGCCTGGTCGACCCAGTCCCATTCGGACTCGTCAAAGAGTCGGGTTTCGAATGCGGCTGCGTGGAGTTGATGGATCTCGCGATTGGTGAACGGGTCACGCCACGCATAGTTGATGTTGCCGTGAGGCATTGACACTCCTTGATGTAGGAAATTGGGTGCCCCGGCTGCTGCCGTCGCCGCTCAGTCGAAGAGCGAATCCAGCACAGCGAGGGCGGAGAGAGTTGAGCGTGCGGAATCCATCAGAGGTCCTCCTCGGTGTCGGGCTCGGTGGCGACCGCCAACGAGAACCCGAGCATATTGCTCATCGGCCATCTCGACCGGGCCCACTCGCGTACGGCACGTATCGCTCAGTCCAAACGAGCTGGAACCCGAGCGAAATTCGCAAGCCGCAGCACGCAATCACCTCAGCGGTACCCGACGATGCCAAGCGGTTCCGACGATCATCGGCCCCGCCCGCCGCCGCGCCGAGGCACCTCTCGTCGATAGCGCCCTGCTCGGGCCGGAGTCGTGCGCTCCGGTTGCTCGCTGGGCAGGGTTATCGAAGGTTGATACCGGGCACCTTGCGTATTCGCGTCGCGCGATCGGACACGCGCGCAGACTTGTAAACGACCACCCACGCTGATAACACTGGTAGGTGCGTCGTCTGCTGCTCACCTCGGCGGGAATCAAGAACGCGGCCATCCGCGACGCTCTAATCGACTTGCTTGACCGACCAATCGAGGAATGCACAGCGCTGTGCATCCCGACAGCAATGTACGGCCATCCCCACGCCGGTCCAGGCGAGAATGCGTGGGAGTTCGTCGCCGGGCGATCCGAACAGCCGATGACCGAGCTGGGCTGGAAATCGGTGGGTTTGATCGAGTTGACAGCCCTGCCGAGCATCGACTCGGAGCGTTGGATTCCGCTCGTGCGCCAGGCCGATGTGCTGCTCGTGTCCGGCGGCGACGCCCTGTACCTGTGCCATTGGATGCGCGAATGCGGGTTGACCGACTTGCTGCCCTCGCTCGACGACACAGTATGGGTCGGTATGAGTGGCGGCAGCATGGTGATGACGCCGCGCATCGGCAAGGAGTTCGTCGGATGGAAGCCACCCACGGGCGATGATCGAGCGGCTGGCCTGGTCGACTTCTCGATCTTTCCTCATCTCGACCACGAGTCCCTCCCTGAGAACACGCTGGCCCACGCCGAGAATTGGGCTGCTGGCCTTGACTGCCCCGGGTACGCGATCGACGACGAGACCGCTATCCGCGTGCTCGACGGCGCCGTCGATGTCGTCACGGAAGGTCATTGGCGCCTGTTCAACGCGTAAACGCAATGTAGGTGCCTCGAGCCATCTACTCAGGTCTCGTGTCGGTCCGGAGCACAGCGTTGCGCGCACATTTCGACGAGCACAACCTCGGCTCGCATCACTCGATATCCGGCGAACCCTCGCACGCATCGCGTGCCAGATCCACGCCCCGTTTCGCGCTCACCGACGGCGGTCGTCCAGGCGAGCCGACCAGCCCTGCGTGCCTGCGCCGACTCCGGAGTCCGGACCGAACGGGGTCGATAGCTCGGAACCATTCAGCCGTCGTGGCTCGGGGACGGGACGTGCTACGACGGGGCGGGTTTCCGGTAGGCGTCGTAGAGCTCCCGCGGCCAGTAGCGGACGACGTCCACCGCGTCGGCCTTCACCAGCTCGGCCCTGACCCGCTCGTAGTCGTAGCAGTTGAGTTCGTACTGGTTACCCCACGGGTCGACGAGATCGAACGCCCAACACAGGTCGAAGTCGACCAGATCGGTGAGCACGAGCCGCTCGCCCCGGGGGCTGTCGATTTCGCCGGGCAACGAGCGAGCGAAGGACATGAACGTTTCGGCATCGACACTGAACGCGACACCGGTCTGCTGTGGAACCATCGGGTGTCCTTCGCTGACCTCGAACAAGGCCAGCGTCGTACGACCACCGTCGGCCGAAATCTGCAGCGGACCACCCTCGAACCCGGATGCCCAGAAATCGTACGAATCCACGGGCTCGAAACCCAGATGCTCTGCGTACCACCGTGCCGCCTCGGCACGATCGGGCACCCGGATGTGGACGTGATCGAGCCGCCCCATCTTGAACGGCGGTCGCTGTTCCCCCACCCACATCAGCGTAGCCGCCGACCGCGGACAGCCGGACACGGAGGGGACGACGCCAGCGCCACCACGCGCCCCGCAAGAGACCGCCCGAGTTCGCCCTGGATCAACGCGTCGGCACCCGGGATCCGGCGATCCGTCGTGCACGTCTGGCGAGTTGGTGGCGCTCGTGTCGATCTTGCGCAAACGTTGGTCGCCGACGATCAGTCGCGGGGCGACGAGGGCACGCTCGGTTCGGCTGCTACCGTGCTAGTTGGTGTGGTGCCATGGACGGCTGCACCGGTGACCGGCATGCGACATGTGTAGCTCGGAGATGTTCAGGCTCCCCATAGTCTTGGCGAATGGACCTGGACCCCTCCGACGAGGTGCGGCCCGGCAAGCTCACGCCGCACGTTCGCCTCGATGAACTGCTGATCGAGCACGCCCACGCCATCGCGCGTGCGTCGACGAAGAACTTCG
>JAYUWK010000091.1:0-12416 GCA_043753895.1 Actinomycetota bacterium
CGCTGGGATGATCGCATCGGCGGGAAGCGCGAGGGTTTGACCGGCTCGTAGGTTGCGCGCTGATCGCAGGGTCGGGTTGAGTTCGAGAATCTCCGCTGATCGTGAGCCGTCGCCCAGCGCATTTTCGGCGATCGCCCAAACCGAGTCGCCGTCAGCCACCTGCCAGCATGCCGGTGCGGTTGGTGTAGGGCGGGTCACTCGTTCCATAGATACAGGCGTTGAGTGGTGAGCGATGGTGTTGATGGTTGCGATGGGTGCACTCAGCGCAACCGCCGGGCTGGGGATAGCGACTGTCAGACCGACGCTGAGCAGTACCGCAACGAACCGCCCGGCGAGCGAACCGACACCAGACGGCACAAATGGCGGTTTGACCGGTCGCCGTCCCCTACTTGAACGAGGCACATTGACGACGAACTCCCACGCAATCGCCCACACGAACTGCGCCCAGATCAGCCAGACACAGACTGCGATGACTTTGATCACGACATCGGCGGGAATGTCGCCTTGCTGAACGGCCGTCGAGACTCGGCTCCACGAAGGGACGGAAGTTGGGAGTGGCCATCCTGCAATCCGAGACAGCATGACTGGCACGCCAACGACCAGAATCACTAGGCCGATCCACGCGAGAGCGATCCGCGCACGTTGGGTCGCAGCGCTCATCAGCCGCCCTCCTCCCCGGTCACGCCGCGCTGGACCACGGCGGTTGCCGAGCCCGACACCGACTCGGGGAAGCCAGCTGAGGGAAACGCATAGTCCACAGAAACCTCGACGGTGACAGTCACGGTCAGCCCATCGACGGTGACGGTTCCGGTGTATCCCGTCGCGGCAAGGATCGCCTGCGCTCGACCAGTTGCTGCTTCGGGGTCGATGACGAGTCCCGCCCGAAACTGGTTTGGATCACCTTGGGCGCCAGCACGCGCCGCAGCAGCGGCAGCGCCGTGAGCTTCACGTCGGGCCGACCATTGTTGAGAGGCGCTGACCAGCGACCAAGTGCCAAACATCAGGAACGTGATGAGGATCACGGTCATCGGCATCACGGAGCCGCGGTCGCTCTGCGAATCTGGCCGGGCGGTCATCCGCCACCCCTGACGACATCGACCTGTTCGACACCTCGGCCCGAGACAGTCCTGCTGCCGGGGAACCCCGCGAGAACGACGTCGGCGAGCGACACGATGCAGGTCACGTCAACCGTGACCACTCCCCCGGCGGCGAGCGTTCCTCCAAGCTGCACGTCGAGCTGTTCGCACGCCACCCCACGGTCGGCGAGTTCGCTGGAGGCCACAAGTTGGGCGGCCTGATACGCCGACGCGTCGTCGTATTCGGCAGCGGCGGCGCGCGTGGCGGAACGAGCTGCGGCGTCAACGTCGCCGCCCGTATTGGTGACGCGAAGCGCACCGATGATGAAGAATCCAACCATCATCAGCGATGTGACCGCGACGGCCGCTTCGACTGCGGCCGAGCCTTGGTCGCGCGCGACCGACCGAGTCATGGCTGGCCTTGTGGATCGAACGACTCGACCTTCGCTGTGGCGCTGGCCTCGACCGTGATCGTTCCGAAGAAGGGCAACAGTGACACGACTTCGCCCGAAGCCTGGACGGTCACGAGATTGCCGCTGCTGCTGGCGGTGGCGTTGTGGGAATCGAACAACGATCCACCGGCCTCCTCGATGAGTGTCTCAGCGAGGCTGACCCCGGCAGAAGTCGACGAGCCTTGTCGACCGGCCGCGGCAGCGCCGTCTTGCGTAGCACCGGCGAGCACTTGACGTGCGTAGTAGGCGAGGCCGAACTGAACCACAAGCAACAACGCAAGCAGCACGACTGGGACCATCAGGACGGTAGCTGTCACCTCCCCGACGTCCCTGCGTCTGCTGGTCGCCGTTACGGCTCGGGAACGTTGTTGGCGTTGTTGGTGATCTTTGCGGCGATGATCGCGCCGGCCGCGATCGCGGCGATCACCAAGATGACGATCATCGCCGTCGTCGCGGTCACCTCGCCGCGATCGTCGTCCTCGGATTGGAGACGGGTTCGGAGTTGGTCGCTGGCAGCCCACCAGATCGTGAGCACCCGGAGTTGAAGTTCGAGCATCGCTGCCCCTTTCTGGTTGTTGAGTAGTGAGATCTGTCATGGCCCGGAGAGCGCGGCGAGCGCCGGATAGCCGATCAGGACGAGGAAGCCAGCAAACATCAAGACGACGGGGAGCACCATCGTTTCCGACTTCGCCTGTGCCTCTGATTCAAGTGTTGCGAGGTCCTTGCTACGGATCCCGACCGCCTTCGCTGTGAGAGAGTCGCGTACCAGCGCACCCCCGCCGGCGAGGGTCATCGAGGCTTCGAGCTCGACCAGTTCGCCGATACCGAGCCGCTCACCTGCTTGGCCGAGTGCCCGCCATGGCGGTTCGCGCCGCGCCTGCGCGGCGGTCAGTGCGGCCCGTAGGTGACGGAATGTTGCTCCATTCCCTGCATCGGCAGCGTCGAACATTGCCGTCTCCGCTCCGGCCCCTCCGGCCATCAGGATGGTGACGAGTTCGAGGTAACTGGCCAGAGCGTGGCGGAACTCGCGTCGGGCCTTCTCTGCATCGGAGCGGAGATCGATTCGTGTGTAGAACCATCCAGCGACGGCTCCACCGATGGCAAGCAGTACCAAGGAGGCCGGAGAAAGCACCGATCCAGCCCCGGCCACGCCGAACAGGATGAACACGAGACCCTGTGCAGCACCAAGAGCTGACCAAACCAGCCGATCCTGCACGAATTTGGCGACCGTGCGCTCGCACACCGCCAAGTCGGCATCCCGCGCCGGTGTCGGTCGTCCGGCGAGCCGCTTGATGAGTTCGTCAGTTCGTGGACGGATTTGAATCGAACTGTGCCGTGGCCGGTGCAACTCGGCAACGAGCGACGCCAGTGGAACGGTCGAGCCGAGCGCCCCTCGGACGATCAGGAGCAGACCGCCACCGAGCAGCGCCCCTGCCACAGTCATCAGCAGCGTGTTCATGAGCGCTGCCGTGGCTCGGGGAGGGCGGCAAGAAGACGCGGCGCGGCTGCCGGTCGACCGAGCTGTACCAATGACCAAAGTGCACCGACGAACAACGCGCCGATCCCCAACATCACGACCTGCCCCGTGAACGTGTCGTAGGGCTTCATGAACTGCGGCGAGAACAGCATCAACACCAACGCGAGACCGAGTGTGATCGCGACCAGCGCGCGACTCGAGGCATAGGTGCGTGCCCGTCCTGTTTCGACCCTGCTCCGCATCGCGGCATGCTCCCGCGCCGACTTGGCGATCTCCGTGAGAAGTTCCGCCAGACGTTGAGCTTGACGTTCGGCTGCGATCACCAAAGAGGCGACGACGAGGTCCGCTACGGGATCACCGACCTCATCGGCGAAACGTCGCAGCGCGCCGGGAAGTGACTCGCGTTCGGCCCGGACCGCCAAGGCCTGAACCTCTGCGCGAATCGGAACTGGCGCGACACGGGCAGTGACAGCAATCGCTTCCCGCAACCCGGCATGTGAGCTGATCGTGTCGCGCAGCATCTCCGCCCAGGAGGCGACGGCGTCGCTTCGGGCCTCGATTCTCTGCCGATTCCGACGAGTACCCGACAACAGCGGCATGACAGTCGCGCAGCCGGCGGCGATGCCACCCGCTGCTGGCCAGCCGGTCAGCACCCATCCCGCCACAAACGCAACGAGTACGATCACCGCACGCCACCACACGTCTTCCCACCGAAACGAACGCTCGACCCGCGTCTCCTTGACCGCTACACCTCGGAAGCCAGCGATCGCGACCCACACGCCAGCGGCGGCGATGATGCCAACGGTGAAGCCGGTCAGCGCTCTCATCTGAACCCTCCACCGAGGAGTGCATCGTCGAACCCGGCCCGCCGGAGCTTGATGACATGGCGATGATCGAGACGTTGCAGCATCACGAATCTGCCGAGGTCGTCGTGGGTCACGACGGTGTTGGTCGTGCAGCGGCTGCCATCGAAACCGGCGACCTCCAACACCTCGACGACGACTCGTCGTCCGTCTTGGCCTCGATCGAGGTGCACGATGAAATCGATGGCCTGATGCAGTTGGTTGTGTGACACCTCGGGCGGCAATCGGTCCTCGCCGGTGCCCAAGTACAGGGCCAACTTCTCAAGCGCTCCGACTGCGCTCGCCGAGTGAACGGTTGTCAACGACGACTGACCGTGAGTCATCGCCTTCAGCATCGGGACCGCCGCATCGGAGTCGCGCACCTCACCGCACACCAACCAATCCGGCCGATATCGAAGTGCGTGCTTGACTTGCTGGCCCTGCGTAATTGCGCCCTCGCCTTCGTTGTTTGCCAGACGCTGCTCCCACGACTCGACATTCGGGTGCAGGACCGCGTCGAACATGTCCAACTCTGCGGTGTCTTCGATGATCACGATCCGCTTCAACGGGTCAAGCTCTGACAAGCACGCCCTCACCAAGGTCGACTTGCCCGAACCCGTCGGTCCGGAGAACACGATGCGGATCTCAGTCGAGCGCATGCACGCCCGAAGGAACTCCGCTACGACCTCCGGCAGCATCTCCAACCCGACGAGGTCACTGAGTGTCACCTTGCCCAAGGTGTTGCGCCGCAATGCGAAGGAGACGTGTTGCGAGATGTCGCGGGCAGCAGCTAGACGCAAGCCGTCAGCGAGACGCATCACCAACAGCGGTACTTGCCCGTTGAACTGACGCTCTGTACGGCCTGCGGTGCGGGCGAGATGTGAGAGCCATGCCTCCATCTCTGCCTCCGACGCCCATAGGCGCTCGTCGACCTGCTCGACCGAACCGTCAGAGCGATAGACGAACACGAGGTCGAAACGCGTCGCGACGATTTCCTCGACTCGTTGATCGCGCAAGAGAAGTTCGACAGGACCGAGGCCAACGCACAGCGCCAAGACCCGCTCGCACAACGAGGCTTCATCCACTGAACTGAGCCGCGGTGTCCCGTCAGCGAGCCGTTGCTCATCGATCGTCTGCAACTCACTACGCAGAACCGAGTCGGCGAGCGCCTCCTGACCGGCACGACCGAGTGCCGGCTTATCGGCCTGCATTCGAGTCGTGGCATCACGCTCCAGCGCAGCTTGAACGGCACGCGTGAGAGCGACGACGAGCCGTTGATCCACGATGCTCATGCGACACCGCCAGCGCTGTGTTCGGCCGCGTCACGGTCCGAGTCCGGTGGGTCCCCGGCGATTGCAGCAGCAATGTCAGCTGCGATCGAGATTGCTGATCGCCACACCCACGAGCGGCGAGCTCGCCCGCCAGCCATGGCCGCGCCGGCAATCCGCACGAGGTTCTCATCAGCGCCGACGGTCCAAACATTCTCAGTTCGGAAGAATCCGACGAGGTCATCGACACTGTGCTGGGGCTTGCCGACGACGAGCACACCAACCGATTGTGCGTGCTGCCAAAGGAACTCGACCCTGGCCGGCACCTGCACCAGGTCCTCCGTTGCCGAGCGCGTCAGCAGCACCGCGATCGTCGACAGGTCGAGTAGCGGCACGACTGGACTTGCCGCACCAGCCCGGCCTGCGTCGACGAACCATGCCCGATCGTCGCTGGCGACAGCGGCAGCGACCGTCGCGGCTGACCCATTCCAGACACGAGCAGCGCGCTCGCCTGTCTCTGGCCCGGGGATGACCCAAACACCGTCGTTCACCCGCCGTCCGTGGTCCGAGACGTCCACGGCGCGCGAGGCGCCTCGGCGCAGCGTTGCAATCAGCGACACCACACCAGGGTCGACACCAAAGCCGTATCGCGCACCGAGGACCCCTCCGTCGCAATCCGCTTCCAACACCACGCGCTCAACTTCGTACTCGGCCGGCCACGCGGCGGCGAGCAGCAACGCCCACGACGTGACGCCGGGCGAGCCACGCACCGAGCACAACGACACAATCATCCGTCTGCGCCTATCAATGCCAGCCTCAACCTGCCGTCAGCAGCAGCCTGAGCGACCTGCGTTTGCGACTCGACGGGCACCAGAATCGCCACCCACATCTTGGAGGTGACTGTGCCCTGCGAAGCACCCTCGACCGACCACATTGTGCCTTCGGCGAGCACCGTCGCCTCAAGCGGCGGTGCTCCTTCAGGCAAGGCTCCGGCGACGCGCTCGACTCCCAGCACGCGTACGCGATCACCAGCCGCCAACTGTGTCGAAGGAGCGGCACCAGGCTCCAACGCCGCTCCGACCACAACCCAACCCGGTGGGATCACCTGACCCGCCGCAGCGAACAGTCCGGTGTTCAACACGGTGCCCTGAGGGATCGGACCGCGAGCCGCACGACCAACGACGAGGCTCTGTTGCGACGGTTGAATCGCGCGCAAGTCACCGGCCTTGCCCATCTCAACGACGCGCATATCGGTGGCTGCAAGAACCTCGCCTGGAGCGATGTCTCGCGCCGCAACCATCACCGAAATCGTCTCGGTCGTTGCCGTGAACACCCATGCGCCGAGCAACCCCGCGATCCCAACCAGCAACGTGCCGAGCAGCACCCAGGACGGACGCCGACGAGTGGGACTCGACATCGAGACCACCGACCCACCGCCGCTCCGCGCTGGCAATTCGACATCAGCGTCTTGCAATCTCATCGCTCGTGCCATCAACAACCTCCTTGTTCCGGCAGCGCACCCGTGCACGTGACAATGCCCTTCGCCTCGGCGACCGCGAGTTCCGCGGTCGCCGATGTCGAGTACGGGTCCAATGGACCGCCAGCGCCGGTCGACGACACCCAGGCGATTTGCCAGCCGATGCTGAACGTCGTCAAGAAGTGGTACCCGTCGTACGACGACGTCGACGATGCATTCAGGTAGGTGTACGAACACGCGCCGGGCGTCTCGACGACGTACTCAGCGACGGGAGCAGCTCCGCCACAACTCACGGGCCCCTCACCGGCGAAGTCACCCGGGTCGAACGTCAACGTCCCAGGCGTCCCCGTCACCCTCGCCCAGTACGGCCCGATCGAAGCCGTGACAGACACCGGTGCCCATGTGGTGCCACCGACGCGGAAATCGATGGGAGTCCGCACATACGCCCAACCAAACTCCGGATCGAGCACCGAAAAGGTCGGTGTCGGCTTCGGGAGCTCCTCCTGCTCGAGGCGCGTAAGCAGCAGCGGCAGTATTTCTGTGGTCGGGTCGATGACCGGCAACTCGAACCAGGACTCACCGTCGGGGCAAGTCCGACGCCAAAGGTTCAGCACGACGCCGTCGGACTCACGTGGCCAATGGACCTCGCCGTTTTCACCGACGGCCAGACCTCCGACCACCAGCAACCAGGTGCACCCGCTGCTCGGTCCGGTACCACCGCCGGCGGACCACCACGTCACCTGCGCGGTGATCGTGCCATCGTCCGAACCACCGCCCCCTTGGCCCGAACCATCGCCGGGGCCAGCGCTTGCCACGTCGCCCATGGCGAACACAGCGGACGCGACAACGAACACCGCTAACTGGCAGCGGCTCAAGCGGGACATTGATCGGTCGCTTCGGTCGGACCAACAGCTGGTGCGTCGTAGCCCCTCCACTGCCCGTCCGCGTCCAGCCGCATGTCCCATTGCGAACGCCCGGACGTGTAGGCGTCGTCGATGATCACATCGCCGCCGTCGGGCGCGGCTCCCGGCAGCACCAACTTGCTTCCATCGGCGATGCACACAACGACCGTCGCCGTCATCAGGTCATCGCTGAGAGTCACTGACTCGATCACGTACCGGAACTGATCACGATCGATCACCGTGTATCCAGCGGCGTTCCATTCTTCGATCCGGCTGACGTTGCGCTCCAGCAAGTCTCCAGCTCGTGCAACGCCGAGAGTCGTCGGGTCGCACGCCGGCATGGCGGTGAGGCATTCGGAGAACGTCGATTGAGCAAGGTCGATAGCGGTCCCAACCTCGGACTCGGCCGCCGTCACAGGATCGACGGTCGTTGTTGGCTGTTGAGTGGACGCCGGTGGAGTAGTCGACGTCGACGTCGGCTGCGTCGCAGTGGTCGTCGTTGCGACATCCGTCGTCGAGGTCGAAGCGGTTGTCGTCGAGACAGCGCCATCGCTGCTGCTACACGCGCTTACAAGTACTAGCGCCAGCGCACCAACCAAGGCGCGCCATCGCGGTCGGGCTACGCCTCCCCGAACTCCCACGGCATACCCAGCGTTAGTCGCACAACGAATCCGATCTTCGACGTGAATGAGCAGCGTAGAGCTGGTCGCGACTCGAGCGCAATGGGACCCCTTCTCGCAACAGCGCGATCGATCGACAGCCATGTCCACCAAAGGGACGCAGAACCGTCGCACGGGGAATGTTTTCCGGGAGCCACATCATCACCGGCTCGGCACCGAGAACGAATGCTCACACTCGATCGCCCACGTCGCCACCGGCCGATCAAGCACCACCGGTACCACGAGGAAGCAGCCGCATTCACCACGGAGCATCGGTATGGCCGTAGGCACATGCGCCGGTGGGCCGTCCGATCCTGGGCGAGCGATGAGCCACACGCCTTCCGCGGCACCTTCCGAGCGAACTACGACCGAGTCGACAATCCTCATCGCTGACATGCTCAGGAACTCAGAGCCAGCCGTGCCGGATGCAACCAAGACGTCCAGCGGGAGGCTCGGCTCGAAGCAGGCGAGGAACTCTCGAAGCTCACCGATCGTATCCATCGCAACCTCCATCTCACTCGTTCCAAATCGAGTGACTGAGAGGCCTCACAGAGGCGATACCGGCAAGAAGCCTGCAGTCAGAATACCTTCGCCTCACGCCATCGAGGTTGCACGCTTGCGGAAGGCTCGGCGCTACCGGCCACATCGTTTCGGCTGTCGATCTCACGGAACGGTGGGGTCGGAAGGTTCACCTGTTCGCAGAATGCGGAAATTGCCGGTGGCCACCGACGACTGCGGCGCTGCCGACCATTCGGCCCTGACAAGTGATCGGTGCCGAGGTTCGCGATCGTGGCATACCGGCGCTGCGGGGGTAGAGGGTTGGCCGAGCAGATCGCCGGCTCTGTGAGCGCTTCTTGGATGCACCAACGGATATTCTGCGCTCGTCCGATCGTCGTTATGTGCGCGGCCGATGACGCCAGTCTCCCGGCGCGACTCGGCGGCCCAGCCCGTTCGCGAATGGTCGGAACTTCTCTTGGAACGGCCGCTCTGCGTCAATTCGATGATCGTCCGTGGGTGTGACAAGACGGCCTCCATGTGACGTGATGCGCCGGCCGGCACGCTCGTCGTAGAGGTCCAGTGGGTCTGGTCGGCGAGCAGTTAGTTCGCCAGATAGTCAACGACGAGGCCAGCGTCGAGCACGAACGCCGGGTACTGGCGGGGGCGAAGAAGCTGCCGGCAGCACGTTCGCTGCACCGCCTCGTTTCGCTCAGCAGCGATGCCACCACGTTGATGCCCTGCCACATGACTTCACGTTCCGTTACGTTGCAGCGAATGGGCTACCGCAACCACCCAAGCTGGCGCGACATGTCCGACTACGTGAGCCACTTTACGAAGGACTCCCCGGGGCTGTCTGCATATGCCGCGATGCTGAGCATTCTTGCAAGCGGCAGAATTCGGGCCATCAATTCGTTCGGGTGCGCGACGAACGTGACCGGCCTTGGGGCGACGCAGACATGCGCTTGTTTCAGTGAAATCCCTCTCGACATGTTGGACCGGCTTGTGACACGCCGAAGTCGCTATGGAATCGGGTTCCATCAGCTGACGCTCATTCCGAAGGGAGCGGCACGCGTCTGGTATCTCGACCCAGCAACTCCAACGCGGGCAGCCGTGCACAGTCTGGTTCGGACAGCAATGACGGGCGGCGTCGATCCAAACGACGACATTTGGCGTCTGACGCCGTTCGCCGACAACGTCGCCGACAACTATCACTTCGAATGGGAGCGAGAGTGGCGAATCGTGGGCGATCTTGCCTTCGCTCCGGAGGACGTAGCGTTCCTGTTCGTCCCGGCGGAGCAGCACGATCAAGCACGGGCATTCCTCGTTGATGGAGGTGGCGGCGCTGGACCCGCTTACAGCTGCCCGCTCCTCGACCCGCTCTGGACAGACGAGCAAGTCCAAGAAGTCCTACGACGTTTCGTTCCAGACCAACCTTGATGATCAGGTGGTCATGCCCCACGGTCTCAGGGCAGGCGGCTACCGTGATCTCAGCCCGACGACCTCAACGGTTCCGGACCGATCGTGGTTGATCGGCACGTCGGTCAGCCCAAGATGAACGAGGAGTCGGACGATGGCTGACCACAGCTCGATCGAGTGGACCGAGGCGACATGGAACCCGACCACCGGGTGCGACCGCACGTCACCCGGTTGCGACAACTGCTACGCCCTCACGTTGGCCAAGCGGCTGAAGGCGATGGGCTCGGCGAAGTATCAGGCTGACGGCGACCCTCGAACGAGTGGTCCCGGCTTCCGTCTGACCATCCATCCCGACACGCTCGACATCCCTCGTGGCTGGTCGGCACCGCGGACGATCTTCGTCAACTCGATGAGCGACCTGTTCCATCCGGACGTCCCCGACGACTACGTGCGGCAGGTGTTCCAGGTGATCGCCGAGACACCACAGCACACCTACCAGGTGCTGACGAAGCGGTCGAAGCGACTCTCGCAGCTCGGGCCGAAGTTGGACTGGCCGGACAACCTGTGGATGGGTGTGAGCGTCGAGACCGCCAAGTACGCCTTCCGCCTTGACCACCTCCGCACCGTCGCCGCAGCAGTCCGGTTCGTGAGCGCCGAACCACTGCTCGGCCCACTTCCCGCCTTGAACCTGGACGGCATCCACTGGCTGATCGCTGGCGGCGAGAGCGGACTGAAAGCGCGTCCGATGGATTCGCAATGGGTCGTCGACATTCGTGACCAATGCGCCGAAGCGACCGTCCCATTCTTCTTCAAGCAGTGGGGCGGACGCACCCCGAAGGCTGGCGGTCGAGTCCTCGACGGCCACCACTACGACGGGATGCCGCAAGCGGGCGTGTCAGCCTGATGGCCCGTTACTGGGGCTTCTGGACGGTCCACAAACTCGACCTGTTGCGTCGCTATCTCGAGGCGTTTACCACAGCGTCGAAGTCGTCGCCGAAGACGATCTACCTCGACCTCTTCGGCGGTCAGCCGCAGAACAAGGAACGCCTCACGGAGGTGGACATCAACGGTTCGGCAAGGATCGCCCTGTCTGTCGATGGTCCACCGTTCTCGGCACTCCGGTTCTTCGAGATGGAACCGTACGCCTCACAGCTGGCGGCCGCGCTGGCCACCGATTTCCCGGAACGCAACTTCGAGGTCATCGCCGGCGACTGCAACGTGTCGCTCATGTCGGCGCTGGAGGAGCTCCGCAATGTGAACTGGGCACCGACGTTCGCGTTTGTCGACCCGAATGGCCCGGACGTTCACTGGTCGACGCTGGAAACGTTGTCGACGTTCAAACGTCCGGACCGGTCCAAGACCGAGATGTGGATCCTGGTCGCCGCCGGCACCTTTGCGCGCAACCTTCACACTGACGGCACGGTCTTGGAGTCAGAAGCGGCGAAGCTGAACCGGATGTACGGCACCGAGCAGTGGCGTGCGATTTTCGAGGGCAAGGTCGCTGGTGAGTTGACGGCCGCTGAGGCCCGTGAGGAGTACGTCAACTTGATGCGGTGGAGGCTCGAAAAGGTCCTCGGGTACGAGCACACCCACTCGTTGGAAATGTTCAACACGGGCAAATCCTCGATCTACCACATGGTGTTCGCCACGGATAACGACGCCGGGAATCGAATCATGTCCAGCTTGTACAACACGGCGGCCAACGAGTTCCCGGAGATGCTCAAGCAGGCCCGCCGACGCAAGAAGAGGTTGGAGCTTGATGCCACGGGGATCTCTAGCTTGTTCGGTGATGAGCTTGATGTCTCGACGGCACCGCTGGCGCACGGCGAGAAGCTCTACACCCACAGCCCGCCGTGGGTTCCCTACGGAGCAGTCGACGACGAGGACGACGACTGACAGTCCCGCCCACTATGGCGAGGCAGCTACGTTGAGTCCGCGACTCCGGGGCAGCGGGCATGGCGGGCACTCGATTCGGCGCGGCGGTGCGTCATGACGACGTTCCGACAGCTGCTCGATCAGTTCGAGGCGACAGCGAAAGCCGCACGCCCAGAACGGCGCGCAACTTATCTCGACCGACGGATACAGATCGGCGCATCCGCGCTTGCTGCTCGCAGGGACTTGCCCGCCCCTGGCCGGTTCGAGTCGGTTGCGTGATGACCCCACGCACAGTACCTTTACATTCATGAGAGAAGTAAAGAACCGTCGCCGCGGCGCGACACGGATCAGTTCCAAACATCAGATCACGAT
Organism: Actinomycetota bacterium; assembly: GCA_043753895.1. Classification (GTDB taxonomy): domain Bacteria; phylum Actinomycetota; class Acidimicrobiia; order Acidimicrobiales; family Ilumatobacteraceae; genus WLMZ01. The sequence continues at coordinate 12,315 of JAYUWK010000091.1, forward strand.
CCCGGCGGACGCGTTGCGCGCCGCAGGCCTCGAAATCGGCGATCGTGTCGTAGCCCACGCCGACGGCGCTGGCCGCGTCGTCCTCGAGCGAGAACACGACAT
>JAYUWK010000092.1:0-4077 GCA_043753895.1 Actinomycetota bacterium
ACCTCCCTGCTGAGGCCCACGACCGGCAACATTGCGAGGGCGACGGCAAAGGTGGTGAAACCCGCGATGGCACCCAGTGCAGCGCAGATGCACCCCAACGCCACCATCAACAGTGGGGCCAGGCGATTGCGGGCGACCAGCACCGTCGACGCCGCGCCGCCGAGCACGGCACCTGCGCCGAAGGCCGCGCCGAGGATGCCCGGACCGGACGGACCGAGCCCGAAGCGCTCGGCTGCGAGCACGACGTAGACCAGATCGAGCGCGCCGATCACGATGTACTGCCCTCCCAGCACGCTGAGCAACTGCAGGGCACCCTTGCGTTGGGACAGAACACGCACGCCGTTTACCAATGCCCGTGTGCGCGAGCCATCGCGTCGAGGGGCAGCCGGCGCTTCGTCGCCTGGGTCGAGCTTGACCAACGGCAGGATCACCACCAAGCCCAGCGCAGCGAGCGCCGCTGCGGCGGCGATCACGGTTGAAGGACCGTCGATCGCGATCAATGCGCTGGCGATCAACGGCCCGGCGAGCACGCTGCCGCTGTTGCAATAGCCGGTGAGCAGATTCGCCGCCGTGAGTTCGCCAGCCGACCTCACCAAGCCGGGCACGACCACGGAGAAGCACGGGCGGACGTAGGAGAGCAGTGCGAGGGCCACTGCGGCCGGCACGATCACCGCCAGCAACGGGCCGCGCAGATACGCCACGATCGCGGCGGTGGCAAGAGCGACCGTCTGCGACGCGTACACGTTGGCCAACACCCGGTTCGGCCGCGGCCCATCGGCTGCTGCACCGGCCAGCGGCGCAACGAGGGCACCTGGTACGAAAAGGCCGATGCTGACGAGCCCAGCCGCCGCCTTGCCGCTCTGCGCGTAGGTGTAGACGAGCAGCCCAGTCCAGAGTGCCCACTCGGAAATCACTGACGCGAGGTAGGCGACGAGCACAAGCCGAAGTTCCCGGTTGCGCAACGCGACTCTCACCGGTGGCAACTGGCGCGAGCCGGTCATGAGTCCTGCATCGCGAACACCCACCCAAACTGTGACTTGCCCGTGCACATCGCATCAGCCTCTCACCCGACGACAGCCGCCGTGAACTCGCCCTCACCTGCTGGGCCGGTCGATCTACTGTAGGCGGGATGACAGGCGGGGCCGGTCCGGCAAGCGGCAGATTGACCATGTTGTTCACGGACATCGAGCGTTCGACGCGCATGCTTGAGCAGCTTGGAGACGAGGGGTATGCGCTGATGCTCGGTGAGCACCGGCGAATCTGTCGCGATGCGTTCGACCGCTTCGGTGGCACCGAAGTGGACACCCAGGGCGACTCATTCTTCGTCGTGTTCGACGGCGCAGCGGACGCTGCGGCGGCCGCCGCTTACGCACAAGATGGTCTCTCGGCAACGTCCGTGAAGGTGCGGATGGGTCTTCACACCGGCAACCCGATCGTCAGGGACGGCATGTACGTGGGGCTGGACGTACACCGTGCGGCGCGTGTTGCCTCGGTGGCGCACGGGTGCCAGACCTTGGTTTCGGCGACGTGCGCAGCGGAGCTGTCCGCACGCGAGGCGTTGTTCTCCCTCGGTCTGCACCTCTTGAAGGACTTCGATGAGCCGATCGAGCTGTTTCAGCTGGGCGGTGGGGATCATCCGCCGCTGCGGTCGATCGCCCCCACCAATTTGCCAACGCCCGCCAGTTCCTTCGTCGGCCGGGAGATCGAGCTCGGCCAGGCCGAGGAGGTCCGGCAGCATGCCCGGTTGCTCACGGTGGTCGGCACCGGCGGTACGGGCAAGACCCGCTTCGCCATCGAGTTGGCCCGGCGGACTGCCGCCTCGTACCCGGGCGGCACCTGGTTCGTGTCGTTGTCGGCGACCATAGATCCTTCGCTTGTGTTGCCCGCAATCGCGTCTGCAATGGGCATCGACGACGTGGGCACGGATGTCGTCGACGCGATCGCCCGGCGGGTCGGCGGCGTGGCGACGACGATCCTGCTCGACAACCTCGAGCAGCTCACCGAGGCGGGCGAGGGCATCGCAGAGCTCATGGCGTGCGTGACCGCAGTGTCGGTCCTGGCCACCAGCCGCACACCGCTGTTCATCACGGGCGAGCAGGTGCTTGAGTTGAGTGTGCTCGATGAAGGCGACGGCGTGGCCTTGTTCATCGAGCGGACCAAGAGCTCGGGCCGCACCCTCTCAGCGGACGACCCGACGATCGCCCGGCTGTGCGCGCGGGTCGACGGTCTGCCGCTGGCGATCGAGCTGCTCGCGGCTCGGGCACGCATCATGTCGCCGGCCCAGATGCTGACGTCGCTCGGCAACCCACTCGACATCGAGTCCAAGCAGCGCGACTTGCCGTCGCGACACCGGACGGTGCGTTCAACGTTGACGTGGAGCCATAGGTTGTTGAACGACGCCGAGCAGCGTGCGTTCGCTGATTTGTCGATCTTCGCGGACGGCTGGTCGATCGAGGCGGCGCAGGAGGTGTGCGAGTGCGACGTGGACATGATGCAGGCGCTCGTGGAGCACAGCCTGGCACGGGTGCGGTTCAGCCTCGAGGGTGAGAGCCGGTCGTGGATGCTGGAGCTCGTGCGCGCGTTCGCCGCCGAACAACTCGACTCCGATCGCGACGCGGTCCTTCGAGACCGGTTGGCCCATCGATGCATCCGACTCGCCTGCGAGCTGTCGCCGCGATTGAACACGCGCGAGCAGGACGTCGCGTTTGCCTGGTTCGATGCTGAGCTGGAGGACCTCCGCACCGTCGCCCACCGGCTGATCGACCAGGAAGATCCCCGAGCAGGGGCTTACGCGCTCTCGCTCCACTCGTACCTCTGGCGTCGCGGCCATGCCGACGAAGGCCATCTGCTCGTCACCCGAGCCTTGACGGTCCCATCACTCCCCGACGTGGACCGGGCGCAGCTCCACAGCGTGTGCACCGAAAATGCAATGATTCGCGGCAACCTGCCGCTTGCTGAGGAGCACCTGCAACGGGCTCTCGCCCTCAGCGAGAGTGTCGACGATCGGGACCTCAGGCTGCGATTGCTCGGCAACCACGGACACCTGTTCATGATGCGTGGCGAAGCCGACGCCGCGAGGCAAGTGTGGGCGCAGTGCCGGGCAGAAGCCGCCGCACACGGCAAGCACCGGGAGGCGGCTCTCATCGACTGGAACTTCGGTTCGCTTGCGGCGACCGGCGGCGATTGGGACGAGGCGGTCGCGCACTTCGAGACCTCACGATCATTCCACCGTTCGATCGATGACAGGTTCGGCGTCGCATGGCTGTCGGGACTGCTCGGTTGGGCACACGCGCATCGCGCGGACGAGGGAGCAGCGCGGTTGGCGTTGGTCGAGGCGTTCGGGACCTATGCGCGCGTCGGGATGGGGCCGGGCCTCGAGTCAGCGCTGATCGGGCTGGCCACCTTCCTTCGTCGACGAGATCCGGCGGCAGCTATGGCGGCTGTGGCCTGGTTCGACCATCTCAACGCAGAGGGAATGGATGCCGACCAGAGCGACCTCGCGAACATCGACGACATCCGCTCCGTAGTCGGTCCGGTCGGGCCACGGACCGTCGGGGACGCATCCGCGTGCGCCACCTGGGCAATGGAACTGCTGTCAACGGTGACGTCCACGGGGTGAGCATCCCGAGCGAGACACCGCTGCTGCGACGCATCTCCGAGGCCGAGCTGTCCCTGAATCGGCCACGTGTCGGATTGCCCATGCGGCGTTGCCGAGCGACACCAACCCAGGGTTGCCGATCAGCTCTGCTGCGCTCGCCGCCGAGGCGACGATCTGACAGCCGTGAGCGGCTGCCGCGATCCGCGCCGCACGGTGCACATCCAGTCCGACGTACATGCCGTCGCTGACGACCGGGTTGCCCGTGTGCAAGCCCATGCGCACCCGCACGGCGATGGTCCCGAGCGCCGCCTGGGCGTGCTCGGCCGCCGCTGCTGCGTCGACCGCTCGCTCGAACACCACGAAGAACGAGTCCCCCTGGGTGTCGACCTCCGTGCCGCCGAACCGTTCGAACGCCTCTCGGCAGATCCGCCGATGATCGGCGAGCGCCAGACCGTACTTCTCGTTGCCGAGCACCTCGA
>JAYUWK010000093.1:0-12194 GCA_043753895.1 Actinomycetota bacterium
GTTCGAGACGAACGGATCCGGCGCGCGTGCGACCGAACCTCCGCCCTCTGCTGCAGCGGCCGGCGGCAAGAAGTAGAGTCCCTCTCCTTCCTCGGCTACACGCTCCTTCGCCTCGTCGCCCCCTTCGCCCCGTCGCCCTTGCGCGACCGCGCCAACGTTTGCTCCCGCCCGATGCCGTTCAATCCGTCCAAGATCCGCAATTTCTCGATCATCGCGCACATCGATCACGGTAAATCGACCCTCTCTGATCGTATTCTCGAAATGACCGGGGCCGTCGAGATGCGTGACATGCGCTCGCAGTATCTCGACAGCATGGACCTCGAGCGCGAGCGCGGCATCACCATCAAGGCCCAGAACGTGCGCGTCGACTGGAAGGGGCACACGCTCCACCTCATCGACACGCCGGGTCACGTCGACTTTGGTTACGAGGTCAGCCGCAGCCTGGCAGCGTGCGAAGGCGTGGTGTTAGTGGTCGATGCAGCCCAGGGCATCGAGGCCCAGACCCTGGCCAACTGCTATCTCGCGCTCGAACACGACCTCGAGATCGTGGCGGCGCTGAACAAGATCGACCTTCCCGCCGCTGACCCCGACCGATATGCGCAAGAGATCGAGAACGTGCTCGGCATCAAGGCCGAAGACATCATCCGCATCTCGGCCAAGACCGGTGTCGGCGTGCCCGACCTGCTCGATGCCATCGTCGAACACATCCCTGCACCCCAGGGCGATCCCGATGCACCGCTACAGGCGCTCATCTTCGACAGCCAGTACGACCAGTACCGCGGCGTGGTCAGCTCCATCCGGGTGATGAACGGTCGAATCAGCGCCGGTTACAAGATGAGGTTCATGAACGCAGGCACGGTGCACGAGGCCGTCGAAGTCGGAGTGCGCCGCCCGGTCATCACGCCCATCGCCGAACTCGGACCCGGCGAGGTCGGCTATCTCATCGCCGGCATCAAAGACGTTGGGCAGGCCCGCAGCGGTGAGACCGTCACGTTGTTCCACAACCCGGCCTCCACGGCGCTCGAGGGCTATCGCGATCCGAAGCCGATGGTGTTCTGCGGTTTGTATCCCATCGATGGCGACGACTTCGAGAATCTGCGCGAAAGCCTCGAGAAACTGAAGCTCAACGATGCATCCATCACCTACGAGCCCGAGACATCGGGCGCGCTCGGCTTCGGGTTCCGCTGCGGTTTCCTCGGGTTGTTGCATATGGAAATTGTCAAGGAGCGCCTCGAGCGGGAGTTCAATCTTGCGCTCATCGCCACCGCACCCAGTGTCGAGTATCACGTCACCAAGACCGATGGCGAGGTCGTAGTGGTCGACAACCCCGCCGACCTGCCCCCGCCGCAGAAGATCGACTTCATCGAGGAACCGTACTTCCGGGTGAGCATCATCACCCCGAAGGAATACACCGGCACGCTGATGGATCTCTGCCAGACGCGCCGCGGCGACATGATCAAGCTCGAGTACCTGTCGCCCGAGCGCGTGGAGATTCACTACCGGGTACCGCTCGCCGAAGTGGTGGTCGACTTCTTCGATCAGATGAAGAGTCGCACCCAGGGCTACGCCAGCCTCGATTACGAACTCGATGGTTATCAGCGCAGCAACCTCGTGCTCGTCGATCTGTGGCTTAACGGCGAACCTGCCGACGCGTTCAGCACCATCGTGCACCGCGACAAGGCGTTCGACTACGGCCGACGTATGTGCGAAAAGCTGGCCGAGTTGATTCCCCGCCAGATGTTCGATGTGCCCATTCAGGCCGCCATCGGTGGCAAGGTCATCGCCCGCGAAACCGTGAAGGCGCGGCGCAAAGACGTGTTGGCGAAGTGCTACGGCGGCGACATCACGCGTAAGCGCAAGCTGCTCGAGAAGCAGAAAGAGGGCAAGAAGAAGATGAAGGCCATCGGCCGCGTCGAGATCCCCGGCGACGTCTTTATCTCCGCCCTCAAACTCGACGACTGACCGCTACCTGCCCGACCCTCAAGCTCGACGACTGACCTCACCTCGGAGCCACGCCTCCCACGAGTGCCGCTCCGCTGGTGCCCGCCAGTGCCGACCCGTTGACTCCTGTGAATGCTGAGCGCACGTCTACGGTGTGCTCAGCATTCACGAAGCGCATCGTGGCCGTGGATCGTGGCCGTTGAGGTGGCCGTTGAGGTGCCCGTGGGGGAGTCGCACCCAGCATCGCCAGCATCGTCACCCTCGTATGCGCCGCGGTGGCATGGATCGTGTTGGCCCGATCACGCAACGACGCTGAGTCTGGGTCACACTTCGACCGTGCAGACACAGCGCTCGATCATGTGGTTCCGTCGTGACCTGCGCCTGGCCGATCATCCTGCGCTGACCCACGCAGCACGCGAGAACCGCGCAACCGTGCCGGTGTTCGTGGTCGATCCCGCGCTCGTTCGATTCAGCGGAGCACCGCGGCTTGCATTCATGTACCGATCGTTGCGGGCCCTGAACGAATCGATGAACGGCCAACTGGTCGTGCGTCACGGTGCGCCCGAGGACGTGATTCCCGCGCTCGCCGCCGAAACCGGTGCCGACGAAGTGGTGGTGAGCCGCGACTATGCGCCGTACGGCCGCCGTCGTGATGCTGCTGTGGGCGAGGCATTAGCCGCCAGCGGGGCCCGACTCGTCGGACAAGGTTCCCCATATGCCGTCTCTCCCGGGACGGTGCTCAAGGATGACGGCACGCCCTACGCCGTGTTCACACCCTTCAAGAAGGTGTGGCAACGCACCGGTTGGTCGGCACCCCTCGATATCGCCGATGCGCGATGGAGCGGCGCCGATGTATGGGGCTGCGATGGAATCCCAGCAGATCCGGACATGTCGTGCACGTTGCCCGAGGCCAGCGAGCACGCTGCCCACGAACGCTGGGGCGCATTTCTCACCACCGCGCTTGATCACTACGACGACCAACGCAACGACCCGGGAGTCGCAGGCACGAGTGGGTTGAGTCCCTATCTGCGGTGGGGGCAGGTGCACCCGCGCCAACTGCTCCACGATCTCGGCGACACCCGTGCCCACGATGTGTTCCGCAGTGAGTTGGCGTGGCGCGAGTTCTATGCCGACGTGTTGTTCCAGAAACCCGACAGTGCCAGGCGCAACCTGCAGCCCAAGTTGGACGCGATCGAACTCGACACCGACGCCGCCGCACGTGCGCGCTTCGATCTGTGGGCAGCGGGCCGCACGGGTTATCCCATTGTCGATGCCGGCATGCGCCAACTGCTCGCCACGGGCTGGATGCACAACCGGGTGCGCATGATCGTCGCCAGTTTCCTCGTCAAGGATCTGCACCTGCCGTGGCAGTGGGGGGCTCGCCACTTCATGCGCCATCTCGTCGACGGCGATCTCGCCTCGAACCAGCACGGCTGGCAATGGACTGCCGGCACAGGAACAGACGCCGCGCCCTACTTCCGGGTATTCAATCCCACCGGGCAGAGCGAGAAGTTCGACCCCGCCGGTGCGTACATCCGCAGGTGGGTGCCAGAGCTCGCGGCACTGTCGAACAAAGAGATCCACGTTCCCCGAGCGTCTGGACCAGACCTGCCAACCGGTGCCGCGCCGGCAATCGTGGATCATGCGGCTGAGCGCGTCGAGGCATTGAGGCGCTACCAAAGCGCGATGGGCCGATAACGTCGAACCGCGATGCTCGACGAACGAAAGACCGCCATTCTGAGGGCAGTGGTAGAGGAATACATCACCACCGCACAACCCGTGGGTTCCACCCACATCTCCAGCGCGCCCGGCGTGCAGGTCTCTTCGGCCACGGTGCGTCACGACATGGCCATGCTCGAGCAGGAGGGTTTCCTCGTGCAGCCGCACACCTCTGCTGGTCGCATCCCTACCGATAAGGGCTACCGGTTCTTCGTCGACCATCTTGCGCCCAACGGTCCGCTCGACCAGCAGGCCGCGCAACAAGTCAGCGACTTCTTCAATCAAGCGCACGGTCGGCTCGAAGAGTTGTTGTCTCGCACCACCGACCTGCTCGCCAATCTCACCCATCACGCGGCGGTGGTCGTTGGCCCCAGCGCACAGGCGGCTGTCGTGCGCTCGGTGCAGGTCGTGGGGCTCTCACCTCGTATGGCGATGGTGGTGGCCGTACTGTCCAACGGTCAGGTCGAGAACCAGACCATCGAACTCGATGACGACACGTCCGACAATCGACTGGCCGCCGCGACAGCCCATCTGCAGGCAACGATGATCGGCAAGATCTTGGGCGCCAACGCATCCGCTCCCACGACGGGTGACGCCGAACTCGACCGGCTCTGCAGTCAGGCGGCCGATGCATTGCGTCAGGCTGGCGACGACAATCCCGTGTTCGTCGGCGGGGCTGCATCTGTGGCCAATGCTTTCGATGCGGTCGATGTCGTGCGATCGGTGCTCACCACGCTCGAGCAGCAATACGTGGTGGTGTCGCTCGTGCGCGATGTGCTCGACCGCGGCCTGTCGGTGGCCATCGGCGCCGAACACGGACTCGAACCGTTGGTGTCGTGCTCTGTCGTGGTGAAGTCGGTGGTCGTCGAAGGCGAGCGACTCGGCACCGTCGGCGTTCTCGGCCCCACCCGCATGAACTACCCACAGGCGCTGGCCACGGTCGATGTGGTGAGCGACCGTCTGGGTCGACGATTGGCAGAGGGCTGACTCCGGTGGCAGATTTTTACGACCTGCTCGGCGTCTCGCAGAACGCCAGCGCAGACGAGATCAAAAAGGCGTATCGCAAGAAGGCTCGCGAGCTCCATCCCGATGCCAAGCCCGGCGATGCCGCGGCCGAGGCGTTGTTCAAGGAAGTAGCCCGCGCCTACGAGACGCTCAGCGACCCCGACAGTCGGGCGCGTTACGACCGTTTCGGTGATTCGCCGCGAGGTAGCGGCGGCAACGGCGCGAGCGATGGCTTCGGTGGCGGCGGCGGTCTCGGTGACCTGTTCGACGCGTTCTTTGGCGGTGGCGGCGGCTCGGGGTTCGGTGGCGGAGGCCGTGGCGGTCAGGCCGGCCCGCCACGCGGTCAGGATCTCGAAGTTGTCGCCGATCTCTCCTTCGAGCAGGCGGTGTTCGGTGCCACGGTGCCGGTCACGCTGCGCACCGCTGTTGCGTGTGGCGAGTGTGGTGGGTCGGGCGCCGGTTCGGGCACGCAGCCGGTCACATGTTCCGATTGCAACGGTCGTGGGCAGGTGCAGCGCATGCGCCAGAGCCTGCTCGGGCAGATGGTCACGTCCACCCCCTGTACGCGTTGCAACGGTATGGGTCAGATCATCGTCACGCCGTGTACAACATGCAATGGCGACGGCCGCATCATCACCGACAAGACGTATCAGGTCGATGTGCCGGCAGGTGTCGACACCGGATCCACGTTGCGCCTCACCGGTCGCGGCGCAGTTGGCCCTCGTGGGGGAGCCACCGGCGATCTGTATGTGCACATCCGGGCGGCGCGCCACGACCGCTATCGGCGCGAAGACATCAACCTGGTCACCGATCTGCCCATCTCCATCGCGCAGGCGTCGTTGGGTACCCGGTTCACGCTCACCACGCTCGATGGCGACGAGGAGCTCGAGATTCCGTCCGGCACGCAGCCGGGTCGCGAGTTCGTGCTGCGCTCCCGCGGCGTGCCGCGCCTGCAGGGTCGTGGTCGTGGTGATCTGATCGTGCGTGTACAGGTGCAAGTACCCACCAAGCTCAGCGACGACGAAGCCGAACTCCTGCGACTGTTCGCACAGAGCCGTGGCGAAGTTGTCGAACCGCACGAGAAGGGCATCTTCTCGCGCATCAAGTCGGCCTTTTCGTGAATCCGCTGTTGCGGCGCTCGGCGGCGCATGTGTTCGTCGAATCGCTTGCAGCGCCGGTGCTCAGCGACGACGATCAGCACCACTTGGCTCGGGTGCTGCGTCTGCGTGCCGGGGAGTTGGTATCGGCCAGCGATGGCCGCGGCGGTTGGCGGATGTGCCGCTTTGCCGGTGACGGCGTGCTCGAAACCGAAACGGAGATCGTGTCGGAGGTATCGCCCGCTTCGCCCATCACGATCGGCTTCGCGTTGCCCAAGGGCGATCGCCCGGAATGGATCGGGCAGAAGCTCACCGAGATCGGCGTCGACCGCATGATCGTGTTGCACACCGCGCGCAGTGTGGTGCGGTGGGAACCCGATCGAGCCGAGCGCAACGTCGCCAAGTTGCGCCGCGTTGCCCGCGAGGCAGCGATGCAGTCGCGCCGGGTGTGGCTGCCCACCATCGAGGGTCCGTTGACACCCAGCGTGGTCATCTCTGGTGTTCCCGACGCGGTGGTTGCGTTGGCCGAACCCGATGGATCACCGCTCACCCTGGCCACGACGACCGTGCTGATCGGGCCAGAAGGGGGTTGGACTGTGGAGGAACTTGGCGCCCATCCGAGCCACGTTCGCCTTGGGTCGACGATCCTTCGGGTCGAGACGGCTGCTCTCGTGGCCGCAGCGCAGCTCGGCGCGCTGCGTGATGGCACCTTCACCGGCTGAGAGTTTTGTGGGCGAATTGACGTTCGCGGTGCACGCACAGTTGCCAACCACCGCAGAGTGTGGTTAAATCACCACAGCTTCACCCTCAGGTCTCGGCGGACGGAAGGGCGATGCAGGAGGATCAATGATGCGTGAATTTGATGATGACGACGTTTCCTCGTCGCCCTACAGCCGCAAGGTCGGCGAGCGTTTGCGCGTCATTCGACGTCAGAAGCGTCTCAGTTTGCAAGACGTCGAGGCCACGTCGCGTGACGAATTCAAGGCCAGCGTACTCGGTGCATACGAACGCGGTGAGCGAGCAATTTCGGTGCCGCGCCTCGAGCGTCTCGCTTCGTTCTACAACGTGCCCGTCGATCAGCTGCTGCCGCGCGACGAGCAGAACGTTGCGGCCGAATCAGCCAACGACCCTGCCAACGCGCGCAAGCTGGCGGTCGATCTCGTGAAGCTGTCGCAGCTGTCGGGTCAGCCGTTCGAGATGCTCGCTCGGTTCCTGCGGATGATCCAGGTGCAGCGCCAGGACTTCAACGGCAAGGTGCTCACCGTGCGCGGCGACGACACCCGCGCCATCGCAGCGATGCTCGATGTACCCGTCGACCAGGTCGGCCAGCGTCTCGATGCCCTTGACCTGCTGTTCCGCCCCGCCGGCGGCTGACCAGCGGCCGGTTCTGGTCGGCCGGCCCAGATTCGGCCCGGATTCATCCCTCGAACTGCGACGGCCGAGCCTGAAGTTCACCCTGCTGCGTCGAGGTCGGCGAACCGGACGTCGGCGAGTTGTGCGCCGTATGCGATGCAAGCTCGCACGTCGTCGGCTTCCAGCTGCGGGTACTCGGCTAACACATCTTCGATGGTCCAACCTTCAGCGAGGTAACCGAGAATGAGCGAAACCCACAGTCGATGGCCGCGAATCGTCGGCCTCCCGAAGCAGATCGCAGGATCGATAGTGATTCGTTCGAGCAGTTCGGTCGTCACGGCGCTAGCTCCGGTCGAAGAATGAGGTCGATATCGCGGCGCAGTTCGTCAGGGTCAACTTGGGGAACCTGGCTCCAACGAGTCACCAGCGTCGCTGCATCGACAACCGTTTCGCTGCGGCCGCTCGCCGAAGTCGTTACCCGTGTCATGGTCCGACCGTAGCATTCTCGGCGCAGATTCGGATGTGGCGTCTTCCATCAGCGGCCTCGACTTTGGGCGGATACTGGCGAGTTCGGCTGGAAGTTGCGCCTGACCGTCTGGCGTCGCGCCCTCGAACTGCTTCGTGAATGCTGAGCGCACGTCTACGGTGCGCTCAGCATTCACGAGAGATGGAACGCGCCCTCTAGTGGCGGCCATCGGCGGTCGGGCGTTCGGGCGGGCCGAGCGCCGCACGACGGTGAGTCGTCCGAGCAGTTCGGTTCTCGGATCGTTAGCGTTGTCTCGTGAGCGATGAGTTCGGCGCATACATCCATATCCCGTTCTGCGCCAAGCGTTGCGACTACTGCGCGTTCGCCACGTGGACCGATCGGCATCACCTGATCGATAGTTACGTCGAAGCCCTGCTCAGCGATATAGCCCGCAACGTGGCCGATGGAATGCCGGTGGTCGACACCATCTTCGTCGGCGGCGGCACACCCACGCTCATCGACCCCGCGGCGCTGGCCCGGGTGATCGCCGCCGTACCCCGGTCGACCGACGCCGAGGTGACGGTGGAGTGCAATCCCGATGACGTCACGCCCGAGATGATGCGCATCTACGCCGACGCCGGTGTGAATCGGGTGAGCATCGGTGTGCAGTCGATGGTGCCGCAGGTGCTGCTGTCGCTCGGTCGTACCCACGTGCCGGCCAACGTCGGCAAGGCTGTCGAGGCGGTCCGCGCCGCGGGCATTCCCACGTTCAACCTCGATCTGATCTACGGGGGAGCGGGGGAGCGGCTGGTCGATTGGGAGCGCACGCTCACCGGCGCGCTGGCGTTGGAACCGCCGCATGTGTCGGCCTATGCGCTGACCATCGAGGCGGGTACGCCGCTGGCATCGCAGCCCGAACGCCATCCTGATGACGACGATCTCGCCGACAAGTACGAAATGGCCGACGACATGTTGGCCGCTGCTGGGTTGGCGAACTACGAGGTCAGCAATTGGGCGCGCCCCGGCCACGAGTGTCGCCACAACCTCGTGTACTGGCATCAGGGCGATTATCAGGGCTTCGGCTGTGCAGCGCACTCGCATCGTGGGGGCCGCCGGTTCTGGAATGTGCGTACGCCCGATCGCTACATCGATCTCGTTTGCGCTGCCGAGTCGGTGGAGGCCGCCGATGAGCAGCTCGACCACGAGGCGAGCCGGATGGAGAAGTTGCAATTGCAACTACGTCTTCGTGAGGGCGTGCCTTTCGAGGCTCTCGATGGCGATGCCTTGCCGGGCGTCGTCGAGTTGCGCAACAACCGCTGGACCCTCACCCGGCGGGGACGCCTGATGGCCAACGACGTGTCGCTGCGCCTGAAGTAGCGCGACGATCTCTCTGTACATTTGAATCATTGTAAGATGTACACTACGGAGATGGACGTTGCCATCACCGAACTCAGATCCCACCTCGGCGACTGGTTGGAACACGCGCGGCAGGGCCACGACGTTGTCGTGACCGATCGCGGCGTGCCCGTTGCGCGACTTGTCGGCATTTCCTCCGCAGACACCATCGATCGGCTCACGCGTGAGGGCATCATCAGCGCTCCCGGGCGGCCTGTTCGACCAGTCGCACAGAACCGGAAACGACCGCGCTCGAAGGCATCGGTGGCAGATCTGGTGAGCGAACAGCGTCGTTAGCGTGTCGGTCATCTATTTCGATGCGAGCGCATTGGTCAAGCTGCTCGTCGACGAAGACGGCACCGATCTTGCGGTGGAACTGTGGGACGCGTGTGATGCGGCCGTGTCGAGCCGCTTGTCCTACCCGGAGGTGTGCGCTGCGCTCGCAGCGGCCGTACGCACCGGGCGCATCGCACCCAGAGCTCGTGTGGCCCTCGAGCGGGAATGGGAGACATATTGGTCGACAGTTCGTTCCATCGAGCTGACCTCTCGGGTTGCCCGTGTGGCCGGAGACCTTTGCCGGCAGCATGGGTTGCGCAGCGCAGATGGTGTGCATCTTGCCAGCGCCATGGAGCTCGCGGATGTCGATCCCGTGATGGCCGTATGGGACATCCGATTGTCTGCGGCGGCTTCGGCGGCGGGCCTTCGTGTCACGCCATCGCGGAGCATGAACGGCTAAGGCGACTCGAGCCGATGCCAAGGTTGTCGATCTCACCTGAGGCGAACAATCGCTGCTAGAGTTCTATTCGCTGTGAGTGCAAGAAGCGGCCGATTCGACCGTGATGACTGCCTGACGGGCGCGTAGCTCAGTTGGTTAGAGCGCTACCATGACACGGTAGAGGTCCCGGGTTCGAGCCCCGTCGTGCCCACAAATTGCAGTCCAGGGTGGCTGATTTCTCCGCCACCGTCACCCATCGCCAAGATTTGCGAGGCTGACATCGCAACGTAGAGGGCGGTTTCGCCTACTCGGTTGGCTCGTCGGTGTGGGCCTCCACATCGGCAGAGGTTTCCACGTCGGCGGGGGTTTGCACCTCACCTGGTACATCCGGCGGAGGTGCCCATGAAGTGGGCTCAGCCGGAGCGTCTGGCTTGCGATACCCACCGTTGCGCACAGCCGCAACGACCTCGGCCGAGACACCAACCGACACGAGAAAATCCGCGACAGAGGCTGCCTCGTCGTCGCGAACCCGGTGTTCGCCGTCGCCATTCATCGATGCCGCGGTTGGGATCGGTGCGGCGAAGGTGTTGCTCTCGAGCTCGACCGGCGGATTCTTCGCGGCCTCCTCGGCTGCTTGCGCGGCGGCGATCGCAGCGAGTTCGGCTTCTTCACGCTCTCGTTTGCGTTTGCGCACATGGCGCACCCAGAAGAGATCGGCGATCAGGATGATGATGATGATCGCGAGAAGCAACCAACCGGGAAACGTAGAGGTTTGCTTCGTGATCTCGGCACCGGCCGCTGGCGAGGTGACACGGGCGGTGATGTTGTAGGTGCCATAGGCGAATGAGTCCACGGCGAACTTGGCCTGCACCGTGGTGGTTTCGCCCGCATCGATCGACTTGAACGGAATCGACGCAGCAAAGCCCGCGGCGGGCGACGTCTTGCCGACTGTGACGTCGACGACGCCGGCTCCGGTGGGGCTGCCGCCCGTGTTCGAAATCGTGAGGGTCAAAAGCCGCTCGGGAGAAACCCCCACCGCATCGCGCCACCACGGACCCCGCGTGATGTCGGCGGTGAGACTGAGATTGGTCAGACCCTGATTGGGATCGGCCACGGGCGTGCCCGCAACAATTGGATGGTCCTTAATGGTGACCGGAATGAGCACCGTCTGTGCATCGAACTGCGACCCCACCAGCAGCACACACGGGCAGGGCGCCGGGGGAGCGTCGACCACGATTCTGCCGTCGAACTTGTGGCTGCTGCCCACGCCGAAACCGCGTGTGCCTTCAACATCGCAATCAGCGGTGCCGTTCACGGCGAGATTTCCGCAGATCTGAACGCTCACGGTTCCCTGCGGCCAGTTCTCGCCGTGCACGTTCAGTTTCGCACCGATGACGAGGTTGGGATTCAGGATCGTAGCGATCGGCTGTCCGAGAGGCGGTAGTGCTGCGGCAGGCGCGGCTGAGCCCTGAACCGTTGCTACGACCATCGCGCTCACCGCGGCGAGCTGAGCGACGTGGCGCAGGGTTGTCACGAAGGAGCGATTCAAGACTGCACAGGCTCCGGTGCGTCGATTGGCGTCCCCGGAGCGGTCTTTGCCGTCGGCCCGGGTATTGCGGCGGCGGCGGCTTGAGCATCGCGTGCGCGTCGACGCCGGCGCAACAGCCACAACAAGAGCACCAGCAAGGCCAGCAGAATCAGAGGCAGCATAAAGGTGCGCCAGCCCACGCTCCAGAAGTTATGAGATCGCGATTCGCTGGCTTTGGTGTCGGTGGTGATGTCGATCTGCACGGCACCTTTGACGTAGGACACGTTGGGCCACGACCGGGTGAGCTTCACTTTTGATCCGGGCAACACGTTGTTCAAGATGATGTCGGGCTCGGTATGAATCACCTTGCCGAGAGCGTTGCGTTGGGTGATGTGGATCTTCGTTCTGAGCTTGACATTGCCGATGTTGAGCACCTCGAACTGCGCCTTCGTGGTACCACCCGTGAAGCCAGGGAGCACCTTTGCGCTCGAGTCGACCTTGAATCCGCCGATCCGAATAATGGGGATGAGCGGGCCGTCGATGCGCATTTCCACCAGCGTTGCGGCCGCTTGCACCACCTGGACGGTGTTCTTGCCGGGCGCCGGCGTCGGCGCGGCCACGACGGGTACGACGGCGATGCCGAACGCGAGGTCACCCGGCGGCGCGTTCGGCGGCACGGTAATCACGAACGGAATCGTGGCGCTCGTCTTTGCGGCGATCTCGATCACGCCGTCGCCGAGCTTGGTCGTGAACTTCAGCCATTCGGTAGGCCCGGTCTTGGCTTCGTCGTTCGGCTTTACGCCAACCCCGCCAGTAGACGTGGTGAACGCGTTCGCCACGTACACCCGCACCTGGCGTGGCGTGGTGTTCAGGTTGGACACCTCGACTTTGTCCTGTTGCACAGTGCCGGGCTTCACCTTGTAAACGAACTTCGGTCGATTCGTGACGCCAGCCGTTGGGTTTGACGACACGGGC
>JAYUWK010000094.1:0-4058 GCA_043753895.1 Actinomycetota bacterium
GGCAGACCTTGGGTCCCGCCGCTCGTCTCGTAGAGCGTCGCCATCTCGTACGCCTTCGAACGACCGATCCGCAACACACGCATCGCCTCATCGACCTTCAACAAGATCGGCAACTCGCCCCACTCATCACCGCACTGATCGCTCACAACACCACCTCCACTGACACATGCCTGCCGAAACCCGATTTCGTGACGCACCACCGACCAGCGGCTCGCGCCAGCGATGAATCGACAACAGCCGCTATCGGGATACAGAGCCCGCAATCCGCGCCCCGCAGCACAACCGGGTGCACCCGAATCTCGATCGGGAAGAAGGCCGACCCGAGGTGGACCTCGGTCCGCCCGCTTGCGTCCGGGCGTACAGTGGGAGACGTGGCGCGCAACAGCACGCACCCACGCCTCCAACGGCCCTCACCGGTCAAGCACGAGGCGGCATCGACGGGCTGCAGGCCCGCCCCCACGAGCGGACAGAACAACACCAGACGGCATCAGTTGTCGACTGGCGTGATGAGACAGCTGCTCACCGAATCAAGCCCACACACGATCGGCTCCAGCATGGTGGCCGGCTCGGCAGAGGAGCGATCATGAGCACACAGGGTTCGATCCGCAAGGACGATTCAGGCGCCTGGTTCTTCGTAGTCGACATCGCCGGGCCGAGCGGTGTTCGCTCGCAACTGAAGCGCCGCGGATTCGCCACCAAGAAGGAGGCAGCCGCAGCGTTGTCGGCCACGATCACCGATCAAAACCGTGGCGCGTTCATCCGACCGAGCAGAGTCACTGTCCGAACCTTCCTGTTGGACGAGTGGCTCCCCGCCAAGATCGCGACGCTGAAGCCGTCGACGGCGGCCACCTACGCGCAGTACCTTCGGACTTACGCCGTTCCGTACATCGGCGACCTCGAGTTGTCGAAGGTTGACGGTGGCGTCCTCAACGCGTTGTACGGTCAGCTGCTGAGCGACGGCAGGACCGGGGCCTCGGGCCGCACCGGCGGACTCGCACCGAAGACGGTTCGCAATCTCCACGGCATGCTGCACCGGGCCTTCGCTGACGCAGTGAGGTGGCGCCGGCTCACCGTCAACCCATGCCTGTCGGCGGACCAGCCGCGCAAGAACTCGGCCGAGCTCGGTCTGTGGTCCGCGAAGCAGATGCGGCACTATCTCGACAGCGTGAGGGACGATCGTCTCCACGGCGCATGGTGTCTCCTGCTCACGACAGGACTGCGACGCGGCGAGTTGCTCGGGCTGCGCTGGAGCGACCTCGACATGACCGTGGGACGAGCGACCGTTCGCCACACCATGACGATGGTCGCCAGTCAGCCAGAGTCGGGCACGCCGAAGTCAGCGGCCGGCGGTCGGACCATCTCGATCGACCCGGCGACGCTCAGTGCGCTTCGAGCGCTCAGGAAGCTGCAGGCCGCGGAGCGACTCCTCCTTGGCGCAGCGTGGCTCGGTGACTCAGACTTCGTGATGACCGAGCCTGACGGCAGCGCGATCCATCCCCAGATCTTGAGCCGACGGTTCAAAGCTCAAGCCAAGACGGCGGGGCTCCCGATCATCCGTTTTCACGACGTCCGCCACAGCTATGCCACCGCCGCATTGGCCGCCGGCGTACCGGTCAAGGTTCTGTCCCAGCGCCTCGGACACGCCGACATCGGCGTCACTTTGAGGATCTACGCGCATGTGATGCCCGGCGATGATGAGGCCGCAGCGGCCCTTGCCGCCAACGCGATCTTCGGAATTCCGTGACCAATCCGTGACCAAGACCGCCTTGAGCGGGGTGTCACATAGTCCCTGACCTGGTCAAACAGGTCAGGGACGTGGAGGCGACGCCGGGAATCGAACCCGGTTGGACGGCTTTGCAGGCCGCTGCCTAACCATTCGGCCACGTCGCCGTGTCACTTTCGTGACTGCGGCACCGCACGATATCGGCTCGGCGGCCGATCTGTTGAGACCGCGGCAGGACACGAGCTGGACCGAGTTCGTCTGACACCATTCCACGATGCATCTGCACCGTCGAACCCTGGTCATCTGCGCATCGATCGGCCTGCTCGCCGCCGCGTGCAGCTCTGAGTCGTCGTCATCGTCACCGCCTTCGACCAACGCCACCACGACATCGACCGCCACACCCACGACCTCGATTGCCGAGACCGCCGAGACGGTCGGATCCACGGACACCCCGACCACTGATCCGGCGACGCCCACGACGGTGGGGATGGACACCACCACCACGTTCGATCCAGCGACGCTGGCGAGCGAGTACGAGACCGCTGGGCCCTATCCCGTTGGGGTGACCACGGTGAAGATGGCGAACGACATCTCCGTGGAGATCTGGTATCCGGCCGTCGAGGGCAGCAACGGCACCGAGACCTACGACGTCCGCGACTTCACCGCGCCGGCGATCAAAGCCATTCTCACGGCCGACGTACCAGCGACATACACCTATCCGGCGACCCGCGACGCATCCGTCGCGGACGGGACCTTTCCGGTCGTGCTCAACAGTCACGGCTTCAGCGGCATCCGGGTCGGCAGCAGCTTCCTCACCTCGCACCTCGCCTCGTGGGGCATCGTCGTCGTCTCCCCCGACCATCCGACCCGCGACCTCTTCCACGCTGTCGCCCAGATCCAGCCCGATGTCGTGACCGCGCCTGTCGACGACCTGCTCGGCAGTCTCGACCTGATCACCGCCAAGGCGAGCACGGCGGGTGACCCGTTCGAAGGACACGTCGACACCTCACGGGTCGGCGCGCTCGGCCACTCCGCCGGTGGGGGCACCGTCGTCCAGGCCGCAGCGGACCCACGCATCGCCGGCTACGTGTCGATGGCGTCCGGTATCCCCCGTGACAGCGACGGCAACACGAGCACCGCCGTGCTCCCCGACAAGCCGAGTTTCTTCCTCGCCGGAGCGCTCGACGGTGTGGCCGACCCGGTCCGCACACATGATGCGTTCCTTGCCGTGCCCACTCCCTCGCTGTTCTGGGAGATCGCCGGTGTCGGCCACAACGGCTTCGACGATTTCTGCACGTTCGGCAACGGCACCGGCATCATCGGCATCGCCGTGGCATCCGGCCTCGGGCCGCTGCTCGATGCGCAGCCGCAGTTCCGCAGCCTCGGCGAAGACGGTTGCGTCCCCCCGGCGGCTCCGGTGGCAACGACGTTCCCGATCATCGATCACGCCGTCACGGCCTATTTCCTGCACCTCTTCGGCGTCGACGCGACGGCGAAGGGTCTCGGTCCCGGGGTGTCCGATTCGTACGCTGAGCAGGTCACCATCGAACAGCGGTGAATGGCGCCGCGCCTCGGCGGATTTTCGCTCAACAGCACTTTCCCGGCATTGACAGGCGGGATATCGTCACGATCGAGAGTCACGCCGGCCGATCCCGGTGTCGTTGAAAGAAGAAATACGTGGCCACAGGCACAGTCAAATTTTTCAATACCGAGAAGGGTTACGGCTTCATCTCCCGTGAGGACGGCGCAGATGTGTTCGTACACCACACCGGAATTGCCGGCAACGGCTTCAAGAACCTCCAAGAGGGTCAAGCCGTCGAGTTCGACGTCGTCCCCGGCCGCAAAGGCGACCAAGCGGAGAACGTCCGAACCCTCTGATCAGTCGGTATCGGAACCGAAGCCGATGCCCATGCCGAAGCCGTTGCCGTCACCGAAGACGTCACCGTCGTCGTCGAGCGTGAAACCGCCCAGTCCGGCGCCCGGTGGATCGGAAAGACCGTCGAGCAGCAGTGGTCGATCATCAGCGGCACCCAGGAGGCGCGTCGTGAGCAGCGATGGGAGGACGTCGTCATCATCGTCGTCAACAAGACCGTGCTGACGGGTCAGGTCCAAGAACCGAGCCGCCTGCTGCGAGCGATCGAGGATCCCACCGTCGTCGAAGCCGTCGGGGGCATCCGGCTGTGGCTCGTCCATGCTCATAGGCAACAGGATCGATCAGTCATCGGCATGAGCAATCGCTACTCAATTCCGACGAGGGTCTCGGCGAGTTCGGCACGGCTGCCGACCCCCAGCTTGGAATAGATGCGCGCGAGGTGGTTGTCGACGGTGCGGCTGG
>JAYUWK010000095.1:0-3957 GCA_043753895.1 Actinomycetota bacterium
GGTCGGGAACCGCTGCGCAACGTTCGTCGAACCCAGCCTGCGGGTGGTTGAGGCGCCGGCTGCAGGTGGTCTCGCGCCTGCTCGATCGCCGCCTCCGCCCATACGAGGATCTCCAGTTTCTCTTGGCGCAGCATCTCGATCTCCGCTCGGGCGCTTTGAATCTCGCCTTCGCACCAGGCCCACAGTTGATCCTTCTCCCGGCGTGCCTCCTCGAGGAGGACCGTTTGGGTCATCAGGTCGCGTCGGATCTTGCCAAGTTCGGCGGGATCCGAGCGTAAATAATCGGGTCTCCGTTCCAGATCTGCCTTTAGTGCATCGAGCGCACGGTTAAGGCTCTCTACCGGCGGCCGGGACGAGTCTGACTCCATTTCCATTACCCCTTATTCTGCGCGGACGCCGTGGAGTTCCTGTCGCTGGGATGAATCACCTCCCAGCGACGCGGAGGGGCCAGTGGTGACGCCGTCGAATCACCGGCAATCATGACATTCACGGAGCCCCAGCGGTAGTCGAAGCAGTGCTCAAAGTTGCGGGTGAAAACCCCACCGTTGACGAAGTAGTGACCTCCGCTGAGGTCAAGTCGGTCTAGGTCGAGGCGGAACTCGTGCGGCCCGACGATGTCGGCAATCACGAAGCGGTCCTTGTCGGACGACAGGTCGAGGGCCTGGGCGCCGTCGTTAACGCGGTGAATGCTGAATCCAACCACAAGCTCGGGCAGCGTGCGCTTGACCCGCACCCGCATACGCAGTGAGACTGGCGAACCAGAGAGGAGGGTCTCCGTTCGGCGGCCGTCGGGGCCGAACAACGCAAGGCTGTCGATCTCGACGACGTCGGCATCGCCGACGCGATACCCACCATCGGGAAGCTCGGACGGCGCGGTGGGCGTCGGCGTCATGGCCAGGAGGTAGCGATCGGCAACCTCGTCGGCTGGCCCAATGGCGTTGACGACACCCTTGTCGAGCCATATGGCCCGATGGCACAGGCGGCGAAGCGATCGGACGTCGTGGGCCACGATCATCATTGTGGTTCCACTCGATCGGAGATCGTCGATGCGGTCGGCGCACTTCGCCTGAAAGCGGCTGTCACCCACCTGTAGGACCTCATCGATCAGCATGATCTCGGGCTCGGTGTTGATGGCGGCCGAGAACGCCAAACGCATCTTCATGCCAGTGCTGTAGGTCCGCAACGGCTGGTCGAACACGTCTTCAAGTTCAGCGAACTCGGCGACGGCGGCAAGTCGCTTCTTCGCCTCCTTCGGCGCGAAGCCAGCCACGATGGACGCAGTGTACGCGTTCTCCTCGCCCGACATCAGTCCGTCGAAGGTCTCGCCAAGCGTCATCAGAGCCGACACCTGTCCGGACACGACGATCTGCCCGGAGGTGGGCTTCGACAGGCCGGCGATGAGACGGAGCATGGTGGACTTCCCCGAGCCATTTGCCCCCATGACTCCGAAGGCTTCGCCTCGTCGAACCGCCAGCGACACGTGGTCGAGAACCAGCGGCTCCTCGCGGCGGCGGTCGTGCCTGAGGATCTCACCGGAGAGCGTCGGCGCCTGGCCGCTCTGGGCGCGGCGGAAGCGCTTGGACACATCAGACAGCGAGATGACGGTCATAGCTCGTCTCCGAACGATGCGCTTTTGCTCTGGAAAACGAGCCAGCCGATGCCGAGCACGAGCACGCTGAACGCACCCGCTGGAATGAATTTGCCCCAGTCCGGTGAGCGGCCGTAGATGGTCACGTTCCTCCCAGCTGCGAGGATGATGGCCATCGGGTTGAGCTCGATGATGCGCCGGTAGTTGGGGGGGAGGACCTTCGGGTCGTAGAAGACCGGAGTGAGGTAGAAGACGAGCAACATCAGCACCTCGACCAGCACCTTGATGTCCCGGTAGAACACGTTCCAGGTGCACAGCAGGAGGCTGACACCGAGGGTTAGCACGATCAGGACGATCAGCACCAGCGGCAAGACGATGAGCCAGGGGCCCAGGCCGACACCCGTCACGATCGCAATCGCCAGCAGCACGGGAATGGCCACGACGAGGTCGAGGGCATCGGTGAGCACCGATACGGTCGGAATCGTCCATCTGGGGATGCCGGCGCGCATGGTGAGGTTGGCTCGATTCACGATGCAGCTGGTGGCATTCGTTACACCAGCGCTGAACAGGCCGACGAAGACGACGCCCGAGAAGAGGTACGCCGGGAAGTTTTCCACCTTCACTGACAGCACCTTGGAGAACACCAGCGCCATCACCCCGAATTTCATGAGCGGCAGGAGCAGTGCCCATAGCCATCCGAGGAGGGCGCGCCGGTACCGAAGCCGGAACTCCCTCGAAACGAGGTGCAGCACCAGCTGCCACGGCTGCCAGCGACTCGCTCGATGTCGTTTGATGGGCACAGGGAACTCTGCGGCCAACGTCATGCTGTATCCGCTTTCTGCCAAGAGGGAATGCAGGCGATGGACAAGAATGTTGGCGCCGCCGGATCTGCTGTTCTATTCGTAGTCGATCGCGCGCTCAGTGCGAGAGGGGTCATTTGGCACCGCCGACGGTGTCGAGGGAGTTCGCCGGTAACGGAGCCGCTACCGGTTGAAGCTCTCCGTCCGGTAGCCAGGCTTCCGAGAGCCAATCCGGAGTTCGGCGCTTATAGCGCAAGGCATTGAGTGTACTGCGAACTTCCCATTCGGCCGGGAATGTGATGCTTCGTGCCATCTCTACGAGGTAACGCGGATTCTTCGTCTTTCGCAAGAGTTGGACGTCGATTGCCGCTGCTTCGCGCCACCGCCCGGCGCGTCGATGGGTAAATCGGACCCAACGGTGATACACATCGAAACCATCGGGATCGGAGATAGCCAGGGTGGGGTGGTCCTCGACCAGGAAGCCGAGGTCCGTGATCAGTCTGGTGCTCGAGTGGCTCATGCCTGCGCCGTCGCTCTGATAAGCGAGCAATGGGTCTGGCACAGGGAAGCACTCTGCGATGTTGGCGAGGCGGACCCACATGTCCCAATCGGCCAACACGCCGTGGCGATCGCTGAACCCCCCGACGTCGTCATAGAGGGACCGATGCCCGACGACCCCCGAGCCACCGCCCGGCACGATGTTATGACCCGTTGCCCGTATCGCCGCCGAACTGACCTGCAAGGTGTCCCGAAGCCCGATGACTCGACCTCGTTGATCGACGATCACCACGCCGGTCACTGACCACGACCGTTCCCGGCCGTGAGCGCGCAGCACCTCCAATTGCCGGTGGAGTTTCGTCGGCGCAAAGACGTCATCGTCGTCTAGCCATGCAATATATTCACTGGTCGCAATTTCCAGACCAGTGTTGCGAGCCATGCTTACGCCGTGGGGAGTGGAGTGCCGGACGACTTGCACCGAAACGTTGGCGTTTGCATGGCGACAGACATGACCGACCTCGCTCGACGACCCATCGTCGATCACGATGACCTGCACCCTCACGCCAATCTGGCGTGCGACAGAGGCCACCGCGCGGTCGACCATGAACCACCGGTTGTGGGTGGGGATGATTACCGATACGTCGCACGAAGACGACGCTGATCGATCTGTTATCATTTCGTCCCCTGCAGATTCACTCCGGTTCACTACCACGATCACCTTATAGACGTCGACCACGACGGTCAATGCCTTGAATGACCACCAGTATTAAACACTTGCCCAGCGGTTATGTTTATGTAGATGATGGTATTACGACCGACGAAATCTCCGATAACCGCTGCTCAGGGCGAGTCTTCCGTAGTGGGTGCCATCAGTGGTGGTCGTGGTTGTCGGCGGTTGCCCGGCCCCGTCGGCTCGTGGGACCGGCGTCGCTGTGGCAGCGTTTGAAATTCTTGCGCTGCCGCACCAGCACGGGCGCTTTGACTTGGGCAGGACCTGCGTTTCCACCCCAGCGGTGGTACGCCCGTTTTTGCGCAGAGCGGCCTGCGGCGGGGCTCGAACTCGGGGATCAT
>JAYUWK010000096.1:0-3953 GCA_043753895.1 Actinomycetota bacterium
GCTGAATCATCCGCTGCTGCAGACGCCAGGATCGGGATGGATCGACGATCAGATACTGGACCCGCCCGAGCAGTATTGGCGGATCGGTCCGTATCTGACGGAGGCGGACACCATCGAACAGGTCGAGCGTGGGGTGTTCATCCGGTTCTTTCATCGCCCGTTGAGTCGCTACCTCAACGCTGCTCGCGCCTGCGGACTGGTTCTCGAACACATGGACGAGCCGGCGCCGCCGCCGGGCTTTCTGGCACAGGCGCCCGAATACTTCGAGGCCGCAACGGTGCCACGACTGCTGATGCTCGATCTCCGCAAGCTCTGATTCGTGATCCACTGCACCCCGAGATCGCCACTCGATCGGTTGGTCGGGTCATGGAGACCCCCTCGTCTCACGCAGGTTGGGGGACCGTCGGACCTGGCTCGATCCCTGAGTTGTTACCGAGGGCCACGGTTCGGGGCCAAGCCCAATCTTGGCTCCATTGAGGAGACGTTTTGGTTGAAGGCCGCCGGTTCGGCTGCTTGACTGATCCGGTTCCGGCTGGGGGGTTCTGGTGTTCGTTCGATTGTTCCGTGGGCTGGTGGGCGTTTTTGCGGTGTTGGCGGTGGTGCCAGCAAAGTCGGCGTCTGCGCAGGTTTCACCGTGACAACATCGGAGGTCACCACGTTCGGGTACGACCCAACAGGGCTGGTCTCTCGCCTCACTGACGGTCGCGGCAACACAGCGCTCTACCAGAACAATTCATGGGGTTTGACCGACACTGCCATCGAAACTCAACGACTGCTCAACCGGGACTGTCTGACCGTTCATGGAAGGCAGGGTTCGATGCCGCGGGCCGGCCGGTGTCTGAGGTGCAGCCAGGCGGCGTCAACGTGACACGCGGGTACGACGAACTCGGCCGCCTGGTGTCGGAGTCAGGGAGCGGCGGCGGGTCTGTTTCGGCGTCGATCACGAAGCAGTACGACGTGTTGGGAAGGCTGTCGGGTTTCTCGTCGACAGCTGGTCAGGTCGGTGTGTCCTGGGATGATCGCGGTTTGCTGGTCGGTGTGGATGTGCCAGGAACCGCACTCGGTGATTCCACATTTGGGTATGACGGCGGGGGCCGGATGACGTCCCGTGCCGACGCCTCCGGGTTCGACAGCCTGACGAGTCCGCGCGGTGCGCTTAAGGCTGAAGGGCTGCTGATCTGCATCGAGGATGCTCGTGCGGACGTGTACCCGTCGGGGATGTCTCGCCAGATGGGTGGCGGGCGGCGTGCCTATCGGCACGTGTCCGGCCGGCGACCGGATAGAGCGGACCTGGTGGACATCTTCGACGCGGCTTGCTGCCACGATGTCGTCAGCGTTGATGACCAGCTTGCTTCGGTGAGAAGGCCGCGCGCCAGTGGGTAGTCGCAAGCCTGCATCGTGGTTGGTCGATGAGGCGAAGAAGTTCCCGAACGGGTGGGTCTATGAGATCGACGGCGAGTTCGGCGTGAAAGAGCCCGTGCCGCGTGAGGCGATCAGAGGTGCGTGGCCTGTCGGACCTGACGGTGTGATCACGGGCGAGTTTGTTCCGAACCCGAACTTCCGGCCTTCGCCGCGCGAATGAACGCTGAAGCCTCGTCGGCTGCTGGGTTCAGCTGGCGGCGAGTTTGCGGGCTACAATCGGCCTTGTGGCCCTGACACTCGACCTTCCCGCCGAGGCCCAAGCCCGCCTCCAAGCCGAAGCCTCGCGTCGTGGGATCACCCTCGACCAACTCATCGCCGAGGTCGCCGACAAGCTTCCCGCCGAGGACCCTCTCGAGGCGTTCATCGGGTCCGGCTCGTCAGGACGTGGAGACCTCGCCCGGCGTCACCGTGAGATCCGAGCCGAGCAAACAGCCGGTCTCGCCGCACGCGACGTCTGAGCATCATGGCGGTAATCGTCGACACCGGCGTGCTGCTCGCCGCGGCCGACACCGATGACGCAGATCGCGACCGCTGCTCCGAACTGCTTCGCACACACCGCGTTGAGCTGTGGGCGCCGGCGCCGGTGATCCCCGAGACGTCATGGCAGATCGAACGCAACCTCGGGCCCGCATCCGAAACCGCGTTTCTCCGACTCATCACCGGCGAACACCTCCGAGTCATTGATCTCACCCTCACCGACTGGGGCCGCTGCATCGATCTCATCGACACCTACGCCGACCTCGGGCTCGGCCTCGTCGACGCGTCATTGATCGCCGTCGCGGAACGCCTCGGCGTCACCACGATCGCAACACTCAACCACCGAGATTTCGCTGTTGTGCGCCCCTCCCACTGCGACGCCTTCGAACTCATCCCCTGACCCGCCCACGGGCGCTGCTCAGCGCCGCAACAGGGGTCGCCCCCGGTGTCGGTGCCGGCTGAAAGAATCAACGCTGTGGCAACAACGAGCGGACACCGACAGCGGAGGTTTCTTCTTTCGCTGCTGACGCTGCTCACACTCCTCGGCGCGATCGGGTTCGGCCCCGCGATTGACGCGTCAGCATCAACACACCCCGCCACTCAAACCCGCGCCCGCGCCCGCGCCCATCGACCACCCGGCCACCGCCCTCGTCGCGGCACATGACCGCGCATCGTCAACAGGCGTCGGGGTTTCCGGACTCCAACTACGACAGGTCGTGTCGGCTACCGGTGTCGCCACAGAATCGGCCGAGACCACGAGGGTCGGTCGATGGATGGGAGCCGACGAGCATTCGGCGATGGTGAACTCCGGACAGGTTCAGGCCGGGAACGGCGGAACGACGTATGTGGCAAGTCCCGCGAGCGCTGAGTCCCTCATGCCTCAGGCCGCCCCCGGCAGTCGTTACGTCGAGTTTGACGTGCCGTGGAACAGCCTCCGTCCAGCCGAGCGGCCTGACCGGGCGCAGATCCCTTCGCCGGACAACACGATGTGGGGCAAGCTCGGGCCACAACGGGGATGGCCAGTGCCGGAGGTACCCGTCCAATGGTGCAACATCGTTCACGTTGCAACGAAGCTGTCATGTCGACGCTGCTGACTTTTCTAGCTGGCTGGGCCGAGGGGTGGATTGCTTCCGCACGCCCGGACATCACCGTCACATGGGAGGAGGGGCCGGCGAATCGAGACAAGCGAGCAACTTGGATGGCCGTTCAGGGCCCGGCCGCTTGGGGCCAGATCACTGTCTGGGAGTCCGGCGAAGTGGCGGTCGAGGCGATGAGCGTCGACACCGGGAAGTTGTTGTTCTCTGAGCACTCGGTCGTGTCGGGCGTGGAGGGCCTCTCTCCGCTGATTCGGAAGCTGGTGGCCACATGCGAGGCATAATCAAGCTTCTCCTGACGGTGCTCGCCGGAACGGCGTGTTACGCAGTCTTCGTTGATCTCGGGCGCCCCTACGAGCCGCTCCGCCACTTTCATTGCCACAGAAGACGATGGTGAGAGCGCGACGTACGACCCCGACTTCGCGCTCGGCCAGATCACCTCTTCGACAGCCTCAAGAAATACCCAACGAACATCTGGCGCGGCGGCCTAGCTGCCCGCGCCACATTGAGACTCTCCACGTGAATCCGTGGGCCAGCGACGCCCAGCGGACGCTCAGAGGAGGGTGGTTGCGAGACGTGCTCTTTTCACTTGTGGGAAGTCTTGCCCTCGCAACGGTCGTCATGATCTCGCTTGAGGCCGACACCATCGAGCAGGTCGAACGGGGGGTGTTCATCCGGTTCTTCCATCGCCCACTGAGCCGCTACCTCAGTGCCGCCCGCCGCGCTGGGCTGGTGCTGGAACACATGGATGAACCGGCGCCGCCACCAGGCTTTCTGGCGCAGGCCCCCGAATACTTCGAGGCCGCGACCGTCTCGAGACTCCTGATGCTCGATCTCCGCAAGCTCTGATCGCGGAACGCGACAGAGGCGGCCACCGGAGTGGCCGCCTCTGTGCTCTGGGAGAGTTACTTGGCTGCGGTGATCACCTCGTCCAACACATGGACGATGCCGTTCGACGCT
>JAYUWK010000097.1:0-3949 GCA_043753895.1 Actinomycetota bacterium
CTCCACGAACGGCAACTCGGCCTGAATCCGCTCCACACGCGGATTGTTCTGCCCCTTCACCATCCCGAACACGCAATAGCCCTGCGAATGCAGAAACTCGGCCAAATGCTGACCATCCTGGCCAGTGATACCGGTAACGAACGCTGTGGGCATAAGGCTGCGAGTCTACGGGCCCGCGCGTGGAGGTGTCCCCACAGCTCTCCGGCCGCCCGACCTCGGCGGGATACGCTGCGCTACGGCATGGTCCAGTCCGACGCCGACACGAGCGAACCTGAGCAGCACGCGCCGACTCCGGTCGTACCGACACAACTACAACTCCTCGACGAGATCACGCGGCTGTCGCGAATCCACATCGACCTCGCCGCATGCCTGGAGCGCCAGACACGACTCGTCGCGAAGCTTCAGGACGACCTCGGCGTCGTCGCGAGGGAAACAACGCGGAACGCCGAGACGCTCTTCGATCGTGCGGTGGCAAGAATCGACTCGATCGAACGCGAGTACCGTTCCAAGGGCCAGCTGCACGCGGATTTGACGTGGTACCCGACCTGGAGCGAAACGGCACCGCTATCGGGTGATCTCCTGATTTCGATCGTGATCCCGACCCGGGACCGACGCGAACTCCTCGAGCGAGCGGTGGGTTCGCTTGTTCAACAGTCCTACGCGAACTGGGAGGCGGTCATCGTCGACGACGCGAGCACCGACGACACCGCTGATGTCGTTCGCTCCATCGCCGCCGGCGACAACAGGATCAGACTGATCCAATCAGATGGCAGCGGCTCCGCCGCTGCCCGCCAGCGAGCGCTTCACGAAGCGAACGGTCAGGTCGTGACGTACCTCGACGACGACAACCTCATGGGTCATGGGTGGCTCCGCGCCGTCGCCGAGTTCTTCGGCCGCAACAGCGCTGTCGACGTTGTCTACGGTGCCCAGCTCCGACTCGAAGAAGAGTCCGCTTCCTCGGTGTCGCAACCATTCGTCCTGTTCGAGCCCTACGACGAGATCCGGCTCGCCGAAAGCAACTTCATCGACATGGGCGTGATCGCCCATCGGGCCGGGCTCCCCGTGCAGCACCCGGCAGGAGTCCGGGGAGTCGACGATTGGCACTTCATTCTCGATCTCGTCGAGCTCGGGGCGCCATGGCCGCTGCCCGTTGTCGCATCGATCTACCTCACGTCGTCATCGGATCGCGAGAGTCAACGAGCCGATCACCACCTCAGTGAGGAGTCAACCAGATCCCGATCGGCGCACCGACGCCTGCTCGACGATCGGTTCGCCGATGGCGCCCTTCGATCGACCCGGTCCGCGGTCAGCTACCAGGTCGGCTCGCCAGTGCCGACGATGACCAGACTGGACGGTGAGGTCCTCCACTTTGTTCTCGTTGCCCTTGCGCGTCGGCACCAACGACCCTTGCGAGTCGTCGACTGGAGCTCCGACGAGAGCGCGACGACGATCGTGCAGTTCCTCACGAACGCAGGACTGGAGACGAATTGGCTCAGCTTCCGCTCGGGGCTCGGCGCAGGCTTATCCCTGAAGAACATCGGGCGCGCGACGAAGGACGCATTCGTTTCGAATTCGCTCACCACCGTGACCGCTTCCTGTTGCGTCGACGCAAGCGTGTGCGAGCTGGCTGACGTTGCGATCGAGGAGCCGGCGTGTGTGCAGTCGGTCCGAGATCTTGGGGTGACGTTCGACGCCCTGCTCATCGACAGTCGGGTCGGGTGTATCGCCACCGAGGTCGCGAGGTCGCTCGTCGGCACGCAAGGCATCGTTCTCGTTCGGACCGACAGTGCGACGACGTTGCCGGACTTGCGTGGGTACGCCTCGTCGGCGCGGATCGGGCATCGACTGTGGATCGCTTCACCCAGCGAGACCGACTTCGCGACGATCGTTCCGGTCCGTGGGCTCATCGAAGGCAGTGAGCGCACGCTGTGAGAGCAGCTCGGGACAGTCCCGAGTTGCGATCCGACACGTCAGTGTGACCGCGGTCGGTCCGCGACGGCCCGTTGCCAGCAGTTCGCATACTTCTCGGCAATTCTCTCACCACCGAATTCCTGACGAACCCGGGGGGAGCTGTCGACGGCTGCCGATCGAAACCGGGGGAGGTCATCGCAGAAGGCGAGAAAGGCTGCGCGCTTGGTCTCGATGTCGGCGGACGCGCTGACCACCTGTCCGGCACCGAATCGTTCGAGCACCGAACGGACGTCGCCGACATCGGTGGAGAAGACTGGAACGCCCATCGCAAGTGCTTCGAGCATGGCGATCGGAAGACCCTCGAAGGCCGACGTGATGACGAGAGCATCGGCGATTCCGAACACCTCGGCGACGTCGTCCTGGAACGGTCGCCGCTCGATCGTGGTCAGACCGCTCTGCTCGATCGCTTCGTCCACGACACCGGCCAGCTCACCGTCGCCGAACATCAAGAAGTGCGCAGACCCGTCTCCCTGAGCGGACATCGCAAGATCGAGGAAGTCCATCGGTCGTTTCTGGGCGGTCATTCGAGCGGGAAAGACGAAGACCCGCGCCTCGATGGCCACCCCAAGATCCCGCCGCAGCGCTGCACGTTGCCGTGACGAGTACCTCGCCCGATCGAACCGCTCCTCGTCGTAGCCGTGATGGATGAGATCGACGCGGTCGGGGTCGATTCCGATCTCCTGGGTGAACACGCGACGGATCCCCGTATTGATCGCGATGTGTCGATCGAACGAGAGGATGCCGGGCTCGGCGCACCGCGCGATCCATCCCGCTTCAGTGTCGTACGCGATCTGGCTCACGATCGGGATATCCCAGAACGCTTGTCGGATCTCGGTGGCGGAATCACAGAGCCACGCCGATCCGTTGCACAGCCAGACAGCAACGGGGTCGTACGCCTCCTTCAGATCGCTGAGCATCGACAGATGAGAACTCGGTGGGGCGAGTTCGGCCAGGTCGTAGAAGGCGATCCCGAGCCTTCTGAGCTCATTGTGCAGACTTCCTTGTGATGCGGTGAGTCGCTCGGTCGTCACGACGACGAAGCGATAGCGAGATTCCTGCTGTCGCATCACCTCGATGGCCAATCGTTCGACGCCGCCGATGGCCCATTGCGCGGGCCACACAAAGACG
Organism: Actinomycetota bacterium; assembly: GCA_043753895.1. Lineage (GTDB taxonomy): Bacteria > Actinomycetota > Acidimicrobiia > Acidimicrobiales > Ilumatobacteraceae > WLMZ01. Next base: position 3,100 of record JAYUWK010000097.1, read on the forward strand.
ACCTCCCGCTCGTCGCTCGCCGAGGATTCGACCGCTGGTACCGATCGGGGTTCCGCACGCATCGTGGCCCGGGCTTGTCCTGAGCCGATCACGACATCGCCGTCCGCGTTCACCCGAGGGTGGGGCAACATCGCATCGAGCTCCATGACCGTGTTGCGGCCTTGCAGCCCGGGCATGCGGACAACCCGGCCGCACAACGGCTCCGACGGGTCGTCGCCCCCGAGCAACCACGAAGCGGCGCGTTCGCGAAAGACGATCGACTGTCGAGGCTTGGGGGGTCCGCAGAAGAACGGGAGCTCGTCCAGCGAGCGAGACACCAGGACGAAGTCGTAGCTCATGTGCTCGAGGCAGAGGGCGGCGTTGGCGAGTGCCCACTGGTCGAGAGCTCCGACCGTTGTCACGGGTGCGTAGTGCACGCCGTCGAGCGGCGACGACGACGAAAACGGGGCCCGGCGTCGACGAAGGAGCCGGTCCACGCGATAACCCTGGAGGTCCCCCGATGTGATCGGGGGCCTGGTCGTGGCGTTCAACGAGCGAAGGCGCGCAGCGGCGCGCTTCCGAGGGTCCCGAGACACATGAGAAATCTACAACACCGTCCGCGTCGGGTCCGAGGAGTGCCCGGAAGCGGCAGACTTCGGTCAGCTACCATGCCCAACGTGCAGGACACGTCTTCCATGTCGGAGAAGTCAACGTCGAGCAGTCCAATTGCGACCGACTGGACCGAGTCCGATGAGTTGCAGCGTGAGGTCCTGCGTCTGCGTGACGAGTTGATCGGAGCCGAGGCTCAGCTGGGCGAGCTTCGAGCCCGTCTGCGAGTCGAAATCGAGCGTCAACGGTTCGTCACGGAGAG
>JAYUWK010000098.1:0-11795 GCA_043753895.1 Actinomycetota bacterium
CTCGCCGATCAAGGACTTCTCCGAGTCCCTGCAGCTCGAGCTCGAGTTCGACCCCGACGACGAGGACCTGCGCCCGCCGCCGAAGTTCACCGTCGCCGAATGCAAAGAGAAGGACATGACGTACTCCGCGCCGATCTTCGTGCGCGCTCGCTTCATGAACCGGAACACGGGCGAGATCAAAGAGCAGACGGTCTTCATGGGCGACTTCCCGATGATGACCGAGAAGGGCACGTTCATTATCAACGGCACCGAGCGTGTCGTGGTGAGTCAGTTGGTTCGCAGCCCCGGCGTCATCTTCGAACCCGGCGAGCGCTTCCGTCTGCGTAACCTCAGCAAGCACCAGCTCGTCAAGGGCACGGTGCACCCGTACCGTGGCGAATGGCTCGAGTTCGACGTCGAGCACAAGCCCGGCAAGTTCGTCACCGCAGGTACTCGAGTCGCTCGTAAGCGCCGTCTCGGCATCTTCACCCTGCTGCGCGCCCTCGGCTATGACGAAGAGCACGCCCCCGGCTTCATCGATCGTTTCGTCGCGCACTTCGACTTCCTCGAGGATCAGTGGGACAAGGAGCGTCACTTTGCTCCCTCACAGGACGAGTCGCTCATCGAGATCTACAAGCGGGCGCGTCCGGGCGAGCCGCCCACGCTCGAGTCGTCACGGGCCTTTTTCCGCAACGCGTTCTTCGAGAACCGCCGCTACGACCTCAGCCGCGTCGGCCGCTACAAGCTGAACCGTAAGCTCGGCAACGAAGTGTCGCGTCTTCCCGAGTTGTTCGGCCTCGACGGCGATCTGCTCGACCTGCCCACCGACGATCAAGACGTGCTCAGCCGTTGCGAGGTCGTCGCTGCACTCAGCTACATGCTGCACCTCGTCAAGCAGGAGCCCGGCTACCGCCTCGACGACCAAGACCACTTCGCCAACCGTCGCATCCGCAGCGTGGGCGAGCTCATCCAGAACCAAGTGCGCATCGGCCTCAGCCGTATGGAGCGCGTGGTGCGCGAGCGCATGACGACTCAGGACGTCGAGGCGATCACGCCCCAGACCCTCATCAACATCCGCCCCGTGGTCGCTGCGATCAAGGAGTTCTTCGGCACGTCGCAGTTGTCGCAGTTCATGGATCAGGTGAACCCATTGTCGGGCCTCACCCACCGCCGTCGCCTGTCGGCGCTCGGACCTGGTGGTCTCAGCCGTGAACGCGCCGGCTTCGAAGTCCGCGACGTTCACTTCAGCCACTACGGCCGGATGTGCCCGATCGAGACCCCAGAAGGTCCGAACATCGGTCTGATCGGTGCGCTCAGCACGTTCGCTCGCGTGAACGAGTTCGGCTTCATCGAGAGCCCGTACCGCAAGGTGGTCAACGGCATCGTCACCGACGAGATCGTGTACATGGCCGCCGACGAGGAAGAGAACTACGTCGTTGCCCAGGCGAACACGCCCATCAAGGCCGACGGCACCTTCAAAGATCCCCGCGTGCTCGTGCGCCGTTCGCCGCAGGCAGCCAGCCTCGACGACTTACGCAAGATGCTCGAGGCCGAGAGCTTCTTCGGCGCCACCACCGACATCGGGTTCGTTCCCGGTACCGAGGTGGACTACATGGACGTCTCGCCTCGCCAGATCGTGTCGGTGGCAACCGCGCTCATTCCGTTCCTCGAGCACGACGACGCAAACCGCGCCCTGATGGGTGCGAACATGCAGCGTCAGGCCGTGCCGCTCATCCGCGCCGAGGCCCCCTACATCGGCACCGGTATCGAAGCTCGAGCAGCGCGCGATGCTGCCGATCTCATCCAGGCCGAAGAAGACGGCGAGGTTGTCGAGGTCAGCGGTGACAGCATCACCGTGCAGTACAAGACCATCGGCAAGAAGGTCTACCGCCTGGCCAAGTTTCGCCGCAGCAACCAGGACACCTGCATCAACCAGCGCGTGCGCGTGGGCGAAGGCACCAAGATCAAAACGGGTGACATCCTCGCCGATGGACCCTCCACCGACCATGGCGAACTCGCTCTCGGTAAGAACCTGCTCGTGGCGCTCATGCCGTGGGAGGGCTACAACTTCGAAGACGCCATCATCCTCAGCGAGCGTCTGGTCAAAGACGACGTGCTCACCTCGATTCACATCAAAGAGCACGAAGTCGACGCCCGTGACACCAAGTTGGGGCTCGAGGAAATCACTCGTGACATCCCCAACCTCAGCGAGGACATCTTGCGCGACCTCGACGATCGCGGCATCATCCGCATCGGTGCCGAGGTCGGCCCTGGCGACGTGCTCGTCGGCAAGGTCACGCCCAAGGGCGAGACCGAACTGACTCCCGAGGAACGCCTGCTGCGCGCCATCTTCGGCGAGAAGGCACGCGAAGTTCGCGACACCAGCCTGAAGGTGCCTCACGGCGAAAACGGCAAGGTCATCGACGTGAAGGTCTTCACTCGTGAGAATGGCGACGAGCTTCCTCCTGGCGTCAACCAGTTGGTACGCGTCTACGTCGGGCAGAAGCGAAAGATCAGCGTCGGCGACAAGCTCGCTGGCCGTCACGGCAACAAGGGTGTCATCTCCAAGATCCTCCCGATCGAGGACATGCCGTATCTGTCCGATGGCACTGCTGTCGACATCATCCTCAACCCGCTGGGTGTGCCCAGCCGTATGAACGTGGGTCAGGTGCTCGAAGCGCACTTGGGCTATTGCGCCCGGTGGGGCTGGACCGACGTCAAGAACAAGGTCGCCGTCGGCGATGTGCCGATCCGTGGCACCGAGACCAAGACCCGACCCAACACCAAGCCCAGCACGTTCATCGCAACGCCCGTGTTCGACGGTGCGCACTGGGACGAAGAAGAAGCAGCTGGCAAGCACCCGACGATTCAGAGCATTCTTGCGAACCTGAACCCCGAGAGTGTCGACGGCAAGCGTCTGATCCAGATCGACGGCAAGACCCCGTTGTACAACGGCCGCACGGGCGAGTTGTACGACAACCCCATCACCGTTGGCTACATGTACATCTTGAAGCTGGCTCACCTGGTCGACGACAAGATCCACGCCCGGTCCACCGGTCCGTACAGCATGATCACCCAGCAACCGCTCGGTGGTAAGGCACAGTTCGGCGGCCAGCGATTCGGCGAGATGGAAGTGTGGGCCCTCGAGGCCTATGGTGCGGCGTACTGCCTGCAGGAGCTGCTCACCATCAAGTCAGACGACGTGCTCGGTCGCGTGAAGGTGTACGAAGCCATCGTCAAGGGCGACAACATTCCCGAGCCCGGCATTCCCGAGAGCTTCAAGGTGCTCATGAAGGAAATGCAGGCGCTGTGTCTCAACGTCGAGGTGCTCGCCACCGATGGCAGCGAGATCGAGATGCGTGAGATGGACGAAGACGTCTTCCGTGCCGCGGAAGAACTCGGCATCGACATCAGCCGCCCAGAACGCGGCACCGACGAAGACGATCGCGAGCGTGCTGCACGCCGCGAACGCGCCTACTGAGCAAGACCTAGCTGAGCAAGACCCACGAACGACACCCACGAACGAAGCAATGAGAGACGAAGGCAAACGATGCTTGACGTAAACATGTTCGACCAGTTGAAGATCGGATTGGCAACCGCCGCCCAGATCACGCAGTGGTCCCACGGCGAAGTGAAGAAGCCCGAGACCATCAACTACCGCACCCTGCGTCCGGAAAAAGATGGCCTGTTCTGCGAGAAGATTTTCGGGCCCACACGCGACTGGGAGTGCTACTGCGGCAAGTACAAGCGCGTGCGTTTCAAGGGCATTGTGTGCGAGCGCTGCGGTGTGGAAGTCACCCGCAGCAAGGTGCGTCGCGAGCGCATGGGCCACATCGAACTCGCTGCACCTGTCGTTCACATCTGGTACCTGCGCGGCACGCGTAGCTGGTTGGCATACCTGCTTGCTGGCGTGGAGACCAAAGAAGAACTGAAGGCCAAGCAGCTCGAGAAGGTCATCTACTTCGCGGCGAACCTGGTCACCTGGGTCGATGTCGACAAGCGTCATGCCGACAAAGCCAACCTCGAAGCCGAGTACCTCGAAGAGCGTGATGCCATCCGCAAGGAAATGGAAATCGCGATCGACCGCCGGTACAAAGAACTCGAGGACGAGGCCGGCAAGCTCGAAGGCGAAGGCGCCAAGGACAGCGATGTCAAAGCGCGTGGCAAGATCGCCGAGAAGGAAGTCACGATGTTGCGCGATCGCTACGAGCAAGAGCTCGATTTGCTGGCGCGCACGTGGGACGAGTTCAAGGACATCCACAGCCGCAAGATCATCGACGATGAAATGCTGTGGCGCGAGCTGCGCGACCGTTATGGCGATTACTTCGAGGGTGGCACCGGTGCCGACAGCATCAAGGCGCTCATCGACCGCATCGACTTCGATGTGGAGGAAGCCCGCCTGCGCGAGGCCATCGATCCGCCAGAAGGTGGCCGCAAGCCACTCAGCGCGCAGCGCCGCCAGAAGGCGATCAAGCGCCTCAAGATCGTCACGTCATTCAACAAGCGCGACGAGCAGGGCCGCCGGGTCAACGACCCCAAGGCGATGATTCTCGACGTCGTGCCGGTGATCCCACCGGAACTGCGCCCGATGGTGCAGCTTGATGGTGGCCGTTTCGCCACGAGTGACCTCAACGACTTGTACCGCCGCGTGATCAACCGCAACAACCGGCTCAAGCGTTTGCTCGATCTCGGTGCTCCCGAGATCATCGTGAACAACGAAAAGCGCATGCTCCAAGAGGCCGTTGATGCGTTGTTCGACAACGGTCGTCGTGGCCGTCCGGTCACTGGGCCGGGCAACCGCCCGCTGAAGTCGCTGTCCGACATGCTCAAGGGCAAGCAGGGCCGCTTCCGTCAGAACCTGCTCGGTAAGCGCGTCGACTACTCGGGCCGTTCGGTCATCGTGGCCGGCCCGACGTTGAAGCTGCACCAGTGTGGTCTTCCCAAGTTGATGGCGCTCGAACTGTTCAAGCCGTTCGTGATGAAGCGCCTCGTCGATCTCGAACTGGCGCAGAACATCAAGAGCGCGAAGCGCATGGTCGAACGTCGTCGTCCGCAGGTGTGGGACGTGCTCGAAGACGTGATCAAGGAACACCCGGTGATGCTCAATCGCGCACCGACCTTGCACCGTCTTGGCATCCAGGCCTTCGAGCCCGTGCTCGTCGAGGGAAAGGCATTGCAGATCCACCCGTTGGTCTGTACTGCGTTCAACGCCGACTTCGACGGCGACCAGATGGCCATTCACGTGCCGCTGTCGGCCGAGGCCCAGGCCGAGGCTCGCGTACTCATGCTCAGTGCGAACAACATCTTGTCGCCAGCCTCGGGTCGTCCCACGGTCACCCCGTCGCAAGACCTCGTGATCGGTGGGTATTACCTCACCGAACTCGTCGAGGATGCTGCCGGTAACGGTCGTACATTCCGTCATTTGTGGGAGGTGTTGCGTGCGCTCGACGAGGGCACCCTCAACCTGCACGCACCCATCACGCTGCGTCGTCCGGCAACGGCGACCCAGCCAGCCGACACGTTCCCCACCACGGCCGGTCGCCTGCTGTTCGAGGAGACCCTGCCCGAGGATTACCCCGCACGCTTCGGCCACATCGACTTCCTCATCAAGAAGAAGGAGATGGGTGTCATCGTGGAGCGGCTCTCCGACTTCTACCTGAAGTCAGAAGTCGCTATTGCGCTCGACGCAATCAAGGCTGTCTGCTACCGCTATGCATCGCAGAGCGGTATCACGGTGTCGATCGACGACGTGAAGACCCCGAAGAACAAGCGTGCCATCCTCGACAAGTTCGAAGAGCAGGCAGACAAGGTCGAGAACCAGTTCCGCCGCGGCATCATCACCGACGGCGAGCGCCGCAACATGGAGGTACGCATCTGGACCGATGCGACCGCCGAGGTGCAGAACGCGATGGAGGCGGAGTTCAAGGCTCAGCGTTTCAACCCGATCGACATGATGGTCGGTTCGGGCGCCCGAGGCAACATGACTCAGATGCGTCAGATCGCAGGCATGCGCGGCCTCGTTGCCAACCCTCGCGGTGACATGATTCCTCGCCCTATCAAGAAGAACTTCCGTGAGGGCCTCGAAACCCTCGAGTACTTCATCGCGACGCCTGGTGCCCGTAAAGGCCTGGTGGACACCGCACTTCGTACCGCCGACTCGGGTTATCTGACCCGCCGACTGGTCGACGTGGCACAGGAACTCATCATCCGTGAACTCGACTGTGGTTCCACGCTCGGTGTGTGGATCGATAACGTCACGCCTGATACGGCCAACACCCGTGCGTATCTCGAGGCCAAGTTGTTCGGCCGTGCCCTGTTGCAGGACGTCACCCTGAGCGACGGCACCGTACTGGCCAAGAACAGCCTCGTCGGCGACGACGAGATGATCGCTCTGCGTGATGATCCGAAGATCACACGCGTACGCGTTCGTTCAGTGCTCACCTGCGATGCCGACCTCGGTATCTGCGGGCTGTGCTACGGCCGTTCGCTCGCCACCGGCAAGCCGATCGAACTCGGCGAGGCCGTCGGCGTCATCGCTGCCCAGTCCATCGGCGAGCCCGGTACGCAGCTCACTATGCGTACCTTCCATACCGGTGGTGTGGCAGGTAAGGACATCGCTGGTGGTCTGCCCCGAGTCGTGGAGCTGTTCGAGGCGCGCACGCCTCGCGGTTCTGCACGCCTGGCCAAGGCGAGCGGCATCGTTCGCGTCGGCGAGGACGAGGGCAAGGGTATTCCGATCACCGTCATCGACGACTCAGGCGAAGAGCACCTGATTGTGCTGCCCACCGGCAGCCGCCCCACCGTCATCGACGGCAACGACATCAAAGCCGGCGACCCTGTCACCGATGGCCCCTTCGATCCCAAGGAAATCATGGAGATCAAGGGCATCCGCGAGACCCAGTTGTACCTCGTCGAAGAGGTGCAGAAGGTGTACCGCGATCAGGGTGTGAGCATTTCTGACAAGCACATCGAGTTGATCGTGCGCCAGATGACCCGCCGTATCGGCGTGCAAGAGCCCGGCGAAACCGGATTCCTGCCGGGCGAGCGCGCCGACGCCAAGGTGTTCCGCGATACCAACAAGCGCATGGTCGAAGAAGGCAAGCGTCCCGCCGAGGGTCGACCCGAGTTGATGGGTATCACCAAAGCATCGCTGGCCACCGAGTCGTGGCTGTCGGCAGCCTCGTTCCAAGAGACCACGCGGGTGCTCACCGAAGCCGCCATTGACGGCCGCAGTGACAGCCTGTTGGGCCTCAAGGAAAACATCATCATCGGCAAGTTGATCCCCGCTGGAACCGGCATGGAGCGTTATCGCGACTTCGATGTCTCGGCGCCCGACTACAAGCCCATGGCGTACTACAGCAGCGACACCGAGGATCCAGCAGCGTGGTTGGGCAACCTCCACGGCACCTACTCCGGCGACGGCGATACTGCTGAGGGGTGATCAAAGAACGCGGCGCGCGCGGGTTGCTGCCCTGAGGACGCGCCTCTAACATTGCATGGTCCTGTCGACGTCGCTTCATTGCGTGCGCGGGGTCAGTTCGTATCCATCGCGAAAGGTACACGCGTGCCCACAATTCAGCAGCTGGTCCGCCAAGGGCGTAGCAGCAAGTTCACCAAGACCAAGACTCCAGCCCTCAAGGGCTCGCCACAGCGACGTGGCGTGTGTACTCGCGTCTACACAAACACCCCGAAGAAGCCGAATTCCGCGCTCCGCAAGGTGGCGCGCGTGCGTCTCACCAGCGGCGTCGAGATCACGGCCTACATCCCGGGCGAAGGTCACAACCTGCAAGAGCACAGCATCGTGCTCGTGCGTGGCGGTCGTGTCCGCGACCTGCCTGGTGTGCGTTACAAAGTCATCCGCGGCGCGCTCGACGCAGCCGGCGTGAAGAACCGCAAGCAGAGCCGCAGCCGTTACGGCGCAAAGACCCCGAAGTAATAGGAACGAACCGCCATGCCACGTAAAGGACCTGCCGAGCGTCGTGAAATCACGCCGGACCCCATCTACCGTTCGCTGCTCGTTTCGCAGATCACCAACAAGGTCATGCTGCACGGCAAGCGCAGCCTTGCTGAGAAGATCGTGTACGACGCGCTGAAGATGGTCGAAGAAAAGACCGGTGCCGAGCCCATCGCCACGCTGAAGCGTGCGATCGAGAACCTCAAGCCGCCGCTCGAAGTGAAGAGCCGTCGTGTTGGCGGTGCCACGTATCAGGTGCCCGTGGAAGTGCGTCCGCGTCGTGCGAATACGTTGTCCATCCGTTGGTTGGTCGACTTCAGCCGTAAGCGTCGCGAGAAGACAATGGCCGAATGCCTCGCCGGCGAAATCATGGATGCTGCCAACGGCCTCGGTGCCGCCGTAAAGCGCCGTGACGACATGCAGAAGATGGCCGAGAGCAACAAGGCGTTCGCTCACTACCGCTTCTGAGTCCGCCTTGGCGCTCATGCCGGCGCTTCTTTCGCAGATCGAGTACTCACATCACCCGCCCGTTCAGGGCGGGTGATGTGCTTTTCCAAGAGACGATCGCCCGTCCAGCTCAACCGTTTGACTGAGGGAATTCGTCGACTGTCGACATGTTCGCTCATTCAAAACGGCTGGGGGCGCGAGCAGGGGCCGGGACCGGGGTGGGTGGCGGCACCACGGAAGGGTCGCGGCCACGGTTCGCCGCCGCCTCGCCGTCTGACAGACTTGCCGGTGAGCGAAGCAGGAGACGGTTGAACGATGGGTACCCGGCGCGGTCGAGACGCCTGCGTGTGTCGTGCTGACTGATCGGTTCGTGAGCGCGCTCGCCTTTGCGATCCGCGCGCACGGCGAGCAGCGCCGCAAAGGCACGACGGTCCCCTATGTGTCGCATGTGCTCGGCGTTGCCGGTTCGGTGCTCGAATTCGGCGGCGACGAGGATCTTGCCATTGCGGGCCTGTTGCATGATGCTGTCGAAGACACTGCCGACCATGACGGGCCCGCAATGGCGGCTCGTATTCGCGCCACGTTCGGAGATCGCGTCGCCGACGTCGTGAACGGCTGCAGCGACACCGATGTGCAACGCAAACCGCCTTGGCGGGCGCGCAAAGAGGCCTACATCGCTCATCTCGCGACAGCACCTCGCGAGGTGCTGCTGGTTTCGTGCTGCGACAAGCTGCACAATGCGCGCACCACAGTCATCGAGCTGTACGAAAATGGGCCCGAATTCTGGCTCGGTACCAATGGCACCGCCCGTTTCAACGCCGGTCCCACAGAACAGGTCTGGTACTACCGGCAGGTGGCGGGCGTGTTGTGCGAGCGTCTGGGTCAGGATGCTGTCCTGGCACCCCTCGTTGGCGAACTCGAGAGGGTCGTGGACACAATCGAGCAGCTCGCTTCGGGTGCGACTGGGCACACTCGCCGTTAGCATTGTTGCATGTGCCTGCGGCCGGATTCGGCTGTTGCGCGCCCTTCGATTTCGACAGACGCAAACGGAAGAAGTACACAGATGGCTAAGCGCGAATTCCCCCTCGAGCGCACTCGCAATATCGGCATCATGGCCCATATTGACGCTGGCAAGACCACGACTACCGAGCGCATCTTGTACTACACCGGCAAGAGCTACAAGATTGGCGAAGTACACGACGGCGCCGCGACCATGGACCACATGGCACAGGAGCAAGAGCGTGGCATCACCATCACCTCGGCTGCCACCACGTGCATCTGGGACAACCATCGCATCAACATCATCGACACGCCCGGCCACGTGGACTTCACGATCGAGGTCGAGCGCTCGTTGCGCGTGCTCGACGGTGCTGTCACGGTGTTCGACTCGGTTGCCGGCGTCGAGCCCCAGACCGAAACCGTGTGGCGTCAGGCCAACAAGTACAACGTGCCGCGCATGTGCTTCATCAACAAGATGGACCGCATCGGCGCCGACTTCTATCGCACCGTACAGATGGTGCGCGACCGCCTCGAGGCCACTCCGGCCGTCCTCCATCTTCCTATCGGCGCCGGCGGTATCGAAGTCAACACCCCGTTCATCGGCCTGATCGACCTCGTCAAGATGAAGGCGCTCATCTGGCACGACGAGGAACTCGGTGCCAAGTGGGACGAAACCGACATCCCCGCCGACATGGTCGAGATCGCCGCCAAGTACCGCGAGGAACTCCTCGAGACCATTGCAACGAGCGACGACGAGTTGATGGAGAAGTACCTCGGTGGCGAGGACCTCAGCATCGATGAGGTCAAGCGAGCCATCCGTAAGGGCACGCTCGCATTCGACTTCGTGCCGATCCTGTGCGGCTCTGCGTTCAAGAACAAGGGCGTGCAGCCGATGCTCGACGCCGTGGTCGACTATCTGCCCAGCCCGCTCGACATCCGCCCGGCCCAGGGTGTGAACTTCCATGACGAGCCCATCGAACGTAAAGCCGACGAGAACGGGCCGTTCGCCGCGCTCGCTTTCAAGATCGTTGCCGATCCTTTCGGCAAGCTCACCTACTTCCGCGTGTACTCGGGCTCCATCGGCAAGGGCGACGAGGTCTTCAACAGCACCAAGGAAAAGCGCGAGCGCCTCGGGCGCATTCTGCTCATGCACGCCAACCAGCGCGAAGACCTCGACGTGGCCATGGCCGGAGACATCGTTGCCGGTCTGGGCTTCAAGGACACCACCACGGGCGACACGCTGTGCGACCGGGCGAACCCGATCGTGCTCGAGCGGATGATCTTCCCCGAGCCCGTGATCCACGTGGCCATCGAACCCAAGACCAAGGTCGACCAGGACAAACTCGGCAAGGCGCTCAAGAGCCTTTCCGACGAGGACCCAACCTTCCGTGTTCGTACCGACGAAGAGACCAACCAGACCGTAATCAGCGGCATGGGCGAGTTGCACCTCGAGATCCTCGTCGATCGTATGCAGCGTGAGTTCGGCGTCGACGCCACCGTCGGCAAGCCCCAGGTGGCCTATCGCGAGACCATCACCAAAAAGGTCGAGTCGGTCGAGTATCGCCACATCAAGCAGTCGGGTGGCTCGGGTCAGTTCGCGGTCGTGAAGATCACGCTCGAGCCGAACCCCGAGGGTGGCTACAAGTTTGTCGACAAGATCACCGGTGGTCGCGTGCCCCGTGAGTACATCCAGCCTGTGAACCAGGGCATCCAGAGCGCGCTCGACAACGGCGTGCTCGCCGGCTACCCCACAGTGAACATCATGGCCAGCCTCGTCGACGGTGCATACCACGATGTGGACTCCAGCGAAATGGCGTTCAAGATCGCCGGGCAGATGGCGTTCAAGAAGGCCGCCGAGATGGCCAAGCCTGTTCTGCTCGAACCCATCATGGGTGTCGAGGTCGTGACTCCTGACGAATACATGGGCGACGTCATGGGCGACCTCAGCAGCCGGCGTGGTCGCATCGAGGGTATGGAGGCCCGCGGTAACACCCAGGTCGTGCGCGCCCAGATCCCACTGTCGGAAATGTTCGGGTATAGCACCGACTTGCGATCACGTACGCAGGGCCGTGCCACCTACACCATGCAGTTCGACAGTTACCAAGAAGTCCCCGGCGGAATCGCGAGCGACATCATCAAACGAGTTCGCGGCGAGTAACCCGTCCGGCCCCAGCAATGTTGGGCTGAGTCGTGTTGGGGGTTGCCCCGCATGACATCGACCCCTAGCATTACTTGTTCGGCAGCGGCGCCCTGTGGCGCTTCTCCCAGGTTCTTTGACAACCCACTGACATCCACCACGAAAAAGCACGGAGAAATGACATGAGCAAGGCAAAGTTTGAGCGTAATAAGCCGCATGTGAATATTGGTACGATGGGTCATATTGATCATGGTAAGACCACGTTGACTGCTGCGATTT
>JAYUWK010000099.1:0-3920 GCA_043753895.1 Actinomycetota bacterium
CTCGATGTCGTGCTTCGGGGGCTGGCGACCCGCGATATCCAGACCCTTGCGAAGAACCCGAACCTTCAGGTCCTCAACTTCCCGGCGTTGTTCAAGAACGCGATCTGGGTGAATCCCGAATCCAAGGCGCTGGGCTCGACGGGCAATCGGGCAAAGTTTGCGGCGGCGATTGACCGCACGGCCATGACGAACGATGTCTTCGCAGATCGGGCAACGGTCAGCAAGACGGTGTATCCCCCGGGAATGCTCCCCGACGGCGCCGCCCCGTTGGATCCTGCGCTCGATGTCAGCGGTCTGACATCGATCGCCAACGCGTCAAAGGGCGTCAGTGTGGTCGTCGGCTACATCCAGGATCCGGATCTGTCCCGTCAAGCCGACCTCGTCCAGATCCAGCTGCAACAGGCCGGCTTCGAGAGCACGACCCGCGCCTATTCCCAGGCCGAGGTCTTCGCTCTGCCGACGACACCTGATCAACGACCTGATCTGCTGATGGCCACGATGAATCCTGATGCGGCGGCCCCGGACACATGGCCGCAGGTGTACTGGTACACAAACGCCCCGGTGAACTTCCTCGGCTGCTCGGTTCCCGAGGCGGACACGGTCACCGACGAAGCTGCTCGGCAGACCGACAAGGCTCAGGTCGAGGCCATGAGCATCCGCGCTGCCGAACTCTACGGAGCCTCGAACTGCTGGGTCAACGTCTCCGACGTGAAGGACACCATCGTGGCCCGAGCCAATCTGACCGGGTTCCAACACCAGTTGCCGTGGGTGTACCTCACGTCGTTCGCAACCCTGAAGCCCGCAACATGACGCCGGTGTATTGGAGTACGAACAATCGACTTCATGATCCCGGCGTCGAGGTGCAGGGGGGTGTGATGGTCGCGGCGTTCGACCGACTCGACCGGGTCGAGGAGTGCGCCGCTGCTCTGGCCAAACTGCCGTCGGTGGATCTCCGATCGCCGACGCCATCAGATCGATCGGTGGTTGACGGGATCCACTCCGCAGGGCTGGTGGACCTCATCGAGCATGCATGGGATCGCTATGAGAACCAACGGGTCGATGGTGCCCCGCTGCTGTTCGCGGACACGTTTCCCGCCGGGCCGCGCCAGAGTGAAGCACCGGAAGGTCAGATCGATCAGATCGGCGCTGCGGCGCTGGGACGCCGGGTGTTCGACACGATCACCGGAATCGGACCGACAACGTGGGAAGCGGCGTGGTCGTCCATCGACGTTGCGGTGGCGGCGGCCGATGAACTCGTCGCTTCTGGGTCGGACGGTCCCGGACTGGCAATGGGGTTGTGTCGTCCTCCCGGTCACCACGCGGCAGCCAGCACGTTCGGTGGTGGTTGTTACCTGAACAATGCCGCGGTCGCTGCGAAACGACTGCTGCAGCGAGGCAACGACCGGGTTGCCATCCTCGACATCGACTTTCATCACGGCAACGGGACACAGGAACTCTTCGAGCATCGATCCGACGTGCTGTACGTCAGCCTCCATGGCGACCCCCGTCGGTGCTATCCCTACTTTTCGGGTCATGCTGACGAGCGCGGTGTCGGCGACGGTGAGGGGTTCACCCTGAACCTTCCCTTCGGACCCCACATTGATGGAGGCGACTATTTGGAACTCTTGTTCACCGCCCTCGAGCGCATCGACGAGTTCGACGCTGACGCCGTTGTCGTGTCGCTCGGAACGGACACACTCGATGGCGATCCGTCCGGTGACGCTGCCTTGCGTCCGGACGATCTGGCACGGGTCGGTCAGCGCATCGCGAGCTTGGGGCTCCCCACGGTGGCGTTGCTCGAAGGTGGTTACGGCGCGAACTTTGCCGAGGGTGTTCAGGAGTGGACCGATGGGTTCCTGTCGGACGCGTGCGCGTCGTGATCGCCGACGATCGAGTCGCTGTCGTCACCGGAGGGACGAGGGGGATTGGTCGCGCCGTGGTGGAGCGGTTCCTGCGTGGCGGCCTCTCGGTGGTCGCTGCGGCCAGGTCGGTCACCGATGGGCGCCGGCTGCTCGACGATCTGGCAGAGGACCACCTCGAGCGTCTGTCGTTTGTTCCGTGTGACGTTGCGTCGCGACGAGATGTCGAGATGTTGTTTGAGCACACCATCGATCGGCATGGGCGCGTCGACGTGGCGGTCGTCAACGCAGGGATCGAACGGGCAGAAGCATTCCTCTCGATCACCGACGCCCAATGGTCCGATGTCATAGCCACAAACCTCACCGGGGCCTTTCTCACGACCCAGATCGCGGCGCGACGGATGGGCACCGGCGGGCGAATCGTGCTGATCACGTCAACCAATGCGTTCTCGGTCGAGACGAACCTTGGGTCGTACAACTCGTCGAAAGCGGGAATGATCGGGCTCATGAAGTCCGCTGCGGTCGAATTGGCGGCCTCCGGAATTACCGTCAACGCAGTTGGCCCGGGGCTCGTCCTGACCGACATGACGCGCTCGCTCGCCGACGATCCCGAGGCGTCGCGCGAGTACCTGCGTCACATCCCCACCGGGAGATTCGGCCAACCCGAGGACATTGCCGCAGCCGTCGGATTTCTCGCTTCGCGTGAGTCCGGCTGGATCACCGGGCACCACCTCGTCGTCGACGGTGGCCAGACCATCGGGTTGCCGGTGTCGCTCGATGCCATTGGCGCCGAGCATCAATCCGACTCCCAGAGGAAGATCATATGAACCGACGACCCCGACTCTCAGTTCTGCAGAAGGCCTGTGGGACCGACCGTGACGCCAACCTGGCGGACATGGTCGAGCTCGTCTCGGCAGCCATTGCGGCGGGGGCGGACATTGTCGTGTCCCAGGAACTTTTCGAGGGCATCTACTTCCCACAGACCGAACAGCAGCACTACTTCGAGTGGGCGACCTCTGTCGACGACAGCCCAGCGATCGCTGCCGTGCGCGATCTCACAGCGGGCACTGGGGTTGTCGCTCCGGTGTCGTTTTTCGAGCGGAGCGGGCAGGCTTACTTCAATTCGATAGCGCTCGTCGAGGATGGTCGTGTTCACGGGATCTACCGCAAGTCACACATCCCGGATGGCCCCGGCTATGAGGAGAAGTGGTACTTCTCGCCCGGGAACACAGGGTTCAAGGTGTGGCCGACCGGGCACGGAGTGATCGGCGTCGGGATCTGCTGGGACCAGTGGTTTCCCGAAGCGGCGCGCGTCATGGCGCTCCAGGGTGCCGAGATCCTGCTCTATCCCACCGCAATCGGTTCGGAGGTGGGCGACCAGTCCGACAACGACACTGCGGACATGTGGCGGACTGCCATGACCGGTCATGCCGTGTGTAACCACGTCTATGTGGCAGCCGCCAACAGGATCGGCGTGGAGGCGGACCTGACCTTCTACGGCACGTCGTTCATTGCTGACTATCGGGGACGCATCATGGCGTCCGCCGACCGGACCACGCCAGGGATGATCACTGCAGACCTCGACCTCGATCGGGCCGAGTCTGATCGCGCCGGCTGGGGCTTGTTCCGTGATCGGCGGGTCGATCTGTACCGACCCATCCTGAATCTGGGCCCAAGCTCGGATCAGTAGGAACGACCGGTCGCGCCCGCCGCGTTCATTCTTGGCACCAAAACTTGCGCCGGGCGCAACTTCATCTGAGCCTGGTGTTCGGGATGGGTTCCATCGTCCGGCAGATCCGAGGAGGATTGACGTGTTGGTGATCACGCTGGGAACGGGGAGTCCGATTCCCGACGCCAATCGTGCGGGACCCGCAACGTTGATTCGCGCCGCAGGACGCGACCTTCTGTTCGACTGCGGTCGGGGGGTGCTCATGCGAGCCGCAGCGTCGATGAGCGGCCCGGTCGCCTTCGACACGGTCTTCCTCACCCACCTCCACAGCGATCACGTCACTGACTTCAACGACATCGTGACCATGCGATGGGCGATGTCGCCGACACCGA
>JAYUWK010000100.1:0-3906 GCA_043753895.1 Actinomycetota bacterium
AGATGACGTCATCGACGAGGCGGTTGACCGGCTCTCGAACATGGGTTCACGCTGATGATCATCGGGGGTGTTCAACACGACGTGATCTGGGAGGACGCCCTGGCAACGCACCGCGCCGTCGAACCACTGATCGCCGAAGCGGTTGACGCTGGCGCGGAACTGGTGGTTCTTACCGAGATGTTCTCGACAGGCTTCACCTCCGACCCACAACGCCAGGCCCAGGGGCCGGATGGCCCGTCGGTGATGTTCCTGTCCGAACAGGCGCAGCGTTTCGGGATCACGTTGATGGCGTCGCTCCCATGGCGCCTGGCGGATGGCTCGGGATTCACCAACCGCCTGGTGACGGTGACTTCCCGGGGGGTTTCAGCCCACTACGACAAGATTCACCCCTTCAGCTACGGGCACGAATCCGACCACTATCTTTCGGGGGCCGACACCATCACGGTTGACGTGGGTCCAGTGAGAGTGACGCCGTTCGTGTGTTATGACCTGCGCTTCGCACCCGAGATGTGGCGAGTTGCATTGACGACCGACTGTTACGTCATGGTGGCCAACTGGCCAGCGAGTCGGCGTCACCACTGGCGGTCGCTCGTGGTGGCCCGAGCCATCGAGAATCAGGCATACGTGGTAGCTGTGAACCGGGTCGGCTCCGGCGGTGGGTTGGAGTATGTCGGCGATTCGATGATCGTGGATCCACTCGGTGAGATCCTGGCGGACGGTGGCGATTGCGCCGGCGTGATTGCCGCTGAGGTCTCGGTGGACACGGTGGCGAATGTGCGGAGGACCTTCCCCTTCCTGCAGGATCGAACGTCGTGAACACGCTGTCGACCGTCGAACACGATGGCCTGCAGATCCGCTACGAGGTCTACGGACCCGAGAACGCGTTGGGCGACCCGGTGGTCCTCATCCACGGGCTGTTTCTGAGCCACCACCTGTTCGATCGCTTGGCCCATCGTCTCGCGGATCGGCGGGTCATCGGGGTTGACGTCCGGGGGCATGGACAGTCGACGCGACCGCTGGAGTCGTATCGCTATTCATGGAAGTTGCTGGCGGGAGACGTGGTGGCTGTCCTTGATGCGCTGGGAATCGAGCGGGCAGTGGTCGGAGGATTGTCACTGGGAGCGGGGGTGGCCTTGGCCTCGGCGCACGAGCACCCTGAACGGGTGTCGGGTCTGATCGTCGAGATGCCTGTTCTTGGTCAATCAGAGGGGTTTGCCCGCGTGCTTTTCGGTGTGATGGCAACGATGCTTCGCCTGAATTCGCCCTGGTTGTCGGTCCTGACACGGCCCATTCGCCACCTTCCCGAACCGAACGGACCATCGGAACTCAAGCTGGCGGTCGATGTTGCACGACTGCACCCCATCGCCGGCGCTGCGCTCATCGAAGGGCTGTCGGCGGCCGAGCTGCCGATCCACGATCGCGTCACATTGGCGGGAATCGACGTCCCGACCCTGGTGATCGGACACCGCCACGATCCGATCCATCACGTTGCGGATGCAGTACTGCTCTCGGAGCGGATCTCCGATGCCGAGATCGTCGAGGTTCCGCACATCGGCACCTTTCGCCTGGGACCCGATCGATACGCCGAGGTCATCGGGGATTTCCTGCGGCGCCGCTGTCCATAGGTCCAAACCGGCCGAAGCGGATAACGTATTCATCAATTCTGAAGAAGTGACCTGATGACATTGAACGTTGGATTGGCCCTGGCATATTTCTCATGGCTGATTTACCCTGATCATGGCGCAGCCGTGCTGGGCAATTGTCAAGGGAGACAGTCGTGATTCGAAATTCCAGGGGAACTCGGTCCGGTGGATATTCTGCCCGTCGCGCCGCTGCGCTATTGATGGTCGTGGCGTTGGTGGCGACCGGGTGTTCGTTGCAGGCGGGTCGTGCTGGAGCGAAGTGCGCGAAGGTCGGATCGTTCGCGTCGGATGGCGTATACGTCCTGAAGTGCAACGCCAGGAAGCGTTGGCAGCGCGGCATCACGATCGCACTCGGCCAGCAGTTGCTCGCAGCGGCCATCGCCGCCAACACACCTCGCACGACGGTCGCCCCGCCGATCACCTCGTTCGGGGCGTTCGACGGTCCGGTCGGCACGGGCCCGGGCCAGGTCAAGCCTGGGTTGTACACCACGGTCGGCGACGGTTGCTCGTGGGGTCGTTACGATGCCGCTGACCGGTTGCTGGGAAGCAACTCCTTCAGTGGTCGGGACTTCGCCCTGATCCGCCCGACCGATGTGTCCTTTGCCTCGTTCGGTCCGTGCTCCTGGGTTGAAGCGCCGGCGGGCGCCCAATCCATTCCGGCGTCGGGCAACGCCACCCAGCGGGTGGGCGTCGAGATCCAGCCGGGTTTCTATCGCTCTGCAGGAACGACCACGGGTACAAAGTGTTTCTGGGCCCGTGAATCCTCAATGGACGGTTCGTTCGCTTCCCTGACCAATGTCAACGCCAGCCATGGCCCCCAGATCGTCCAGGTGAAGTTGACCGACGTTGCGTTCGAGTCGCGAAACTGCCCGCCGTTCACGGCGTTCGCCGGACCCCCAGCGCAGTTTGCAGCAATTTCGGGCCAGACCGACGAACTCATCACCAGTGGGCAGGACGCAACCTACGCACTGCCGTTCGATGCGGTCACGGTCACCGGCACAGCGGCGGAGATCACGGCCCAGTTCGGTGGATACGCGCTGCAGTTGCGTCCGCCGACTGGCGGAGCTTTGGCTGCTGGAAACGAGTTCCAGGGCGTCGGGTCGTCGTCCACCGCAACGGCTGCGTCGATGACCCTCTCGTCGTCCCCCAGGACCTGCGCTACGACCACCGTGGCGTCGTTCACCATCATCGGGGTCACGTACGGCGGCGGTGGCGCGGTGACTTCGCTCACAGCGTTGGCGCAGCAGGTCTGCGACCTTTCGGGAAAAGTCGCCACGGTCCTGGTCAAGTTCTGACCTGGCTGTCACGCCAATGTCACGCCCCAACCGTCTGACCAGTCGTAGACGGTCCGCAACGTGACATCGCGATCGGGCTCGGCCAACCGTTGCTCGCAGAGCGATGCCCACAGTGTTACCGGCCACGGTATCTCCGCCGCTCACAACGTCTGAGTTCCCACCCCCGGACGGAACCCTCAAGTGGGTTCACGATCGACCCGATTGAGTTGTGTGCCCACGAAGATCCTGATCGTCGATGATTCCCATGGGTGAGGCCCAGTCAGCCATGGGCTCGACGGACGCCCTGACCGGCTTGGGGGACCGTTGCTTCCTCGACGACAAGATCGCCCAAATGTTGAGCGACGCCCAGACGTTGGGTGCCCTCATGATCGACATTGACCACTTCAACGAGGTCAACGACGCCGAGGGCCGGGCACTTGGTGATGTTGTCCTCGCCGAGGTTGCTCGCCGCCTCGCCGGGCAGTTGACCGGGCCGTCGGTGCTGGGTCGTTACGGCGGCGAAGAGTTTCTTGTCATGGTGCCCGGGGTGAACCTTGTTGGCGCCGCAATGCTGGGTGAGCGCCTTCGTGGAGCAGTAGCGGCAACGGCCATTCCCTTGGAGATGGGGAGATCTCGTCTGGTGACGGTCAGCGTCGGTTGCGCCGTTGGCGACGCACCATCGTTGGTGGAGACCATCAGCCGCGCTGACGTGGCCCTCTCGGCGGCGAAGGACGGTGGGCGCAATCGGGTCGAGGTGGCCAACGCTTTGCCCCTCGACGTCTGAGAATCTGTCGAGCAGGTGTTGTAGGTTCCGGCGCCGTGGACCTTGCAGCGATCCTCGATCTGTCATCTCACGGCGCCGATGTCTTTGTCGGAACCGGGCCGAACTACCCGTGGGGAGGTCTCTACGGCGGGCAGATCGTCGCGCAGGCGCTTCGGGCCGCCGCCCTGACGGTGGACGATCCTGAGTTGCGAGTTCACTCGTTACG
>JAYUWK010000101.1:0-3903 GCA_043753895.1 Actinomycetota bacterium
GCAATCATCAGCCGTTCTGCGCTGCCACCGGATGGGTGTCCGTACCGACGAAGATTGTCGGTTGCGATTCGGACTGCGTCGTCGAGCCGTCCCTCTCGCAAGGCGAGCTGGGCCAGGGTCGTGTGCACCCAATAGTGGAAGTTGTCGACGGAGGGCAGCGTGAAGAAGGTGTCCGCGAGTTCGTGCGTCCGGGAGAGGTCGCCGCTGTCTGCCGCGCTCCGCAGCGCATGGGCCACCCACCCCAGAAACGTCGGGTGTTGAGGGCCACCACAGCTTTTGAGCCCATTCTCTGTCATTCGGCGGACAGCGGCAGGGTCCGTCCACCGACCGGTGATTGCGCGACCGGAGGCGACCGAGGTCATCAGGGCGGATGCTCGAAGCCAACCGCAAAACGGAAGCTCGCCGGCGGCTTCAGCCAGGGCCATCTGCTCTGCGAGGACATATGACCGTTCATCAAGTTCGCGCGGATCGCCCAGGAGGGCGCTTGGCGGCCGCACTACTGCACACTCTTGCAGCACCATCACTTCGACTCTCGGGGAGCCGTGGGAGCGGACGTCTCTGAGGAGCTGGGCAAGCCAGGCCGGGTCGTCCTGGTGGGCCAACAAACACAGGCTCGCCCGGGCAGTGAGACGGAACTCCTCGACTGCGCTCGTTGTGCGTTCGAGGAGTCGTGTCATCAGCTGAGCGCCGCGTTGAGGATCATTGTGCTCGTCCCACAACGCGCTCAGATGCACGGCACATTGCAGTGCGGCGTCGGGGTCCGTTGCTTCGAGGTGGTCGAGGGCGGCCAGCGCGTCCGCACGGGCGATGAGG
The DNA here is from genome assembly GCA_043753895.1 of Actinomycetota bacterium. Classification (GTDB taxonomy): domain Bacteria; phylum Actinomycetota; class Acidimicrobiia; order Acidimicrobiales; family Ilumatobacteraceae; genus WLMZ01. The sequence goes on from JAYUWK010000101.1 coordinate 814, forward strand.
GTCTCGGCGAGCCATTCCACGTCGGCTTCGGTGTTGTGCTTGGTTCGGGAACCGTGTTCGGCCCAACGGAAGTGGTAGCGGGCGTGGCGTTCGACAAGGTCGGAGCGTTGCGCGTCGCTCCACATGCGGCGCACGTGTTCGCGGACCGGGGCGAGCAGCGCGAACCGGGGTTCGTTGCCGTCATCGGCCATGGCGCGCGCCAGACCTGCGTTCAACAACTCGGTCATCGGCGCAAACGCGCTCGCTTCGGCGATCTGCGCGACGTCGGCCACTGCCGTGAACGTGGCTGGGCCCTCGAACACGCTGAGCGCGTCGAGGACATGGCGAGCAGTCAGGTCGAGGTGTTCAACACTCCAGGCCAACACTGCAGTCAGGTCCTGCTGTCGGCGTTCGACCGTACCGGTCGTGTCGACGAGACCGTCGAGCGTGGATTTCAGAGCTTGGTGCACACTGGCAACCGATTGGAACCTGAACCGTGCCGCAGCCAGCTCGAGCCCGAGCGGATGGCCATCGAGCAGCACCGTGATCGCTGCCAGATGTGCAGCCGTTGCGCCATCCACAGTGAGAGAAGGTCGATGAGTCCTCGCCCGCCGCAGGATGAGTGCACCAGCCGGCGAGGCTGTCAGCGTCTGCTCGTCGTTCACCGGCCCGGAAGATGTCGACAACGGCTCCAGCGCGATCACGATCTCGCCGGGGACACCCACCGGTATCCGGCTGGTGACGAGCCACGCGACGTGTGTCAACAGTCGGCATTGTTCGGTGAGTACACCGCCGAGGCCGGACATCTGTTCGCAGTTGTCGAGCACCAGCAACATCGACCCCACCTCACTGGCCACGAGAATGCTTTCCCATGGCGGCGCGCCTGCAACGAGGCACCCGACCGCCAACGCAACCGCTGTGCCGACATCGTCGGCGTCAGTGACGGCCGCGAGATCGACGAACACGACGCCACCGGGAAACTCAGCGATGGCCCGATGCGCCGCCGCGACCGCGACCGTCGTCTTACCCGTGCCGCCAGGAGCCGTCAACGACACCACACGCCCCACCCCAATCGAGGCGGCGAGACGGTCGAGCGTCGTCACCCGACCGGTGAACCCCTCGATGACCGGTGGAGCCTTCGCCGTCAACGCCGACGACAACGGCGGGAACGACTCGACCACGCGATCGGAGGAGTCGACCTGGTACACCTCAACAGGGTCGGGCACGTCTCGCAACCGGTGAGCACCGAGGCGAGTCCAACACACGTCCATGGCCGCCGTCTCGCCGACGTCACCGGCCAGCGTCTGACCCGGGTTGGCCAGGCCACGCAATCGTGCACAGCGGTTCACCACCGTCCCGAACACGTTGCCGTTGTGCACCAGAACCTCACCGGAGTCGACCGCAGCCCGAATCCGAACGTGGAGATCTGCGGGCCATCGTTCCTCGGCGAGCGCAACCTGCGCCGCAACCGCGGCCCGCGCTGCCCGGGTCAGCGCACCGGCACCTTCGAACACGCCCAGACGCGCGTCGCCCTCCCCCTGATCCATCGGCAACCAGCCATCATGAGCGGCAACGGCCCTTTCGACGAGCTGGTGATGACGGGTCAGCACGAACGGCATCGACTCCGAATGCCGTTGCCACATAGATGTCGACCCGACCATGTCCGTCAACAAGACCGCTACAGACTTGCTGACCGCCCCCGACAGCTGACCATGATCGCCCGAGTCCATCAGCATCGACCATAGCCAGATCCGGCTTTCGGCGTGGCAGGACCTGCAGAACCAGCCACCCAATCGCCAGCGGGACTCGCATGCCGACGTGTGGGCGTGCGACACAGGACCGGTCGCACGGAGAACAGACGCTGAACGCCCCCAGGCGCATGATGCATGCACGAACCCCACGAACGAACCACGGAGCACACCATCAACAAGGCGTACGATCACCTCATGCCTCGCTACCGTCATCTTGGCCCTCACCATGACGGTCCCGGCCTAGATGCAATGCCGTTCAGTTAGGTGGTTGAACGATCGGTGTGGGTGGTCTCGCGCGTTGTGGCCAGTTGGCGTGTCTGGCTCGTTTGACGTGCCATTTGGGCATCTTGCGTTTGATCAGGCGTGGACTTGATCGCAGCCGGCGTTTCGGGTTCAGTCGCCGGCAGATCAGGACGAGTGCGTGAGCCCAACCGTGGTCACTGCTCAGAGGGGGAAAAACCGCGCGCATGTGACAGCGAGCGGCGAGTGATCCGTAAGGCAGCAATGAAACTGACCCGATCCGGGTCGACTTGGGCTTGGATCGCGGCGGCGAACATCAGGGTGCGGATCGCATAGTGGCAGCACAAGTGACCCCAGATCTCTTGCAGGACCAACGCCGGCGACTTGGACCGCAACACCATCTTCGAGCCGCGCTGGTGGGTTTTGAGTTCATCGAAGATCGTCTCGATCTCCCACCGCTGCGCATACGCAGCAGCCAGCTCGGTGGCCGTGACCTCGCCAGGATCGAGCATCGTGGTGAACAGCCGGAACTGTCCGGTCTCGCCGTCGCGACCGTCATCGACGGTGTAATCGACAACACGCACGACGACATGTTCGCCGTTCAGCCTGGTGTTGCTGAGTCGCATCTCGCCGAGCCACGACCCGTCCGCGAGCACCCGGGTCTGGCGAGGTGTCACGTTGTTCTTCGCTCGCCACAACAAGTCAGCCCCAGTCGCTGCAGCCCTTTGCCACAAGGCGAACCCGGTGAACCCTCGGTCAGCGAGCAACACCATCCCCGGCTCGAGCCGATCAACCAGCAGCCTCGACAACGCAACCTCCGACATCGCGTACGCGCCGATCTCGGCATCGAAGATCGCATGAGTTCGAGCGGAACGCCAGCCGCCGACAACAGCGAGGCCGCTGAATGGCGCAATTCGTTCGGCGACCAATGTCCGAGCCCCGCCGCTTCGGTCAACTTGGTGAGTATCCGGGCAACGTTGCGAGGGTCCAGCACCGTGCCGACGGTCGTCGTGAACACCAGCCGGTCATCGTCCCAGCTGCGCGCGGCGGACCGTTCCTTCAGCTGTGCGGCGCGATGTAGGCGCGGTGACTCCGCCGCGAACAGCGGTAGGTCGATGGT
>JAYUWK010000102.1:0-3900 GCA_043753895.1 Actinomycetota bacterium
GTGCCCCGACGGGCCAAGACGTTGTTCGTCTCGCTCGTCGATCTGCTCGCCGCGGTCCCGAGCCTGCTGTTCGGGCTCTGGGGCGTGTTCTTCTTGGCGCCCCGGGTCATCGGGCTCTCGAGCTTTCTCAACAAGCACCTCAACTGGGTGCCGTTCTTCGGCGGAAAGCAATCCCAGTTCGAGGCATCGATCTTCATCGCCGGGCTGATCATCTCGCTCATGGTCATCCCCATCTGCACGTCCATCATGCGGGAGGTGTTCGCTCAAGCCCCGCCAGCGGAGCGCGAAGCTGCGTTGGCATTGGGTGGGACCCGCTGGGGGATGATCCGCACGGTCGTCCTGCCGTTCGGTCGTGGCGGCATCATCGGTGGCACCATGCTGGGTCTCGGCCGTGCACTCGGCGAGACGATCGCAGTGGCGCTCGTTCTCGGGAACGTCAGCCCTGCCACGTGGCGCATCCTGGGAGCGGGCGGCTCAACCGTCTCATCGGCGATTGCGCTCACCTTCCCCGACTCCGACGAGTTCGGGATCTCCGCCCTGATGGCGGCTGGTGTGGCGTTGTTCATCCTCACGCTGGTCGTGAACCTCGTCGCCTCTGCCATCGTGTCCCGATCGCGATCTGGGCAAGGAGTTGAGTTGTGAGCCTTCTCGATCGTTCGTCGACCGCAGCGTCCAGTGCCGATCCCGACACGTCCGACATTGACGAAACGCCCCGACCGCTCCGGCGGATCGAGCGGGAGGACATCGCCGAGCTGCTCGGGTCAGCCGCCGCGGCTCTTGCCATCCAGTGGTTGTTGTTGGCACGGCTCCTCCCAATGGAAGGGGCTCCCGCCGCCGTCCTCATCTGGTACATCGCGTTCCTGGTGATCTACCGCTTTGTGGCAGCCCAGCACCACGGCAAGCTGGCCGGCAAGGATCGATTGGCCACCGTGGTGTTGTGGTCGTTCGGGCTGATCGTCATCGGCGTGCTCCTGCTGATCATCGGGTACATCGTGGTGCGGGGTGCTGGCAATCTTCGGCTCAACTTCTTCACTGACACATTGGAGACCACCGGACCGCTCGCCCCAGCGACTGAAGGGGGCGGGCTCCACTCGATCATCGGTACCGGCATTCAGGTGGGCATCGGATTGATCATCTCGGTGCCGTTGGCCCTGGTGACCGCCATCTATCTCAGCGAGGTCGGAGGTCGTCTGGAGCGACCCGTTCGTTTCGTGATCGATGCCATGTCGGGCATCCCGTCGATCGTTGCCGGGCTCTTCGTCTTCGTCGTGTGGATCTCCGCATCGAAGACCGGTTACTCCGGGTTTGCTGCCGGGCTGGCGCTCTCGATCCTCATGCTGCCGACCATTGCGCGTACCTCCGTGGAAATGTTGCGACTGGTCGCCGACGGCTACCGGGAGGCCGCGCTGGCGCTGGGAGCCCCTCGCTGGCGGGTGACGTGGACCATCGTCATTCCGACCGCGCGGTCGGGCCTGGTGACAGCGCTGATCCTGGGAGTGGCCCGTGCGGTCGGCGAAACAGCACCGGTGTTGCTGACGGCGTTCGGGGCCTCGGTGCTGAACGTCAATCCGTTCAGCGGTGCACAGGATGATCTGCCGTTGTTCATCTACAAGCAGGTCCGCCTGTTCAAGGACGCCCCCGTCGACCGCGCGTTCACGGGTGCATTCGTGCTGTTGGTGTTCGTACTCATCTCATTCGTCTCGGCTCGACTGCTCGGCGGACGCGCCCGAGCGCGTCGATGACCGGCCAGCCCCAAGGAACCTCGATGTTGTTGAAATTGTCCCGCCACGTGCTCGTGGTCGTGCTGCTCGTACCGGCCCTGTTGATCAGCGCTGCCAACGCTGCCTCGGCCGCCACACCGGTGCTCGGACAGGGTTCGAGCTTTGCGTTCATTGCCATCGATCAGTGGCGAGCTGACGTCGCAAGAAAGCTCGGGCTCGACATCAACTATTCCTCGACAGGCTCCCCTGCCGGACAGCTTGCGTTCAAGAACGGCCAGGCCGATTTCGCCAGTTCGGACATTCCGTTCCTTCCAGCCAACGTCCCGTCGTTCTCCTACTCATACCTTCCGATCGTGGCGGGCGGCACTGCGGTGATGTACAACTGCCTCGACGAAGCCGGTCAGCCGATCACCACGCTCAAGTTGTCGCCGCGACTCATTTCCAGAATCTTCACCCAGCGCGGACTCATGAACGCCAACGATCCTGAGATCGTGGCCGAGAACCCGTCGCTGGCGAATCGGCTTCCGGCGAAGCAACTCCAACGGGTGGCGCGCAGCCAACCGGCGGGGACGACCGCCGTGTTCTATACGTTCATTGCGCAATCGGCGCCGGACCTCTGGTCGACGTTCAAACAAGGCCAGGAGGTGTTCTCGAACCCCTCCGGTGAATTCATCACGACCTTCTCCGCTGACTTTCAGAACAACCCGGCAACGCAGGGATGGACCTTCAAGGGTGGCTCCGACGCGCTGGCGGACTCCGTGACGGCCCAGGGTGGCCAGGCCCGTGTCAACTGCTACATCGGCTACGCCGAGACGGCTTACGCGGTCCAGAAGAAGCTGCCGACCGCCTACGTGAGAAACGCCTCGGGTAACTATGTGTTGCCCACGGCGCGAGCGGTGGCGGTGGCGTTACTGTCGGCCACACGATCGCCCGACGGCACCCAGAACTTGTCTCGAGTGGCGTCCAGTCCCGATCCGCAGGCCTACCCGGTCTCCTCGTACAATTACCTGATCGTCAACTCCTCCGCCAACAGCGACAAGGGCAAGAACGACACGATCGGGCAGTACGTGATCTACAGCGTGACCGAAGGTCAACGGTTGGCCGCCGACCTCGGGTATTCGCCGTTGCCGCCGAACTTGGTGCAGCAGGCGTTCGATGCCGTGGCCACGGTTCCGGGAGCACCGGCGCCGCCACCGTTGGGCGAATGGGGCAAGTACTACCTGCAGCTCGGGATCCAGGCGGCGGTCGGGGCCGACAAGGCTGCAGTCGCCAAGAAGGCTGCAGCAGCAAAGGCAGCAGCGGTCGCCGGTGGAACTGGAACCCCAGCAGGAGGAACCAAGAGCGGAACCAAGAAACCTGGTTCGCCCTCTGTGGGCGGCGGCACTGCGGGTACAACCGGCGGCACGACGGCAACGGGTGGCGCTGCAAATGACCCGGGAGCCGCAGCAGTCGACGCCTCTGGCGCGCCAGTGGATGGATCGGTGGCACCGGAATCATCGACGTCGGGTCAGATCACCAACTCGTCGAATCAGCTGCAACCCGACGATCCGCAACTCGTCGCCATCGCCCAGCCTGCGCCCGTCAGCCGCCTGCCGTTCGGACTCGCGATGTTGGTGCTGGTCTTCGTGCCGCCAGCAGTCATGGCGTTCGGTCGCCGGAAGAAGGCGATTCTGTAGTCTGACCCGCGGACGATTCGCCCTGTGCAACTTGTCGCTCGTTGCAACTGGTGTCTCAACGGCGGCCACGCTGGCGGTTCCGACGGAACTGAGCTCGTACTGAGTCGTCGCTCCTACGTGCGAGACGGCCGCCTTCAAGCACCCCGAGCCGATCACCTGGCCCAGCGAGTTCCGCTGAGTCGAAGGTGCCAGCACGTGCGTGCAACCACTGGGCAGTGTGTTGGGGACGCCAGGTGGTCGCGAGTGTTCGGACCAGTTGTCCTCGGCGCCGTTGAGGTCCTTGCCCATGAAGTATCCCGCCGACCGTAACGCCGAGGCGACGACCCGGGTGCCGCTGCCGCCGAGGCCGCCGATTGCAACCGGCAGTGGGCCGTCATCTATTGCGCCTCCACAACGTCCGCTCTGAATGTGCGGCGCTCGGCGTTGATGGCAACGTGGCCCCTTTCCCGGTCACAACGTAGTTTCGAAAAAGGGTATGGCTGGCGTCTGGTCTGGGTATGTGT
>JAYUWK010000103.1:0-3884 GCA_043753895.1 Actinomycetota bacterium
CGGGGGTTCCACCACGTGGTCGTCCACCGACACCAGCACCATGTCGTCAATGTTCACTTCGGTCCCCCGATATCGTGCGACGTGGGCTCAGACTAACGCTGCGATGTTCGGATCTGTCGGCAAAACTGACACCGACGTCAGGGACGCGGGAACGCCGTCCGGACGAAGTTGTTGCGCGTGGTTGCGCCCGGCGCAAGTTTCGGTGCCGAGAACAGCGAGGGTGTGTCGTCCGGACGAAGTTGTTGCGCGTGGTTGCGCTCGGCGCAAGTTTCGGTGCCGAGAACAACTGGGGGCGTCGAGCAGAAAGAAAGTGACTTGTCACTTACTTTCTGTGGCGGTACCGTCATCGAATGGTTACGGGACCCACCACTGCTCCGGCGCAACCGCGCCGGAGCCAGGCTGAGCGGCGGCTCACCACACGGACCGCCCTCCTCGACGCATCCATTGCGGTGCTCGTCGAGCAGGGTTCCCGCGGGTTCACCACCACCGAAGTCTGCGGGCGGGCGCGCCTCAGCCAGGGCTCACTGTTCAGACACTTCGCCACCAAGGATGACCTGCTGGCAGCGGTCGTCGAAGCACTTTTCGCTCAGCTCCGCACCGAATACGAACTCCGCTTCGATGCAATTGCCCCGGGTGAGCGAACGATGAGCTCGGCCTTGGCGTTGCTCTGGGAACAGATGAGCGACGAACGCCTTCACGCTGCCTTCGATCTCTATACCGACGCCCGGACCGACCCGAGGTTGCAGGCATCGCTGCACCCGGTCGTGACCAGCCACGTCGACAACATTTTCGAACTCGGCCGAGAGCTGTTGGGTGAGCTCGGCGGGACATCCGACGATGACACCCGCGCCATCATCGAGTTGGCCATTCTGTCGATGCAGGGCCTCATGCTCAACAACATGGCGGCCCCGGACCCTGACGCCCGTCGACGACTCGAGAGCCTTCTCGAATCCCTCGCCCCCACGCTCTTCGGGATCGGCTGACCCGTGGATGCCGAGCCCATCGACGTCACCACGTACGCCATTCCAGCGTTCCTGCTCCTCCTTCTCGGCGAGGTCTGGCTACTCAGATCACGACGCCGACGAGGAGGCACCGGCCCTCTCGGCTACGAACGCCGTGACACCGCAGCATCGCTGTTGGTCGGTCTGGCCTCCACCCTGCCCGTCTTCGTCATCAACCTTGCGGTGTTCGCCATCGCAACGTGGTTGTGGCACTTCCGGGTTATCGATCTGGGGACCGGAGTGATTGGTTGGACCGTCGCCATCGTCGGCTGGGATCTCGCGTACTACTGCCAGCACCGCGCAGAACACGAGATTCGAATCCTCTGGGCGTGCCATGTCAATCATCACTCCAGCCAGCGATACAACCTGTCGACCGCAATACGTCAGCCTTGGACCCCATGGACCCACGTCATCTTCTATCCATGGCTCGCGCTCGTCGGGGTGCGACCGTGGATGATCATGGTCGCGGGCGGCATCGACCTGCTCTTCCAGTTCTGGGTCCACACCGAGACCATTGACCGGATGCCCAGATGGTTTGAGTACGTGCTCAACACGCCATCGCACCACCGCGTCCATCATGGATCGAACCCCCAGTACCTCGACAAGAACTATGCGGGGATCTTCATCGTCTTCGACCGTATGTTCGGTTCCTTTGAAGCCGAGCGCGAACGCGTCCGTTACGGGCTGACGAAGAATCTCTCCTCGTTCAACCCGTTCCGGATCGCATTCCACGAGTACATCGACCTGGCAGCCGACATCCGGACAGCACCGAGTTGGTCAACGCGCTTCCGGTATCTGCTCGGGCGGCCGGGGTGGCAACCCGCGGCCAGCGTCGACGTGGGTCAGGACGCCTGACGGGCGGCCGTGCGACCGTCGTCGGCGCTGACGATGGCGCCATCGCCATTCTCGAGATGCGCTCGCACGAACCACTGGTACTGCTCAAGTTGGCCGCTCTGTCCAATGAGCAGATCCTCGGTGATGGGATCGACCGGGCCGACCTTCTCGATGGCTGCGCGATGTCCGGCGACAACGCCGCTGTAGGCGACATCCAGCTCCGCAAGGTGCTGGGGGACCACGGCACGGCCGAGCGAGTAGTCATCCCAGGTGCGGGAGTTCACGAGATTGCCGGCAAGGCCATTCGGGGATTCACCAAGCGTCGCGATGCGTTCGGCAACCGCGTCGACCATGACTGACGCGCCGGCATACTGCGGATCCAACATCTGGTGTACGCCGATGAAGTCTCGGCCGACCACGTTCCAGTGAACGTGCTTGAGTGTCAGGGTGAGGTCGAGCAGGGCAACCAGACGCTCTTGGAGGACACGTGCGACCATCGTGCCGTCCTTCTGAGCCATACCTGGCACCGTGAACGAACCGGGGGAGCCAGCTCGACCGGTTCCGTTTTTGGAAGAACCGGAATGCGTCGCAGCCGACGACCGCTTCTTTGAGGTCCTGGAAGCGGCGGTCCCGGTCCGGGCTGTCGCGGAGGCTGATGTGTTTGTGGCTTTGGGCGCCATGGTTCGATCCTTTGTTGCGGGGGTATCTGAAGGGATGTCCGACAGCGTCGGGGTACCCCACGACCGAAGACGCCAAACATGTTTGAGGCGCATTCGTTCCGGGTAGAGCGGAATATGGCCGACTCGCTCACGATCACGCTCACCCCCTCACCAGAAGCGCTGGTGATCTCCATCGAGGGCGACCTCGATGCCGCGTCTGCCGATCACGTCGTGCTCACCGTGGACTCACATCTGACCGACGGATCATCGGTGCTCCTCGATGCGAGCGGAATCACGTTCCTCGACTCCGCAGGTCTGCGCAGCCTGCTGACGCTCCGCTCCCACGCGGCCGCCAACGGCGCAACCATCAGCATCATCAACCCGTCCAACGTGGCGCGACGGCTGATCGAGGTCGTCGGTCTGGCCAACCATCTTCTCGCTGAGTAGCTCGTCACTCGCGACGCTAGGCGTCGCTTCGCTCTCTACTCGCTCACGGCGCGCAGCTTCGCGAGTGACGCCTTCAGCAGCCGCGACACGTGCACCTGGCTCGTGCCGATCTGCTCGGCGATCTCCGCCTGGCTGCGCTCCTCGAAGAACCGGAGATAGATGATGGTCCGCTCCCGTTCGGGCAGCGACTCAAGGAGTGCCGCCAACTCCGCTCGATCCTCTTTGAGGCCCAGCAGCGCGTCGTCGATACCGACCCGCTCACCGGCTGTGAGCGCGCCACCCACGGTGGGCTGATCCAACGACGACGTCGAGTACGCGGCGCCCGCCTCGGTGGCTTCCAGGACGTGTTCCTCCGGCACCGACAGGTAGTCAGCCAGCTCCGACGGCGTCGGGGCGCGCCCCAGATCGTGCCGGAGTGCCTCGACCGCGGGCCCCATCCGCACGTGGAGATCCTTGGCCCGACGGGGCACACGCAATGCCCATGTCGCGTCGCGGAAGTGACGACGAAGCTCGCCCATGACCGTCGGTATGGCGTAGGCGGGAAAGGGAATGCCCATCTCGGGATCGAATCGGCCAGCCGCTTTCACGAGCCCGATGGCGCCAACCTGTTCAAGATCATCGAGAGGCTCACCCTTGTTTGCGAAACGCCGGGCGCAGCGCTGCGGGATCCACCGATGCTCCTCGATCAATGCCAGCCGGATCGCGTCGTCGCCCGAGTCACGGAAACGACGAAAGCGGTCGAGAACCGCCTGGTCGTCCGGATCGAGCTGGGTGCCATTTCCCTCAGAACTCATTCGGCTGCGTTCACCTGGGATCGAACGGGTCAGCACTCCGCTCGCACCAGAACGTCGCGACGCCGTTCTCGATCGTGAAATCGTGGTCGTCGGCCATCACATCGAGGATTCGTTGCGACAGATCCGCTCTTGCTTGATCGAGCTGGGTC
>JAYUWK010000104.1:0-3871 GCA_043753895.1 Actinomycetota bacterium
CGGGACCGCAGCGATGCTGTGGGTGGGCGGCCACATACTCATCGCCGGGCTCGACGAACTCGGCTGGTCGACGCCCTACGACCTCGTGCACCGACTCGAGAACGGTGTCGGTGGCGTGGCTGGTGTCGGCGGGTTCTTGGCGTGGCTGATCAATACGGCTGCGTCGGCGGTGGTCGGCCTCGTAGTGGGCGCAGTCATTGCGGCCGTTGTGGCCCGTATCCCGTTCGGCCGAACGACGGCCACTGCAGCTTGACGCAAACGGTGCAGATCGACCGACGCCAGCCGCCGGTCCCGCGGGATGACCGATAGCTGTTGAATTCTTCGTCGAGTGATGTCGATTCTGATGGTGCGGTTCGTAGCAGAGGTGCCGAGCAGATGCCGGCACCGACAAGACTCTCAACTTTGGAGGAACAACATGTCCCAATTCCTTTTGTCCGTCTGGCATGACGACACCTACGAGGTCGACTTCGCCTCGCCCGATGCCCAACGCTCCATGGCCCAGGTCGGCGCATTCAACGACCAACTTCTGTCCTCTGGGTCCTGGGTGTTCGCCGGCGGCCTGCACCCGGCGAGCTCGGCCACCGTTGTCCGCTCCACCGGCGGCGACGTGTCGATGACCGATGGCCCCTACGCCGAGTCGAAGGAGCAGATGGGAGGCTTCTGGGTGATTGAGGCTCCCGGCCTCGATGAAGCTCTCGAGTGGGCCCGGCAGGGAGCCGTTGCGTGCGGACGCCCGGTCGAGGTTCGTCCGTTGCAGGGTGAGTAACGAGTTCGACGAGGTGTTTCGGCGCGAGGCCGGACGCTGCACCGCCACGCTGATTCGCGTTCTCGGCGACATTGACCTCGCCGAGGACGCGGTGGCCGAAGCCTTCGCCATTGCGCTCGAACGTTGGCCGGTGACCGGCATGCCCCCCAATCCGGGTGGCTGGATCACCACGACCGCTCGGAACCGTGCGGTCGACCGCTTGCGTCGCGAGTCCAAGCGCTCCGACCGCCAGCTGGCAGCCCATCGGCTCAGCGACGCCGGGAATGACCTTCGCGAGGACGATCCGATGGGTGCCGATCTCGATGGGCTCGTGGAGGTGATCCCCGATGATCAGCTCCGACTCTTCTTCATGTGCTGCCACCCGGCGCTTGCACCCGATGCCCAGGTGGCACTCACCCTTCGGCTGCTCGGCGGACTGGACACCGCCGAGATCGCCAAGGGTTTCCTCGTTTCCGAAGCGACAATCGCGCAGCGGATCGTCCGCGCCAAACGCAAGTTGCGCGACAACCGGGCCGCCTATCGCGTTCCTGGCGAGTCCGAACTCCCCGACCGACTCCGCACCGTGCTCACGGCTATCTCGTTGATCTTCACCGAGGGGCACTCGGCATCCTCGGGTGGTGAGTTGGTGCGCAACGATCTGTCGTCCGGGGCGATCCGCCTCGGACGCGTTCTCGTCGATCTCCTGCCGGACGAACCCGAAGCTCACGGACTTCTCGCGCTGATGGTGCTCACGGATGCACGACGACCTGCGAGGGTGACCGCCGACGGCGCCATGGTGCGCTTCGCCGACCAGGACCGTTCGTTGTGGAACACAACGCTGATCGCCGAAGGCCATCAGTTGGTGAGGGCCTGTCTGCGCCGCAAACAACCCGGTCCGTTCCAGATCCAAGCGGCCATCGCTGCGGTACATGCCGACGCTCACTCTGCCGACAGCACCGACTGGCTCCAGATCGTTACGCTCTTCGATCAGCTCTACGCAGTCCGACCCGACGCCGTCGTGGCGATGAACCGGGCGATAGCGATTGCCGAGTTGGACGGTGCCGAGGTCGGTCTCGCGGCGTTCGCCGAGATCGCCAGTGCCGTGCTCGATGAGCTGCGGGTCCGTGTTCGCGCACCGTCAGAGCCGAGCGTCGAACAAGGAAACCTGATAGCGGAGGACCTTCTCGTCTGCGGTCATCAGTGTCAAACCTTCACGCACTGCCTGGGCAATCAGCAGTCGATCGAATGGATCACGATGCAACAGCGGTAGGCGCCGGGTCGATGTGGCGTGATCGATGGAGAGCGGCAATTCGGTGGCGCCAATCGGGCCGAGCAACTGGGAGGGTTCCACGTTGGTCTCCAGCTTTCCGATCGATTGTTTGATGGTGATCTCGGCGGCAGACACCGAGGAGACAAAAAGCTCGACTCCCTCGTCGAGCAGTAGGGCTGCCGCCAAGGGACCGAGACGTTCGGGAAGGGCGCTCGCCCAGAGCAGCACGTGGGTGTCGAGCAGAATCCCGGTCATGGATTGATCGGTTGATCGAGTGATTCTTGAACCTCCGGGATCGGGTCATCGAATCCGTCAACGATCGTGATTTGACCAGAGAAGGCGCCAAGCTGACGGGCAGTGCCTGCTGAGCGCGCCTCCAGACCGGAGGCGATGAGCTCGTTGACCACGTCGCCCAACGTGCGTCGCTCGTCGAACGCTCGTTGACGGGCAGCCTCGTACAGACCTGTACGTCGCGCCCGAAAAGTGTCAGGTCCGGTGCAGCGGGCGGTACCGCACAGGATCTAGCGACGCGTTGGTCGATTGGAGTGAGCGCCCGACCTCAGGAATCGATTCGGCCAGGCACAACGCCATGACGTCTTGGCAGCCCATTCTCCGGCGGTGGGGCGGAACGGACCACCCCCCGACGATGTGGTCGATCGGAGAGCACGTGCCTGGGGAACGGGACTCGAACGTCGACTTCACGCACGCAGCGGGCTCCAGATGCCTCGAACGAACCGCCTCGGTGCCGGCTTCCGGAGATCGTCCTCTACGGTGGGCAGTCGTGAACGTTCGGGGGAGACTGGCGACATGGACCCTGACGGGCCTGGCGGGCGTTGCGTTGATTTTCGAGCAAAGTCCCGCCAACGAAGCACTGAGGACGAAGATCGGCCTTGACGTCCTGGAGAGCACGAGTAGCGCGCTGGCGGTCGGCGCCATCATCTTCGCGGTCACCTTCGTCATCGAGATCGTCTCGACGCTGCTCATTGCCGTTGGGCTCGCTTACAACCCGTCGCTGCGCCATTGGATACGCAGGAGGTTCCCGAGCAACGCGAGCGGACCGTCAGGCCAGCATCAGACCCGCCTGTCCGTCGCGGACGTCGGTGTGTCCCTTGGGATGGGCGCCGGGTTGGTGGTGGCCATGCGCCACGTGGCTGATCCTGACCGGCGGGTGCGAGCCGACCTAGTGCTGGGCATCGCCGCATCCTCCGCCGTTGCCCTGGTCAGCGCGATCATCGGCTGGCTCGCCGCCGGGGGGATCCAGCACGCGGACGCCGTCGGTCTCGGAACGCCTGCGCGGTGGTTCGTCGATTGGGCAACCGACTGGCGCTTCTGGGGCGTCGTCGTAACCGTCTACTACGCCGCCCGATGGGTGCGTGGTGCCTCGACCCGACATCGGCGGGTCGAGGAGCCGGAACCCTCCGCAGCGGGGTCGGCCACGCCGGTGCAAGCGAGAACATGATCGGCGTCGGTCTCCGCCCGGTTCAGGAGAAGCGGGTCCGGATCGATCTCCTCCCCGACGAGCGCGCTCCGCAGCCACGAGTTCGAAGGCGTTGGTCAGTTGCGGGCCGTGGTGACGTGACGTTGCTCATCTCGATTGCAGCCCACGGAATCAGCGCGATTCCCGCCATGGAAGCCGTTGACGCCATTGGTCCTCGTTGCGCACGCCATTCGACGAGGCGGGAGCTGTCAGTTGACTCGCATCTCGCCGAGTTCGGACCATCCGTCCTGGTCGACCATGTGGCTGACGATCAACGGGGGTAGCGGCCCCGAAATACGGATTCTTCGTCCCACGAGGTCAGCTGGTCTGCTACAACCCAAACTCTCGAACCAGCGAGGTCGCATCGCCGACGCCGACA
>JAYUWK010000105.1:0-11416 GCA_043753895.1 Actinomycetota bacterium
GTACGCGAAGCCGTCCTGCTATCCGGCAACCGATGCTGCTGGCCCGGATGCGAACAAACCGGACCATTCCTCCAAATCGACCACCAAACCCCCTGGACCGCACCCGGCCGCGACCGCGGCGGCGGGGGCGAGAGAGACCGCGGCGGTGGCGGCGAAAGAAGCGGCGGCGAGACGAACACATTCAACGGAGCACCACTCTGCGCCACCCACAACCGGCGAAAACACCTCGACCACACCACCATCACCCGCGACAACACCGGCTGGCACCACCACCGACCAAACGGCACCGAAATCGCACCACGACCCTGATCCGAACCGCCCTTCACCCCGCACGACCCTGCACCCATGCGCGCAACGTTCGGTCAGAGAGTGACCTCGACGACGCGACCGTCTTCGACCTGGTAAACGAAACCTCGGATGTAGTCCTTGTACGCCACGAACGGGCTCACCTGGAGACGACGAATCGACTGGCGCACGTCCTGAAACGGGTCATTGAAGCTTTCGAGCGCCCACGCTGGCCGGATTCCGGTCTCGGCCTCGATCTCCTCCATCACCGAGTCGCCATCGACCCGCTGCAATCCACAATCGGTGTGGTGCAACAGAATGATCTCTCGGGTCTCGAGCAGTCGTTGCGAGAGCACGAGCGATCGAATGACATCGTCGGTCACTACGCCGCCGGCGTTGCGAATGATGTGGGCCTCGCCGTGGGCAAGGCCCAGCATTTGAAAGATGTCCATTCGGCTATCCATGCACGCAACGATGGCGAGGTGCCGACGTGGGACGAGTGACAGGTCGTTATCGGCGAAGGACTCGACGTAGCGGACGTTATTGGCCATCAGCACGTCGGCGCTGGGGACGAAGACCGTCAGGGCGTTGTCGTGCATGGGGATGACGGTAGTGCGGTGGGTGAATCGATGACACCCCTGAATCAGGATTGGGCGAGTCTGTCGCTGTCGAACTGCGCTCCCAGGAGAGCAAAGGTCGATCGCGCCGAATCGATAAGGACGGTGCCGTCGACCAGGTTGCCGCGGCTCAGGAGCAACAGCCCCATCTCTGCCTGCGCTCGGGCGATCTCGTACGGCATTGCCAATCGAGTGCCGAGCTCGAGTGCTTGGCGCCACCGCCGCATCGCTCGTCGAGGGTGCCCGTTAATGAGATGAATCCGACCGGCGAACAGAGCGGCGCGTGGCCGAGCCACGCGAAACGGACGAGCAAGACCGCGCAAGCGCTTCAGCGCTGTCCGAGAAGGCTTGGCCCATGACGCGTCCCCCTGCGCCCAGAGCTCGAGGCAACACTCGACTGTATCTGCGTAGCCGTCGAACATCGACACAAGGATCGGCGACGCCTCGTCCACCGCCTGCAGCGCACGGTGGGCAGCCTGTATTGCGTCGTCACGGCGGCCAGCTCGAAGATAGGCAAGGCAGAGCGTTCCGTAGATCTTGACGTAGCCGGTGCGGGTACTACCGGGCTTGAACAACGGGATCGCCATCTCCATCAGACCGATCGCATCGGTTGCCCTTCCTGCAGCGAGTACCGAGGCCGCACCGATACCGCTGGCCCAGATCTGAACTTCGGTGTCGCCACGTTCAGCGCCTGACTGACGTGCCGTCGCCCACAACGCCGCACGGTGCTCGAAGGGTTCGGGCCAGCGTGTCACTGAACGCACGAGCAACTCCTCGTCGTAGATTCGACGGAGTCCAGCGCCGCGGGCGATCTCGAGAGCTGCGTCGATGTTGGCTTGCGCACGTGGCCAATTGCCTCCTGCGCCACAGCTGTACCAAGCCACTGATTGCTTCAGCCACGTCGACGTCAACGGGTCGTCGAGCGTGTCCAACAGCCCGAGTCCGACCGCCAGATAGCGCTCGGCGAGGCGGTCGAGACCGCTCAGTCCTGCGGCCACGGCCGCATTTCCGTAGAATTCAGCCCGGTATTTGGTGTTGTCGTTGGCCTCGGCGACATTGAGTCCCTCGATGACGGTGGCGATCGTCGGCAGCTTGTCGTTGCGGTGGTAATAGACCAGTGACAGCCGGCGGCATGTCTCAGCGATGTCATGATCGGCAGCGGTGGGGGACCGACGCCCGATACGGCGACTCCTCGCGACCAGGTTGAGGGTCTGGCCGGCGACGCCCTTGGCGGCGAGCCACACCCAGCCAAGCGTACTGCGCGGCATCGGCCTGCCGCGCAGCGCCAGCGCCTGCTCGAAGTGCGCTGCGCTCCGGTTGAAGTTGCTCATCCCGTCGTACGCTTCGCCAAGGCGGATCTGCCATTCCACCTGTGTGTCCACCGCAGGCGGCAGGGTCTGGTGGGCGGCGAGCGCAACCGCCTGCTCGAATGACTCAGCTGCCTCGCGGTAGGCGCCTTGGCGGAGCGCATCGTGACCGGCCACGTCGTAGAAGTGCATCGCCCGCGCGGAGTCGCCCGCTCGTGACCAGTGGTGGGCAAGGTCTCGTGACACCTTGGCGAGATCACTTCCAGACGTCAGTTCGATCCACTCGGCCACGGCGCGGTGCAACTGGTTCCGCTGGGCCGATGGCAACAGGCTGTACGCCACCTCCTGAGTGATGATGTGCTTGAACAAATACGCAAGATCGGCTTCGTCGTTCTTCAGTGGTGTGAGGTCGAGTCGGCGAAGGTCATCGAGCTCGGCGAGGAGCGCTTCTTCGTCCACCGAGGTTGGGTGCACCTCGCTGAGCATGAAGTAACCGAAGACGCGGCCAATCACAGCGGCGACCTTGATGGTGAGCTGCTCCTCGGTGGGCAAACGGTCGATACGGCTCGTGACGACGCCGTGCAGCGTGTCGGGGAACGCAATGTCGCGAAGCGCCGTGTCCTGTCGAACGACGCGGCATTGGCCGTTGGCGATTTCGATGATGCCGGCGTCGCGCAACGCCAGCACCAACTCCTCGCTGAAGAACGGATTCCCCTCGGCGCGCTCGGTGACCAACGCAGACAACGAATCGGGAATGGACTGGACACCGAGCCGATGGCAGAGCATCTCGGACGTCTCTTCGCTGCTCATTGCCTCGAGTGACAGGTGCTCCACGACGCGACCCTCGATGGTACGTAACTGGCCTGCAGTTGGTGTCTCCACAGGTCGAGTCACGATCACGGTGAGCAGGGGAGAAAGGGTCAGGCCAACCTCGGCCGCGACATCCCACGACGCCGAGTCGAACCAGTGGGCGTCTTCGAGGATGAGTACGGCGCCGACACGTGCAGAACCATCAGCGGCGCGCCGTTCATGTTCGCTACGCACCAGTCGGGCCACCAACTGTCGCGTCGAGTACGAACGATCCTCGCCCGTCATTGCTCGGGTGGCGTTGCTCTCGACGAAGTCCACCGGTAACACGCTCGAGAGAAATGGGGCAAGCGCTCCATCTCGATCCTCCACGGCGAGCCGGGCGAGTACGTGCGTGCGCGATTCGTCATCAGTCCAATCGGCCGACCGGTCCATGTCGAGCAAGGACGTCAGGCAACGCCGCCACGCGTAGTAGGGCGTTGCCTGTTGGATCGCGTCGGCGTCGGCAACCATGGTCATGAGTTGCCTCGACGCAGCCTGACTCACGAGGTGGGCGACCAGCCTCGATTTCCCCACGCCGGGCTCGCCTTCGAGGATCAAGACGCGGCTGTGGCCGGCCTGAACGTCGTCGAGGCAGCGCTCGATGGTCGCGGCCTCATGCTTGCGACCGGCGAGGTGCGCAGATGTCTCCACGCGTCGCGCTCGGGCGCGATCGATGCGGATGGGGGTGAACGTTGAGATCATCTCGGCCCAGCCCTTGACCTTGATGTCGATGGGGTCGCCGAAGTCACCACGCTCGCCGACTGCGGCCACCGTGGCCTGGTCGCAGAGGATGCCCTCTCCGACAGCGCTCATCAGCCGCGCCGCGAGGTTCATCACATCGCCCATGACGGTGTACGTACGACGCTGCTCGCCGCCGACGGGACCCACGAATGCGCGGCCACGGGTAACGCCGATGCCGCAGCGTTGACCCACGCCTTTGAGCGCGCGCTGCAGATCGAGTGCGGCTTCCATGCTGCGCAACGCATCATCTTCATGCGCCTGTGGAGGAGCGCCGAAAATGCCCACGATCACCGCGCCCTTGTCGTCGATCAGGATCTGGTTGATATAGCCGTCAAAGAGCTGGAACACCGCCTGCATGGTCGTCATCGCCACCTGAGCCGACTCGAGCGCGTTCGCTTCACTGGGCGAGATATCGAGCAGCTTGACGAACATCACCGAGACGACCCGCGATCCAGCGAGCCAATCACCGTGGCCGGCAGCAATGCCATAGAGCACCTGATCGGGCACGTATCGCTGTAGTGCGGGCCACGCTTCATCGGGGATCGCCGGCGCGACCGTCGGCGATCGCAAGTGCGCGCTGAGGAATCCGATCACTCGGACCATGCCCTCGTCGGTCGTATCGAGTTGGGCCGTGTCGAGTTGGGCCGTGTCGAGTTGAATCGTGTCGAGTTGAATCGTGTCGTCGTGGCTCGGGGCGGTCTCGAGCGTTGCTCCTGCCGCGCGTGCTGCCTGGCCCGATGCGAGCACTTCGCCCGGCTCGCTTGCGAGTGCCGCGGCGACTGTCTGCAGCAGGGCATCGCCAGCCAGTACGTAGAACCACTTGTCGGCGACGCCGCCGACGTGCACACCGAAGAGTTGCCCGGCGCCGATACCCATCCGCAGTCGGAGCCGAACTCCGTCGGCTGCCGCGTAGCCATCGAGCGTGCGTTGGATTGCGATCGCACATGTTGCAGATGCAAGAACAGCGTCGCCGAGTCCGGCTTCGTCGTCGGCGATGAAGACAGCGACGAGCGCGTCTCCGGCGAACGCGATGACCTCGCCGCCGTGGGAGGAGACAAGCGACACGAGTTTGGCGAAGTAATCATTGATGATGCCGGTGAGGATCTCAGAGCCGACGGCACCGTCGCTGGCGAGCCGGTTGGTGAGCTGCGTGAAACCAGCGATGTCGGCCATCAGGGCGGCCCCCAGCATGACATCCGCCCTGGGATCAGAGGGTGGACTCGGATCTGCAACGAACCGGCGCGCGACCGGAGCCGACAGATACGCACGAAGTCGGTCTCGATCCGTTTGCAACAATTCGCCCCCAAAGAACCCCTGAAGAATACACCGGTTTCTCTTGGCTCCAGTTTGATGGCATGTCATGATGCGACGAACCAACGAAGGGCCGGTGAAACGATGACGACGACCGAAGTACACAACTGGTTCGGTGACATTGTTTGGACGCCAGGTGCGCAGGCGACGCCGACGTCGGTGGAGCAGATCGTTGCGATCGTGCTCGATCCGAACACGTATCCGAGCCCGGTGCGCGGCGTCGGCTCGAACCATTCGACCACGGCGTGCGCATCTGCCCCTGCAGGCACGACCCTGTTCATGACTGCGATGAACAGGGTCGTCTCCACTGGTTCCGACACGGTTACAACGCAGCCAGGCGCGCTCCTCAAGGACGTGGCCGAAGAGTTGGTGAAGCACGGTTTGCAATTCTTCGTGAACATCGAACTCGGCGATCTGAGCATGGGGGCAGCGGCCAACTGTGGTACCAAGGAGGCCGCCTTTCCCGGTGAGCACGGTCAGGTGTCGTCATACTGCATCGGCGCCCGAATCGTCACTGCGACGGGAGCCCTGCTGGAAATCACCGAGGCCGATGGACCGCTGATGCAGGCGTTCCGTTCGAGCTACGGCACCTTCGGCATCACCTACGAGGTCACGTTCCGAGTGCGACCGATGCAGCCGATGTCGGTGCATCACAAGGTCTATTCGCTGGAGAAGTATCTCGCTGCTCTCCCCGAGATCACCGCCAGCGCGCAATCGCTGATGATGTTCATGGACCCCATGCGTAACAAGGTCGCTGTCGAGTTCCGCACGTATCACGACGTGGAGCCGGGCCAGCGTTATAGCCACTGGCAGTGGAAGCTGCGCAACTTCCTGTGGAAGGACATCGGTCCGGGCTGGGCGTATCTCACTCGCCGTTTCATCCCGACAAAGTTCCTCCGTTCGCTGTCGCTCGTTGCGCTCAGCGCGATCACGTTTCCGGTCTTGCGGCTGTGTATTCGGGGTAAGAACACCCTGGCTGCCGATCAGCAGATCCACTACCCACCCGTGGCCAACGACTGCAAGTACACGTTCATGATCTGGGCATACCCTGCCGATCGCTATCCCGATGCGATGCGTGCGTACTTCCAGTTCTGCAAGGACTACTACAAAGAGACCGGGTTCCGCATCACGATGCCGAGCGTTGGCTACCGCACTTTTCAGGATCAGAGTTCGCTGCTTTCGTATTCCTATAGCAACGATTCGATCACCATCGATCCAGTCACCACTCCCGAGCCCGGCTGGGACGCATTCCAGAAGGCGTACAGCGTTCTGGGACAGCGCTTCGACGGTGTGCCTCTGTTGAACCAGACGAAGTACCTCACGCGCGAATCAGTGGTCAAGGCCTTCGGCGAACGCATCGATGCGCTCGAGCGTCAGCGGGTCGCGCTCGACCCATTTGGTCGATTTCTCTCGCCGTATTTCAGCGAACTCTTTGCCTCACCTGCAACGTGAGGCGACAGGGGCTGCGCCTGCCGTGGGTCGCGTTGCCCATGGCGATTGTCAACTGGGTGTCCATTGCCGAGCACTGGACCACGCTGAAGAACATCTCCAAGCCGACGACCATCGTGATCCTGATCGGGTGGTACCTCGTCGAGACCCGCCGCCAACCGAGCGGTCTCAACTCGCCACGCACGTGGTTTGGCGTCGGGCTGGTGTTCTCTCTCGCTGGTGACGTGTTGCTCATCGGCTCCGGATCGACTGCCTTCGATCTGGGTCTCGTCGCGTTTCTTCTCGCCCATATCTGCTACATCAATGGGTTCAACCGGCCGTGGGTGGCACCGGGTCGGCTGACCGTGGTGTTCGTGATCGTGCTGGGCACGTACGCAGTAATGCTCTATTCGGTTCTCTATCCGCACATCTCGGGAATGTTGAAGGTGGCAGTCGCGGTGTATGCGATCGGGCTCTGCACGATGGTGTTGTCGTCGCTCGAAACATGGCGCCGGCCCGATTGGGTGAAGGCCGCAGCCGTGCTTGCGTCGGTGGGTGGGGTGATCTTCCTCTCGTCGGACTCGATGCTCGCGCTCCAACAGTTCGTTCGGCCCACCTCGGCCTTTGACCTGCCGGTCATGGTCACCTATTACCTCGGCCAATTCGGCATCATCGCGGGCGTCGTCAACCGCCGATGGCGTGCGACTACTGTCGACGCATCGACTCTGTAGCTGCCACTGACTGGTTCGGAATCAGCCGGCGCAATGCGCGGTCCGTTCAGGCGACTATCGGCTGGATCTTCTGGGATCCCGGTGCGGGAGAGCGCTATCAACAGGCGGGACTTCCTGAGGCGTTCGCCGGCCCGCTGGGCTATGTCGCTGCTCGCTGCGCTCCGCTCGCGATTCGCGGCGTGTTCCAGTTCCTCGAGACTCCCGATCGCTTTCGTGAGATCTGCTTGGCCCGAGATGCAGCGGTGGTCGACGGGCTGGGTGAGTACGCGCCAGACATCGTTGACCCGCTCATCGATGTCGGTCCGGCATTGTGG
Source organism: Actinomycetota bacterium (assembly GCA_043753895.1). GTDB lineage: Bacteria > Actinomycetota > Acidimicrobiia > Acidimicrobiales > Ilumatobacteraceae > WLMZ01. Next base: position 7,584 of record JAYUWK010000105.1, read on the forward strand.
CAGGTCGTCGAGCGACTGCCTGTGGTGGGGCGGGTGTTCTTCGGGGCGCACCTCGCGACAGCGCGGCCCACCGACGCGCTGCTGTTGGGTTGGCATGCAGTGAACTGTCTGCGCGAGTGGCGCGGCGACACACACTGGGCGTTGGTCGTGGCCGAGGGACTCACCCATGCTGAGGCGTCGATCCTGCACAACGCCTGGCTCGGCTATGAAACGGATTGGCTCGCCACATCACGAGGCACATCGGCGGTGGAAATCGACCTCGGCTGGAACGCCCTCGTGACGAAAGGACTGGCCCTCGACCGCACAGTGCTGCCCGTCGGGATCGCATTTCGACAGCGCCTCGAGGATGCCACTGACACCTTGACCATGCTCCCGTGGCAATTCCTTGGGGAGCCGCGTTCGATCGAGTTCTCCGATCGATTCGAACTGCCGTGTCGCAAGTTGCTTGCGAGGGTCGACGAGACTGCGGGGGTCAACTACCAGCCCGCATCGCGCATCCGGGCGTGACGAGCGGCGGCCCCCGCCTACCTGTGAGGCTCAGCCGAACGGTTGCGACGGGGAGGATGCCTTGCCGGCCATCGACCCGGATGCCGTGTCGACCACGAGCACCGAGCACGTCGCGTGTCGCAACACCTGCGCGGGCACCTCACGGGTGAACCTGCCGTGCTTGGTCAGGCCTTTGTTGCCGATGACAACGAGGTCGGCGTGTTGATGGTCGGCCACCTGCAGGATCGCGTCGTGCGGCTTTGCTGCGATGACGTGCACGATGACCAGGTGCCCCGACGACAGGGCCAAGGATTCGAGCAGACCTTCTGCGTGTCGACGCGCCGTTGCCTCTGCAGCAGTGTCGCCGGCATCGACGGCATACACGAGGTGCAGCTGTGCATCGGTGAGTTGAGCGAGGGACTTCGCGCGCGTGAACGCGGCCAGTGCAGTTGCCTGATTGTTGACACCGACGACGATGGTGGTCATATAAAGTGCTCCTGGGTGTAGAAGTGGTCTCCGCTCATTCCAGAACAGTCACCGTGCCGGCAGCACCATCGACGCGAACCCGGTCGCCGCTGACGATGCGGCTGGTTCCGTTCACGGTGCCAACGACGGTTGGGAAGCCCATCTCGCGGCCCATGATCGCAGCGTGCGAGGCGAAGCTGCCATGGTCGGTGACGATGGCACCGAGAATGTGTAAGAAGGCGTTGAACGACTCGCCCGTGGCCGAGGTGATCAGCACGTCGCCCTCTTCCAGCAGCATCAGATCGTCGAAGTTGCGCACGATACGCGCTGGACCCTCGTAGACGCCTTGGCTGCCGGCGATGCCGATGATGGTGGTGGCGTCGCCGGCCGGCCCGTCGGCCTCGCCCAGAACTCCAGAGAGCACGAAACCGAATGTGCCCATCAGCCGACCCAAAGATGGCGGCAGCATGTCGAGCGGCGGCGGGTGCGGGGCATCTGGCCCGAGTCCAGCCGGAGCGCCCTTTGCGCTGGCGGCTTTGCGTGCTGCGACGCGCTCGGTCAGTTCTGCTGAAGTGGGGTGCTCGGCGCCGTCGAGCAAGGCGTCGATCTCGGCAATGGTGATGTCGAGTGTGTCGTACTTGAAACCGATGCGGCCCTGCGCGTGCAAACGGGTGCCGAGTTCGATGAGCGCGAGACGGATCAGGCCGGCCGCAGAAGCGTCGCTGTACAGGCCGCGCTCGTCGCGCAGTCGATACATCAATCGAGCTTCGGCCAGAAGATCGTCGAACAGTTCGTGATGCTCGGCAGGCACCTCGCTGCGAACCTGATCAGCGAGCACTTTGGAGCGCATCTGCGCGCCCGCGGCGTCGTGATCGAGTGCAGCCTGGAGCCGGCCGAGAATCATCTCTGGGCGTTCGCGAACCGTGGGGTTGGTGATGTCGAAACCGGCAGCGATGCGGAAGCCGATATCGCGCACGTATGCCGCAACGCCGGGAACACGAGCGCAGAGCTCGGCCACCCGATCGGCCGCGGGAGCCTCGCCGTGCAGGAGCGAACGAGCCTCGGCATCAGTTCGCAGCGACGCGATCGCGTCCTCCATTTCCGGAGGGAGCACGCTCGACACCGGTGACCAACCATCGAAGATGGCGAACAACGACATCGGGTCGCGACCCGTCCATTGCGCGGCGTGCAAACAGAAGTCGCCGGGAGGCACCATGGCCATAGCATTGAAACGATGATGCTGGTACCACATGGCCTTCAGGTGATCGACACAACGATGCAGATGGGTACGCAAGCCCTCTGTGTCCAACGCCGCCAGGTCGACGTCGCCGAGCGCTTGGTGCGCCGCAATAGCGGCGGGCTTCAGTTCGCTGTCCCAGTAGCGCAGTGTGTCGCGCCAGATGCGGTTCTCGAAGGCGTCAGCGGCGACGCCGGCACGCCGGCCGATCTCGGCACCGAGGTACTCGGGTGTGCGCGGGCCGTCGGGGCCCGGTGCGTCGAATGGCACGGGCTGCATGTACGGAAAGCCATTGACGAATCGCATGTTCATGCTGTCGAGTAACACGCCCCAGGCACCGAACGTCTCCTCGAATCCCTTGGCGAAGTTCTCCGGGTACGCCTCTTGGAGGATGGGTGTGATCGATGCGGGAAAGTGCGCACGATCCTGACGCCATGGGCCTGGTCCCGGTGCAATCCATTCAGCGTCCAACACGGTGGCCCCCTTCAGCCGACGTCACCCGCTGACGCCATCATTGAGCGGGAACCTAGCAGGCTGGCTCACACCTCGAAACGAATACGGCTCCACCGCTCGGGCAGGTGAGTGTCGTAAACCCCGTGACTGTTCAGCGCCATCGCAGGGTGGGGGAGTACCTCTGTGCCGCTTGCGATCAACCTCTGGAATCGACCGAGGAACATCACCCACTCGTCGCCTGGCTGTGGGGGCACCGATCGCGACGCCGCGAGAAGCGACAGACTCGTCCACGGAATCGAGATTTCCGCAGACCATCCGCGATCAATGTCGGAGTCATCGTTCAGCGTGCCCTCGATACGAACCCCGGTGCGCAGCCCAGGCATGTCGAACCCGGTGAATGCCCAACGGGCTCCGCGGGGATGGGTGCCCTTCCAGAACGAGGCGCCGTGGCGGTCGTAGTCACCGGCGAAGGTGTAGACGTCGGGTGCATGCACATCGAACTGAGCTGCGTCGAAACGGCTGTCGGGCATGTGTGCGTCTCTCCAAACGAAGAAGACCTCGTACACCGTATTGGCAGCGTTCACCTCGATTTCGTAATAGCAGTCGCCGCCATCGATGAATACCTCGACGTCGTTGTCGAGGAACACGATGCTGTCGCGCTCGGTCTGCGTCGCGGCCACGAACGGCTCCTCTATATCGAATGCGATACTGAGAAAGGTGTCGTCCCACACGACGGCAACTCGGGTGTCGTACATTCCTGCGGTCCCCGTGACCATGTCGACGAAGCGGCTGCTCCACGTCGCCTCGGCCCACATGGGCGTGGTGATGTCGCCATCGACTGCGGAGGTGTACGCAGTGCGGTGCGCCGTGAGATCGGGTGTGACGCGATCAGCTGTGACCATACGCCACGCTACGTCACCACTTTGGCCCGCCTCACGATCAAGACTTCGGCACCGAGAGCCCGGCAGGTTATGCCATGCACATCGTCAGGCGACCTCGGCCGGCCTCGAACGCCGCGTGGTGAAACTCGCCGAAGCCCTTGTACACGTCGGGAACGGCATGGCGAAGTTCACGGTGCAAAGGCCGAAGTTCATCTAATCCTCGATCCACCGATGGTCATGGTGTGAGGTGATACGCGTATCCGCGTGAAAGGCCTCCTGGGCTGGGACGATGTTGGTCTCTTACATCAACA
>JAYUWK010000106.1:0-3793 GCA_043753895.1 Actinomycetota bacterium
TGCGATACACGCGATGCGTGACCGATTCGTTCGAGAAGTTCTCGGTGGTGAAATCGGAGAGGGGGTCGATCGGCATCGCCGGACCTTATCGGCGTCGCGAGACGGCGCGCCGGGGTCGGGCAGAGCGGTACAACTTTCATTCCTGGTGCGCACCGCTTCATTCGCTATTGATTACTCTCTTATCATTGAGTATCGTATACTCATGAGCACGACCTGGTACATCCACCTCGCCGTCGCTGGGGGTTGGCTCGTCGTGGTGCCGCTGGCGGTTGGTCGCGCTGGCTCTGCGCAACGACGATCCTTGAGCCCGCTCGCCCAATTGGCGATCGTCGGTTACGGATTCGTTGCGGTCGGCGCCGTGGTCACGTCGGCGAGCGGGTGGACCATTCTCGGCATCGAGGAACCAATCGTGGAGCTCACCGCAGTCCACTTCCTCTACGTGGGAATCGGGGCGACGGCGCTGGCCGACTTCGCTCGTCGCCAGCGCGGGGGACGGCTCGGCTCCTGCGCCCTGCTGGCTACCATCGGATCGCCGCCCATCGTGGCGCTCGGCTTCGTGACGAAGGTAGGGCCGGTCCAGGTCGGCGGCGCGGTCACGATGACCATCGGCGTGTGGGCAACGGCGATCATCCTGGGTCACATCGCGCTCCGCCGTGCCACCCCGGCGCCAGCCCGTCTCATGCTGGGTCTGGCGGCACTTGTTCCGTGGGTCCCGATGATGTTGGCGGCCTTCTGGGCGGCGGGGCAGCATTGGGACGTGCGAGCACTCTCGATCGACGCGATGATCCGCACTCATGGTGCCGCCAATTCCACCGGCTTCATCATCTCGGGACTCGTGGGTCGGCTCCTCGTTCTCCGCACGACACCTGCACCCGCCGAAGCCGTTCTGGAGTATCGATGAACTCGCTCGGGCTCGTCCGTGGGCGACCATCTCTGGAGCTGTTGACACAGGAACTCGATGCCGCCGCGGATCGCCCCATCACCTACGACCACGTCGGCTCCACCGTCGAGCCCGATCTGTGGCCGCTTCGAACGAGCCACTCCCGTTCGGTCACCGTTGGCCACGGCCAGGCAATGTTCGAGGCAGCCTGTGACGGACTGCGCCACTGGGAGTGCCATCGGGGCATCGGCGCGTTCGTCTTCCCTGACGCAGCCCCACTCACGCTCGGGGCCACCTTGCTGGTGACCTTGCAATTGGGTCCCGTCAGCGTCATCGTTCCCGACCGGATCGTCGCCGTTGTCGATGACACGATCCAGACCACCGAGGGCACGCATAGAAGATTCGGCTTTGCCTACGGAACCATTGAGGGTCATCAGGAATGCGGCGAGGAGTCGTATCTGGTCGAGCTGGATCCCCAAGGAGTCGTCACAGCAACCATCCGGGTCGATGCAACGGCGGCCACATGGGGAGCGAAGCTCGTGTCGAGGGCGGTGATCGCCTTTCAGCACGCCGCCGTCGACCGCTACCTCAACGCCTTGGCGACCTATGCCCGATCAGTTGGCTAGTCGCGAATTCGCCCGATGGCATGCACGAACCAGAAGAGGCCAGATCTATTCAGGCGACATACGACACAACCGTCGCCAATCCAGCCCGAGCGCGAGTTCGCCCGGTCGCGACCTCAGCGATTCGGGAAGCGGGGCTTGTCCAGAGATCCACACCACCTACGACATCTTGTCGTTTCTCATCGTCACGCAGCGACGCGCGTCGACTACGACAGTATGTCGTAGTACGTCGACAGCCATTGGCACCGACCTGACGCCCGTGGGCGCTGCCAGCCGCGCCGAGGCGCCGAGCAATCGCTCGGAGAGCGGTACCATCGCATCATGCCCCGAGGAAGTCCGACGCCGAGACGTCGAGCTGTTGGCGAGTTGGAGAACGAGGTGCTGACAATTCTGTGGTCGTCAGATTCCCCATTGACGCCGTCAGAGGTACTGGAACGACACGGGTCCACGTTGGCGTACACGACGGTCATGACCATCCTGGCCAGGCTCTGGCAGAAGGGTCAGGTGCTCCGGAGCCCACGCGGTCGAGCCTTCGAATACGTTTCCGCCTTCACGGAGGCCGACTACGGGGCACTCCAACTCGTTGAGGCGTTGTCAAAGATTCAGGACCGACCCGCCGCACTGTCGCGATTCGTGGGTCGGCTCAGTGCGTCGGAAGCGAAGCAGCTTCGGGCAGCGCTTGATCAGCGCGGTCAACGGCGATGAACATCGTCGGCATATCCGTCGGCGCATCGGCGGCTGTCGTACTCGCGACGTTGCTCACACTCCCGCGGCTTCATCCCCGGATCGGGGCGGTTGCACTCGTCTTGAGTGCGGTTTCAGTTGCGGTGGCGAGCGTGTGGACCATCTCAGTTCCGGCCTTCGCCTTCCTCATCCACTCGACCTCGGGCGGCTTTGCCGATTGGTGCCGTTCACTCATCGGCCAGAACGAGGTTCCGACATGGCTAGGGCTACCGTCATCGGTGCTGCTCGTCACGATCCTCGCCAGAGTGGCAGTGCGATGGCGCTCGCTTCGCCGAGCCGCTCGAACTCTTCCGGGGGGAGATCGAATCACGGTCGTCGACCAGATCGAGCCGTTCGCTATGACGACGCCCGGACGCTCCGGGCGAGTCATCGTTTCGACGGGACTGATGAACGCACTCACTCCCCTCGAACGTTGCGCCGTAATCGCCCACGAAGAAGCGCACCTCGATCGTCGCCACGATCGGTATCTCCTTTTGGCAGACCTTGCTTCAACCGCGATACCGATCGTTTCACCCCTCAATCGATTGATGTGCCGCTCCCTGGAAAGGTGGGCAGACGAGGTTGCAGCGGACGAGGTCGGCAACCGGGGAATCGTTGCTCGGGCACTCGAGATCGCTGCCCGATCGACCGTTGGTCTGCCTGCCCTGGGTTCAGCCATGGGCCACGCCGAGGTGCTCGCTCGCCTCGAAGCGCTCGACGGCCCGGCGCCGATCAACCGCGTCACATTCACAGGAGGGGTCCTGATCGGTTTGAGTCTCGGAGCAACAGCGCTGAACCTCGCCGGCACCGGCTTTCAGTTCCACCGACTCCTCGAGCTCTTGGTCCACGTCTGCCCATTCTGATCATCTCGATCACGAGCCCGTGTTGTCTTCCGCTCCTCCCGCGCTACCTGTCCTCTATCGGGGCGTTACCGAAGCGATCGTCTGCATTGCAGGGTTCGGCGTCATTCTGCTGGGATTGTCGTTCGTCGGAGCGATACAGGTCCCGCTCCTCCATCGTCACGGCAGGCTCCCTGAGCGGTCGAGCGGGGTGACGTTGATCGCCGTCGGCGTCCTCGACGTCACCGGCAAGTGGGCTCCGCTCCTCCGACTGATGCAGAGCTGATTTGCTCGGTTCGGATCGCTTTCGGTGTGAACCGCCTCGTGAACCAGAATCAGGACACGACGAATTCACTCAACACAACTTGGAGAACGCAATGGACAAAGCCTCCGCAGCCTCGGATCTGCCAGAACCAGATGACGAGCCCAATGTCTCGCCTGCAGCTGCGATCGTCAAGCGGATTCTCTTCGGCCTCGGTGTCTCGCTACTGGTGGCACTGATTGTGTGGTACGGCGTTGCGACGCCAGAAATGGACATGAGTGGCGGCGCCCCTTCGACCGCACGTGGCAGCATCGCGGGACGCGTTGTGTCACTCCCTCCCGATGCGTTCGGCCAGTTGCGGAGTTCCTCCGACGCCTTTGTCATCAACGTCCACGTCCCCTACGAGGGCGAACTCGAGGGCACCGACGCCTTCATTCCGTTCGACGCCATCTCCGGCGATCCCCGA
>JAYUWK010000107.1:0-82109 GCA_043753895.1 Actinomycetota bacterium
CCCACCATTACGTGCTGGCAACATAGGATAAGGGTTGCGCTCGTTGCGGGACTTAACCCAACATCTCACGACACGAGCTGACGACAGCCATGCACCACCTGTGTACGGCCCCGAAGGACACCGTATCTCTACGGCTTTTCCGTACATGTCAAGCCCAGGTAAGGTTCTTCGCGTTGCATCGAATTAAGCAACACGCTCCGCTGCTTGTGCGGGCCCCCGTCAATTCCTTTGAGTTTTAGTCTTGCGACCGTACTCCCCAGGCGGGGCACTTAATGCGTTAGCGACGGCGCGGATCTCGTTGGTTGAGACCCACACCTAGTGCCCAACGTTTACGGCATGGACTACCAGGGTATCTAATCCTGTTTGCTACCCATGCTTTCGCTCCTCAGCGTCAGTTACGGCCCAGAGCGGCGCCTTCGCCGCTGGTGTTCCTCATGATATCTGCGCATTTCACCGCTACACCATGAATTCCCCGCTCCCCTACCGCACTCTAGTCACAGCAGTATCGGGTGGCCTCTCTGGGTTGAGCCCAGAGTTTTCACACCCGACTTACCGAACCGCCTACGAGCTCTTTACGCCCAATAAATCCGGATAACGCTTGGTGCCTACGTGTCACCGCGGCTGCTGGCACGTAGTTGGCCGCACCTTCTTCTGTAGGTACCGTCATTTTCTTCCCTACTGAAAGCGGTTTACAACCCTAGGGCCTTCATCCCGCACGCGGCGTTGCTGCATCAGGCTTTCGCCCATTGTGCAAGATTCCCCACTGCTGCCTCCCGTAGGAGTCTGGGCCGTGTCTCAGTCCCAGTGTGGCTGATCATCCTCTCAGACCAGCTACCCGTCGATGCCTTGGTAGGCCGTTACCCCACCAACTAGCTGATAGGCCGCGAGGCCCTCCCGAACCGAGATTCTTTCGTCAGTGCACCATGTGATGCTCCGACGGCATCAGGTATTAGCAGATGTTTCCGTCTGTTATCCCTGAGTCCGGGGTAGGTTCCTCACGTGTTACTCACCCGTTCGCCACTAGGTCTTCCGTAGTATTGCTACTACTTGGACCCCGTTCGACTTGCATGTGTTAAGCACGCCGCCAGCGTTCGTCCTGAGCCAGGATCAAACTCTCCGACAAGAACTTGCTCGATTGCTCGAGCTTCGTTCATTTTTGAGAGCCATGACGCATCTGGGGGAATAGCCCAGTGCCAGCGTCATGTCCTGCTCTTCATTTGTATTCTTTTGGTCTGACGTTGGTCAGACCGGAATTGACAAGCAGCTCCATCGCAAAGCGATGTGCTGCCCGCACGATTGTTCAGTCTTCTCTTCTGTTTTCAAGGAGCCGTAGCTCTTGCGACACTCACCCCGGAGGGCGTTGGTGTCACGTTCGGGGCTTTTCGGCCTTCCGAAGCGGGAGCAAACATTATCCTCGGTCGCTCGCGACCGCAACCTCTTCGTCAAGAAATTTCGAGGAGATGGTGGTTCGACTTGCCCTTGCGGAGCAATAGGAAGCGGTCGTGCAGCAGAGGCAGCGTCGTGAGCTGGGAGTCTTCCCCCAACTGCACCCCGTTGGCGCGATACCCCCTCTGCGCCAAGGTGCGGCGAGCATCGCCGTTGGAACTGGCGAGGCCTGCCCCAACAAGAACTGCGAGCAAATCGTCGAGGGCGCCGGCATGAACAACGGACGACGGAACTTCACGAGCGACTGCGGCGAGAGTGGCCTTGCTGGCCGTCGTTGGATCGCCCCCGAAGAGAACCGCCGTAGCGGCGCGAGCCGCATCGAGGGCCTGAGCGCCGTGCACGAGCTCGGTGAGCTCGTCAGCCAGAGCGCGTTGCGCCCCACGCTGGTCAGGGGCACCGGCATGGTCCTCGAGGATTCCGTTGATCGAGTCAATGGCCCGCATGGAAAACATCTGCAGGTATCGACCCACCATGGCGTCGTCGACCTGTATCCAGAACTGGCGGAATTGGTAGGGCGAGGTCTTGGCCGGGTCCAACCACACGGCACCATCGACTGACTTACCGAACTTGGTGCCGTCGGCCTTAGTGACCAGGGGATGTGTCATTGCATGGGCGGACGCGCCCAAGCTTCGACGGATGAGGTCGACGCCGGCGACGATGTTGCCCCACTGGTCTGAGCCGCCCGCCTGCATCTCGACGCCCTCGTGCTCATAGAGGTGTCGAAAGTCGTTGGCTTGGAGCAGCGAGTAGCTGAACTCGGTGAAAGACAGCCCTGTATCGCTGTCGAGGCGGCTCCGCACGGAATCCTTGGCCAGCATTTGGTTGACCGTGACGAACTTGCCGACATCGCGAAGGAAGTCGAGCAGGGTCACCGGTTCAGTCCAGTCTGCGTTGTTCACCAAGCGCGCTTGGAACGTGCCCGGGCTGAAGTCGAGCAGACGCTGCAATTGAGCCTCGATTCGTGACACATTGTGACGCAACGTCTCGAGGTCGAGCAGGTTCCGTTCATCGCTGCGACCAGATGGATCACCGACCATACCGGTAGCGCCTCCTGCGAGCGGGAACGGTCGGTGTCCGGCCATCTGGAACCGGCGCAGGTACAACTGACCGACGAGATGGCCCACATGTAGGGAGTCGGCCGTGGGGTCGAAACCGACATAGACGCCGGTGGGGCCTTTCGCGAGTCGTGCCGCGAGCGCAACACGGTCGGTGGAGTCGTGAATGAGTCCACGGCTGTCGAGGTCGGCGAGAAGGTCCATATCCCCTCTATGTTGCCACCTTGCTCACCCGTTTGCGTCGTTGGTTTGCGGCTAGCTTGGCGGCATGCGCCATGCCCTTTCCCTCCCACCCTTTGGCGGATTGTCCGATCCATCGACGCTCGTCGATATCGCAGTCGCGGCCGAGAGCTGCGGGTGGGATGGCGTGTTCGTCTGGGACCACCTGCTCCGGCCGGTGGAACAGGCCACACTCATTGCCGATCCGTGGATCATGCTGACAGCCATCGCCGCAGCGACATCACGGGTGCGCATCGGTCCGATGGTCACCCCCATCGCTCGGCGGCGACCGCTGAAGCTCGCGCGAGAGATCGCCACCCTCGATCTACTCTCGAACGGTCGCCTCACGATGGGGTTGGGACTCGGTGTCGACTCGGGCGGTGAACTCACGCGTACCGACGAGGAACTCGATCCCAAAGTGCGCGGCGAGATGCTCGACGAGGGCATCGACATCCTCGATCACCTCCTGCGCGGCGAGCATGTGGTGCACGAAGGCCGCCATTACAAGATGGATGGCATCACCTTGGCTCCCACGGGTGTGCAGTCCCCGCGTGTGCCCTTCTGGTTGGCGGCGCGTGGGGCCAACCAGACACCACTGAAGCGCGCTGCCAGGTTCGAGGGCCTGTGCCCGACGGTGATCACCCCAGACCGCTTCGGCGAGATCGTGGACTACATCGCCAACCTGCGTGGCGGGCTTGATGGCTACGACTTCGCATTGATGGTCACGCCGGATCACCACTTCGACGAGTTCGAACGTCGGGGCGCAACCTGGGCAATCCACGAGATGCAGCCGAGTCAGTCAGCCGCTGACGTGATGGCCGTCGTGACCAGCGCGCTGGGCTGATGGCCGGGGCGAACATCTCCATCGAGCAGGCGATTGAGGCACAGGCCGCGTCTGCTGCACACATGGGCTCGCCGCTCTATGCTCACTTGCTTGAAGGCCTGCTCACCGACCTGCGCATGGGCGGAATCACCGCCGAACTGCTCGAGGGTGTCAGCGACCAACCGATGCGCGACGCGATACCACTGCGCTATCTCGCCACCGCCCACCGGCTTGCGCTGGCTGGCGATGCCCCCGGACTCGCGCAGTTCTACCCATCGTGCGGGGGAAGCTGGCACGGCGAGAACATCGCTCACGAGTTTGTCGAAACAGCGCACCAACACCGCACCGAGTTCACCGCCGGCATGCAGCGCAATGTTCAGACCAACGAGGTTGGTCGGGCGCCAGCACTCGCTTCGGCTTTTTCGTTGATCTCCCATCGGCATGGTCTCCCCCTCGATGTCTTCGAGATCGGGAGTTCGGCCGGGCTCCTTTCGCGTTGGGACCAATATCACTACGACACCGGACACGCCCGGTTGGGCGATCCCGCGAGCGCCCTCCGCTTCGACGCGAGCTGGTGGACCGCTCCGGTGCCCTCACTGCACAGCAACGTTCGCATCGCACGAAGGCGCGGTAGCGACATCGCACCCATCGACGCCAGCACCCGAGATGGCCGCCTCACGATGATGTCATTCGTGTGGCCTGACCACGTGGAGCGAATGGCACGGCTGAGAGCAGCGCTCGACATCGCTGCTCAATTCCCCGTCACCGTCGAGCAAGCCGATGCGGGTGAATGGCTGACACACCACCTCGCGTCCGGACCACAGAGTGGGACCGCCACTGTGGTATTTCACTCGATCGTTTGGCAGTACCTCCCGAAACCCACACGTGATCGAGTGCGGGGAGCCCTGTACGCCGCTGCGGCGCGGGCACATCAGGGGGCTCCGTTGTTTTGGGTCCGGATGGAGCCGGCCACCGCCGCTGTCGCCGACGTGAGGCTCACTTCCTGGCCAGGAGGATCCGAAGAAGTGCTCGCCGAAGTCGGCTATCACGGCGCCGATATCCGTTGGTTACAACGCGACTGACCAACGCCACAGACGTTCGGTCCCCAGTCGGATACCGATTCGCTTCGAGGCGATCGCGTGCTCTGGTGGTTCCCGCCCGTCGTCGAAGATGCTGACGAGAGATCGAGCAGTCGTTGGAGCGCACAGGTCGGCCCCGTTCAGGCTGCGGTCAACGGCAAAGGCCTGACACAGTTTTCCCGGTCCGTCAGCGATGTGCTGCTCCCGGCCGCGGCGTTGCATCATCAATTCGGTTCCCGATAGCGGCACGACCCCGCGCAGCAAGACCGCCTGTCCGTCTCCTTCGTGGCCGGTCGACACGTTCGCGCAGTGATGCATTCCATAGGTGAAGTACACGTAGAGGTGACCAGCAGGTCCAAACATCACGCTGTTGCGTTGGGTGCGACCGCGGTATGAATGACTGGCCGGGTCATCGCCGGTATAGGCCTCGACTTCGACGATCCTGCCAGTGCATCCGCCGACGACGAACACCTTGTTGAGCAGCCGCGGAGCAACTTCGGGGGCATCCGCCTCGAAGAATGCGCGGTCGAGGCACGTCCCCACGAGACGGTCATTCAAGCCGGGCACGCACCAGCTCAGGGACACGTTCCACTCGTGTCGTGCCCGGAGCAACGCTGACGTAGGTGATGGTCGCCCCAAATCGTTGCTCGTCATCGACCGAGCCGAGAATCGCGATGTCGAAACTTGCGTTGCCCCAACGCGCAACCGAGCAGTGGAGCTCACACGTGTCGCTGAAGCGCAGCGGACGATCCCAGGTCATGGTGGCGGTCTTCACCATGAAGTCGAAGCCGAGGGACTCGAATCCTGCACCATCCGGGGTGAGGGCTGAACGGAACCAGGTGTCCACGGCATCATCGCAATACGCGAGGTAGTGCGCGTTGAAGACAACCTGTTGCATGTCGCACTCGCCGTAGCGAACGCGGATCCGATGGACATACCCCACGCTCTGACCTTACGGGCCCCAGACCCTACGGGGCCACGTTGATGAAGTCCCGAATGGCGTCGGCGATCATCTGGACGGCTATCGCTGCCACCAACATTCCTGAAACCCGTGACACCAACAGCACACCGGTGGGCCGGATCGCGCGCATGATCAGCCCGCTGAAACGGAGGGCGAGGAACGTGGCCACCATGGTCGCCATCAGACCGAGTGCGATCGCGATCAGATCACGTGGGCCCGAGCTGCGCCCGACGAAGACGATCGTCGCAACGATCGCACCGGGTCCTGCGAGCAGCGGGGTGCCGAGTGGAACCATGGCAATCGATGTTCGTTGCTGCGGCGTCATTTCCTCGATTGCTGCGGCCTCGCGACCCGACAGCAGTTCGAGCGACACCAACAGCAGCAACAGTCCCCCGGCCGCGCGCAGCGCCGGAACGGTGACTCCGAGATACTCCAAGATCTGCCGACCACCGATGGCAAAGATCGCGATCACCAAGAATGCCGTCAGGACGGCCACCAAGGCAGCACGATTGCGCTCCTTGGGCGACAACAATCGGGTCACGCTCAGAAAGATCGGGACGTTGCCGGGCGGATCGATGATGAACAGCACCGTGACGAACACCTCTCCGAGCAGTCGAAAGTTCACCTCGTCGGACCCACCCAAGTAGCCCATTGGTCGAGCGCATCGGTAAAGCGCGTGACCTGGACCGCCACCGGCAAAGGCCCAGCCCCTCCAGGGGTTGTGCGACGAGTCACGGCCACGCCCGGCGCCACCAGCGCCGCTGGCTCCACTCCGAGACGCGGGTGCTCGGCAACGAGTTCACGAAGCGTCGAGGTGCCATTCAGCGCTTCACGAACGAGCGACCCGACGATTGCATGCGCTTCACGAAACGGCACACCCTGTAGCACCAACCACTCAGCGAGATCGGTGGCGGATCCACTCTCGCTGTCGGCTGCGGCCTGCATCCGTTCGGGAACGAAGGTTGCCGTTGCGATCATGCCGGTGATCGCGCTCAGACCGAGGCGAACCTGATCCATCGCATCGAACAACGGCTCCTTGTCCTCTTGATAGTCGCGGTTGTAGCTGAGTGGAAGCCCCTTCATCGTCGCAAGAAAGCCAGTGAGATCGCCGATCAGCCGGCCGGCCTTGCCGCGCGCGAGTTCGGCGATGTCCGGGTTCTTCTTCTGCGGCAGCATCGACGAACCTGTGGCGTACCCGTCGTCGAGCTTGGCGAAGCCGAACTCCTCGCTGGTCCAGAGCACCCACTCCTCACCGATCCGCGACAGGTTGATCGCCACCAACGTGAGCGCGAACAGCACCTCGGCAATGTGGTCACGTGAGCCGACGGCGTCGAGAGAGTTCTCGAACACACCAGCGAAGCCGAGCTGATCGGCGCTGAATTGTGGGTCAAGGGGAAGCGAAGATCCCGCCAGGGCACCGGCCCCCAACGGCGACACGTCGACCCGGCCCAGCGTTTCGCGGATCCGTTCGATGTCGCGACCGAGCGCCCAACCGTGGGCGAGCAGGTGATGAGCCAACAAAACAGGCTGGGCGCGTTGCATGTGGGTATAGCCCGGCAAGTAGATGCCCTCGGCGGCGATGGCACGCTGCAGCAAGGCCCGCTGCAACGCCACGATACGTGACGCAACGATGCGCAACTCACGCTTGATCCAGAGACGCACATCGGTGGCCGACTGATCGTTTCGACTTCGTCCGGTGTGCAACTTGCCACCAGCCAGGCCGGCGATTTCGGTGACACGGCGCTCCACGGCCGTATGGATGTCCTCGTCGCTCGCTGCAAACTCGAACGCTCCCGCCTCCATCTCGGATGCCACCTGATCGAGCGCGCGCGACATTGCATCGCATTCGACATCTGAGACCAAACCAGCGCGGAGAAGCCCGCTCAGGTGTGCGCGCGAGCCCGCGATGTCGTCGGGCCAGAGCCGCACGTCGAACGACAGACTCTCCGTGAAGGCCATCAACTCAGCGGCTGGTCCACCCTCGAAACGCCCGTGCCACAGGGTCTTGGGGTCGTCGTGACCGTCGCGTTCCTGGTCGTGTTCGCTCGTTGCCATCAGCGGAATCCGTCCACTCCGGCGAGGTCGCGCAACTTGGCCGCCAACTTGGCACCCGTAGTGCTCTCGTCGGCAATGACCAACAGAGTGTCGTCGCCGGCCACCGTCCCGAGCACTCCGGTGATGCCTGATCGATCGAGCGCTGATGCGACGACGTGGGCGCAACCGGGGGGCGTGCGAATAATCACGTTGTGGTAGGCATGGCGGACCTCAGCCACCCATTCACCCATGACCCGGCGGAGTTGATCCTCGGGGGCGATGCGAGCCGGCTCGTATTCCGGAATCGCGTAGACGGTGTCGCCACCCGGCACCCGAACCTTCACGGCACCGAGGTCCTCGAGGTCGCGAGACACCGTGGCCTGAGTGGCCGCGATTCCCTCGGTGGCGAGCAGCTCGAGCAGCTGTGGCTGGCTCGTCACCGGATGACGACCAATGAGTCGACTGATGGTCTGTTGGCGTTGCACTTTGGTGGTCATGGACGAACTCCGACGAGAAAGGCGAGCGCACCTCGCGCTGCGTGCATGCGGTTGTGGCCCTGGCGGATGACGATCGAGCGCGAGCCGTCGATGACACCGGCGGCGACCTCGTGGCCGCGATAGGCAGGAAGACAATGCATGAAGACTGCCGTCGGCGACGCACCTTCCATCAGCGCCTCAGTGACCTGATATCGTCCGAAGACTGCACGGCGCTGGGCCTTCTCGGCCTCCTGCCCCATTGAGGTCCACGTATCGGTGTGTACCGCGTCGGCGCCGTGGACCGCATCGGCAGGATCGACGAATTGAGCAATCGCACCGCTTCCGATGCCCGAAAGCACGCTCAACTCATCCGTCGAGGCGCCGTAGCCGTCGGGGCAGCCGAGTTGCACGTTCGCACCGAGCATCAGGCACGCTTGCGCCAATGATCGGGCGACGTTGTTGAAGTCACCGACATAGGCAACGGTACGGGCGTCGAGTGTGCCCCACTGCTCGGTCATGGTCAGCACATCTGCCAACGCCTGAAGTGGATGGCTGCGGTCGCTGAGCATGTTCACGACGGGTACGGCACTGACCGTCGCCATGCGTTCGACGATCGCGTGGTCGAAGACACGAGCAGCAAGGAGGTGGTGATAGCCATCCATGATCCGGGTGACGTCCTCGACACTCTCACGAACGTCGAAACCGACCTCCTCGCCCCGGGTGTATACAGGGTGCCCGCCGAGCTGCACGACCGCCATCTCCATGCTCTGACGCGTGCGATTCGAGGGCTTTTCGAAGATGAGGGCTGCTCCCTGTCCGCGCAACGGAGCTCCAAGCGCAGCGACAGGGAGCGCACTGAGCGCGAGAACCTGGCGGACCTCGTCAGTCGACAGATCGGTGACCTCTAGGAGATGGCGGACGGTCACGCGAGTACCTCGCCGACGATGGCGACGACTTCGTCGATCTCGGCGAGAGAGACGGTGATGGGTGGCGCAAAGCGCAGCGCAGTTGCTGTCACCGCATTGGTCACGACGCCGCGCTCGAGCAGCGCCGAGTACACCGACTTTGCGTCCACGCCATTCGCGAGTTCGGCGGCGAGCAGCAGCCCCTGGCCGCGCACGCTCGCGACGCCCGCAACGGCAGACAACTTCTCGCTAAGATACAAGCCCTTGTTGGCGCTCATGGACGGAGCATCGATGCGCCGCATCTCGTTGATCACGGCGCGGACCGCCGCAGTGGCAATCGCCGTACCGCTGTAGGTGCTGCCGTGATCACCGGGTTGGAACGCCGATGCCACGTCGTGACGGGCCCACACCGCTCCGACCGGAAAGCCGTTGCCCATTCCTTTGGCCATCGTGACGACATCGGGTACGACGTCGTGGTGTTGGAAACCGAACCAGCGCCCCGTGCGCGCGAAGCCGGTCTGAACCTCGTCGACGATCATCAACATGCCGCGCTCGTCACATAGATCTCGAATGGCGCGCAGGTAACCGGGCGGTGCGGGAACCACTCCGCCTTCTCCCTGCACCGTTTCGATGAGGATCGCGCCAACGGAGGGATCGACCGCAGACTGCAACGCGTCGGTATCGCCGAATGCCACGTGTCGAAAGCCTTCGGGCATCGGGAAGAACGGCTCGTGCTTGGCGGGCTGGCCCGTGGCGGCGAGCGTCGCAAGTGTGCGCCCATGAAAGCTGCCGTAGGCAGACACCACCACGTGACGTCCCCGCCCACCGAACTTGCGAGCCAGCTTCAACGCGGCCTCGTTGGCCTCCGCTCCGGAGTTGCAAAAGAACGTCTGACCCACGTGACCCGTGGTTTCCAGGAGCAGTGCATTCACCATCTGTGCTGCCTCGGTAGCAACCGGGTTCGCGAACAGGTTCGACACATGCATCAGCGTGCGCGCCTGCTCACAGATGGCATCGGCGATCACCGGGTTCGAGTGTCCCAAGGAAATCACCGCAAGACCGCCGAGGAAGTCGAGATACCGCTTGCCGCTCGCATCCCAGAGTTCGGTGCCCTGACCGCGAACGAACATCACCTGGGGTGGGCCAAAAACGGGAATGAACGGGCACCGATCACCCTGTACGTCGAAAGCATGTGCGATCACGCAACACCTCCATGAACCATCGTGCCGATGCCATCATCGGTGAACACTTCGAGCAACAACACGTGTGGGATCCGTCCATCGAGGATGTGCGCTCGCCCGACGCCATTGCGCACTGCCTGCACGCAACTCTCGACCTTGGGGATCATCCCTCCGGCAATGGTGCCGTCGAGCATCAGCCCGTCGAGTTCGTCCGGGGTGGTCTGGCGAATGAGACTCGATGGGTCATCGACCACACGTCGCAAGCCCTCGATATCGGTGAGGTAGACGAGCTTTTCGGCCCCGAGCGCCTCGGCGATGGCACCAGCGACGGTGTCGGCATTGATGTTGTACGCCTGGCCAGTTGCATCGCTGCCGATGGTGGCAATCACCGGGATGAGTTCTTCGTTGAGCAGGCGGTTGAGGATGGTGGGATTCACCCCTGTGACATCGCCCACGAAACCGAGCTCGGCATTGCGGGGTGCGGCAACAATGAGGCCTGCGTCGGCGCCCGACACACCGACGGCGAGCGGGCCATGCACGTTGATTGCCGCAACCAGCTGCGGATTGACCTGACCGACCAACACCATGCGCGCGATGTCGACAGTCTCGGCATCGGTGACGCGGAGGCCGTTGCGGAACTCGGTGACCTTGCCGAGCCGTTCCATCAGTGCGCTGATTTGGGGCCCCCCACCGTGCACCACGACGGGCCGCATACCAACGGCGTGCATCAGCACGATGTCCTGCGCAAACAACGCGAGCGCGTCGTCCTCAGTGGCCCCCGCTAGCGCGTTGCCGCCGTACTTCACGACCACGGTGCGCCCGGCGAACCGGCGAATGTACGGCAGCGCCTCCAGCAAGATGTCGGCCTTCATGCCCGGGGTCGAGGCTCCGCCGGCATTGGGATTCGAACCGGCGCTCACGGGTACAGCCCGACGGCCGTAAGGCCCGCTGTTTCATCGAGACCGAGGGCGACGTTTGCGGCCTGCACCGCCCCACCGCTTGCGCCCTTGGCGAGATTGTCGATGGCACAGATGGCCATCACCGTGTTCGTGCGCTCATCGAAGCGAGCGGTGAGATGCACTGCATTGGTGCCGAGGGTCGCCTTGGTCGCCGGCGGTGCGGGACGCACCACGACGAATGGTTCGTTGTCGTACGCCCGCGCCAACGTCGCCAGCAACGACGACGTGGTCAATGTGGCGCCCTCGGCAGGACGCGCGTAGCAAGTGGCGAGAATGCCGCGGTTCATCGGCGCGAGGTGTGGAGTGAACAACACCTGTGCCCCGACGACCTGTTCGATCTCCGGCGTGTGACGGTGATCGAGCAGTCCGTAGGCCTCGAAGTTCTCGTCGACGGTACAGAACATGCTCGAGAGCTTGAGAGCCCTGCCGGCACCAGACATGCCAGTGGCGTTGTTCACGATGACACCATTGGTCTCGATGAGACCCGCAGCGACCAGCGGCCTCAACGCAAGACTCGCTGCGGTCACGTGGCACCCAGGAGTCGCGATGAGGCGAGCGCCGATGAGTTGGTCGCGATACAACTCGGGCAGGCCATAGACGGCCTCGGCAAGCAGTGCGGGTTGATCGTGTTCGAAGCCGTACCACTGCGGGTACAGCGACGCATCCTTGAGGCGATACGCGGCAGACAGGTCGACGACGCAGCCCACTGCGCCCACCAGCCGCGGTGCCAGCTCCATTGATGCCTCGTGGGGTAGACCGAGAAAGACCAGATCGAGTCCGACGGCTGCTCCAAGATCGAACTCGGAAAACACGAGATTCGGGTAGCGAACCGCAAGACTCGGATAGAGCGAGGCCGCCAACGTGCCGGCCTGACTGTCGCCGGTTGCGATCACGACCTCGTAGTCGGGATGCTGCGCGGCAAGACGCAAGAGCTCGGCGCCTGTGTAACCGCTTGCGCCAATGATGCCTACTCGAACCATAGACGCATGATCATACATCTATGTGCATGATCATGCAATGATCGTAGGAACGTACCCACGAACCCGGTGACATGTCGTGACGCCGCATCGGTGCTCGGGCAGAATACTTCGGTGGAGTACGACGACCAGGCGCTGCGCTCGACAAAGGGAGCCTTGCTCGTCGCAGTGCCGCTACTCGAAGAACCGACGTTTCATCGCACGGTGGTGTTCATGATTGAACACAACGCGAGTGGTGCACTCGGCCTTGTGATCAATCGTCCCACCGACATGGACCACGTCCCGGGCAGCATTCCATGGCTGCACGAATTGTCTCACCCCGCGGCCGTCTTCAGCGGCGGTCCGGTGCAATCGGACAGGCTCATTGCGATCGCAGCGCTCGGGCTCACCACCGATGCCGACGGAATCGCGCCGCTCGACCATGGTCTCGCCACGGTCGACTTGTCGCTCCTCGCCGACGAACTTGCCGAGGGCATCCAACAGCTCCGGGTGTTTCGCGGCTATTCCGGATGGGGCCCCGGCCAGCTGGAGGACGAGCTCGACGAAGGCGCTTGGCTCGTAGTGCCGTACGCCACGGGTGACGTGTTCACGTCGAATCCCCTCGATCTGTGGCGAGACGTACTTCGACGCAACGGCGGTCGCAGGGCTCTCCTTGCCAACGCGCCGGACGAACTCAGCTGGAACTAGGTCACCGATTTCAGCCGCGGAGTTGAGCACCGAGTTTCGTGGTGATGCTGACAATCTTCGATCGAACGCCAGCAACCTCGCTGTCGGTGAGAGTTCTGTCCGATGACTGCAGGCGGAGTCGATACGCAAGGCTGCGCGAGCCCTGCGGCACACCTGCGCCGCGATAGATGTCGAACAGGGCAAGGTCCACGAGCAGACTGCCACAGGCCTGACGGATGGCCTTGTCGAGCTTCTCTGCGGCCACGCTGTCGGTGAGCACGAAGGCCAGATCGAAATCTGTCGACGGGTACCGGCTGGTGGCTTTCCACTGAGGGACTTTCGGCTCCGTTGCGAGCAGCCGCGACAGATCGACTTCAAGCCAGGCGACCCGCTCGGACACATCGAATGCGGCGAGAACAGCGGGATGGATTTCGCCCACTGCGCCAACGATGTCACGGCCGACCGACAGCGTTGCCGACCGCGTGGGATGCAAACCCGCCGGAACAATTGTCTGATCGACTCGAGCACCGAATCCCATGACCGATACCAATTCGCGCCAGAGCGCCATCGCGGCAGTTGCATCGCGACCCGCCAGCGCGATGGCGAGACCCTCGTACTCGGGAGGCAACTCGCCACTGCGATCGCCAGGCGGGTATACGTGACCGATCTCGAACAACGACACGCCGTTGCGCCGATGCGACTCGTTGAAGGCAATGGCTTTCAACATGCCGGGGCGCATCGATGGTCGCAAGACGTCCTCGTCGGTAACGAGCGGGTTGGTGATGTGGATGGCATCGTCTGAGAGTTGCGCGTCAGCGAGCGCTGCATCGCTGAGGAACGAATCGGTGATTGCCTCGGCGAGGCCGAGCCCCACGAGCACCTGGCGAAGGAGCCGACGCCGCTGCTGCATCAGGCTGAGTCGACCGTGCATCGTGCTGTTCGGCACCGCGGTGCCGAGATTCGGGTACCCGAAATGACGAGCGACTTCTTCGATGACGTCGATCTCGGCGCTGCTGTCGGGACGCCACGATGGAATGTCGACCGTGAGCGCGCCGTCTTCGCTCGTGACGACGGCGAACCCGATCGGGCCGATCAGGGATGCGATGGCTTCAGCGTCGAGTGACGTACCGAGGATGCGGTTCACCTGGCTGACACGCACTTTCACACGCCGCACGAGTGGTGGCAACGATTCGTGACGTGCATCGACACTGCCGGCATGGACCACCAAGTCCGGGCAGGTCTCACGGAGCAGCTCGACCAGGCGTGCCTGAGCGGCGGGCATGCCATGGGCATCGACCCCCCGCTCGAAGCGACCCGACGCCTCCGAGCGAAGGCCGAGGCGATTCATCGAGCGAGTCATCGCGGTCTGCTCGAAATACGCGATCTCGAGCGCAACGGTGGTGGTGCTCTCGGTGATCTCGCTGTGCAGGCCGCCCATAATTCCAGCGACACCGATCGGCACGTCATTGGCGTCACAGATCAACAGGTCGTCGGTACTGAGGGTTCGCTCCACCCCGTCGAGCGTGACGATGGTCTCGCTGTCGCGGGCGAGACGTATACGGAATCCACCACCACCCAAGGCATCGAGGTCGTACGCGTGATTGGGCTGATTCAGCTCGAGCATCACGTAGTTGCTGACGTCGACCACATTGTTGATCGGCCGCATGCCCGCCGCCTTCAGTCGACGTGCCATCCAGTCGGGCGACGGCTGCACAACCACTCCCGACAGCACGAGCGTGGTGAAGCGGGGGCATCGCTCACCGTCGACAAGATCGACAGTCGCCGAGCGAACCGGCCCGTCCTCGTGGAACGTTGTGTGATGAGACCGGACAGCCAGCCCCATCTGCGCGCCAAGGTCGCGAGCAACACCCAGATGGCCCCAACAGTCAGGCCGGTTGCGCGTGAGATCGACGTCGAAAGCCACCTCTGCCTGGAGACCCAACGCCTGCCCGTACGGCACCCCCAACGGGGTGTCGGCTGCAAGAATCAGAATGCCGCTGTGGTCATCGCCGAGACCCAGTTCGTGCGCCGAGCACAGCATTCCCTGCGACTCGATGCTCAGGATCGGTCGTGGTTCGATGACGCGCCCATCGGGCATCGTGGTACCTGGCGTTGCGAGCGGGATCACATCGCCGGCGTGGATATTGAACGCGCCGCACCACACGTGACGCTCCACGCCATCGCCAGCATCGACCCACACGCGGTGCACCTTGGCAGCGTCAGGGTGCCGTTCGGTTCGCAGCACCTTCGCAGTGATCACGCCATCGACAGTGGCACCGACGTGGAGAATCTCCTCTACCTGCATGCCGAGCTGTGTCATCACCGCAGCGATGGATGGGGCGTCGGAGCCGACAGGCACGATGTCGTTGAGCCAGGAAAGAACAACTCTCATATCAGCCTCAGAACTGCTCGATGAAACGGATGTCGTTGCTGTACATGTCGCGTATGTCATCGATGCCGTGACGCTCGCGGGCCATGCGATCGATCCCGAATCCGAACGCGAAACCACTCCACTCCTCGGGATCGAGCCCGACGGCGCGCAACACGTTGGGGTGCACCATGCCGCAGCCACCGAGTTCGATCCATGTTCCGTCCGGTCGCTGAATGTCGAACTCGGCCGATGGCTCGGTGAACGGGAAGTAGTTCGGGCGAAGGCGACTCGTGAAGTCGCCACCGAAGAACGCCTTGGTGAACGCATCGATCGTTCCCGCCAGGTGCGCCATGGTGATGTTGCGGTCGATGACCAGCCCTTCGATCTGGTGGAAGACGGGCATGTGCGTTGCGTCGGGCGTATCGCGACGAAACACGCGACCCGGCATAATCATGTAGATCGGCGGTTCGATGGTCTGCATGACCCTGATCTGCACAGGCGATGTGTGCGTACGCAACAGCACCGACGGCTCGTGTGCAACCTCGGATTGGTCGTGGTCGACGGTTTCCGCGAGACGCTGGTGATAGTCGGTGAACAGCGTGTCGAACCCACTGCGCGCCGGGTGGCTTCGCGGCATGTTGAGCGCCTCGAAGTTGTAGAAATCGGTTTCCACTTCGGGACCCTCGGCGATCTGGAATCCGAGTCCCATGAACACGTCCTCGAGACGCTCCCACGCCTGAGTGACCAGATGCGCGTGGCCACGCGTGGGCCGCGCAGTGACCTCGGTCAGATCCAAACGCTCGGCGATGATGCGGGCAGAGACCTCGTCGGACACGAGTGATGCACGGCGATCCGCGATGGCGATCTGCAGGGCATCGATCGCCTCATTGATGGCCTGTCCGAAGGCTTTGCGGTCCTGCACCGCGAAGGTACCGAGAGCGGCCTTGAGACGCGCCAACTCGCCTTTCTTGCCGAGTACTACTGCGTCGACGGATCGCAGTTCCTCGGCCGTGGTTGCGGCCGTCACGCGGCTCAGTGCCGCTTCGAGCGCGCCACGAACTTCTTCAATCATCACGGGGACCTTTCAGCGACATGAACACCGAACGAACAGGAACGAACAGGTTGCAATCGTGTTCCCCCGGGGCGGTGTGCAATCGAGGAGCGCGTCAGCGAACGGACCACACTCCCCCGAGCCGGACCCGGGGGCTGGGAAATCGCTGCGACATCACGAGCCATACCCTAGCGTGCCGCCCGCTGGCGTAACGCTTCGAATACCACCACGGTGGTGGCCATGGCGACGTTGAGGCTCTCGGCGCGACCAGCGTGGGGAATGGTCAGCCACGAGTCGATAGGGATCGCGTCGCTGACGCCATGCGCCTCGCTGCCCATCACCAACGCAAACGGCTGAGAGAGGTCAGCGTCGGTGTAGGCAACCCCCTGATGAGACGACGTGCCCACAAAAGGGAGACGCAACGCCCGCAGTTCGTGAAGGGCCACGTCTGCAACGACCGGCACGTGGAACAGTGCTCCGGCAGAGGCGCGCACGACCTTTGGGTTGTACGGGTCGACCGAGCCAGAAATGAGCACAACACCGCTCACGCCGGCTGCCTCGCAGGAACGCAGCATCGTCCCGAGGTTGCCGGGATCGGCAATGCGGTCGGCGACCACGATCAGGCTGGCGCCGCCAAGATCGTCAACGGTGCAATGCGGGATGCGCACAACCGCCATCAACGGTTGCGGCGACTCGGTGGATGCAACTCGCTCGATCACATTGGGCGCAAGGTCGAACACCGCTGCACCTAAGCCCGAGACGGGCTCACCGTCGGGAGCGACGAACTGTGCTTCGATCTCCCATTGCGCGGCCACGGCCTCCTCGATCAGGATGCGGCCCTCGACCACGAATGCACCCTCGTCCCAACGAGCACTGCGGCGCCCGAGGAGGCGCCGCAGTCGCTGAACTTCTGGATGCTGGAAACCCAGCAGCTCGCTCAGGCGAGCGCTGCCTTGGCGGACTCGACCAGTTTGGCGAATGACTCGATGTCGGTCACCGCGAGATCAGCGAGAATCTTGCGGTCGACTTCGATTCCGGCTGCATTGAGGCCGGCAATGAAGCGGCTGTAGCTCATGTCGAACATCCGGCATCCGGCGTTGATGCGCTGGATCCACAGGCGACGGAACTCACCCTTCTTGGCGCGGCGGTCACGGAAGGCGTACTGCCCCGAGCGCATGACCTGCTCGTTGGCGAGGCGCGCGGACCGGCTGCGCATGCCGTAGTAACCCTTTGCCTTTTCGAGTGTTGCTTTACGGTGCTTCTTGGCACCTACCGCACGCTTGACTCTGGCCATGTCGGTATCCCTTCTTCTTGCAACCCCGTGGGGTTGATCAGTGCTGTGTCGTAATTGTTAGGTCGTTGTCAGTTCTTGCAGCGAGCAGCGCCGGGCCAGGCGCTACGTCTTCAGCGCTCGCCGAGGAGGCGCTTGATCTTGCGGGCGTCACCGGGGTGCACGTCCACCGTGCCGGCAAGACGCCGAGTGCGGGTGGAGGACTTCTTTTCGAAGAGGTGCTGACGGTTGGCCTGGAGGCGGCGAAGTTTGCCACTCCCGGTCTTTTTGAACCGCTTGGCAGCGGTCTTGCTGGTCTTCATCTTGGGCATACGGTTGGTCCTTGTTGAAATCGTGCGTGGGTGACGGTCACGACGGTGGGTCTGATTGCTCAGCGGTTGTCTCTGCTGGCTCGGCGCCAAATGTTTCTGCGACAGGAGCATCGGGAGTCGGGGCTTCTGCGGGTACGGCTTCGCTCGTGGCTGGAACTGCTGCGCCCTCTGGCACAACGGCACCGGATTCCGCGTCGACAGACGTTGCCCCACTCGGCGTGCGTTCCTTTTTGACAGGAGCTTTCTTCTCTGGGGCTAACACCATGGTCATGTTGCGGCCTTCGAGTCGGGCTTGAGTCTCCACCTTGCCCAAGCCATCGACTTGGGCAATCACGGTGTCGAGCAGGCGCGAGCCAAGTTCCGGGTGGGCCATTTCACGGCCTCGGAACTGCAGGGTCACCTTGACCTTGTGGCCTTCAGAGAGGAATTCCTGCATATGGCGAACCTTGGTGTCGAGGTCACCCTTGCCGATCTTGGGACGCAACTTCACTTCCTTGATCGACACATGGATGGTCTTTTTCCGCGACTCCTTGGCCTTTTGCGACTCCTCGTAACGGAACTTGCCGTAATCCATGATCCGGCAAACGGGTGGATTCGCCAACGGGGCGACTTCGACAAGGTCGAGGTCGAGTTGGCGGGCCATCGTGAGTGCTTCTGGCAAGGTCTTGATGCCGACCTGGCTGCCATCGGCACCAATCAGGCGAACCTCACGCGCACGGATGCGCTCGTTGTACCGGGGCTCGTTCTGCTGCGGCGTTGCTATGGCTGATCACTCCTGTGCAATGGGCTGTTCTCCCTGTTGGTTAACGTCGTATCCCGACGCAAAGCCAAGGTACGAACAGCCACGCCCCAAAGGGAGTGATCGTTACGGTGCCATGACCCGAGCGCACGGTTGATCGGCGGGACGTGCGAACACGTCGAACGATGATCGGTAGTGGCCGGGTGGGGGTTGATGCACGTTGGACGTGAGTCCGTGATGCACCCCACTTTGCCTCAGTTGTCGCCCGGTACACTACCGCAGGTGGATGAAGAAACCTCGAACACCCAGGTTGATGATGCCCGTGACGCCGTGGAGGCGGTGCGTCGTCAACTCGCCGAAGTACCGGCAGAGCTGGTCGTCACAAATCATGTGATGGGCTTATACGAATTGGCAGCGATCCATCTCAGCGCCATCCCACCCGATCTCGTGTCGGCCGCCCTTGCGATCGACGCCGTTGCCTGCCTGGTTGAGGGCCTTGGCGATCGCCTCGGCGACGAGGCGCCAACGATGCGCGACGCCCTGGGCAACATCCGCATGGCCTTCGTCCAAATCAAACACGCCGGATCATCCACGGCGGCTGAATCGACCGTACCGGGCGCGGCGGACCCGTCCATCGCTGCAGACGACACCCTCGGCACCGAGTAGTCGGGTCTGCTCTGTTTCGCTGCCCGGGACCAGTCGACCAGCCGAGTTCACGACTCGCCACCACGGCAGGTCCTCTGCGGTCGATGCAAGAAGATGACCCACAAGCCGAGACAGATGCGGGAAGCCGGCATCGTCAGCGATATCGCCGTAGGTGACCACCTCACCCTCGCGGAGCGTGCGAATCACGGCGAGGATCAACTGATCACGCGACGCTGGCGTGGTCATGCGGGTCGAATATCGGCCGCTTCGTGTCGACCCAGTTTGTGTAGGACCACAAAGCTCACCGTCGCGCCGGTGGCAATCGTGCGGGTGGCATCGGCAATCGAGACACAGTGGAATGGATACGACACGCCATGAGCATCGATCTCGCCGAGGCCTCGATCGTCGTCGAAGTCCGAGATCACGCCCATCAGACGTGGCGCTGCGGCCTCGCCCATCAGGCAATGATCTTGGAAATCGGCAGCTCGAGAATGCCGGTGGCGCCGGCATCTTTGAGCGCAGGAATGAGCACGTTGATCTGATTCTTCGCCACCACGGTCTCGAGCGCGAAGCCGTCGCCACCGGCGAGTTCGCTGACGGTCGGCGCCTTCATCGAAGGCACGAGAGCGAGCACGGCGTCGAAGTTCTCGCGAGCCACGTTCAGTTTCACCAGCACCTTGCCCCGCGCATCGAGTGTGCCCATCAGCAGGGTCATCAGCTGCAGCATTGCGTGCCGCTTCACGGGATCGGCGTAGGACTGTTTGTTGACGACGACCTCGGTATAGCTGGTGAGCATGGTGTCGATGATGCGCAGGCCTGCCGCGCGCAGGGCGCGGCCGGTCTCGGTGATATCGACGATGCAATCGGCGATGTCGGGAATCTTGGCCTCGCTGGCGCCGTAGGACAGCCGGATGTTCGCCTCGATGCCCTTGCCTGCGAAGTAGCGACGGGTGAGCTCTGGGTACTCGGTGCTGACACGCACCCCGTGCGGGAGCTCGTCGACCGTCTGCGCAGGCGAGTCACCCGCAACCGCGACGACAACTCGGATGGGTAACGAGGTGGCCTTGGAGTACTGCAACTCGCCCAGGCTGACCACATCGCTGGCGGTTTCTTCGACCCAATCACGCCCGGTGACGCCCAGATCGAACAGGCCCTCGGCGACGTAGATGGGGATCTCCTGCGGACGAAGGATGCGGACCTCGCTGATGCGCGGATCGTCGATGGACGCCTTGTAGTCGACCGAGGAGTTTCGGCTCACTGCGAGATCTGCCGCCTCGAACAGCTCGAGCGTGGCCTTTTCGAGCGAACCTTTGGGGAGTACGAGGCGAAGCACAACGCACAGGATACGGCCTGCTCGGCCGCGCACACAGACGATTACGACGGGGAGGTCAGTGCCTGGTCAGTGCTTGGTCAGTGCTTGGTCAGTGCTTGGTCGGTGCGTCGGCGAGCAGGCGTACGGCGTGAGGCACGATGTCGATGATCGCAGCGAGTTGTTCGACACAACCCCTGGGTGATCCCGGGGTGTTGCAGATGATCGTCTGCCCACGGATGCCAGCAATACCTCGACTCAGTCTGCCGAGCGGATTCACGAGGCGCATCGCTTCTGCCAATCCGGGCGCCTCGCGTTCGACCACGAGTCGCGTGCCCTCCGGGGTCTGATCACGGGGCGCGAAACCGGTTCCACCGGTAGACACGATCAGGCCGCTGAAATCGGTGCACATGTCGCCAAGGGCGGCCGCCACATTGTCGGTGCCGTCCGCGGTGACGCGATGCTCGACGACCGCGAACCCGGCGTTGACGAGCTGCTCCACGAGCGCTCGACCGCTGACATCGTCGCGAGCGCCATGTGCGACGCCATCGCTCACAGTGAGGACCTTGGCGAGCAGGGGCGCAACGTCTGAAGTCATCGGGTCCTACGGTAGCGAATGATCACCATGCCGTCGGTGTCGGCATCCTGGGGCAGCAGCCGGAAACCCTGCTCGAAGCGAGACCACGGGTCAGCAAGTGCGTCGGTGATGACCTCGAATCCACCGGGGGTCGGGTGATCGATGGACTCCGCTGCAGTAATGGTGCAGACGCTGTACACCAGCACTCCACCTACCTTCACTAACGGCGACGCAGCGTCGAGGAGGCGTTGCTGGATCACGACGAGATCATCGATGTCGCCAGCAGTGATCCGCCAACGCGCATCGGGCCGTCGCCGAAGCGCACCGAGTCCGCTGCACGGTGCATCGACCAGGACGCGATCGAACGTCGCCACCGCGAACGGTGGAGCCGTGCCGTCAGCGACGACCACGGGCAGGCAATACCCGAGTCGATCGACGTTCTCGGCCACGAGTGCGGCGCGATGCGTCTGCAGGTCAGCGGCAATGACGAACGCCCCGGTTGAGGCCATCGCGGTGGCCTTACCACCGGGTGCGGCGCAGAGGTCGAGCACCGTTTCTCCCGAGCGGGCACCAACGAGATCTGCCACCCATTCACTGGCCTGATCTTGGATATAGCCATCGGCACGCTCATGCACAGGGGGCGGCTCGTTCATGCACTCGAGCGCGGCGAGACCTTCGAACTCGCCAAGTTCGGCTACGAAACGCTCGACCAACCAATCGGGGTAGCTCAGCCGCGTTGCATCGTCTGGCCACACCATCTCAGCGTCGGCAACGCGACGCAGAACAGCGTTCACGAATCCTCGCACCCGCGGGTGCGCGAGCTCCACCGTCTCACCCACCGCGGCGTGGCGAGCCGTGCCGCCGAACGCGAGTTGGTAGGCGCCGAGACGCAGCAGGGTACGAACCTCGGGATCAGGTTCAGTGAGTGTGAAGCGCTCGACGAGCGCTTCACACGCGCGCCGCATGCGCGTCGTTCCGTATACGAGGTCGGTGACGAAGCGTCGGTCCTGATCGCTGAGCGTGCTGCGGTTCAACAACGCAGGCACCACGAGGTTGGCGTAGGCGCCTTCGTGGTCGATGCGCAACAGCGCCTCGTAGGCAACCTCGCGCGCGTTCTGACGCCGAGGAGTTCGGCGTTGCTGGTCTCGCGGACCGCCTCTGCGTTGGTTCATCCGCTCACCGACTCGCCGAATTGCTCGCCTTCTTCCGGGTGTGAACCATGTACCCACGCAGCGGCATCCATCGCTGGCTTGCCCTCGGGCTGAACACGTTCGAGCACCAGGCTCGCCACACCGCAGCCAACCCGAAGATGCTCCGCGTAACGAGCCGGCGGGGCAGGCGCAGTGTCGACGCGCGCGCCCAGCACCTTCAGACGCTTCCCCCTGAAGGTGGTGAAAGCCACACCGAGGCGCACCAATCGATGGATCTGCTCGGCCGTCCGGTGCCAATCGATGGCGAATTCCTCGGGCCGCAACTTGGCGGCATAGCTGGCCTCGCCCTGCTGGGCCACCGGAGCGCCGAGGCCCGTGGAAAGTACCCGCACCAGCTGGTGCGCGCCGACGTCGACTAAAACGGCGCGGAGGTCGGCGGCAGTCTCGCCGCTGCCGATGGGAACTTCGACCACATCGAGAATAGCCCCGGTGTCGAGTCCTTCTCCCAATTGCATCAGGCAGACACCGGTGAGCGTGTCGCCAGCGAGCAGCGCCCGCTCGACGGGAGCGGCGCCACGCCAGCGTGGCAACAACGAGAAGTGCAGATTCACCATCGGCAGGCGTTCGAGTACATCGCGCTTGATCAACTGACCGAAAGCGACGACAACACCGAGCTCGGCGTGCTGGTGGAGTGCATCGTCAACAGCGTGGCTGACCGGCAGTCCCAATCGCAGCGCAGCGGCCTTCACCGGACTGGGCGTGAGCTCGTTGCCGCGACCGCGTCGCTTGTCGCCACGGGTGATCACCAGTGCGACATCGAAGCCGTTCGCAACGAGGGCCTCGAGTGGCGCGACTGCCATCTCGGGCGTACCGAGATACACCAGCCGCTGGGGACGACCCGACGGCAACGTTGCGAGTTCGATCACTTGAGCTTCAAGCGGCGAGGTTTGGCTGCTGCCTGTTCGTCGACGATGCGCCGATACTCGGCCAGGGCATCCTTGCGTTGGTCAGCGGTCATCCGGTCGAACATGAGCATGCCGTTGAGGTGGTCGAGTTCGTGCTGGAACAGGCGGCCCATCAACTCGCTGGCCTCGATCTCGAGTTCGTTACCGTCGAGGTCGAGACCGCGCATGAGGACTTCGTTGGGGCGAAGCATTTCGACATACAAACCAGGGATGCTGAGACAGCCCTCGTCGTAGACCCATTCTCCCCGACTCTCGACGATCTCGGGGTTGATGATGACCATTGCTTCATCGTCGACCTCCCACACGAAGATCTGCTTCTGCACGCCGATTTGCGGTGCGGCAAGGCCGATACCGCTCTCGCTGGCATACAGGGTGTCGAACATGTCGTCGACGAGTCGTGCGATCTTTCCGTCGATCTGGGTGACTGCCGCGGCGGGTGTTTTCAGGACTGGATCACCAAAGGTGCGGATTTCGTACGCCACACTGAGAGGCTATCCATCCCGATAAGGAACAGGCCGCAATGACGAATGAGCAGTACTTCACCCCGCGCCCTTCGTCGCCGAGCAGTCCCTTTGTCATCAGAGTCGCGCTTGCCGACGGAACGCTGAACCTCACCACCGATCGCGGGGTCTTCAGCTACGGCGCGCTCGATACCGGCACGCGGCTGTTACTCCTGAAGGCTCCGCCGCCACCCACCTCGGGCAACTTGCTCGACCTCGGTTGCGGAGTTGGTCCGATTGCACTCACGCTGGCGCGGCGCTCTCCGGCGAGTACGGTGTGGGCAGTCGACGTGAACGAGCGCGCCATCGCGCTGTGCCGGGACAATGCCGCTGCGAACGCCATCACCAACGTCCGCGCCGTGCTCGCTGACGGGGTGCCCGACGACGTGCAGTTCGATTGCATCTGGAGCAACCCGCCGATTCACATCGGTAAGCAAGCATTGCACGAGTTGCTGCTGTATTGGCTGGCCCGGCTCACGCCAACCGGCACAGCGGTCATGGTGGTGCAAAAGCATCTCGGATCCGACTCACTGCAGGCGTGGCTCACTGCGCAGGGCTACCCGACCGAGCGGCTTGGGTCAGCCAAGGGCTTCCGATTGCTGCAGATCTCGCGCGCGGCGACGTGAGCACGGCTCGTTACAGCCGGGGTGGGTCGATCTGGATGCGGAGCCGACTGGCCTTGGGCCGCGGTGTCGACGCGATTGCCTGACCGAGCGAATCCCACGAGGGTGCTCGGAGCATGAACATGCTGTCGCCCGTTTTGGCACTCTGCACCCCGGCAAGGGCCAGTCCCCCGACGAACTCCGCCGAACCGGTACCGCTCACGACACCGAGTGCGGCCGATGGCGGAAAGCCGAGCGCTTGTCGGCGGGCAAGTTCTTTCGCCATGAGCCGACCCGGGTCGGCGTGCAGGACTGCATCGAGCACCTCGTGCTTGGGCAGGAAGGTCTGCACCAGAAGCCGACCACCATCGCCGCGCCCACCGACGAGGCGCGCCGCTCTGGCCAACAGGGTCAGGGCTTCCTCAGTCGCGCGGTAGCGCGGCGCCAACAGCTCTGCGTCGAAGTCGACGAACGCCACCGTGTCGGCACGGCGTACCCGGTGCAGCGCTGCCTCCGTTCCGACATAGACGCCAGCGTCAGGAATTGGCTCGAGGTCGTTGGCCTTTCCCGCAATGGCGACCACCTCTCGCCCGGCGGCGGCTTGCAACTCCTCACGGAGCCGCGTGACGCCGACTCGCAGCGCCGCGAAGGCACCCGCTCCGCACGCGTGACACACAGCGGGACGCAACATGGCGCATCGCGCGCAGGCGAACTGCCCATCGTCGCGTTGATGCACCGCTGCCTCGCACCGTTCACATCGCTGGAGCGACTTGCAGGTCCGGCACGCCAACAGCCTGGCGCGCCCGGTGGTGTTGAGCACACAGACCACCCGCCGCTTCGGGTCGCGCAACTGCCGAATCAGCGACGAGGTGGCCAGGCTCGTCTGCCATGGGTCATCGCGTGTTCGATCGACGATCTCGACGATCGGCCAACCGGCACGTTCGTCGGTCACCGACGGCCGCACAATGTGATCCGCGGCGGTCACGAACGTCGCTGATGCGCTCGGACATGGCGACACCATGAGCACAGGCACAGCGGCCAAGCGGGCGCGCTCGATAGCCACGTCGCGGGCATGCCACGTTGGCTGGCGTTCCTCTTGGAGGCCCTCGTCGTGCTCGTCGAGTACGACAATCGACGCCATCCCGGCACACGGCGCCCAGACCGAGGCGCGCGCGCCGATCACGACATCCACACCACCCGCTGCAGCAGCCCAGTCGTTCGGCATCAACGCCACCGTTCGTCCGCCGCGCTTCAGTCGCGACGCAAGCAGACGGGCCTGCGTCACCGAGGGAGTGATCACCAGTGCCGGGCCGAGGCGACAGGCCGCCATCAACACTGCGAGCACATCAGCCGCGGGAGGGTGGCGCAGCACCCCGCCGCCAGCACGCAGCAACTGCACCGTCGCAGCGTGGATCGGCTCGGGCACCGGTCCACCATGAGCCGCTGCAGGCAAGGCGAGCACAGCGCCTGGGGGGGACGCCGACACCAAGAACGCGCGCAGCGGCCCCGCCCAACGTATCGACGCCCAGCGCGCCAGATCGATGATCTCTTGGTTCGGACCGAGCCCGGTGACCTTGGTGATTGGCAACAACCGCTCCACGGGCACGGTGGCACCTATGGGTCCGACGCCGACGACCCAGCCGCCGATTCGACGACCGTGCAACGTGGCGCGAACCAAAGAACCGACACCGACCTTCTCGCGAAGAGACTCCGGCAGCAGGTAATCGAATTGACGATCCAAACCCGTGAGGTCGGGCACGACCCTGGCCACCACGAGAGCGGGCGGCTCAGGCTGGGTCAATGCGATCAGGCGCCGATCGCTGCCTTGAAGTCGGCCAAGCGGCTGACGCTTTCCCAGGTGAACTCGGGAAGGGCCCGACCGAAGTGACCGTAGGCCGCTGTCTTGCGGAAGATCGGCCGTTTCAGGTCGAGGTCGCGAACGATGGCGGCGGGGCGCAGGTCGAACACATCGCGAACCGCTGACTCGATGACCGACGGGTCGACCGTATGCGTGCCGAATGTCTCGACGAGAATGCTCACCGGATGGGCCATGCCAATGGCGTACGCCACCTGTACCTCGCAGCGCGTAGCCGCCCCAGAAGCGACAACGTGCTTGGCAACCCAACGCGCCGCATAGGCAGCTGAGCGATCGACCTTGCTGGGGTCCTTGCCGCTGAATGCGCCGCCACCGTGACGACCCATGCCGCCGTAGGTGTCGACGATGATCTTGCGACCGGTGAGACCGGTGTCGCCGTGGGGTCCGCCCACCACGAACTTGCCAGTGGGGTTCACGTACACGTTGTAGTCGTCGTCGGCGAACGCGGCGGGCACCATCGGGCGGATGACCTGCTCGATGAGATCAGGACGAATCATCGAATCGCGATCGACGCCGTCTTGATGTTGCGTACTCACGAGCACATGTGACAAACGCACGGGTATGCCATGTTCGTAGTCGAAGGTGACCTGAGTCTTGCCGTCGGGCCGCAGATACGGCACCGCGCCAGATTTGCGCACCTCGCTGAGGCGTTCGGCGAGGCGATGTGCCAGCCAGATCGGCAGCGGCATCAGGTCAGGGGTCTCGTTGCAGGCGTAGCCGAACATCATGCCCTGATCGCCGGCGCCCTGACCGTTGATCATGTCCTCACCGGCCTTGCCGCCGCGGAATTCTTCGCTCTTGTCGACGCCTTGGGCAATATCGGCGCTCTGCTCATCGAGGCTGACGATGACACCACAGGTGTTGCCGTCGAAACCGTAGAGCGCGTTGTCGTAGCCGATCTCTTTGATCACCTCGCGGGCGATCTTGGGGATGTCGACATAGGCGCTCGTGGTAATCTCGCCGGCGACGACGCACAGGCCGGTCGTGAGGAGGGTCTCGCAGGCAACACGCCCATTGGGGTCCTCGGTGAGGATGGCATCGAGTACGGCGTCGCTGACCTGATCGGCCATCTTGTCCGGGTGACCCTCTGTCACGCTCTCGCTGGTAAATGTCCACTTACTCACTGCAGGGCTCCCTGGCTGTTTCTATTGGTTGTGTATCGGACTTGATCGAAGTGCATCGTGGAAATAATCACGGCGATCCACGCCGGATCTCGACGACGACGTTGAGAATGGCACGGGCGATCGAGCGTTTGTCGGTCAGGCTAATGGTCACCATCGAGGCGTCGGGGCGAAGCATGGATACGGCGTTGGTGTCGTGCTGAAATCCTACGCCAGCCGCGCTGACATCGTTGGCAACGATCAGATCCAAATTCTTGCGCCGCATCTTCTCCTCGGCATGCGCGACCAGATCGCCTGTCTCTGCAGCGAAGCCGACCAGGATCTGCCCGGCTCGCTTGCGTGCACCGAGCGCAGCGAGAATATCGGGCGTGGCCTCGAGCACGATGTCGGGTGCCCCATCTGCCTTTTTGATCTTGTAGTCGAGAACGACGCGTGGTCGGAAGTCGGCAACGGCCGCGGCCATCACGACGACATCGCCAGAGGTGGCCTCGCTTTCCACCGCTTCTTGCATCTGCGCCGCCGTCTCGACCCGGATCAGGCGTGCACCGGACGGGGTGGGCAACTCGACGGTGGAGATGAGCGTGACAGAAGCGCCACGTGACAGCGCTTCTGCGGCAATCGCGTAACCTTGTTTGCCGCTGCTTCGGTTGGCGATGACCCGCACCGCGTCGATGGGCTCACGGGTACCACCAGCGGTGACGACCACATGGAGGTCGACCAGATCGCGCATACCGAGCACTGCTTCGACACTTGCGACGATGCGCTCTGGATCAGCCAAGCGACCTGCACCAACATCGCCGCCAGCAAGTCGACCCTCGTCGGGTTCGACCACGATGACTCCGCGCCGACGCAACACCGCCAGGTTGTCCTGTATCGCAGGGTGCTGCCACATCTCGGTGTGCATCGCCGGGCACACAACGACCGGCGCCCGGGTCGCCAGCAACGTATTGGTGAGCAGGTCGGTGCTCAGACCACCCGCATAGGCGCCGAGCAGGTGAGCCGTCGCGGGCACCACCACGATCACATCGGCGTTCTGACCCAAGTGGGTGTGCGGAATAGGAGACGTCTCATTCCACAGGCTGGTCTGCACGGGCTCGCTGCACAGCGCGGACAACGTGGTTCGTCCGATGAAATGCTCTGCGGCCTCGGTCATCACCGGTACCACGTGTGCGCCGAGATCGACCAGACGGCGACAGACCTCGACGGCCTTGTACGCAGCGATTCCGCCGGTGATACCGACGACGATGGTCTTGCCGCGTAACGCCGACATCGCAGACGACCGTCTCAGACGGCGGTGTCGGCCTCGTCGACAGGATCTTCGATGTCAGCGTCGAGAGCGACCGGAACAGACTCGATCTTGTCAGCTGCGATCTCTTCGAAGCTGATGCTCAGCGGCTTGCGCGCCACGGATGAGACCTGTGGGGGAACCATGTGACCGAGTCCCTCGCCCAGGTGATTGAAGTAGGAGTTGATCTGACGGGCACGACGGGCCGCAAGCGTGACGAGGCTGAACTTGGAATCGACACGACCAAGGAGTTCCTCGATCGGCGGGTTCATCATTGTGTCGTTGGTACGCGCCATGGGTAGCGGTCCTCCTCGGTAAGTAGCCGGGCAAGCATAGCCGGAGTTGCGGTTGAATCGGCGCCCTTGGAGCGTATGACTAGTTCTCTGTGGACCCGACGGAGCGATGATGTTCGATGATCGCAAGCATCTCGTCGATGGTGCGCGCGAGGTCGTCGTTGACGACGACATGATCGGCAAGGGACATTCCCACCGGCTCTTCGTCTTCAGCCTTGCGCAATCGCTCAGCCACTTTCTGCTCCGCGTCTCCCCTGCCGCGCAGTCGACGCTCTTGTTCCGCGCGTGAAGGCGGCAGCACAAAGATCAAGACTGCGTCAGGCCGAAGCGCTTTTACCTGTTTGGCGCCATCGACCTCGATCTCGAGCACGACATCGCTGCCATGCGTCGCATCGGGATTCGGCGTGCCGTAGTAATTGCCGAGAAACTCGGTCCATTCGAGGAACCCGCCGACGGCGATGTGTTCCTCGAACGCAGCTCGTGACACGAAGCAGTAGGCATCATTGCGCTCAGCGTGGCGCTGGGCGCGCGTGGTCCAACTCCGACTCAGCCAGAGCTGAGGATCACGTTTCACGAGCGCTTCGACGATCGTGCCCTTTCCGACCCCACCGGGGCCGGACACGACAATGATCAGTGGCTCGCCATGCCTCACGAGCGCCGCCGAGGCATTACTTGGCGAGATGGTCCAGCAAGGCCTGCTTCTGCTGGGTACCGAGGCCCTGCACGCGGCGGTTATCAGCAATACCGATTTCAGCCATGACCTTGCGGGCCTTGACCTTGCCGACGCCCGGGAGCGACTCGAGCATGGAGACCACCTTCAACTTGCCAACGGTGCTGTCGGTGGAGGCCAACGCTTCGGCCAAGGTGACGGAGCCGAGCTTCAACTTGGTCTTCAATTCGGCTCGTGCAGAACGAGCTTCGGCGGCCTTGGCCAGTGCATTTGCACGCTGTTCGGGAGTCAATACGGGAGGAGTTGCCATGGCACCATTCTACCCCGCCCGCTCGGTACGTTCGGGGATCACGACGCGATCGGCAGCGACAGGGGTCACCTGCACGAACCGGTGAGATCGCTCAATGAGTGGATACCCTCGCCCGCTGCCCAAGAGCACAGCTCATCGAGCACATGCCACGGGGCGCGGGGATCGGCGAAGATCGCCGTACCGACCTGAACCGCGCAAGCACCCGCGAGCATGAGCTCTGCGGCATCCCATCCAGAGGCCACGCCGCCGACACCGACGATGGGGAGCTCAGGCAGCGCCTGGTGCACATCGAACACGGCGCGTACGGCCACCGGGTGAACGGCGCGGCCTGACAGACCTCCGCCCCCGTTTCCCAACGTGGGGGCCAGCGTCCGGGGATCGATGACGAACCCGAGCACTGTGTTGATCAGCGTGACCGCCTCCGCACCGCCTCGCTGTACGGCCTCGGCCACATCGATCAGGCGATCAGTATTGGGGCTGAGTTTGGCCCATCGTGGTCGGGCACATGCGTCGGTCACGCTCATGACCTGCGCGCTCAATTCGGCATCATGGGCAAAGATGCCCCGTCGCCCTTCGAGATTCGGGCAGGACAGGTTCACCTCGACTGCAACCACTTCGGGGCCCGCGTCGGCGAGCTGTTCGGCGGCCGCGGCATAGTCGGCGACAGAGCGGCCCCAGATACTGGCCACGACCCGTACGCCCGCGGCGGCGAGGCGCGGCAGTTCGTCGCTCAGCCAGGCTCGCACGCCGGGACCCTGCAGGCCCACGGCGTTGATCATGCCCTGCGGAGTCGGGTGCACGCGCGGCGCCGGATTGCCCGCCCACGGGTAGGCCGCGAGCGACTTCACCACCAGTGCGCCGAGCTGGCCGAGATCGCCGTAGGGGGCGAGTTCGCCACCGTGGCCAGCGGTGCCCGACGCCGTCATCACCGGGTTCGGGAACGAGAGCGACCCCACTCGCACCGACGGGTCTGGGACCGGATTGCGCGGACGCTGCGTCATCGAGCGTGATATTCCTGCAGTGAACGCACCTCGATGGGTTGGCCGGACTGTTCGAACAAGCCCTGCACCGCAGCAAGCGCCGCCTCCACCGTGGTGACCGAACTGACTCGGTGGACGTTGGCCGACTTACGGATCTGTTCGCCGTCGGTGCGCCCGCCCCGTCCCTGGGGAGTGTTCACGACGAAGCTCACCTTGCCGTCGGTGATCAAGTCGAGCGCGGTGATGTCGGCACCCTCGCTCACCTTACCCACCACCTGATCGACCGTGAGGCCGAAGCGAGACAGGTAGTCGGCCGTACCGACGGTGGCTGCAATACTCAGACCGAGCTGACGGAGTCGCTTGGCCACCACAATGCCCGCCGGCTTGTCACCATCGGCGAGCGAGAGAAATACCGTGCCCGCAGTCGGCAACAGGGTACCGGCGGCGAGTTCGGCCTTGAAGAAAGCCTTACCGAATGTGGTGTCGATGCCCATGACCTCACCCGTCGAGCGCATCTCCGGCCCCAGCGCAGTATCCACGTCGGGGAACCGGCTAAACGGCAACACAGCCTCTTTGACACAGACGTGTCCGTTCTGCACGGGGTCCTGCAGCAGTCCCTCGACACGCAGCTCGGCCAGGGTCGCGCCCAGCATCACTCGGCTCGCCACCTTTGCGAGCGGTACGCCGGTGGCCTTGGCGACGAATGGCACTGTGCGGCTCGCCCGTGGATTGGCCTCGATGACGTACACCGTTGTGCCGAGCACTGCGAACTGCACGTTGATGAGACCGCGTACGTCGAGCGCGGTGGCGATGGCTCGCGTGTAGGACTCGATGACCTCGACCACCCAGCCGGGCAGCGTCTGGGGAGGGATTGCGCACGCCGAGTCTCCACTATGGATGCCGGCTTCCTCGACATGTTCCATCACACCGCCGATGAGCACCGCACCGGTTCGGTCGCGCACTGCGTCGACATCGACCTCCGTCGCGTCCTCCAGAAAGCGATCGACCAACACCGGCCGCTCGGCAGAAAGGCCACCCTCTTTGCCGAGACTGCCGAAACCGGTGAGTTCGGCCATTGCCCGCGCAAGGTGATTGCGGTCGTGCACGATCTGCATGCCTCGGCCACCGAGCACGTAGCTGGGCCTGACCAACACGGGGAACCCCACCGTGTCCACAATCTGCAGGGCCTGCTCGAGATCGAGCGCCGTGCCCCCCGGCGGCTGCGGGATGCGCAGGCTCTGGCACAGCGTTGCCCACTTCTCACGGTCTTCGGCGAGATCGATCGACGCAGGCGACGTACCGGCGATGAGACCCACGGGGATCTCACCGGCGAGCTTCAAGGGAGTCTGCCCACCCAGTGAGACAATCACCTTGGGAGCCACTCCCCCGCTTGCTGCGGTCTCGGCGGCGATGACATTGAGAACATCTTCTTTGGTGAGCGGCTCGAAGTACAGCCGATCGCTGGTGTCGTAATCGGTGCTCACGGTCTCGGGGTTGCAGTTGACCATCACCGTCTCAAAGCCCGCATCGCGCAGGCTGAAGGAGGCATGTACGCAGCAGTAGTCGAACTCGATGCCCTGGCCGATGCGGTTGGGCCCCGAACCGAGAATGATCACCTTCGGCTTTGTCGAGGGACGCACTTCGTCCTCATCCTCATAGGTGCTGTAGTGATACGGAGTCTCGGCCGCGAATTCTGCGGCGCAGGTATCGACGGTCTTGTAGGTGGGGAACACTCCCGCTTCCTCGCGGAGACGTCGAACGGCCGACTCGTCCTCACCCCACAAGTAGCCCAGCTGCGCATCGCTGAATCCGAGTCGTTTGGCGCGACGCCAGTCGGCACGCGACAACGCCTCTGCACCACCGAGCTCCCACAGTTCTGCGCGCTCTTCGATGATCATGCTCATCTGGTCGAGGAACCAAGGGTCGATACGACAGGCGTCGTGGATCGTCTCGATCGACAAACCACGACGCAGTAACTCTCCCAACTGGAAGACGCGCTCTGGGGTAGGAATGCCAACCGAGGTCAACAACATGGCATCGGACATCACGCCATATTGGGCTTCGGCCGGATCACAGTTCAGTCCGTACCGACCCTGTTCGAGCGAGCGCAGTCCCTTTTGGAGGCTCTCAGGAAACGTGCGCCCGATCGACATTGCCTCGCCGACGCTCTGCATCTGGGTACCCAGTACGCCGCTCGTGCCGGGAAGCTTCTCGAAGGCCCAACGCGGGATCTTGGTGACCACGTAGTCAATGCTCGGTTCGAAACTCGCCGGCGTCTTCTTGGTGATGTCGTTCGGGATCTCGTCGAGGGTGTAACCAACGGCAAGTTTCGCGGCGATCTTGGCGATCGGGAAACCCGTTGCCTTCGAGGCGAGCGCCGACGAACGCGACACGCGTGGATTCATCTCGATGACCACTTGTTCGCCGGTGATCGGGTTGACCGCGAACTGCACGTTCGACCCCCCGGTCTCGACGCCCACTCGGCGAATGCAGGCGAATGCGGCATCGCGCATGCGCTGGTACTCGACATCGCTGAGGGTCTGCACGGGAGCAACGGTGATCGAGTCGCCGGTGTGCACTCCCATTGGATCGAAGTTCTCGATCGAGCAGATGATCACGCAGTTGTCATTGCGGTCGCGCATGACCTCGAGCTCGTATTCCTTCCAGCCGGCGATGCTGGTTTCCACGAGAATCTCACCGATGGGACTCACCGCGATTCCCTCGGCCGCAATGTGCTCGAACTCGGCCATCGTCGACGCGATGCCGGTGCCGCGCCCGCCGAGAATATACGCGGGCCGGATGATGCACGGCAGACCGATGGTGTCGAGCACCTCTACTGCTTCGCCAAGCGTGTGCGCAATGCCACTGGCCGGCACGGCAAGCCCGATCTCGATCATCGCCTTCTTGAACTTCTCGCGGTCCTCGGCCGTGGAGATGGCTTCGGCGTTTGCACCGATCAACTCAGGCGTACCGGGAACGCCGACGAGGCCGCGCTCGAACAGCGTCATCGCAATATTCAACGCGGTCTGCCCGCCCATCGTCGGCAGCACCGCGTCGGGCTTCTCGCGCTCGATGATGCGTGCAACGACTTCAGGAGTAAGCGGCTCGATGTATGTGGCGTCGGCGAAGTCAGGGTCCGTCATGATCGTGGCCGGGTTCGAGTTCGCGAGGATGACGCGATAGCCCTCCTCACGGAGCACTCGACACGCTTGGGTGCCGCTGTAGTCGAACTCGCATGCCTGGCCAATGACAATCGGGCCACTGCCGATGATGAGAATGCTGTGGATGTCGGTGCGCTTGGGCATCAGGCCACGCCCAGTTCCGCAGCAGGGAGGCCGGCAGTTCGGTCGGGTATCGATCGCCTCACCAGTGGTTTGCCGCGCCACGCCGACGGGTCATCCATCATGTGTTCGAACATGCCGAACAGGTAGCT
Source organism: Actinomycetota bacterium (assembly GCA_043753895.1). Lineage (GTDB taxonomy): Bacteria > Actinomycetota > Acidimicrobiia > Acidimicrobiales > Ilumatobacteraceae > WLMZ01. The sequence continues at coordinate 34,262 of JAYUWK010000107.1, forward strand.
CGCGTCGTGCGGTCCGGGTCCTGCCTCGGGGTGATATTGCACACTGAACGCCGGTTGATCACGTACCCACATGCCCTCGTTGGTGTGGTCGTTGAGATTCACATGGGTCACCTCTGCCACGCCACCAAGCGAGTCAGGATCGACGCAGAAGTTGTGGTTCTGACTGGTGATCTCCACCTTGCCGCTGGCCACATGCTGCACAGGGTGATTGCCGCCATGATGACCGAATGGCAGCTTGTACGTGTCGCCACCCAGCGCCCGACTGAGGATCTGGTGACCAAGGCAGATGCCGAACACCGGCACCCGACCCACGAGCTCGCGCACGGCATCGACTGCGTAGCCTGCCTCGGCAGGATCGCCCGGACCGTTCGACAGGAACACCCCGGCTGGCGACATCGCCAGCACCTCGTCGGCCGAGGTGGTTGCCGGCACCACCGTGACCGTGCCGAGGGTGGCAAGGTGATCGATGATCGAGTACTTGATGCCGAAGTCGTAGGCGACGATACGGCGGTCGCCGGCACCGACGGTGTAGGCCGCAGGAGTCGTGACCTGGGCCACGAGATCGACGCCGTCTGTGCCCGGTTCGGCCAACGCTGCGGCGCGAAGCGTTGCCGTGTCGGCGGTACCGAACGCACCGTTCATCGCACCGGTGTCGCGCAGCAGTCGGGTCAAGCGGCGCGTATCGATGCCACCAATACCGGCAATGCCGTAGCGGTGGAGCATGGCACCGAGATGGGCATCGGAGCGGTAGTTCGATTCACGACGAGCGAGTTCGCGGACGATGACGCCGCGGCAAAACGGTCGCCGTGACTCGAAGTCGGCCAGCGACGCACCGTAGTTACCGATGTGGGGATAGGTGAAGGTGATGATCTGACCGGCATAACTCGGGTCGGTGATGACCTCTTGATAGCCGGCGAGAACGGTGTTGAACACGACCTCTCCGCTGGCCACACCTGATGCCGGCATGGCACCGATGGCCTCACCCTCGAACACGCTTCCGTCGGCCAGGACCAGTTCTGCGGCTTGAATCTTCACGATACCCATCCTTGCATAGTCATACAACTGTGTGCATAATCATTCATCGCTGGGCCTCCCCGTCGATGACCACCGCAGCGCCGTCGAACACGGTATGACGTACCTTGCCGCGCACCGACCGCCCCGCGTACGGCGTATTGCGACTCTTGCTGGCCATCCCCGCCGACGACACGGTCCAGACGAGATCGGGATCGAACACCGTGATGTTCGCGGGTGCGCCAACCTCGAGCGCGCGGCCGTGGCGGTGTGCCACGCCGGCAATGGCCGCCGGCTGCCACGACAACAACGCGACGATCTGTTGCAGGTCGAGACCGAGTTCGCTGATGGACAACGCGAGCGATGTCTCCAGCCCGAGCATTCCGGGGGGCGCCTGGTCGAGTGGCATCTCCTTGAGTTCGGACGCGTGTGGGGCGTGATCGGTGGCAATCGCATCGATGGTGCCGTCGGAAAGGCCACGTTTGACAGCGATGACATCGGTGAGCTCCCGCAGCGGCGGGTTCACCTTGAAGATCGGATCGAAGCCATTCAGCATCTCGTCGGTGAGCGTGAAGTGGTGCGGTGCCGCCTCAGCAGTGACCAACAGTCCCTCGGCCTTCGCGCCCCGCACGAGTTCTACGCTCCTCGCGGTTGACAGGTGCAAGAAGTGCACGGGGGCTCCCGTGAGGCGCGAGAGCTCGATGTCGCGGAAAACCATCAGCTCCTCGGCCACCGAGGGCCAACCGGGCACACCGAGACGCGCGCAGCAACCACCCTCGTGCATGACGGCGCCCTCAGTGAGCCTGCTCACCTCGCAGTGCTGCGCCAGCAGGATGCCAAGGCTCTTGCCGTACTCGAGCGCTCGACGCATCAGCAACGGGTCTTGCACCCCTGTGCCATCGTCAGTGAAGATGTGGACACCGGCGCCGGCAAGTTCGGCCATCGGCGCAAGCACCTCACCGGCACGCCCCATCGTGATGCACCCGCTCGGGAGTACATCGCAGAGGCCAGCCTCTACACCGAGGCGGCGCACCATCTGGACCACCGCGAGGCTGTCGTGAGGTGGCTCAGTATTCGGCATCGCAACAATCGCTGTGAACCCGCCGCAAGCAGCTGCGCGCGAGCCGGTCTCGATGGTCTCGGCCTCTTCGCGACCGGGTTGGCGCAGGTGCACGTGCAGATCAACGAACCCGGGGCTGACCATGCACCCGCTGGCATCGAGCATGTGATCGCCGCGCAGCGACGCACCGACTTCGGTGATCACGCCCGCTTCGATGCGCACATCGACGCGCTGTTCGCCGCGTTGGTCGAGCACGGTGCCACCCTTGATCACCGTGCTGTTGGAACTCGAACCGTCGCTCATGACGCCTCCCCTACCAAGGCCGAGCCGCTGCCGAGTAACTCGAACAGCACAGCCATACGAACGCTGACCCCGTTGGTCACCTGTTGAGTAATCACCGAACCGGGTAGCTCGGATGGATCGACGGCCATCTCGACACCACGGTTCATCGGACCCGGATGCATGATCAGGGCATGCGGCTGCAGACGATCGGCGCGATCGGGCGTGAGTCCGAAACATGAGGTGTATTCGCGCAGGCTCGGCACGAGCGCTTCATGCATGCGCTCTCGTTGCATTCGCAACATGTACAACACGTCGACCCGGTCGATGATGTCGTCGATGTGGTGCACCACATCCACAGGCCAACCTTGGAGTGACGGAGGAAGCAGGGTGTGCGGCGCTACGAGGGTGACCCTCGCGCCCAAAGCGGCAAAGGCCCACACGTCGCTGCGGGCGACCCGGCTGTGTTTGACGTCGCCCACGATTGCGATATGGAGTCCATCGAATCCGTCGGGACGATTCAACTCCGTTCTGATCGTGTAGCAGTCGAGCAAGGCTTGAGTGGGGTGTTCGTGCCAACCATCACCGGCGTTGACCACGCTCGCCTCGGTCCACCGGCTGATCTGCCACGGCACACCGCTGCTCCTGTGACGCACCACGAATGCATCGACCCCCATCGCAGAAACCGTTTCGATGGTGTCACGCAGGCTCTCACCCTTGTTCACGCTGGATGTGCCGACGCTGAAGGTCATCGTGTCGGCGCTGAGCCGCTTGGCCGCGGTCTCGAAACTGAGTCGGGTACGTGTGCTGTCCTCGAAGAACAGACTGACCACCGTCTTGTTCCGCAACGCTGGCACCTTGGGCACCGGGCGGCGGTTGATCTCGGCCATGTGATCGCTCAGATCGAGCAGATGACGAAGGCCCTCCGTGCCGAGTTCGTCAATGGATCGAAGATGCTTCACGACCCGTCCGCCTCGACAGACGCCCGCTCGTCGCGGCGACCGATCACAACACCCTCGGGACTCACTCGCACGTCCTCGTCGCGGCTGCTGGGCAGGTTCTTACCGACGAAGTCGGGGCGGATCGGCAACTCCCGATGGCCCCGATCGATGAGTACCGCGAGTTGCACCGTACGCGGCCGGCCGTACTCGTTGAGCGCATCGAGCGCTGCACGAACAGTACGACCGGTGAACAACACGTCGTCGACGAGAACGACGATGCGGCCGGCGATGTCGACTGGAATATCTGTGACCGATCCCGGGACCACCGGCCGGAGCCCAATGTCGTCGCGATACATCGACACGTCGACGGCTCCAACGGGAACCATTGCACCCGGCTCGATACGCACGATTGCGGCGGCGAGCTGCTTCGCGATCCACACGCCACCTCGTTGCAACCCAATCAGTACGACATCGTCGAGTCCACGGTTGCGCTCGACGACCTCATGCGCGATTCGTGTCACCGCCCGACGAATGTCGTCGGCGCCGAGCACCTCTGCCTTGACATGAAAAACGTCCCCTGAAGGGGACGCGGTACGTGGGTCTGCATCAGATTGGGAATCGGGCATCGCAGTTCATCTCCTCCGTTCGAGCCTCTCAGGACTCGCTTCACGGTTGTCCAGAAACTAGCAGTCCTGGTAGCCGCTACTTGCATCCGCTCTCAGCGGGCGGCGCGCCGACCTGCAGGTCGCGTAGCGCGACACCGCCGTTACGCATCTCCAGTGAAAGGCGTGCTGGGTTCGGCAGACGAACTGCGGCACGAATCTCTCCGTCGACGATCAGCGCAGCCGAATGAGCGCCGACGACGACGGCAAACGCGTGGATGGCCGTGTCTGCAGCGGTGGGTTGTGCCGTGTCCACACTCGCTGGATCCATGATGACCGAGTCGAATACCGTTGCGTCGTTGCCCGAAAACACCTCGGTGTCGGCGATGTTCAGACGCATCGTCTCGTCAGTGCTCCGCGCTCCGTCGAAACGGAACGATAGGAACGACGCACCTGCGCCGGGCGCTGCGGTGTAGGTGCCTGATATTCGCGTGCACAGTGACGGACTGAGCTCAAGCACGTCGTCAGAGGAGGCAGCGGTGTCGGCCGACAACGTGGCCCGGCCAGCCCCGGCGACCCACGACGATGCGGTACCGAGCGCCCGAGTGGGAGTCAGTGTCCGACCCGCGCCGCCGCGCAGCAATGCATCTGCTTGGTCATTGCGAACGTAGATGTTGTAGTCGCTGCCCGCATATGCCCGAGTGAAGTTGGCATGCACATAGTCGGCAAATGGAGTGCCAGCCGCCATCGGCATTGCCGTCTCTTCGAGAAACGCAGCTGGACGCGCCTCGCGCATGTCGTCGGCGAACCACTCCCAGGTCTTCGGCAACACGTACTGCGGTCCGGTACGGCCGAGATAGATCTGACCCATCATGACACTCTCCCAGATGAACCGAGTGGCCGACACGCGACGGTAATTGAGATAGGTCCACGGGAAATTGGTCCAGGCCAAGAGCGGATCATCAGCTTTGGAGACAAGGTCGAGCGTGGCGCGAACCGTGCGTTGATTTCCCGGTTGAGCGGCCTCACGATCGAGCGACGTCTGATGCACATTGGAGAAGCTGCTTGCGGCCTGCAGACCCTGGGTGAGGTGCGAGCCACTACTTGTTGCAACCGCTATCAAGCCGGCCATGAGTGGCCACGCGATGATGGACCGGAAGTCTCCGTGCTCCCGTTGGATCAAGCGGTATCCGTGGCCGATAACGGTCGCACCCATTAATGCTGTCGGCAGCGCCAGAATGGCGAAATAGTGGGACGAATATCGTTGGCTGAGCACCAGTTCGATCCATGCTCCAACAAACCAGAGCGAGAGACAGAGGTGAACAGACCGCTCTCGACGATCAAGCGTGCGCCATAGCGCACCTGTGACCCCAAAGAAGCTGATCACGATGACCAACGACATGGGCCAACGGCGGTAGTACCGGAGAATCACATCGCGTCCGTACACAATTTGATTTGCAAGACTCCGTCCGGTGCCAGTGGACTGATACTTGGCGTAGGTCCACCACCCACTCCAAAATTCTTCGAAGCTCGATCGGGCTACGTAGTAAAGCGGCGCGGCAGCAACCACCAGTATTGGAGTGAGTATCAGGGTTCGACGACATCTCCGATAGAGGGCATCGTCATCGATGTCATCAAGGCGCTGCCAGGCCAGCAGACCAACTGCAAAGGCGGCAATGGCCGACACAAGAAGCGTCTGAACGGCCAATCCAATCAGCACCCCTACTGCGACTGCTGACCAGTGTGCTCTCCGGGGCCGCCATGCGGTCGGCCAGAGGCCGATGAGCCACGCGGCTGCAAACAATCCGACTATCTTGTTCCTGCTGTACGAGACACCTGCGTAGTCGGCCGGGCCGAGCGCGAAATGGAAGAACACGTAGATACCAACTGCGAACCCGACCAAGCGATGACCTCCGACGGCCCGAACCGTGCGACTCGCTGCCCAAGCAAGGAGGCCGCTCACGGCGAGCACGATAAAGGAGATTGCGTACCAGAAGCCGTCCCATGACGTGAGCCCTGCGACCACATAGTCCACCATGGGCTCGAGTGGACCCTTGTTGATCGGACCATTTTGGTAGAACGACCCGCCAAAACGAATCGTGCGCTCGACATAGTCTCGCGTCTCTTGGGGATCCCAGTTTTGCGATCGGAATTCATTGTTGAAGAAGGCTGCGACCACCATCGCACCGACCAGAAACACCGTGGCGTACAGGAACACCCGCGACCAACGATTCCATCCCAACGGGGTGGCGGGCGCACTCATTCTGCCGTCACCTTGCGGCGACGAGCGTCGTCGAGCAGGGTGTCCACGCCGAGACTGACACAGATCGCCAAGATCAACGCCATACGCGCCAGCGGGCCCACCATGTGTCGTTGCACCTCGACCGAGTCGCCCACATAGGCCATGTACAGGTCGACGAATGTCGACGCAAGCAGCAGCCCCAACACGATGGACTGCAATCCGCGTCGTCGCGCCGCGAGTGCGAGACCTACGCATGCCAACAGCGACCAGATCAACAATCCGAGTCGCGACGTGGGGCCGCCAACCTGCCCAGGCGTTGTCGCAGGGAGTCGCTTGGTCACATGAAACGCGTCGTACGCAGATTGATCACTGCTCAACAACGTCGGCAGATCGCGGTAGAGCGCGCTCACCCAATGCGGAATGAAACGCACATCCGACTCGAGCATCTGGCGCTGCCCACTGCCTCTGGCCCACGCGCGAAAGGACTCGAGATCGGCGCTGTTGAGCATCTTCCAGTTGTTGTCGAAGCTACTGAAACCGGTGCGTTCCACCAGCGCGTCGCTCATCGGCATACCCTGATCGACGAACCAGTTGGTCAGTTCCTTGTCGGGGAGCACGCGCAAGCCCACGTTGTTCAATGTGGCATAGCGATTGCGGCCGTTGACGAACTGGGCCGCGCCGATACCGAGACACACGACGAGTGTGATGACGCCCCAGCGGCGCAGCGCTCGACGCAGATCGGGATCGGCGCCCCTCCAGAGGAATGAGGCGAGCAGCAACGCCGGAACCCCGATCGCCATCCATGGCGGCACATTCGAATCGCGCGCCGTGAGCCACGCAATGGTCGTGAGTGTGGCCCATCGCAGGCGAATCACCGTTGGCTCGGCGGAGAAGCGCCACCACATCGACACCGAAACCACGGCAAGTGTCATGCCCAGCGACTCGCTCAGAATGTGGGTATTCCACAGAGCGAACCGCGGCTCGAGGCCGATCATGATGATCAGCAGTCCGGCAAGCAGGCGTGCCTCGGCTTGCCGCAGAATCCGACAGGCCACGCGAACAGCGAACAGATACGCCAACCCATAGAGGAAGGTCTGGACCACGACCGTCACCACCGTGCTGCGCCCGAGCAGGAACAACAGCGTGGGGAATGCAATCGGACGCTCAGCGGCGTAGAACGCAGGCGAGAACGGTGTGAGCCTGGCGGCATTGATGAACGAGAACGAGTCCGGGAAGAAGATCTTGAACTGACCGGGCCACGACGCGCCCAAGGTGCGCACAACGAACAGCAACAGCCCGAGAGATGCGACCACTCCCGCCGCCGTCGAGATCCAGCCGGCATCTGTGAGGCGCGGCCACACCGCGCGATTCATCCACCGTCCCAGCGATGTCTCGCCGGCGGGCGATGTCGTACGCACAGGCTGCTCGGAGAGTTCGGCCGCGGCGTCAGAATCGGGTGCGGTCGTGGGCATCGGGCGAGACGCTAGTGCCCTGTCCATATACGTTGGGGGCGCGCCGACCTGACACCGCCGCATTGAGACAGACCCCACATTGGTGGCAGGTCCTCCCACTCCCGATCACAATCTGGCGCAACTCAGGGTTTTGTCCGCGCGAACAGATCGACTGTGCACATCTTCCCTCGCTCAAACGGGCTGGGACGGGGACCGGACGTGTGCCGTTCAGCGATCGTTCGGCGCCTAGCACCCACCACCTGACCCACGCGGACCTTTGTGGTCAGAGCACGAGTAACCGCGGCGTGTTGCTAGGCGGCGTGTTGCTAGGCCGCGCGCACCTTCGGTGCGATGGCCGAGAGAACGCCGTTGACAAACCGTCCGGAATCGTCGGTGGAGAAACGCTTGGCGAGTTCGACGGCCTCGTCGATGACCACGGCCACGGGAACCTCTGGCCGACCCATCAGTTCGAAAATCCCGATGCGCAACACGTTTCGGTCGATGGTCGGCATGCGCTGCAACGTCCAACCTTTGGAGTGGCTGGCGATGAGATCATCGATGTCGCGACCGTGTTGTTGCACGCCGGCAATGAGCATCTGGGTGAGGTCGTCCACGGGTAACACCTGTGCGTCGACCACATCGGTGGGTGCCATCGACTTCGATTCAGCTTCGTACAACAGGATCAACGCCCGCTCCCGGGCGTCGGATCGTTCGTCTTCGTCGCCGTCCTGGCGGATACGGCGTGCCATGTTGCTCAGACCCGCGTCATGTAGTCGCCGGTACGCGTGTCGACCTTGACGCGGTCGCCCGGGTTGATGAACAACGGGACCTGGATGACCTTGCCGGTCTCGAGCGTGGCCGGCTTGCGGGCACCACTCACACGATCGCCTTGCACGCCGGGGTCGGTGTCAGCGATGGTCAGCTCGACAGAGGCGGCGATCTCGACGCTGACGATCTCGCCCTGATACGTGGCGATCGTTGCCATCATCGATTCGACCATGTAGTCGGCCGCGTCACCGAGTGCCTTGGGGGGCACGGTCATCTGGTCGTAGGTCGCCGTGTCCATGAACACGTAGTCGTCGCCGTCGCGATAGAGGAACTGCATGTCGCTGCGGTCGATGATGGCCTGCTCGACGCGGATACCTGCGTTGAAGGTCTTCTCGATGACCGCGCCATTGCGCAGATTGCGGATCTTGGTGCGCACGAATGCCCCACCTTTGCCGGGCTTGACGTGTTGGAACTCGACGACCTGGAACAGGCCGTTGTCGAGCTCGAGCGTGATCCCGTTCTTCAGTTCGTTGGTGGTGATGGCAGGCATGGCGAATCCTTGGGCGTTTTGGTGAGCGGCTGGCATCCGTTGGTGGTAACCACCACCATGTCTTCGATTCGGACGCCACCGAAGTCTCTACGATAGACGCCCGGTTCCACAGTCACCACGTCGGCGAGGTGAAGAGTGTCGTCGAAGCTCTGCGTGAGCCATGGCGATTCGTGAATCTGCAGGCCCACGCCGTGACCGGTGCCGTGGTTGAACCATGCTCCCCATCCGGCCGAGGCAATATGGGCTCGACACACATCGTCTATGTGTCGGCCGCTCGCGCCCGGGGCGACGGCCGCGACCCCGCCGGTCTGCGCAGCGAGCACGACTGCATAGACCTCTGCCTGCATCTGGGTGGGGTTGCCGATCGTGAAGGTGCGAGTCATGTCGCTGTGGTAGCCATCGAACAAGGCGCCAAAGTCGACGACCACGGTCATGCCCTCGGTGATGCGCGTGTGGTCGGGATGGTGATGCGGCATCGCGGCATTCGCCCCGGCCGCGATGATGGTGTCGAAACTCGGCGCCTCGGCGCCCCGGGCGCGCATCGCTGCATCGAGGGCATCGCGGAAGTCGACCTCGGTTGGTTCGTCGTGCAGATCGGGCAGGGTCGCCGCAAGCGCCTGATCTGCGATGTCTGCCGCGTGGGCCATTCGATCGATTTCCCCGCGCTCTTTCGTGCGCCGGAGTGTTTCGACCAACCCTGCGGTCGGTACCCACACGGCGTCGACTGTTGCGGCCAGTGATGAGTGATCGGCGAAGCTGATGTGGCCACCCTCGAAGCCGAGCCGTGTGGCCGCGCTGACCGTGGAAGACAGCTGTGCCACCTGCCCAGCGCGGGTGCTGCCGACGGCGACTTGCACGTCGACGCCGACCACCCTGCTCTGCTCCTGAGCCTGATCGCCGTAGCGGCCATCGGTGATGAGGGTGAGTCCATTGGGCGCGACCACCAACCACGCGCTCGATCCGGTAAAACCTGTGAGCCAACGAATGTTGACGAGGCTGGTGACCAAGAGCGCATTCGTACCGGCGCCCGCGAGTGCGTCGAGCAGACGTGGCGCCCGAGCGGCGTAGTCGAGGTCGACGAGTTGTGGTGCGTTCACAGGCCCAGCCGTCGAGCCACTGCCTGCACCGCCAATTCATAGCCGTGGAGGCCCAACCCAACGATCGTGCCGGTGGCCACGGGCGACACGACACTGGTATGCCGCCACGGCTCGCGCGCATTGGGATTGGAGATGTGCACCTCGATCACGGGGCCGGCGAATGCCGCGAGGGCATCATGCAGGCTCCAGGCGTAATGCGTGAAGGCACCCGGGTTGATGATGATCGCCACGGCATCGGTACGCGCTGCGTGAATGGCATCGACGAGTTCGCCTTCGTGGTTCGTCTGGCAATGCTCGATCGACAGGTCGAACTGGCTCGCGGCCGCTCGGGCCGCGTCGACATAGTCCTGCAGCGATGCGGATCCGTAGATGTCAGGCTCGCGTTCACCGAGCAGATTGAGGTTCGGACCATGCAAGAGTGCGATGCGGTTCTGGTTCGACATGGTGATTCAGTCCGTTCCGGGTCGGCGGGTGTAACGCGCCCGCGGGTCGCCCTGATAGCCAGCCGGTAGCGCGGCCGCGAGTTCCTCGTCGGTGGGGACGTGTTTGGCGCGACCCTCCGGAGGCAACAGCGCCGCGATCGCTCGCATCAGCTTCTTGGTGTCGGCATCCTGGCTGCGGTACTTCATGTCGACCGGCGCCCCCACCTTGACCGTGACCAATGGCGGATCGACGACGTTGAGCATCGCGGGAAGCCGGGCATTACGCGCCCACACTTTTTCGGTTCCCCACAGTCCAACGGGAATGACCGGCACCTTGGTCAATGCGGCCAAGCGGGCCGCGCCCCAGCGACCCTGCAGCACAGGATCGAAAAACTCGATGCCGCGCGGAATCGTGCCCTGGGGCATGATTGCCACGATGTCGCCGGCCGCAAGCGCCTCTGCCGCAGCCTGCAGCGGTCCGTCGCTGCCCGTGCCCCGTTCTACCCGGATACCGCCCATGGCAGATGCGATCTGGCCAATAACCGGCGCGTCGAAGACCTCTTTCTTGCCGAGGAAGCGCACGGTTCGACCGGTCTTGGAGATGGCCAGAGCCATCGCCGCAACGTCGAAGTAGCTGCGATGGTTGCCGCACAAGATGGCGGGGCCGATGGCAGGGATATTCTCGATGCCGCTGATGTGGAAACGGGCGTACGGGAAAAACATCGGATGGGTGAACGCAAGCGCGATTTTCTGCAGTTCGAGACCAATCACCGGCACCTTTGCACCTCCGGACGGCACATCGAGTCGAATCACCGGCCACCGTCGGGCGGCGGCCATCAACACCATACGTGGGTCCGGGTTGACGACGAAGGGATTTCCCACCGCAGTCAACAGCGGAGTGTCGTACACGCTGTCGCTGTAGGCAAAACTCTTGGACATGTCGATGTTGTTGTGTCGGGCCCACTCCTGCACTGCGGCCAATTTGCCAGAACTCCACACGAACGGTCCGGACAACGTGCCGTCATAGATGCCGTCGGCGTTCACGGTGTAGCGGGTGGCCACGACGCCGTCGAGGCCGAGCAAGTCGGCGAACGGCTTGACCAGATCGTACGGCGTCGTGGTCGCGAGCACGACGGGTCGGCCCGCGGCGCGATGCTCGTCGAACAAGGCGCCGGCCAATGGCTGCACCATCTCGGCCAATTGCCCGGCAACCGATTCTGCTGCGTCCTGCACTGCTTGACGCGAACGACCCTTGGCCATCGTGACGGCTTGGCGCGCCAAGGCCATGCTCGGCAACGTCTCGCCAATGGTGTTGAACAGGTTGAACAGGAACTTCTCACCGGGGATGTTGCGATTGATCAACCCGGCGGTCTTCATCGCCGCGCTGAACACTTCGCCCGACGCACCGGCGAGCAGCGTGCGGTCGAGATCAAAGAACGCCGCTGCGCCCTGGGGCTCGGATGCGTGGGGCCGGGGTCGCTTGGCAGGACTCATGGGACCATCGTAGGCGAAAACGGGAAAGGTCCCGCTTGGGGGAAGCGGGACCTCTCAACCTTGGAACCCAGGCACTTGGGGGAAGCGCCTTGGTGGGTTCTTGTCGAGCAACTTGTTGGGGGAACAAGTCACTTCGATGTCATGTGAAAGTATGCACGTGAATGAGTGATCTTGCAAGCAGAACTTGAAGATAGACGCTATCTTTTTTGGAGATGGATCTCCGACAGCTCTCAGCACTCGTGGCGATCGCCGATCACGGATCGTTCTCCTCGGCGGCTCGGGCGCTTTACACCGTGCAGTCAAACGTTTCTGGACACATTTCGCGTCTCGAGAAGGAACTTGGCGTCACGCTGGTTGATCGCCACCGTGGTGGACTGACCGACGACGGTGGTCAAGTCGTCGAACGTGCCCGACGAATCCTGCGCGAGATGGACGACATCTCGGCCGACATGGCCAGTCGCGGCGACTCGGTCAGTGGCGATGCCCGTCTCGGCGTCATCGGCACCACGGCGCGGTGGCTCATGCCCCAGCTGCTGCCTGCTCTGTCGGTGGATCACCCGCTCGTACACGTCACTGTGTTCGAGGGCAGCACCACGACATTGCTTCCTCGCCTCGTGGCCGGATATCTCGATGCCGCGATCGTGCACCTTCCCGTCGACGATCCCGAGCTCACCGTTGAGCCGCTCTTCGCCGAGGATCTCATCGTCATCGTGCACAGCAGCCACGCGTGGGCGAGCGAGGACGAGTTGTCGCTCATGCGAGTGGCCAGCGAACCGCTGCTGATTCCACCCAAAGGCACCGCGATGCGCCGCATCCTCGACAAGGCAGCGGCTGGCTGTGGCACATCGTTGCGGCCACAGGCCGAGATCGACGGTGTACGACTGCTCACTTCGCTGGCGATGGAGGGCTACGGGCCCGCCATCGTGCCGTCCACAGCGGTACCCGGATGGGTGAAGGGCGACTTCAAGCGGATCCATGTACCCGAACTGCCGCGTCGTGTGGTGGGCTGGGTGCAACGCCGTCGGCCCGCACCCGGCGCTCCGAGCCGCGCCGTACTCAAGACGATGCGTGAGATCCTCGAGTCGCGTGGTGCGCTCCAACGTGGCGTGTACACGGGGGCCGACGCGTTCCCGTTGGGCAGGGGCAGCTGAGCCTACGCCACCGCCGATCGGGCAGTTTTCGGGCGGTGACGATCGCAAGTGCGTAGTCTCGCGGCGATGACCTCGTTCGGCCTCGCCTCCCCGGTTCCACTTCGGGCGCGAGTACCCGGCGCCGCGAGGGCCGACATCCGAACCGTCGGTGAGCGCACGGTCGTGTGGCTCGATGTCGATGCCGCAGTTCGTAGGGGCGCACTGTCATCGGATGCATCGTCGATGATCGCAGCAGCCGCTGTGGCCGCCCGCGAACATGGCTATCCGCTCGTTGCCGTCATGGGCTCCTCGGGTGCCGACATCGCTGAAGGGTTCAGCGCACTGCATGGTTGGGGAATGGCAGCGCGCGCCTTCACCGACTGCAGCGGCGTGGTGCCGACGCTGATGATTGTCGATGGCCCCGCCGTCTCCGGCCCGGCGCTGCTGATCGGCATTGCTGATCATGTGATCATGACCGAGGCTGCCTACGCCTTCGTGAGCGGCCCGACCATGGTGGCCGAGTTCACCGGCGTGCTCATGGACAACGACGAACTCGGTGGTGCCGCCAGCCATGCGCGCTATAGCGGGGCCGCCAGCTTGGTCGCCGACGACCTCGCCGGTGCACTTGCGCTTGCCGAGCAGTTGTTGGCCTTTCTGCCTGACAACAACGATGTCGAACCACCGCTGTGGCAAACGGACGACGATCCCGAGCGGCCCACCCCCGAGGCAGGCGATCTGATCCCCTCAACCTCGACGGGCTCCTACGACGTTCGACACGTGATTCGCGCTCTTGCCGACGACGGCGATCTGTTCGAGCTGCGCGCGCGTTGGGCCCCGAATGTAGTCACGGCCTTCGCCACGTTCGGCGGCACCGCAGTGGGCATCGTCGCCAACCAGCCGCTCTCCCTGGCTGGAACGCTCGACATTCCCGCATCGCAGAAGGCGGCCCGTTTCGTGTCCTTTTGCGATGCCTTCAACCTGCCTATTCTCACCCTGGTCGACACCCCCGGCTTTTATCCGGGCAAGGATCTGGAGTGGCGAGGAATGATCCGCCATGGCGCCCAACTCGTGTTTGCCTACGGTCGTGCCACGGTGCCGCGAATCTGCGTCGTGCTTCGCAAGAGCTACGGCGGCGCGTACATCGTGATGGACAGCAAGCGGATGGGCAACGATTTGTGCCTGGCCTGGCCGTGGGCCGAGCTGGCAGTGATGGGCGCAGGGCAGGCAGCTGCGATCCTGCAACGGCGTGCCAGCGCCGAGGAACGGGCCGAGTTCGAGTTGGACTACGCCGAACGACTGCTCAACCCCTACATCGCGGCCGAGCGGGGCTATATCGACGGCGTCATCGAACCCGGCGAGACGCGCCGCGAGATCTGCCGAGCACTGTCGATGCTCGCCGATAAGCACGAGACGCTGCACGCCCGCAAACACGACAACTCCCCACTCTGAACGGCCGCCCATCGCTATGAAGATGTGGCCTCGCTGAGGTCGGGCCTACCCCTCGCTGACTAGGGTGCGTCCTTGGGGGAGAAAGCCCCCTGCCACTGTCCGTGTCACACCAGGGAGCAACATGCCCGACACCATTACCATCACCGACGATCGCACCGGAAAAACCGTCACGGTCCCCATCACCGACGGAGTCTTTCCGGCCACGGCGATCCGCGATCTGGATCCATCGCTGTACATCTACGACCCCTCGTACATGCAGACGGCGGCATGTAGGAGCGCCATCACCTATCTCGACGGCGACGCCGGCATTCTGCGCCACCGCGGCTACCCCATCGAGCAACTCGCAGAACACAGCACATACCTCGAAGTCGCGTACCTGCTGCTGAACGGTGAGCTCCCCAACGCGGTGCAACTCGCTCAATGGAAGAACGACGTCACGCAGCACACGTTCATCCACGAGAACATGCGCAAGCGGTTCGTCGATGGGTTCCACTACGACGCACACCCGATGGGCATGTTCGTGAGCGCCGTTGCGGCGCTCGGTACGTTCTACAACGACGCCAAGCGAATCGACGACAAGGCCAGCCGCGACAAGCAGATCCTGCGCCTCGTCGCGAAAATGCCAACGCTCGCGTCGATGTGCCACCGTTTCTCGGTGGGTCTGCCCTTCGTGTACCCCGACAACGACCTCAGCTTTCCTGCCAACTTCCTGAACATGATGTGGAAGATCGGCGACTACCAAGTCGACCCCCGGCTCGAGCGGGCAATGGACGTGCTGTTCATCCTGCACGCCGACCACGAGCAAAACTGCGGTACGACGGCGATGCGCGTTGTTGGATCGAGCCATGCAGATCCGTACACATCGTGTTCGGCCGCAGCGTCAGCGCTCTATGGCCCGCTGCATGGCGGGGCCAACGAGGGCGTCGTGCGCATGCTCGCCGAGATTGGCCACATGGACAACGTGCCGGCCTTCATCGAAGAGGTCAAGAGCGGCACCGGTGGGCGGCTGATGGGCTTTGGCCATCGTGTGTACAAGAACTATGACCCGCGCGCAACCATCATCAAGAAGGCTGCATACGACGTGTTCGAGGTCACCGGTAAGAACCCGTTGCTCGACATCGCCCTCAAGCTGGAAGAGACTGCACTCAACGACGAGTACTTCATCAGCCGCAAGCTGTACCCGAATGTCGACTTCTACTCGGGCCTCATCTATCAGGCGATGGGCTTTCCTGTGGCGATGTTCACGGTGTTGTTTGCCATCCCGCGCACCGTTGGATGGCTGGCCCACTGGCAAGAACTACTCGCCGACAAGGACCAAAAAATCAGCCGCCCGCGGCAGTGGTACAGCGGCGTCGAAGCCCGCGACTACGTGCCGTTGGCAAGCCGCTGATCACGCCGCATCGCTGAGACGCATCACTGAGACGCATCACTGAGACGCATCACAGGGCCATCGACACGCCGCCAATCATCCTGAGATGAGATCGCCGTGGCCCCACTTCTTGAGGTCTTGCTCGTGCCCTGTCTTACCTTCTCTGGCGCTGTCAATTTATTCCGACTGTACGGCGCTCGGGGACGATGTCTGAAAATCTCGACACAATGGTACGATGTGCGTATGTCTGAAAATCTCGACGAGTACGTGGTGATCGGAGCGCAGTCGTTGGGTAGGTCCATTCGCGAATTCCGCCGTCGTCGCCACATTTCGCAGCGGACGCTCGCCGAACAGGTCGGCGTGCACCGTTCTTACCTGTCTGAGATGGAGTCAGGTGCCACCACGGAGGCGCTCGATCGCATCATCCGGACCCTGTCTGCGCTCGACTTGGAGATCGTGATTCGGGAGCGGTCCAGATGAACGTGCTGCAGGTATGGATGCACGGTCGGCTCGTGGCGACGATCAAGGAGTCGCGGCGCAGAATGACGCTGACATATGTCGAGGGTGCGGCCCGACTCGGCGTTCCACTCATTTCGGTCGCAATGCCGATGTCGGCAAACGCGTACCCCGACAAAGTGGTCAGACCGTTCTTTCATGGTCTGCTCCCCGAAGGCGAAGCGCGCCAGATGATCGCCTACGACTTCGGTCTCGCAGCCGACGACGACTTCGGCCTCCTCGCTCAACTCGGCCGCGACTGTGCGGGCGCGCTCGTTGTGCTCCCTCCCGGCGAAATGCCCGAAGGCGAACCACCTGCGCAGCCACTCGAAGTGCTCGACGACATCGAAATTGGGCGGCGACTGCGAGCCCTTCCCGTTCATCCGTTGGGGGTCACCGGCGCGATTCGCGCGTCACTGCCCGGTGTTCAACCGAAACTGTTGCTCACCCGCCGCGATGGCAGATGGTGTTCGCCAGATGCGTTGCACCCATCGACGCACATCCTCAAACCCCCCGTGGTTGAACTCGAACATTCCGTTGCGAACGAGGCGTTCTGCATGACCTTGGCGAGCGATGCCGGGCTCATCGCAGCCGCAACATCCATCGGAAGTTTCGATGGTGTGACCGTTCTCCTCTCCGAGCGTTACGACCGGCAACCGCAAGCGAATGGAACGACCCGACGGCTTCATCAAGAAGACACCTGCCAGGCCCTTTCGATCATGACGCGAATCGCGAGACTGAAGTATCAGGCGTTCGGAGGGCCGAATCTACGCGCCATCGCCAAGGTGCTCACCCAATGGGGCGGCTCTGTAACCGATCTTCTCCGTTACGTGACATTCAGTGTCCTCATGGGCAACGCAGACCTGCACGGCAAGAACCTGTCACTCCTGCATCGCGACGACGGCACCGTCACACTCGCGCCGATCTACGACGTGATGTGCACCACCTACTACGACGGGCGGCAGGGACGGCGACAGATCGACACCGAACTCGGCCTCTTCATCGCAGACAAGACCAACATCCTCACAGTCACCGCCCACGACCTCGTCGCCGAGGCTCAAACGTGGGGCATGCAAACAGCAGCCGCTCGCAACACGATTTCATCGCTCGCCGGTCACATTGCGGGCACCATCGACGACACCGTTGACAAGGCCAGGTTCAACGTGCCGGCCGCGCTCTTAGATCGCGTTCGCGAACGAACAACACACTTTGCGTGACAGCCCGGCGCCTCAGAGGTCGATGAGAATCTTGCCGGTATTCGCGTTCGAGGCCATATAGCGGTGCGCGTCGGCGATCTGGTCGAACGGATAGCGCGAGTCGATGATGGGGCGCAGCTGTGCTGACGAGAACAGCGGCAACATCTCGCGGATGAACCGTTGGGTAAGGGCGATCTTTTCCTCGATGGGGCGGGCCCGCAGGACCGTGCCGATGAGCGCTGCGCGCTTGCTCAGTAGCAGACCGACATTGACCGATGTGGCTCCCCCACCCATCAGCCCAACCTGGATGATACGACCCTGCGAGGCCACCGCCTGAAGGTTGCGATCGATGTAGTCACCGCCGATCACATCGAGAATCACATCGGCACCGCGACCACCCGTTGCCGCACGCGCCTCGGCGACGAAGTCCTGCGAGCCGTAGTCGATCACCACATCTGCACCGAGATCACGACACGCCTGCATCTTGCCAGCACTGCACGTGACGGCGATACGGGCACCGATGGCCTTCGCGATCTGTATGCCAGCGGTTCCGACGCCCGACGCTCCGGCATGAACGAGCGCCCAGCGACCACTGGTGAGGCCGCCCTGCACCACCAGCGCGTCCCACGCGGTGAGAAAGACCTCGGGGATCGCCGCGGCATCGCGCACCCCAACAATCGCGGGCACCGCCATCAGCTGCCGCTCGTGTACGGCAATGCGCTGCGCGTAGGCACCGCCGGCGTCGATGGCCATGACCTCGTCACCCTGCTTCCACAGTGTGACCCGCGCACCGACGGCAGCGACCACACCGGCGAATTCCAGGCCGGGAACCTCGAGCGCCGAGGGACGCGGGTTGGGGTAGAGCCCCAACACCTGC
Source organism: Actinomycetota bacterium (assembly GCA_043753895.1). GTDB lineage: Bacteria > Actinomycetota > Acidimicrobiia > Acidimicrobiales > Ilumatobacteraceae > WLMZ01. The sequence goes on from JAYUWK010000107.1 coordinate 52,695, forward strand.
AAGAGGTCGGCTCGATTCAGTGCAGTTGCGACGATGTCAACAAGCACCTCGTCGGCACCCACGACGGGATCGGGAACCTCCTCGATGGTGAGGCATTCGGGACCACCGTGGGAACGAAGAACAACTGCTCGCATGGCCACAGTCTCACACGTCGACGACGATACGCACCTCGCCGGCGACTGGATCAACCTCGACCAGCGAACCGTTGGCGATCTCGCGCAGCGCCCCAGGCGCACCGATGACGGCAGGGATACCAAGCTCGCGCGCCAACACCGCTGCATGACTGAGAGGTCCACCTTCGGATGTGACGATGCCGCCGGCGATGGCAAGCACCACGTTGTACGCAGGCGTGGTGAAGGGCACCACCAACACATCGCCCGGCTCCATGAGGTCGAGTGCTTCCTCGGGCGAAGCAGCCGAGCGCGCCGTTCCGCGGTAGACGGTCGAGCCGATACCTGTGCCGCGTAGTCCGGCGGCGCCGAGCAGGTTGCGATCACCGGCCATACCCATTTGCTGCATCACCATCTGCACCGTCGCGACCATGCGTCCCATCGACGAAGGAAGCACAGACAACGGCGGTGCGGGTTCAGGTGGGCCGAGAGTGGCGGGAGGATCGAGCAAAGCCATCGCCTGTCGTTGCCGCTGGCGCTCGGTCAGGGTGGCCCGCGCGGGTCCCCGGCCAACGAGTACGGCCGGATCGATTTCGTCGGGGGCCAGCTCGAAGGCGTGTTCGGGTTGCTCGGCAAAGCCCCGCTCGGTGAGGCGCCGACCGACTTCGAGCAGCGACAGACGAAGCAGACCGAGAGGCCACCCTGACGTCGTCGGACCGTTGTCGTCGCGCAGATTCATGGCAGCACGCGCCTCGCGGAGCCGATCGTCGAAGTCCGCTTCGTTTTCTGCACCGACACGCGCGCGAACAGCAGCCGTTCGCGCCTCGACATCGCCCCTCGCGTGACGCTGTTGTTCGGACATGATGGTGGACAGCACCAGATCGGGACATTCGCCGAGCGTGACGCCGTCGACGTCGTAACGGGAGAACAACAATGATCCTCGATAGCGAAGATAGGTGTCGACGTCGTTCGCAATCGGCACGGACAATGCGCGCAGATCGGTCAGTGAACGAGGCTGCGCACCCAACGCTTCGACCTTGGCGCGAACCCGCTCGAGTGCCTCGATGGGGGCACTTGTCGATGGGGACGCTCCTTCGAGCAGCGGGATCACCTCGCCCGGAGCGAGTCCCCACTCAGCACACGACGTGAGGAGAAGACCGATCGGCCCAAGATCGTAGCCATGCAACCAAAAGTGATGCTCGAGGTTGGCACGGCAATGGGCGAGCACGCTCTCGGTATGGCCGATGAGGCTGTCGTCGCCCAACTGATCGAGCGCAACGTCTTGCAGAGCGAGATTCTCGGCCTCGATGGCCCGGCGACCCTCGGTCTCCCAGTGGCGGATGACCTCTCGCCACGGACGATCAGCCAGCGCGCGTTCGGACGCAGCAGCGCGGCGGCGCATCTCGGGGTGCACACGAGCGACGAGTTTCAAGATCGCGAGCGGCGGCAGTTTGGTCGCAGGTCTGTCAGGAGCGATGAGCGGTCGCAGGCGCATGTAACAAAAGCCGTGCACGAACGCGGGTTGAACCGTGTCGACGGGTGCGCCGAGCTCCTTCATTACGCGGCGCATGCCATCCGACATCGCCCCGGTCATCAGCCATTGGACGATCGGCGTCGTGCCACCCCTGAAGTGCGACCTGTCGAGCTCCCAACAGCCAGGACCCGGCGCGTCCCAAAGTACGTCCATCACGCTCCCTTTTCGCGTAGAGACCATAGTCCGAAACAAAGACCGCGTTGGTCAGCGCGATGCGTCGACGAGGTCGACGATGATCTGCAACCCCCGTGGCACGCCGTGGCCAACTGGCGCGAGCAACACAGTGCGAATGCCGACATCGATGGCAGCACCATCGTTGATGTGGTTGTCGCCGACCATCAGCGCGTGCTCGGCCGATACGCCCGCTGCGTCGAGCGCAATATCGAACAACCGCAACTCTGGTTTGATCGTGCCATGCTCGCCAGACAACACGAACGCGTGGATGAATCGGTCGAGGTCGTAGTGAGCCAGAATCGGGCGGAGGTCGAACGCCACGTCGCTGACGATGACCATGGGAATGCCGCGATCAGCCAGCGATTGCAGCACGCCTTCGACGTCGACGTACGGCGCCCATCCCGCAGCCGATGTCTCGAAGCCGTAGAGCGCGTCGCCGATGCCTGGGCAGCGCTGTTCCAATTCGGACCACAGCGCTGTCCAACAACTGCGATGGAGCGCCGCAGATGTGTCGCGACCCTTGGCGATTTCGTCAGCCCGACGGGAACGAATGCGGGCAGCGTCCCACAACAAATGTGCCTCGCTGCGGCTGAGTTCGATGCCTGCACCAGCAGCGAAGTCGACAATGAAGTCGACACTCCCCGGGGTGTCGAACAGGGTGTGTCCCCAATCGATGAGGACGGCGTCGATGCTCAACGCATCTTGGCCTGAAGCCGGCGATCCAACGCATCGAGGAAGTCCTCGGTGTTGAGATACGGGGCATCACGGCTGATGAGCGTGGACAGATCCTTGGTCATCTCGCCGCCCTCGACGGCCTCGATACACACAGACTCGAGGGCATCGGCAAACGCGATGAGTTCGGGGGTGTTGTCGAGCTTGCCGCGATGGGCGAGTCCACGAGTCCAGGCGAAGATCGAGGCAATCGGGTTGGTGGATGTCTTGTTGCCCTTTTGATGTTCGCGGTAGTGGCGAGTGACCGTGCCGTGTGCCGCCTCGGCCTCCATGGTGCGCCCATCGGGGGTGAGCAGCACGCTGGTCATCAGACCAAGCGAACCGAAGCCCTGGGCGACGATGTCGGACTGCACGTCACCGTCGTAGTTCTTGCAGGCCCACAGGTAGCCACCCTCCCACTTGAGCGCGCAGGCGACCATGTCGTCGATGAGACGGTGCTCGTAGGTGAGCCCTGCGGCGTCGTACTGCGCCTTGAATTCATCGTTGAAGACCTGCTCGAAGATGTCCTTGAAGCTGCCGTCGTAGGCCTTGAGGATGGTGTTCTTGGTGCTGAGGTACACCGGGTAGTGGCGCTGCAGTCCGTAGGTGAGGCTGGCGCGGGCGAAGTCGCGAATTGAGTCGTTGAAGTTGTACATGCCCATGCCGACACCGCCGTCATCACCGAACGTGGCCACCTCCATGACGACAGGTTCCTCGCCGTTCGTGGGCGTGTAGGTCATGGTGAGTGTGCCCGCGCCGGGGACTTTGAAGTCTGTTGCCTTGTACTGATCACCGTGCGCATGGCGGCCGATGACGATGGGCTTTCTCCAGCCGGGAACCAGTCGGGGAATGTTGCTCATGATGATCGGCTCGCGAAAGATCACACCGCCGAGAATGTTGCGGATGGTGCCATTGGGGCTCTTCCACATTTTCTGCAACCCGAACTCCTCGACGCGAGCCTCGTCGGGTGTGATCGTGGCGCACTTGACGGCAACGCCATGCTTCTTGGTGGCCTCGGCAGAATCGATGGTGACCTGATCGTGGGTGGCATCGCGATGCTCGATACTGAGGTCGTAATAGTCCAAGTCGATGTCGAGATAGGGCAGGATCAGCTTGTCCTTGATGTACCGCCAAATGATGCGCGTCATCTCGTCGCCGTCCATCTCGACAACGGGATTCAGAACCTTGATCTTGGCCATGTGCGTCACCTCTCGCGTCGCTCGTCTCACTTGTATTCGACTTGTACAGCCTAGCCGTAACTCGCTCGTCACCGCGCTCGAGTGGACTCAACCGGCAGTTGACATGCACGAAGGCCTTTGCCAAGCTCGGCCCGTGACCTCGACACCGCCCCGTGAGTTCCTCGCCTCCGACAACGGGATGCCGCCAAACTGGTCCGTGGAGCCGCTCACGGGAACGCTCGGTGCCGTCATTCACGGTGCTGATCTCTCGCGCGAGCTGACCGTCGAGGAGGTGGACGCCCTGCGCTGTGCCCTCTTGGCCTTTCGTGTTGTGTTCTTTCGCGACCAGCACATCACGCCCGGCCAGCAGGTGTCCTTTGCCCGTCGCTTCGGTGAACTGACCCCCGCACATCCACTGCTGGGCGGGCTCGATGACGATCATCCTGAGGTACTCGTACTCGACAGCAGCGACTATCCCCTTGGCGTCGGCAGCCTCGGGAACGGAACGAGCTACAACAACCGTTGGCACACAGACGTCACCTTCTCGCAGCAACCACCGATGGGCACCATCCTTGCCGCGCGCCAGATTCCCCGGCGCGGAGGTGACACGTTGTGGGCCGACCTCATCGACGCATACACCAGTCTGTCGGTGCCGATTCGCCATGCCATCGGCGGGTTGACGGCGGTCCACAGCGCGGCCGGCGCGTTCGAGCGTTTCAGGAGCGATGACCCAACCGGCGAACAGCAGAAGCGACTGGCCACGCTGTCTCCGGTGCAGCACCCGATTGTGCGGGTGCACCCGGAAACGGGTGAGCGCGGGCTGTTCGTCAACGAGACCTTCACCCAGAGCATTGTCGGACTACTGCCCACCGAGAGCGATGCGATCCTGAACCTGTTGTACGCACACATGGTCGAACCCGAACGCGTGGTGCGTTGGAAGTGGCGCGACGGTGATGTGGCGTTCTGGGACAACCGGGCCACGGCGCATTATGCCGCGGCCGACTATGGCGACCAGCGACGCATCATGCATCGTGTCACGGTCGCTGGCGACCGCCCGCTCGGTATCTCAACGGCTGACTGAGTTTTCGTCACACCGACGCAATTGCGGCCGATGCAACGCGGTGATCGATCACCCTGCGACCTACCATCTTGTCCATGGAATTCGCCTGGACACCCGAACAGATCGAGTTGCGCGCACGCGCCCGCAAGGTGGCAGCCACAGCCGTCGAACGGCTTGGTCGCAGCAATGACAGTTGGATCAATGGGTACAGCAAGGAGTTCGCCAAAGAGATGTCGGCGCAGGGCTGGATCGGCATGACCTGGCCTACCGAATTCGGCGGTGGCGGGCGTCCGGCGATCGAACGCCTCATCGTTGGTGAGGAACTGATCGCCGCTGGCGCACCGATCGCGGCAATGTGGTTCGCCGATCGGCAGATGGGCCCGACACTCATCACCTACGGACGACCCGATCAGCAGGCCGAGTTCCTCCCGCGCATCCTCAGTGGGGAGACAACCTGGTGCATCGGCATGAGCGAGCCGAATGCGGGCAGCGATCTCGCCAGCCTGAAGACGACCGCTGCGCGCGATGGTGACGACTGGGTGATCAACGGACAGAAGATCTGGACCAGCTTCGGCGAGGTCGCCGACTACTGCTATCTGATCTGTCGTACCACCACCGAGGGACCGCCGCATGCCGGCATCAGCGAGATCATCGTACCGATGGATACCACCGGCATCGAGGTGCGTCCGATCAAGGACATGACAACGAACCGGCACTTCTGCGAGGTCTTCTTCACCGACGTGCGTGTGCCGGCGATCAATCTGGTCGGAACCGAGGGCGCAGCGTTTAAGCAGACGATGCGTCAACTCGAGCACGAACGCGGCGGCATCGATCGCCTCGTCAGCAATCACGCGCTGTACTTGCTGGCACGCGAGCGAGCCGACACAACCGACCCAATCGTGCGCCAAGAGATCGCAGCGCTCGAGATTGCGTACCGCATCGGCCGTATCCTCGTGGTTCGTGAAGCGCTACAGCAGGCACCTGCCGGTTTCAGCGCAGCAACCAAATGTTTCTGCACCGAACACGAGGTACAGGTTGCCGAGTTCGTCTCACGAACGCTCGGTGCAGAAGCCACGCTGTGGAACCCGGTGACACAGGGGCTGTGTTACGCCCCCGGCTACACCATCATGGGCGGCACATCGAACGTGATGCGTAACATCCTCGGCGAGCGCGTGCTGGGGCTGCCGCGCTGATGGCCGCTCCGACAATCGAAGCTATCCAGCTCACGCGTCGTTTTGGCGAGTTCGTGGCGGTGGACGGCGTCAACCTCACCGTTGCCAGCGGCGAAATCTACGGCTTTCTCGGACCGAACGGCGCCGGCAAGTCCACGACAGTGCGCATGCTCACCACGTTGCTCGCACCAACCGACGGGGTGGCACGCGTTGCCGGCTACGACGTGGTAGCAAACGCCGATGCCGTACGGCTGCGCATCGGGGTCGCACTGCAAGAAGCCGCACTCGATCCCAAGCAGACCGGACGCGAGCTGCTCGACATGCAGGGCCGCTTCTACGGCATGTCCAAGAACGAGCGCCACCAACGCCTCGAACAGTTACTTCCACTTGTCGACATCGGCGATGCCATCGACCGACGCATCGCCACCTATTCGGGAGGCATGAAGCGACGTCTCGACCTCGCTGCCGCACTCGTGCACGATCCGGAGGTGCTGTTCCTCGACGAGCCCACCACCGGACTCGACCCAATCAGCCGTGCAGCGGTGTGGGACGAAATCCGCCGGTTGAACACCGTTCTTGGTATGACCATCCTGCTCACCACTCAATACCTCGAGGAAGCCGACGCACTCGCCGATCGGGTCGGCATCATCGATCATGCAACGTTGGTGGCAGAGGGCACTCCCACCGAGCTGAAGCGCTCGATCGGCTCGGACCTCATCGTGGTGCGAACAGATGGCGCCAACGCCCACGCAGAGGCCGCTCTCCGATCCATCGCCGGCGTCGACCGTGTTGACGTGCGCGGCGACGAGATCGTGGTCTCGGTGAGCGATGGCTCAGCAGCGATCAGTCCGGTTGCAGTGGCGCTGAGCGACGCCGACGTTGCTGTGCGCGAACTCACGCTACGCACCCCGACGCTCGACGACGTGTTCCTGACCATCACCGGTGCACATCTGGCCGGAGATCCATCGTGACCGTCACAGCAGCACCCGTCTCGAATGCGTCCACCGACGCGCGCGGACGTCGAGGTGGGTTCTGGCGCGACCTGCACAGCGTTGCCCTGCGCGCCATCCGTCTCACCTTGCGCGAACCCGAGGCGATCATCCCGGCACTCGCCATCCCGGTGTTCTTCTTCATCGTCAACGTCGGCGCACTGCAGGACTTCGTCGAAAAGACAGCGCCCGCAGGCTTCAATTTCAAGGCGTTCCAGCTTCCCGTCTCAATCGTGTTCGCCGTCACGGGTGTGTCGCGTGCCGGCTCGCTCGTCACCGACATTCAGGACGGCTATTTCGACCGCCTGTTGCTCACACCGGTACGCAGGACCACGCTCCTGTTGGGCCTGATGATGGCCGATCTTGCGCTGGTCATCACGCTCTGCATTCCCGTTGTTGCCCTCGGAGTGATCCTCGGGGTGCACTTTGCCACGGGCTTTGCGGGACTCGTGCTCTTCATCGCAATGGGCGGGCTATGGGGCCTTGCCTTCACCGGTTTCCCCTACGCCATTGCGTTGAAGACCGGCAACCCAGCTGCTGTGAACTCCAGTTTCTTGCTCTTCTTCCCGTTCGCGTTCCTCACCACGGCGTTCTTGCCGAAGGAGGCGCTCACCGGTTGGCTCAACACAGTGGCCAGCTGGAACCCGGTCACCTACCTGCTCGACGGCCTGCGTTCGCTGGTCCTCGAGGGCGGGAATGGCGCTGCGCTCCTCAAGGCGTTCGTGGCCATCGGCGGCATGGGCCTCATGTCGTTCACCTTGGCATTCGCCGCGTTGCGCGGTCGACTCAAGCAGAGCTGACCGCGACGTCGGCCATTAGCGTTGGCTACATGACCGACCTGCTCGATCTCTCCGCTCGCATCATCGACTCCGGTCACACCGATCAACCAGTGAATCGTGTGACCAACGAGCTCAGCGAACTCGCCGACGAACTTGCGATTGTCGAAAGCTTCAGTCATTGCGTGGCCCTGCGCACCGACGAGGGCATCGTGGCCTTTGACTCCTCGGGTGTCGCAACGGGCGAGGCGGTCGTGGCCGCGTTGCGTGGCTGGACCCCGGCACCTGTAAGTCATCTCGTCTACACGCACGGCCACGCCGACCATGTCGGCGGAAGCGGTTTCTTCGCGGCAGCGGCCGAGCGCGACGGTCATCGCGCCCCGCATGTGATCGGACACGACAACGTCGCGCATCGCCTCGATCGCTACGAGTACACCAACAACTGGAACCTCATCATCAACGCCCGTCAGTTCGGCGGGCTCGCCGGTGAGCTCAACCTCGGTATCGGCGATGTCGACTTCGACACATCTCATGGTCTTAGCTCGGTCACGGTGAATGCGCGCCACGCGCGCCGCTTCCTGCCCTCACGAACGATGCGACCCGTCGAGACCTTTGCAACAACTCACACGATGTCTGTGGGTGCAGAGACGATCGAGTTGCACCACGCACGCGGCGAGACCGACGATCATCTCTGGGCGTGGCTTCCCGAGCGTCGCTGCATCATGAGCGGAGACTTCCTCATCTGGAATTTTCCGAACGCCGGAAATCCACAGAAGGTGCAGCGCTTCCCCATCGAGTGGGCCGCGGCACTGCGCGCGATGATCGCTCGGGGCCCCGAACTATTGCTGCCTGCCCACGGACTGCCGATCAGTGGTGCCGACCGCATCGCGCGTGTACTCGACGAGATCGCTACTGCACTCGAGAATCTGGTGTCGGAAGTGATCGCGATGATGAACAGCGGAGCGACCCTCGACACAATCCTGCACACGGTCAAGGTTCCTGCAGACACCCTTGCGAAGCCATACCTGCGTCCTCTCTACGACGAGCCCGAGTTTGTGGTGCACAACGTCTGGCGCCAGTTCGGTGGTTGGTGGGATGGCGCTGCCAGTCGGCTGAAACCGTCGCCCGATGCTGCTGTCTCGGTCGCGTTGGCCGAGCTCGTTGGTGGTGCCGACGTATTGATGCGCAGAGCCGAGCAAGCTGCCGCCGATGGGGACCTGCGGCTTGCCTGTCACTTTGCCGACTACGCAGGCTGGGCCGCCCCCGATGACCCAACCATCCATGCAGCGCGCTCTGCCATTTACGTCCTGCGGCGCAGGGTTGAGCCGTCGTTGATGAGCAAAGGCATCTTCCTGTCGGCCAGTCGCGAATCACTTGCCATTGTGGACGCTGCAGCTACGCCGTCTTCCCCAAGCTGACGAGTACCAGCGCGCCAACTGCAAGCGCCATACCGAGTGCCTGCGATCTCGACACACGTTCGCGGTCGAGCCCGAAGGCCAGGCACACGGTGCTCACCGGATACATCGCGGCAACAACGACTACAACAGAGAGCAGACCGCGCCGCACGGCGAGCACGTAGAGCACGTTCGCCGTCATGTCCAAGGCCCCCGCGAGCAGGGCGAGTCGCCATACCGCGACGCTCAGGCCCAGCGGCTCCGGAGCTGTGGATGCAGAGTCGTCGCGTCGTGCGCCCGACCGACGACTGCTTGCGAGTACGAACGCACCCACCAAGACGACCGAGACGAAGCGCGCCGCGACGAGCGGCCACATGCCGCTGTTGTCAGAGGTTCGGTCGAGCGTGACGAAGATGATCGCAAAGCCAGCGCCGGCCACGAATGCCAAGATCAGGGTCGCTGGTGGCGTGGCGCTATGACGTTCACCGACAGCGCCACTCACGAGCGCAACGGCGACAACGGCCAGCGCCATGCCGCCGAGGGCAACGGCGCCGGGGCGTTCACCGGAGACGAGGCCGAGCGCGACCGGTATCGCTGCGCTCGTGACCGCAGTGATGGGGGCCACGATCGTCATCGCGCCATGCGAAAGTGCATGGTAGAACGCGCCGAGCGCCACCGCTGTCGCGACGCCGGCAGCCCCGCCCCAAGCCCAGTCGTGCCAATTCGGAACCGGCGTTCCCATCACGAATACGACGACCAACACGAGTACCAAACTGGCGGACTGCCCGACCAGGCTCACCATGGTGCTCGCCGCGGATCGTGAGGCCCTGCCCCCGCAGTAATCAGCAACGCCGTACACGACAGCACAGGCAAAAGCGAGCAGGATCGGCACGACTCATAGTCAACAGGCTCGCTATGGTGCCCGGTCATGGAACATATTCGCGATACCAAGAGCGATACTGGAACGACCGAATGTTCAGCGCCATCGAAGCGATGCGACCGCTCGCGGCCGACGCTGGCGTCTCGATGGCAACCATGGCTGTTCAATGGATGCTCGCGAATCCGACCCATCGTCGGGGCGAGCCATCCCGCACAGCTGGCCGATGTCGTGGCGGCCGTGGCATCTCCGATCGATGCCACGCTGAAGGCCACGCTCGACGCGATGACCTACGAGTTCCGGTTCGGCGACAACGCTCGCTGATCCGCTCAGGCCATTGCCTGCGCTGACAGAGACGCGTCGGTGCGCGTGACACGCGTAGCTCTCCACCCATAGATGCCCGCAACACAGGCAGCCACACCGCCGACGAATACGCCGACGCGCGGGTTGAACACCTGACACACTGCACCGAGGATCGGCCCGCCGATGGGCGTGCTGCCCAGAAAGACGATCGCCTGTAGCGCAAGCACCCGACCACGCATGGCCGGGTCGGCGCGCACCTGCACGAGCGCCGTGGACGACGTCATGAACGCAATGCTCGACGCACCGACGAGCACGCCGATCGGGAAGGTGAAGGCAAGGCTCGGCGTCACTGCGAGCAGGATCATCGAGGCACCGAAGGCCATCGCCGACACGACCACCTGTCGCACGGTGATGGTGATCCGACGCGCAGAGGCCAGCGCACCGATCAGCGAGCCCACGCTGATGACGGAGTACACGAGCGTGAACGTGCTGTCGTCACCATGGAGGGTGCGCTTGATCAGCAAGGGCATCACCACGTTGAAGTTGAACGTGAAGGTGCCGATGATCGCCATCATCACGAGTGGGATGAACAGGTCGGGCACCGCACGGACATAGCGCAGGCCGGCACGCACCTGCCCCTTGCCGCGAGGCGATATGGGTCGCTCACGCAGTTCGCTCGTGCGCATCATCCAGAGTGCGATCAACACGGCGATGTAGGACAGCCCATCAACCACAAAACACCAGCCGTAGCCCACGGTTTGAATCAGCAGACCCGCCAGTGCGGGGCCGACTACACGTGAGCCCATCATCAGCGCACTGTTCAGGCTGACCGCGTTCTGCACGTGGGTATCGGGCACCATCTCGACGACGAAGGCGCGCCGCGCCGGATTGTCAAACGCGGTGGCAAACCCTCCGCACATCGCCACGGCATACAGCGCAACGAGTGGTGGTCGATCCATGAAGGCCAGCGCCGCTAAGGCGAACGATTGCACCATCGCGAAGGTCTGTACCACCATCAGAAGCTTCCGCTTATCGGACCGATCTGCCACCAATCCGGCCCATGCGCCGATTACGAGCACCGGCCCGAACTGACATGCGGCCAGTAATCCCAAGGCAAGTCCGCTGTCCGTGAGCTTCAAGACAAGCAACGTCTGGGCGATCAAGGTGAGCCAGTTGCCGACTTGCGAGATCAGCTGGCCGGTGAAGAACAACCGGAAATTACGGATTCGCATCGACGCGAACGTTCCACCGCGTTTCATAGCGCGCCGTCCGCAGGGGCCTCGGTGAGCTTGACGAGAACGTCGACAGCCGCCGAGAGCCGTGTGAGTTCGTCGGCCGAGAGCGCGCTGAGTTGATTCTGCAACCACACTGTCCGGCGATTGCGCACGTCGTCGAGCTGGCGTCGGCCGGCCGCCGTGATGTGAATGCGGGTCACGCGACGATCCCGAGTATCGGTGACGCGCCGCACGAGACCCAAAGACTCCATCTTCGAAACCACGGTCGTGATCGTTGGCGGTGCGACCTGTTCGAGGGAAGCGAGTTCGCCATGGGTCACGCCCTCGGAACGCGAGATCGAGGCGAGAGCCGCTGTGAGCGTGGGGCCGAGTCCAGTGCGGTCTTGCTGGCGAAGTAGCCGTGCCAGGCGCGTCACCGAGAGCCGCAGCGACTGGGCGACCTCAGCCTCGGCCTGCTGCGTCGTGGAGCGTTGTACTGTGGCCATGCGGGTACTCTACCCAATTAGTTCGTTCATCGAACTAATTGGGTGTGCGAGCTCCTTCCCTGTTGGCCACTCAGCGATTCGGCTCGCTCCGGGGCGCCGGCGGGGCATTGCGGCTCTCGGCGGATCTGGCAGTACTTCTGCGCCTTCAAGGGCACGAATCTGCTGACGGAAAGCCCCGAACGATCGTTGAACGATCGCTGAACGGCGCACGCCCGGTCCCCGTCCCAGCCCGTTTGAGCGAGGGAACATGTGCACATTCGATCTGTTCGCGCGGACAAAAACCTGAGCCGCGCCCGATTGTGATCGGGCGCTGGAGGATCTGCCACGAACGGGGGGGCTGTTCTCAATCGGCCGATACGCCCGCAACGTAAATGGACCGGGCACTAGCGTGGATGCCATGTACGTATGGCATGACGACTGGCTGGCCCGATACACCGAGGACGTCATCGATGCGGATTTGTTGATCGTCGATCCCCATCACCATCTCTGGTCACGCGAGGGTATGAGCCACTACATGCTCGAGGACTTGCGCGCCGATACCGGCGCCGGACACCGCATCGAGTCGACAGTGTTCATGGAGTGCCAGTGGGGCTACCGAGCCAACGGCCCCGAACACCTGCGGCCCATTGGCGAGACCGAGACCATCGCTGAGCTCGCAGAGCGAAGTGGTGTCAGCGGCGCCGAGATCAAGGGCATCGTCAGCTTTGCCGACATGACCTTGGGCGATGAGGTGGAGGAGGTTCTCGTCGCCCATATCGAGGCCGGCCGAGGCCGCTTTCGCGGGATTCGCCACGCTACGGCATTCGACCCGAGCCGGGACATCCGACGCACCCATACGCGCCCGACGCCACAGCTGATGTCGGATCCGCAGTTCCGTCGAGGGGTTCAGCAGCTGGCGGATCGGAGCCTCACCTTCGATGCCTGGCTGTACCACCCACAGATCTCTGAACTCACCGAACTGGCGCGCGCCGTTCCCGACTGCACCTTCGTACTCGATCATCTCGGTGGGATGCTCGGCACCGGACCCTACGCCGGACATCGCACTGCCATCCTCGAACAGTGGCGCCTCGACATGCGCGAACTGGCGCAATGCCCGAACGTCGCGCTAAAGGTCGGGGGCATCGGTATGGTGCTGTTCGGCCTCGGGTTCGAGCATCGGCCAACTCCGCCGTCGAGTGACGAACTCGTGGCGGCGTGGGGAGAACCGATCGAGTACGCAATCCAGCAGTTCGGACCCGATCGGTGCATGTTCGAGTCAAACTTCCCGGTCGACAAGATGTCGTGTAGCTATGTGGTGCTCTGGAATGCGTTCAAGAAGATTGCAGCTGGGATGAATGCCACCGAGAAGGCCGCGCTCTTCCACGACACCGCCACCCGCGTGTACCGACTCTGAAATACTCTAGGACGTGCAGATCCACAGGGCTGCCCTACCGACGCATCACTCGTAGCGGCGAAGGACCTCTGTGCGCATCGCCTCGGCCAGTGATGGAGACGCGTCGAACACCCCCCGGAGCAGCTCGCGTGAAATGGCATAGGTGATCATGTGTGATGTGGCGGTGACCGACGCAGCGCGCGGCGCGCCGAGTACGAGGCCGCGTTCACCAACAACGTCGTCAGCCCCCACGACCCCAATGCGCTCCCCGCCCATCACCACTTCAGCTTCACCGGTGGCGATGACGTAACAGTCGGGGGCATCGCTGCCTTCGATGCACAGATGCTCGCCCGGGTCGAACGAAATCGTGTAGGCCGTGGCGGCGAGCGTGGCGAGTTCGTCGGGGCTGCACGGCCGGAAGAACGGGACACGTTGCAGTAATGCGACCCGAGCGCGACGCTCGGAATCGTCGAGTTCCGGTGGCTGTTCGTCGAGCTGGCGCCGATACTCGGCGCGCCACTGAGCGTCGTCGCCGGCTGGCCGCGCCGACAGCGGCGCCAGATCGGAGGAAGGCGACGGCGAGGACAGTTTCAGTCGCACCGAACTGGGGGCACGAAGCGTGAGCCGGTCGCGATGCGGCGTGATATCACCCTCGAGTTCGAACGTGGAGAAGCGTTGGGCGAGTTTGCGGAATACGACCTCGGTCTCCATGCGTGCCAATGGCGCCCCGAGACAGAAGTGCGTGCCACCGCCGAAGCTGAGCGGTTGGATCGTGGTACGTGTGAAGTCAATTTTGTCAGGGTCCGGGTAGCGCGCTGGGTCGCGGTTGGCGGCGCCGAGCATGATGTACACCGGCCGCCCCGCGGGGACGGTGACATCTCCAAAGTTGAGATCGACTGTCGCAAATCGACCGGCGAGCTGGATGGTGCCATCGTGACGCAGCAACTCGTCGGCGACGTTGGGAGACAACTCAGGCTGGGATCGCAACACATCCATCTGATCGGGTTGCGACAGCAGTGACATCACGCCGTTACCAATCAGGCTCGTGGTTGTCTCGAAGCCGGCGAGGAACAGCAACGACGACAACGTGTTCAGCTCCTGGTTGGTGAGATGATCGGCTTCGCCGTCCTCTTGGATCTCGCGGGCGTCGAGCACGATCAGACGACTCAGCAGGTCGCTCTGGGGGTCCGCTCGGCGCTTCTCGATCAGTGAGTCGAAATATGCATTGCACGTGAGCACCGCAGCGTCCGCTGCCGCAAGCATCTCCTTGGTAGCGGCGATCTCGAAGACGCCCGTGAGGGCCTGAGTCAGCTCGCGAAACTGCGGACGATCTTCAGGTGGCACGCCCAAGACGGTGCCGATCACCGAGATCGGGAGTACGAACGCAAACTCGTCCATCAGCTCGCCGACATCGTGTTCGGCCATGTTGTCGAGCAGTTCGTCAACCAGACGCTCGACCTGCGGCCGCAGTCCTTCGACGATGCGCGGAGTGAACTCGCGCACGACCAAACGCCGCAGCCGCGTATGGTCCGGGCTGTCGAGATTGAGCAGCAGCCGACTTGCCCACTGCAGGATCGGGCGCTCGCGCCAACCCGGCGCACGCACATCGAGCGACTCGGAGAAGTGCTTCTGGAGACGAGGATCGCGTAGCGCTGCCTTGCAGTCGTCGTACCGGGTGAGGATCCAGCCCTGCAATGTCTCGCTGAAGAAGACCGGCTCGAGTTCGCGCAGCTGGTGGTACAGCGGGTACGGGTTGGCGCGGCCCTCCGATGTGAGGAACAACTGGCGAACGACGTCCTCCGCAGCCTCGTTGTGGGTCACTGTGTCCATCGTCTCGGCCCCGTTCCTGCGCGGCCCACACGCCGCACGTTCGGCGCGAATGTAACACGCCGCTGCTCACCCTTTGCCCGGTCACCACCGCTCAGCCCGGGTGATGTTCAGCCCAGGCGAGCCAATGCGGCCGCAGCTCGCGTGACGGCATCTTCGACCTGAGCTTTCAGACCGAGCAATTCGAAGTCGTCCTGATGCCCGAGCGTTCCTGACACATATCGGGCGTAGACACCTTCGAGGATGCAGGCGTGCTTCCAGTACGCGAATGCGACGTAGTAATCGATCTGCGTGAGGTCGCGCCCGGTGTTTTGCGCATAGCGCTGAAGCAAGTCGGAACGGTTCAGGAACCCGCGCACGCCGGTGGATGTTGCCGACCAGGCAGTGGGCTCATCATCGGGTCCGCTCCAGAAGAGCATCAGCAGGCCGACATCAGCGAGTGGGTCACCCATCGTGCAGATCTCCCAATCGAGCACCGCGACGATGTCGCCGCGCCGATCGACGAGGCAGTTGTCGAGGCGAAGATCGCTGTGCACGAGTGTGGCCACGCCCTGCTCGGGTATGCGGCGCACGAGTTCGTCGTGCACCTCGTCCACGCCTGCCAACTCGCGGGTCTTCTGCGAGTTCCAGTTGCGATACCACCGCCGAATCTGGCGCGCGATGTAATCGGTGCGAGGGCCGAGGTCCTCAAGACCCGCCGCGCGTGGATCAACGGAATGAATACTGGCCATCGTGTCGATGAACGATTCGCTGGCCCGCCGACGACCAGGCTCGGACAGCAACTTCTTCGCGCCGGCCTTGTCGCGGATGACCTGCCCCTCGACGTAGTCAAGCACGTAAAAGGGTGCACCGTTGACGAGTGGATCCTCGCAGTAGCCACGCGCAGTTGCGACGGGTACCGACGAGTTGCGCAACCTCGCGATGATGCGGTACTCGCGACTCAGATCATGTTCCTTCGCGACTGCATTCCAGAGTGGAGGGCGGCGAAGTACGTATCGGTTGCCGTTAGCGCTGGTGACGGCAAACGCGAGGTTCGAGTGACCACCGGGCATAGCTGTAAATGTGAACGGCCCGACAGCACCAGCAACATGTGCCTGCAGCCACCCGGACACGGACCCACTGTCGACCCCCTCGACGTCACTCATTCGCTGCACGGTACTGCACAGCCTTGGCTGTGACAGGCTCGTGCAATGGGCTATGAAACTGTCACCGGATACTGCTGGCCGCAATCGATCGCGCCGGGCGGCGCGTTCAGTTTGCACGTGTCTTCGGCGGGCGGACGCGACGTCACCGTCGAAATCGCCCGCATCGGAGTGGGGCGCGGGGTCGTGTGGACTGGCACGGTCCCAGCGGGCGACCACGTTACGCCTCCACACGCGTGCGCCACCGGCTGCGACTGGCCGGCCGCACTCACGCTTGTGGCCGGCGGCGACTGGCGGTCGGGTTACTACGAGGTGACGCTCACGATCAACGTCGACGGCAAGTTGCGACGCGATCACGCGTTCTTCGTGGTTCGCCCTCCGGCCGACTCGGGCAACACCATCCTGTTGCAGTTGGCCACCAATACGTGGAATGCCTACAACGACTTCGGCGGGCACAACCTCTATACCGGCGGGACATCCGTCTCACTGCAGCGACCGATGTCGCACGGCTACCTGTACAAGCCGGCGGGTGCGGGGCGCAGGGTCACCACCACTCACCCGCCCGATCCCGACATGAACACCCACGTGGGTTATGTGCGTCATCACCGACTGTCGCCATACGCGGGTTCGGCCGGGTGGCCCGATTGGGAACTGCCCTTCCTGCAATGGGCCGAGCGCGAGGGCTACGGCATCGATGTGTGCACCAACGCCGATCTCGAAGAGCACCCCACGCTCGTCGATGGGTATCGGCTGTTGCTCTCGGTGGGGCACGACGAATACTGGTCGGGCCCGATGCGCGACACGGTGGAAGCGTTCATCGCACGGGGCGGCAACGTCGCGTTCTTTTCCGGCAACACCTCGTTCTGGCAGGTGCGTCTCGAGCAGCCCAGCGCACAGGGACCAGCGACCGTGATGGTCGGTTACAAAGGGCAGTTCAAGAATGACCCCGTGTTCGACACCGAGCGCATGAGTGAGCTCACGAGCATCTGGTCCGACCATCTCATCGGCCGACCCGAGAACCACATGACCGGTGTGAGCTTTGCCCGCGGCGGTTATCACCGCATCGGCAAACGAGTCACCAGCGGAGCCGGCGGCTACACGATTCACCGGCCGGAACATTGGCTATTCGAGGGCACCGGCATCGGCTACGGCGATGTGCTCGGCGCGGCCGCCACCATCGTCGGTTACGAGTGCGATGGTTGCGACTTCACCTACCGAGACGGGCTGCCCTACCCCACCGGCGAAGATGGCACGCCCGACTCGTTCACCATTCTCGGCACGGCGCCGGCTGCCCACTTCACGCGGACCACGGCTGCCCGCCCACCGAAACCGAACGAACCGGCGGAAGACGAATTCATCGCGGCTCGGCTCTTCGGCACGCGTGACCCCGATGCGGTGGAGCGAATCGCACACGGTCACGCCGTACTCGGCAGTTACATCTCTGCGGCTGGTGGAACGGTCGTGACGTCGGGCTGTACCGACTGGGCGCATGGACTTGCGGGCCGCGACCCGCAGGTGGAACGCATCACCGCGAACGTGCTCGACCGACTCGGCTGAGCGCGCACATCGCCGAAGTTCTGTCCCTCAAGCCCATGAAGGGCCGCTCGGGCGGAACCTCGCGTCCGCGCAGAGCGTCTGGGTCGAAATCGTCAACTTCGCGTCATCTTCGCCACCGAGGGTGTCGATATCTCTGACGTGCTCATACATCCCTCACAATTCCAGCACGACGACCTCACACTTCGGGAGAACTCTGAGCGCATCAGATCGGGCACCGGCTCGACCCAACACCCCCAAGAGGTACAGATATGAACACCAAGCACACCGTTGCAGTCATTGGCGTCGGACTCGTGGGCATGCTCACGCTCGTCGGCCCCGCATCAGCTGCTCGACCAGACGTCGATCTCGCAGCCGCCAAGGCAAGTGCGAGGCGGCGATCACCGCCAGAACCACCGAGATCGACAAACTCAAAGGCAGGGCGAACGGCGCTGGGCTCCTTGCCAGTGGACACCTTTCGACGATCAACAACTTCCTCGCGACAAGCACGTCCGGCCCGACCGAGCTGTTCGCGAAGATCGACGCTGATACCGATACGACGACTCTCAAGACTGACTGCCAGAGCATCGCAGCGGGCTTTCGCATCTTCGCGCTTCGCTCCCCCCAGGTACACCTTGCCATCGCAGGTGACTGCGCATCCGTGATCGCAACGAAGCTCGACGATGCCGCTACCGAGCTGGACGCCGCGATTCAGACGGCCGCCGGGAACGGAATAGACGTCACCGACGCCACCGCCAAGCTCGCCGACATGAAGGCCAAGTTGGAAGACGTTGGGAGCCTGCTCGACGGAGTTGTCGACAACGAACTCGCCTTGACCCCTGCGCAGTGGAACGCTGATCACTCCGTGTTGTCAGCCGCGACCACCGCGCTGCACTCCGCACAGACCGACCTCACCGCTGCCCTGGCCGACGCCAAGGCCATCGTCGCCGACCTGAAGACGTGATCATGACGACCCTCACCTCGCCACGCGCAACAACACGACGGACCATCACCCGCTGCACGCTTGGGGCCGCGCTCGCCGCTGGCCTGCTGACGCTGTCCGCATGCGGCAGCACCGCAACACCACTCTCCAAGGTGACGGCAGCGAAGGCCACCAGCACCACCGCAACAACGGTCGCAACGTCAAACGGCGGCGGTGCAACGACGACCACGCAGGTCACTGCGTCCACGTCAGCTCCGACGACCGCGGTCGCCGCGACGGCAACCACCGTTGCGCCTGCGGCTCCGGCCACGCCGACCACGCCGGTACCCGGACCTGTCGTTGCCGCACCGACGGGAACCATCATCGACCCGGCGATCGATCAGGTGCTCAACGACGTCGGCGGGCTCCTCGGGTCGAACACTCAGGAACTCAACGCCGCCGCGGCGGCTGCGGCCAAGGGCGGCTGACCAACCATCCACACATCACCGAAGTAGCGCTCCACAGGCCCATGAGGGGCCGCTGGAGCGCTACTTCGCGTACGCACGGCGTGGCACCGGGGCTCACGCCACGGTTGACTGGCGCCATGGCACGACTCTTCATCGCCGTATGGCCACCGGAAGATGTGATGTCGGATCTGAGTGCCCTCCATCGCAAGGACCAACGCGGTGTCCGTTTCGTGCGACCGGAGAACTGGCACATCACGTTGCGGTTCCTCGGTGACGCAGACCCCAACGCGGTTGTGGACACACTACGCGGCGTCACGCTCACGCCAGCGCGAGTACGGCTCGGGCCTGGCGTCGACATCTTTGCCGATCGTGCGCTGGTCATCCCTGCGAATGGATTGGACGACCTCGCACAGGCCGTGCGCGAACACACGGGCCACATCGGCGAAGCGCCGCGAAAGCGATTCGTGGGTCATCTCACCGTTGCCCGAGTGAAGCCGAATGTGGCAATGCCTCGGACGCTCGGGGCGATGATCAGCGCCGAGTTCGATATCCTCGAGGTCGCGCTGGTGCAGAGTCGTCTGGAGCCTGATGGTGCCCGATACGAGACGCTCGAGGCGTGGTCGGTCGGCTGAACGACATTCCAGCCAGCGCACGGCGTTGATCAAGTGGCCGAGCCGAACAGCGCGCCGACAGGGGCGACTTCGACCGCCAAGTGACCGATGTGGGCAACGGCCACGTCCGCGACGTTCGTCTCGAGCGCAATCACCGCCCACTCGATGGGCAGCGGATGAGGGGGCCGCCAAGGCCTGCCACGCCGCCTTCGTCGCCGGAGCATGAAGATGGGTCGGGTCGCACGAAGTCACCCCCGTAATATCGTGAGATATCAGCAGGTGACACGCCATGACCGACATCCTCATCCGCGACATCCCAGACGAGGTGATCGCCGCCATCGACGCCCGGGCCAAGCGCGTCGGGCTCTCGCGCACCGAGTACCTCCGCCGAGCGCTCGAACGTGAGCGCGCCGGTAGTGCGGGCCCGGTCACCCACGACCACCTCGAGCGGGTCGCCTCACTGGCCGCCGACGTCGCTGATCCCGACGTGATGTCGGGCGCCTGGTCGTGAGCGACTGGCTCATCGACAAGTCCGCGCTCGTCCGTCTCAACAGCTCAGTGGATGCCACTGATTGGGCCGGCCGGATCGACCGTGGCCTCGTGCGGATCTCCACCGTCACCAGGCTCGAGGTCGGTTACTCCGCACGTACCGCCGCCGACCACCGAACCCTGCTCACCAAACCGCCGATCTCGTCGATGCCCGTCGAGTACCTGACACCGAAGATCGAAGAGCGCGCCATTGAACTGCAGCTCGCCCTGGCCGAGCGCGGTCACCACCGAGCGCCATCCATCCCCGACCTGCTGATCGCAGCGACCGCCGAGCTCGCCGACCTGACCGTGCTCCACCTCGACACGGACTTCGAGCTCATCGCCGAACTCACCGGACAACCCATACAACGCCTCGCCGTGAACTGACGCAAACCCGCCAGTGACGATGTTGGGTGGTGGTGCCACGCTCGCCGGTCCAACCATCCGACTGAGCCGATCGAACTGCTCTGATCACCAACCCGCGGCGCTGGATGACCAGACTCGCGGTCAGACCAGCTTGAACTGGTAGCGGATCCCGGGTGCGCTGGCCAGTTTGGCGTCCGAGGTGAGCAGAGCGACATCGAGGGTCACAGCACTGCGACGCCTGTCGGTACTTGATTGCCAACCGGTTCGTCACCGCACGCCGCGGCACCATCGAGAGCTCCATCGATATGGCTAGCGGACCTCACCCCAGTTGCAAGCGTCCCGCCGTGGGACGGTCTACCATCGCTGCTCACCGAGCTCGGTGGTGATCGGCTCAGGGCACAAGTGTGAGGTCGCCGAGTCGTGATCGCACGACGGTGAAGTGTCGACGATCAAGCGTGGCGATGTCTCGAATGCCGAGTCGTTCGGCTGTCGCGATCACCGAATCGTCGGTTGTTCCGAGCGGGAGATTGCGATAGGTGGCAACGAGTTCAGCGATTCGCATCCAGTCGCTGGCTGCGACCGATTCCGCCAGGAGGTTTCCTGCGGCGAGGTCGCCGACAAAGCGCACTTCAGCGTCCGCGCCGAGGCGCGTGCCAAGGAGATAGGTGACCTCGGTGATGACCAGTGTCGGCACGATGAGAGGCCCAGGGTGCGTCTCGAGCAGCTCCAAGCTGGCGGCATGGTGCCGGTCATCGCGATCGACGTAGGCGTAGAGGGGCCCGGCGTCGACGATCAATGCGATGGCTGGACCTCGTTGGCAAGGATCTCTTCGATTCGCTCCGAGATGTCGTCGCGACCGCTTGCGCCTGCACCGGCGGCGAGGAGCCGTCGTTTACCGTAGTGGGCGCCAAGCAGATTCTCGATTGCTTCACGGGTGAGCACCGACACGGTGCTTCCCCGTCGTTGGGCCTCGTGGCGAAGGCGGGCATCGAGTTCATCTGGCCGTTTCACGGTCGTCCTCTGCATGTATGCCAACATACAACGCAGTTGGAGAGTTGAAACCAGGGCCCTAACTCAGGTCAAGAAGGTCGGCGATCACCGAACGAAGGTGCGCCAGCGCCATCGGACCGACGTTGCCGCGGCCACCGTCATCCTTGACCCGCTCAATATCGGCGACGGTCAGTAGGTGGCACTGACCGACCGAGTGCTTGTCGAGTCCGTCGCCGTCAACCGGGATTTCAGTCGCCATCGCCCGCTGCACGTTCGACGTCACGGGCACCACGGTGGTTCACACCAATGTGCTGTGTTGACTGCGACCAAAGCTCTCCGTGCTGAGGGCCTCCCGCTCGCTGCTTCGACCAGGCGGTCGTAACGCCTTACACACGATCCACACGACTCTTGGGCTCGATCGTCGCGCTCGAGCGCGTGCACACCGGTCAGGACCGTGGGCGGTGGCTTCGATCGATACGCCAGTGGAGTTGCTGCGCCGAGCGGGCTTCATTGATGTATCCGAAATAGACGGCACAAACGAGTTTCGCGCCGTCGCCACCGAGTGGATCGATCAATGGGACGACCACCGGGACGCGTTGACCGCGCTCTACGGCGAACCCGAGTTCGAGAGCCGTCAGCACGACCGGCGCTTGCAGCTGCGCGCCGTCGAAGACGGTCTCTTGCGCCGAGCGCTATTCCTCGGTAGCCGTCCCTGATCACGACCGCGAGAGCCAGCTGAGCGAACGCCAGCGCGAGGTACTCGATCAACTCGGCCACATGTTCGACAGTGGGTTCGCGGACCTCACCATGGCAGAAATCGCATCACGGGCCAACTGCTGGTTGCGCACCCTGTACGGACTCGCGCCAAGTCGTGACGAACTCGTACTCGCCGTGGTCGACAGAAACCTGTGGCGCGTTGGACGTAAGGCGATGGATGCGATCAGCTCGTGGATGATACCAACCGAGGCCATCCAGGCATACCTCGAAGCTGCCACCGAGGCGGTGAGCGACATGACCGAGAGGTTCGCGCGCGACCTCGCAACCATGCCTGCCGCGCAACGCCTCGGTGACTTCCACGCCGACTACCTGGTTGCGATCACCCGGCGCCTGCTCGAAATGGCCATCGAGCGTGGTGAGATCGTTGCGCTCGACACTGGCGCGGCAGCGCGCGTCATGGCCGGCCGGCCTCGGTCGCGAACTCTCAAGAGCCGACGTCATGGCCACCATGCACTCTTCACCGAAGCAGGCCGCCGACTCGATGTTGGCGATCATGTTGCGCGGCATGCGCGCACGAACCGAACCGGAGCAGACATGAGTGACATCGCCACCACCCTCAGGGACGACCTACTCGCCGAGCAAGCAGCGCTCGACGATCTCGTGTCCTCCTTGCCGGACAACGATTGGCAATTACCCACGCCGAGCCCTGGTTGGTCTGTTGGCGACCAGATCGGTCACCTCACCTACTTCGATGGTGCCGCCGCGATGGCCATCACCGATCCACCGGCGTTCAAAGTGGACATGGAGCAACTCTATGCCGGGGCCGCCAGCGCTGGCGACGACTTCACACTCGGGGCGTCTCGAGCGCTCGCACCGCACGAACGACTCGAGGCGTGGCGAGCGAACAGGCGCCTGCTCGTCGACGCATGAGCGGCCCTCACCGACCGCACGCGCATCGACTGGTACGGACCGTCAATGGGTGCGAAGTCGTTCCTCACGGCACGACTGATGGAAGCGTGGGCACACGGCAGTGAGATCGCCGAGGCGGTCGGAGCCACACGTGCGCCCACCGATCGGCTACGACACATCGCGCAGTTGGGTTACATCACGCGCGAGCAGTGACGCGAATCATAGTCTCGGGAAATGGCTCATGCGGACGGGCCTCTACGCTCGGAGCTTGGCCGACTCGCGCCGGTCGCCTGAGGGCAGTCGGAACGCAGCTGCGACGCCAAGCGCCAGTGCAACTGCCGACAACACGAACATGACGTGAGCGCCCGAGGCGTTGTCGTCGACGTAGTGGCGGACAAGCAAGCTCGCCGTGATGCTGCCCATATACCGACTGGCCGAGAGAACGCCCGCCGCAACACCCGAGCGCTGTTCTGGAGCCGATTCGAGAGCGGCAGTCATGATGCTCGGCGAGGCAAACCCGTAGCCGACGCCGAAGAACGCAAGCGCTGTGATGAGCACCACCGGAAGTACCCCTGCACCGAACGGTACGACGAGCAGCACACCCAGCAAGGCGACGAGTTGACCGATCACGACCGGTCGACGACGACCCGCACGATCTCCCAAGCGACCGCCAGCGGGCCCCATCACAATCAGCCCAAGCGTCAGCGCGGACAACGCGAGACCCTTTTCGCCACCACTCCAACCTCGAACGTCGAGCACGAAAGGAGTGACCAACAGCAACGAGTACTGTCCGAAAGTTGACAGCGCCTGCGTGGCGAACGCAGCGATGTACGCGCGTGTCCATAGTCGTTCAGGCTTCTCGGCGCCGACGCGAGAGCGTCTGACCTGTTTGGCAGCCGCAGGAACCGAGACGCGCATCAGCAGCACGAGAGCCAACGCCACCACTGGGACGTTGAACAGGAAGATTGCCGGCCATCCGGCTGCATCGACCAGCACACCGCCCACGAGGGGGCCGGCCGCCGCACCGACACCGATGATCGAACCAAGCATGCCAAAGACACGTCCGCGATCATCGGGTGGGGCAACGGCTCGCAACATAGACTGCACACTTGGAGCGAGGGCCGAGCCGAAGATCGCTTGCACGCCGCGCGCCACTACGAGGAGGGCGAACGTTGGCGCGAGTGCTGCGGCAAGTGAGCATGCGCCGAATCCGACCAGCGACACGATTGCTGCCCGCTTGTTACCTACGGCATCACTGATTCTGCCGGAGATCGGCTGCAGGATGAGCATGGCGATGAGGTACACCGTGACCAATATCGCGGCGTGTCCTTTTTCGATGTGGAACTCGCGGGCGATGTCGGACAGTGCGAGGGCCACCATCGTGGAGTTCAATGGAACGAGCGCCGACGCGACGCCGATCCCGACGACAGTGCTCCGACGCGCCGTCGTGACTTCGACTTGCATCATCCGAGAACTGTGACCTCGCCAGTTGTTGAATCCACGCGCAACTGAGCTCCATCACGAATTCGACGCGATCCGGTCACGGTGCCGACCACTGCCGGAAAGCCGAGTTCACGGGCCATGATCGCGGCGTGACTGGCATAGCTCCCATGGTCGGTGACGATCGCGCCCACCAGGTGGATCATCGCGTTGAACGCTTCGCAGGTAGACGGCGTGACGAGCACGTCACCCTGTTCGAGGAGAAAGAGATCCTCAAGGTCGTGCACCAGACGAGCACGTCCTTCGTAGATGCCTGTGCCCGCCGGGATTCCGATGATGACCGCATTGTCGCCGAGCGGTTCTGGTAGCTCGCCGAGGACACCTTCGATCATGAAGCCGACGGCCGACATGAGCCGAGCCAACAGTGGAGGCAACATGTCCACGGGCGGCGGTGCTGGTGGCGGCGGCCCGAGGAACCGAGGGGCACCCTCCGCTGCCCCTCGAACACGAGCTACCCCTCGCTGGGCAAGCTCATCCGCCGTCGGGGTGGCGCTGCCGTCGAGCACGCCGCACAGTTCATCGAGCCCTGCATCGAGTACGTGATTCGCTTCGTGAAGCTGACCGGACGCACCGAGCCGCCGTCCGGCTTCGAGCATAGCGAGCCGAAGAAGACCGAGGGCAGAGACATCGCTGTAGATGCCGCGTTCGTCACGCAGGCGATACATCCTTCGCGCCTCGACCAGGAGTGCATCGAATGCAGGGCGTTGATCGCTCGACAAGCCCGACCTCAGTTGGTGTGCGAACTCCTCGGCATCGCGAGTGGCTGCGTCGGGGTCCACATCGAGCGCCGCAGCGATCTTGCCCAACTGCATGTCGGGATGCTCGCCCGCCGTAGGGACCAACACGTCGAGCCCCTCGCTGATCCGATACTCGGTGTTGGCGAGGTACTCGGCCACTTCGGGAAGCATCGCTCGCAGCGCCGCGATTCGCTCGGCCGGGTCGCCATCGCCACGCACCAGTTGCTCGGCGGCAGCATTGCGCTTCACCGCGCCAATCACTTCCGTCAACTCCGACGATGCCAAACCCGTGACGGGCGACGCCCCAGCGAGCGCAGGAAAAAGCGAAGGCGGCGGCATTCCCACCATCGCACTGGCCTGCAGCAGGAAGTCGCCAACAGGCATCATTGCAGAGAGGTTGAAACGGTGGTGCTGATACACCATCGCCGACACGTGACTTCCACACTCACGCAGATGGGCGATCAGCGCGGCGGTGTCGAGATCGCCGAGGTCAACTGAATTCAAGGCACGGTGCCTGCTGATAGCAGTCGGCTTCAGCTCGTCATCCCACTGTCGTAGGTGATCCTTCCAAATCTGCGCCTCGAAGGCATGAACTGCCAAGCCAGTGCGCCGCCCGATCTCGCTCACGATGTGTTCGTGCGATGGGGGGCCATCGGGACCGGGCATGTCGAACGGCTGCGGCTGCATGTACCGAAATCCGTTGACCACGGCAACCGCCATAGCATCCAGCAGTACCCCGTAGGCGGCCATCGTCTCACCGAAGCCTCGCGCAAACGGTGTCGGTAACAGCTCGCTTGCGACCCGCGACATCGGTTCGGGTGAATGGGCCTGATCTTGTTGCCAAGGCCCGGGCCCTGGTGGATTCCATGTGTCGACACTGTTCATAGCGCGTCCCCTTTCGACACGCGCCAATGTACAACAGATGAACAGGCGCTGAATTCAGCGAACCTGGTTTATGCCTCGAGGCAGATGTGTCGGTCATGGTGCCCGTCTGCTGCTCGTCATGTGTTGGGTGCGTGAACCGTGTGCACGGTGATCTATTCCGCTCTCGACGTCCAACCGCCGCGCCGATCGGTGTGCGCCTGGTGCTTGATCTCGTGACCGCTCCGCAAGCTGGTGCACTACTGTTCACGCTCGGGGTGGGTGATGAGCAACTCGAGCGTCGGGACTGTGACGGTGATGTTTACCGATTTGGTGGGATCCACACAGCTACGGACGCGTCTCGGCGAGGAGGCCGCTGAGGTATTGCGTGGAGTGCACGACGCGATCCTCAGCGGCGCGATCACCAGCAACGGTGGTCAGGTCGTCAAGCATCTCGGTGACGGGATGATGGCCACCTTTGCCAGTGCAGCGGGGGCTGTCGCCGCAGGCGTGGCACTCCAGCAGGACATCGATCTGGTGAATCGTCGCGGTGCGACCGAACGGATGCAGGTACGGGTCGGCATATCCGTCGGTGACGTCACGTTCGAAGGCGACGACTGTTTCGGGTTGCCGGTGGTCGAAGCACAAAGGCTCGAGGCGTCCGCGGAGCCGGGGACGATCCGTTGCGCCGCGTTGGTGATGCATCTCGCCAGAGGGCGCGGTGGTCACGAGTTCCGCCCCCTCGGCGACCTCGAGCTGAAGGGACTTGCCGAGCCACTCGCCGCGTGCGAAGTGGTTTGGATGCCGCTCGCCGAACAGGAATCGTCCTCGGCGGAGCTCGAACTCCCTCCGGTGTTCGCGCACGCGCCGGGGCTTCCCTTCTCCGGGCGCGACGAGGTCTTCGAGAAGCTCGTCGAAGCATGGAAGCGCTGTAACGCGGGAGGGTTCGCGGTCGTGATGCTCGCCGGCGAACCGGGTATCGGCAAGACCCGGCTGGCGCAGGAGTTGGCAACCCGGGTGCAGGGCGCGAACGCGTTGGTGTTGGCCGGACGTTGTGATGAAGACGTTGCGGTGCCGTTCCAGGCGTTCGGTGCTGCGTTGGACTGGTTGGTGAAGCAGACGCTGCCCGAACATCGCCTCGCCGCGCTGGGCGAATACCCCGGCGATCTTGTCAGGCTGGTGCCTGACCTGGACGATCGAGTTGACGGACTGCCTGCGCCGTTGCGTGACGAGCCCGACACCGAACGGTTCCGGTTGTTTCAGGCAGTGGAGTCGTGGTTGAGCGTCGGCGGGGGAGAACGCCCACGACTGTTCGTGATCGATGACCTCCATTGGGCTGACAAGCCGACGCTGCTGTTGTTACGACATTTGATCACTGCCCACCCGCCAGGGCTGATGGTGTTGTGCACCTACCGCGACACCGATGTCGATCGCACGCACCCATTGTCGGCGATGCTGGCTGACTTCCGACGGATGGAGGCCGTCACTCGTATCGGACTCGACGGTCTCGGTAGCGATGGGGTTCGTGAACTCCTCGTCCGAACGGGCGGCCACGATCTCGACGAGGCCGGTCTGGCGTTCGCAGAACTCGTGCACCGCGAAACCTCGGGCAACCCGTTCTTCCTCGGCGAGGTACTGCGGCATCTCGCCGAAACCGGCGCGCTGGTAGAACGCGACGGTCGCTGGACAAGCGACCTGACGCCCGAGGAAGCCGGCATCCCCGAAGGCATCCGCGAAGTCGTGGGCCGCCGGTTGAGCCGTCTCGGCCCCGACGTCGAGCAAGTCCTGCGCTCGGCTGCAGTCATCGGTTACGAGTTCGACGTCGACCTACTCGCCGACGTCGTCGGACGCCACGCCGACAGCGTGTTGGACGCCCTCGACACCGCAATTGCAGCAAGTCTCGCTGTCGAGGTTGGCGTCAACCGTTACCGCTTCGCGCACGCACTGGTCCGCGAGACACTCCACGGCGAACTGTCCGCGAGCCGACGGTCCCGTCAGCACCGTAAGGTGGCCGAAGCGCTCGAGATCCGCCACGCCAGCGATCTCGATGCCGTCGTCACCGAACTTGCGACGCACTGGACGGAAGCATCCGCTGGCGGAGATCCGACACGGGCAATTGAACTGACCGTGCAGGCCGGTGCGCAGGCCGCAGACCGAAGCGCCTTCGAAAGCGCGGTGCGTTGGTTCGAAACGGCGTTGGAGCTGATGGAGGATGTCGACTCATTCGATGCCGACCGTTGCCGAACCCTGGTGCGACTTGCCGAATCGCAGTGCTTCTCCGGTGCTGTCGAGTTGGGTCAGGCGAGCGCGTTGGCTGCGGCAACGCTGGCCGTGGATATCGGTGATGTCGACACGGCATGTGAGGCGCTCGGCGTCACGACGCGAGGAACCTTCATCGAGACCGATGCGGCCGAACTCGACAAGACCATTTTGCTCCGGCGGGCGTTGGCGTTGCCTGCGCTCACTGATGCCCAACGCGCCGAATTGGTGGGCACACTGTCTGTCGAACTGATCTTCGAGCGCGACTTGGAGGGGCGCCGGGTCGCCCTCGACCAGTTCTTCACACTGTTGCCGTCACTCTCGCCTGTCGAACGAGCCCATGTGCTCACCCGCATGGGGCCCCCCTCGATGCGCCTCGATCGCTCTGATACCGAGCGGCACGCACGGTTCATGCAGGAGGCGCTCGAGATCGAGAGGGCTCCGACGCGGGTGCAGATGCTCCTCTACAACCGGAGTTTCATCGCATTCATCCTCGGCCAACGCGACGTCCTCGACGCCGCACTCGCCCGGATGAAATTTGCAGTCGGAGAATCCTCGAACAGGCTCATGGTCAACACGCTGCTCATCGACACGATGCTCAAGGCCGTTGACGGGAAACTCGACCTCGCTGAGGAATCATCGCGGGCAATGGTGCGCCTGATGAAGCAGCTCGATC
>JAYUWK010000108.1:0-11292 GCA_043753895.1 Actinomycetota bacterium
CATTACGGAACGAAGACCGATGCATGGAATCACACGGCCAGTTGCCCGTATTGCACTACGAGCGCACGATTCCGGTGCCATGATGGCTATAAGAACAACGGCAGCGGGCCGCAATGGACGATCTGCCACGGACTTGCGCAATGCAACGGGGCGGACGTGGCGCACACGTGTTCGTGAGTATCGCCGCCAGTGCAATAGCCGGGACGTTGGCTGGACATTCACTCTCGGGATCGGTTTGAAGCAGGAACCTCATCACAATGATGACGCAGCCCGTGAGGTTGCGGCAAAGAACAGAATTCGTCCAATTTGCTCAGCCGCCCATATTCATCTTGTTGGGAGCCCTTGCCGGCGCGGGCGTGGCCATGCTCGCGTGCAGCACCATCGGACTCGCGCTTCGGAATGTGTCCGGCCGGACTGTTCTGGGCACGGCTGTCCTCGCCGCAGCCTGCGTCGCCAGCCTGGCTGCACATCCGCCACCGGAACGCTTCCAAAGCACGCATCGTGTGCCGGAAGCGGTAGTTCGCTCCCGTTCGGGCCGTGGCTTCTACGTCTTCGGCTGGAATCTTGGACTTGCGGTTCGTCTCCAAGTGACGACTTTCGCTCCATACGGCTTTCTTGTGATGTGCG
Organism: Actinomycetota bacterium; assembly: GCA_043753895.1. Lineage (GTDB taxonomy): Bacteria > Actinomycetota > Acidimicrobiia > Acidimicrobiales > Ilumatobacteraceae > WLMZ01. Next base: position 628 of record JAYUWK010000108.1, read on the forward strand.
CGCTTGGATCGAACATGACGATCAAGTTCGCTCTGGCATGTGGCTTCGCCGTCGGGCGGGTATTCGAGCCCGCACGATTCTCACTAGGAAACCCGGCTCGAAGCCGTCTCAGTCAAGCACCGAGGGTCGCCCACTTCGAGTCGGCGATCGCGCTCGGCTTGCTAGCTGTAGTCATGGGTAGCTTCGTTTGAAAGTCTCCGTCGGCCGCTGGACTTACCTACGACCTGCCCTTCCTAGCGATCTGGATTTTCTGTACCGGCTCCACCTGAGTACCTCGGGGTCGCACGTGCGATTCAACGGCGGCACACCGAGCTTCGAGGACTTCAGCCGCAGGGCCTGGGACTCCGTATTAGCTCAGTGGATCGTCTGTCGGAGTCGAACGGATCAGCCGATCGGGATTGTCGTCCTCGCTTCTCCCGACTTCGTAGCAGGCCACGGCTTCTTCACGTTCTTGGGTCTCCCTGAGGTGGTGAACACCGGGCTGATGATCGATGCCGCCGCCGCAAGCCTCGACCTCATATTCGAGACGTGGCCCTTCCGTATGATCTATGCAGAGGCATCCGAGTCGTCCGCTCCAGCGTTCTCGAGCGCAATCGGACGGTTCTTCGAGATTGAGGGCATTCGCAGACGCGCGAATTTTCGCAACGGCGAGTTCGAAGACATATACCACCTGACGCTCTGGCGCGAAGTCTGGGAAACCGAGGGTCGACGCCTCCGATCGCGCTTGCTCCGGACAATTTCGGGCTGAGGTCTGTGCTCGCCAGGTCTGCTCCGCTTGGATCTGTGACCTCTCGGACGTGGTTTGTCCTGGAGGCGGAGACGATGATTTCTACTTGGTGATGCAAGGCTTCGACAAACGTGCAGACCACATTCAAGCTGACGCCGCCTCACGCAATGCGCGCTGGACGACGTGACTCGTCCGGGCGGTCTGCGACCGAGACCAACGACTGAGTCCCCGAGCGGTCGATTCGCCAGCAACCGGAACGTGTCGTTCGCGGCTCCGTTGGTCACGGTTTGGTCACAGAAAATTCAGCACAGGGCAGAATCTGGCAGCACCGGACAGCACCGGCTCTGGCCGAATATGCTGCCTGACCTGGATATTTGCGGATCTAGCAACACGAACCAATACCTGCCAAAACCCGCTGAAAGGGTTCGATTCCCGGCGTCGCCTCCACGTCCCTGACCTGTTTGACCAGGTCAGGGACTATGTGACACTCCGCTCAAGGGGGTTGTGTCGGCGTGTCCGAGGCGCTGGGAGAGGACTTTGACCGGGACGCCAGCGGCGAGCGCGGCCGTGGCGTAGCTGTGACGGACGTCGTGAAAACGGATGATCGGGAGCCCGGTCGATTTGGCTTGAGCTGTGAACCGTCGGCTCGAGATCTGGGGATGGATCGCGCTGCCGTCCGGCTCGGTCATCACGAAGTCTGAGTCGCCGAGCCACGCTGCGCCGAGGAGGAGTCGGCGACAGACGTCGGGGTACCTGACTCTGGCTGACTGGCGACCATTGTCACGGTGTGGCCAACGGTGGCTCGTCCCACCGTCATGTCGAGGTCGCTCCAGCGCAGCCCGAGCAACTCGCCGCGTGCTGGCGCGAGCTGTTCAGATGTCGATCAGGGGGAGTCGGCGGCGTGTGATCGCAGCGAGTTGCTCCATGTCGGAGCGGTCCGACGTGACGATGGCACCGCCCCGACGGAGTCCGGTTTCAGCCACAGTGGCATCGATGGGACCTATCGCACCGGACAGGGTACGCCGGAGTGCGCCGGCTCTCTTGGCCTGCTCTGGCGAGAGAGCCTCGATCTCGCAACCGTCGAGCAGGCGTGCGAGGCTGGGCTGGCGACCACCACGCCAGGCCTCGACGACACACCCAGCGGGCACGACTGGCAGGATGCCCCGCTGCGTCGCCCGTGCATGGATCGCCCACATCCGCCGGTCGTTCGATTCGGCGGCGATGAGTGCTCCCGTGTCGTAGACGAGCCCGAGTGGAAGGCGTGGCGGCCGGCGTGTCGCCATCAGTGCCGACCGACGCCCGCTCGGTCCAGTTCGCGGTCGGCGGCTGCGAGTTCCTCGGCCGTGAGTGTGCCGTGGTCGCGCTCCCAGGCCCGTACTGCGCGCAGGCCTCGGCGGGTGGCGAGCCACAAGTCGGCGGCATCTGCAAGGGCGGCAGAGACCGTTCGTCCCTCTTCGGCTGCCTGTAGCTCGAGAGCCTTGAACACAGCCGCTGGCAGCGATATGGACCGTTTGACGACGGAGGACATCGTGACATGGTACGACTACGGTACGACCATCGCAACCGCGTGTTGCCAGGAGAAAACCGAACACTGGCAGATCTGGGCGGACTCAAGCCCGATCCACCTTGTGCCCATCGTTGTCGGTGGCGGCGGCCTCGGAGCGCTCATCGTCGGACTGATCGGCTCCCGCTTGGCTCGACGAGCAAGAGGCCCAAACAGCCTCCCCGATCACCGGAATATCTACAGATCGGCCCTACTTGCAAAACTCGCCGTCGGTCAGTCCACGTCCCGGGAGGCGTCGTAACGCAATCCGGCAAGCAGACAGGCCTGCTCGGCCGGATTCTCGGCTCGGACAAACACGCTGACTCCATTGTCAACGCGTCCCGAAACGTCCGGGACCGCATCCGGGCCGTACTGCAATGCCCGCCAAATCTCGAAGTCGGCTCCTGCGATCGAGAGAGTTGCACCGGCCTCCGCGTGCGGTACCTCGTCGGCTGTGGAACGGAGGTTCAGCGTGGTTCCGGGAGGCAGACGAGCGAAGAGTCCCGACCTGACGTAGACCTCTTCACTTGGCCCGCATGCATCCGGGCTCGTCGGCGCCAAAGTCGTGGAGGTCACGGCGGAGCCCTGCTCCGACACTGCCAAGGTCGTCGAGGCGGCAGCGGAAACCTGTTCCTGGGATGCCAAGGTGGTGGACGTGACAGCGGACCCCTGTTCCGATGAGGTACACGCTGTCAGCCAAAGAGCGAGAAGTACCAGCACGGCTCTCACGCGCCCAGATTGCCCTGATAGTCGCTCCCGGCGCAAGCGCGATCGACGATTCAGAACGACGAGCGCCGAGCGGCGTTCGGCGATCCGCCGCCGATGGTGCACGACGCGCTTCGGGACCAGGAGATTGCTCGCAGCAACCAAGCCGGTCACGCCGACGTAAGCCATCGTGAGGGGCCAGGTCGCGCCGCCGTGGTCCGCGTCCGGGACGCCCTATCCGGCCGCAACGGGTCACGTAGAACATCGGCAATCCTGGCTCCGTCGTCGCGAGACACGCGGGTCGCGCTTGAGCCCTCACCTCGGCGGCAAGGCAGCCGGCCCTTTTCAGGGCTCGCAGGTTGCGTCGACTGGTTGCGTGGTGCCGTTTGGGCAGAGGACACCTGTGTTGACCGCACTGATCTTGAAGCCGCCGAGGCCGTTGACGTCATAGCCGACCGACCACCGCCGGGCGATGTACGGCTGGTTGGCGGTCGGGATGGTGAACACCCATTCGTAGTAGCCGGGGAAGTCGTCGGCGCGGATGTCGAGTGTCCCGTCGGTGTCGCCGAGTTCCTGGCGCAGGAGCAGCTCGACGGTGCCGGGGATGTCGTCGCTGCTCGCGAAGTTGGAGTGGTGGAGCGCGTCGGTGAGCGTCTGGTCCGAGGGGAAGAGGGCGAGTTCGCGATCGCGTGGTTGGTAGATCATCTGGTCCCACTCGTGTGGGGTTGCTTGTTGGACCGTTCCGACGGCGTCGGCGACGGCTTGTGCGGTGTTGTAGCTCTGTGGGCTGCTGACGATCAGCAGCTTGCCCGAAGGAAGGTTGTTGAGTGCGACGGGGGCGTCGTGGGGTCGCTCGAGGATCAGCCAGGCGTTGGCCAGGGGGCGGGCTTGTGTGACGATCGCGTTGAGGTTCGCTCCGCTCGGAAGGGTGCAGCCCGCCCTGACCGCAGCGCCGGTGGCAAACCCGCCGTTGTTCTCGTCCAGGATCGAGAGTGCGGCTGTGGTTCCTGGCCCGAGATCGAAGCCTGGGATGGGGGCGTTCGCGTCGCGTGGGATGAGCGACTCGGCCAGGGACACGAGCTGGTCTTTTCCCATCGTCCGGGTCCGCAGATAGCCCTCGCTGCCGTCGGGGAGCACCCAGTCGACGCTGGCGTAACCGTCGGCCACGGGTGGCGAGAAGATCCGGGCCGGAAGGCCGTTCACCTCTTGGTCGGAGTTCGCACCAGCGGTGATGCGTTGATCAGCGAACAGACGTAGGACCATTGCGAACGGTTCGAGCAACGAACCGGAGGGTGACCCGATTACCTGGAACGCGATCGGTTTCGAACTCGACTTCGCGAACGGGTTGTCGATGACGACGCTAGAGATTGCCGGACGCGCCCACGGCTTGTTGCACTCGGCCAGTTCGATGATCGGTCGGGTCAACGTCAACGCATCCGTGTCCTCCTGACTCATCGTCGTGGTGGTCGCCTGACTGGGCTGCGTCGTCGATGACGGCTCGGCCGTCGATGAGGGAGAGGTGGGCGCTGCCGTCGAGTCCGGCGGGGCGATCGGCTCAATGCCCTGACTGTCGCCGCCTGAGGACTCGACGACCAGGACGCCGGCCACGATCACGGCTACCGCCGCACACGCCGCGATGACAACCGAACGTGTTCGGTGACTTCGCTGCCGCTCTGACATGTCCAACACGTCGACCCCGGCCCGGGTCGCGCGCATCGTCGTGGTGAGCTCGGCGCCGAGCGATCGAGCTGCCTCCCCGGCCCGCTTGCCGATCTCGTCAATCGTTGCCATCGCAGCCCTCCTCCACATTCAGATGTGCCGCCAGCGCCCGACGCGCTGAGAACAGCGATCTCTTCACCGTGCCGGCCGACACGCCCAGGATCTCCGCGATCGAGTCGACAGACAGATCCTCTACGTAGCGCAGCGTCGTCGCAGAGCGCTGCTGGCGCGGCAGCATTCGAACCAACGTCCAGAACTCGTCGATCTCAGCATCGTCGAAGCACGGCGAATCCGGCACGCTGAGCATGACGGTGGCCTCCCGGCGCCGACGGCGACGCGAATCAATCGCGAGATTGATCAACACCCGTCGAACCCACGCCCCCGGCCGATCCATCCCCGACACCCGAGGCCAGTCCCGGTAGGCGCGCAGAAACGCCTCCTGCACCGCATCCGCAGCCGCCTCGCGGCTCATGAGCATCGCAACGGCCAAGGAAAGCAACGACGTTGACTCCGTCACGTAGAAATCGTCGAACGAGACCAACGCCGGAACACTCGCCCCCTCATCGCGATCCACGCTCACATGAGAACACACGCAGACACACCCGATTTCGTTGCCTTGACAATCGAAGAGCCGGCAGTTTCGACTCGCCGGAGGACCACCGTCTTCGGGCCGGACCAAACGATCGCCGCCAGCAGCCCTCCCCGGGGCCGGACCGTGTGTCAGAACAACACCGATTGCCCGCGTCGATACGGCGAGTCATTGCAAGTGCAACCAGATGAATGACGGCCACGCTATCGACGCGCACTCAACGAAGACGAGGGCAACGAGCATCGACCTCCACTCCCGGTCTGTCGAGGCTTGCCGACTCAATCATGATGACGCTCATTTCCTGAGTCCGCCTCGTCTTCGATCTGTCGAGCGACGGCAGCCGTCACGATGTGTACATCGATCGTGCGTCTTGCATCCCATGCAGACCACGAACCGGTATCGGCGTAGTCATTCTCGGCGTGGGGGACCATTGTTGTCGAGGTCGCGTGTGTGGTTGCGTCCGTCTTTGTCGTCCGGTGGTTGCGTCGCAGCCAGGTGCCGGCGGTGGAACGACCAAGACGACCTGGCGCCAGATCTGCCTGTGACATCCGTGACGGCGAATCCTCCTGACGATCTTTGCGTCCCGGCTCAGTTGCCGATGGCGGACCGTACGGTGATGATCGTCCCTTCGTATCCAGCGCCGTTTGCGATGAAGACTCGGTAGTCGCCGGGCGGCAACTGCGGGATGGTGATGTCGGCGTGGACCGTAGTGGTACCACCCGCGGGTACGAGAGCCGAGACGTTCGCACCCAGATCGATGTGCGGGAGTACCTGGGTGATCACCAGCCGGGGCGCAACCGCGAGGTCGGTCGTCAGGCCGTTGTGAACGTCGATCATGAACCGTACGACTCCGCCGGGGCAGACTGCGGACGCCGGCGGCTGCACCGTGAACGTGAGGTCAGTGGTTCCGGGCACGAGGGTCATGAACGTCGTGAGCCCAGCATCGGACACAGAGGTCGACGGCAGGACCGACTCGCAGCCGTCGTGGAGCACCGCCGAGGTGACATCGGCGCCAGACGTCAGCGAGGTCGAAGGCGTGCTTGTCGCGGAGGGTGTTGGCGGACTCGTCGTCGTGGGATTCAGGGTTGTCGGGCTGAACGCCGACGTCGGGCTGCCAGATGGACTCGATGTGCACGCGGCGAGGAAGGCCGTGAGCACGCAGACGAGTCCGTACCTCATCTGGGTCACGGCTTCGAGTGCCCGATGATCATCGTGGTTCTGGCCGACGAACGCGAAGCATGTTGCGTTGGATGACGGTTACGCAGCAGAATCGCGACGGCGGTCGGAATGTTCTCATCGAGCTTGACCTTCAACGATCGACCGTGAGCGGGAGCATTTCCTCGCGAGCCGGCTCGGCCCCGTACGCCGCTGCCGCACGAACAGCGGCAGTCGACAGCGACGGATACTGCTCGATGATCTCCTCTGCGGTCAGTCCGTCGCCGAGGCAGTCCAAGACCACGCTCACGGGAATTCGGGTGCCTTTGAGGCACGCCTGGCCATGCAACACGAGCGGGTCCACCGAGGTGAGTTCCAGCGCGTCGGCGATCATGTATGCAAGTCTGCCGCATCCACCATGGACACGTGGCACGACATCCCCGCTCGCTCGATTCGCCGGTTACCGGAACCCGTCCTTCGCGGCTCCGTTGGTCACGGTTTGGTCACAGAAATTCAGCACAGGGAGGATCTGGCAGTACCGAACATCACGGTCGGACGTCAAATTGTCGCCCTGAGCTGGGCGTTCGTGGATTTTGCAACACAAACCAATACCTGCCAAAACCCCCCTGAAAGGGTTCGATTGCGGCGTCGCCTCCACGCCCCTGGTCTCTGCTCGAGGTCAGGGGCTGATTCGTCGTCAGCGGGTCACGGAGGCGGTTGCCGTGCCCGTTGCAAGGACCTTGTCGGCGACGCGGGCCTCGAGTTCGCACACGATGACGCCACCGACATCTCGTACGGGCAACGCGGTCGTCACGACGGGTCCGACCTTGGTTTGGCTGAGGAACTGCACCTCGATGTCCGTGGTGACCAGCCCTGGAGACAACGACTCGATGGCGGCAGCGAACAGCACGCCGTAGACCCCGCCGTTGATCGTGCCGAAGCTGTTGTTGACGTACTCCGACGGCTCGACGCTGACCATCCCCGGAGCGAGGACGCTGCCGCCGATGCGATCCATGATCGCGCCGGCGCGAGGTTCGGCTGGAGCGCCCATTCGGTTGCGGTGGCTGACAGCGGCTGGGTCGAACGTCGCCGAAACCCGCGACGCTTCGCCGGGGATGCGGACGAACGTCAACAGTGCAGAGGCGATCCGGGCTCGTTCGTGTGATCCCGGCTCCCGCCGAACAGCGCCGTCGAGGAGCGCATCGGCGTCATCGCCGTTGCCGTCGTACACGGATGTGCGGACGACGACCAGGTTCGAGCCGACCCGAACGACCGTCGACTCGGACAGCACCGAGCGCGTTGCGCCAGCGCCCGACAGATGCACGGACAACCCCGACGTGGCCGTCCACTTCGGGTGGACGGCGAGCAATGCCGCCTGTGCGGCGTTCAGGTCGATGAGCGCGGCCAGGAACCCGATCGCCGGCCGTCCGGTATTGTCGAGCTTGCCCGGATCCAGCTCGGTCGCGCTGACCGTCCGCCCGCTCGATACTCGCTCGGACACGATCGACAGATCACGCAGGAAGTGGTCGTCCGGGGGATACGTGCCGTCGCGGAGATCAGTGACATCGATCAGAGGGTCGGGCATCGCCCGAAGCTAGCGATGGCGGACCGCATCGCACGAGGCCACAGATCACGCAAACCGTCGCTCGCGGACGGGGCGTCCCGGCTGGCTTCCGCCGCTGATCGGTCGGCAGGCCAGGGTGGCACGCGGGACTACCTTGGCATCGCCAGTCGACATCGCGCCGACCCTCAGGGACGCTGTCTGGTCTCCCCGGACAACTACAGCTGAGGATGCCATGACCCCGCAATCGTTCGACGACGCTGCTGAGACATCTCGACGAAAGCTGGGATCCATGACGCAGGTGACACTGCACCCACCATTGCGCTGTGGTCACGGCGCGATGACGTCGTGTTGGCCAACCCTCTCGGTCCCCCGATCGTTGGCTTCGCCAGTGTCACAGCGGAGTCGGAGCGAGTCGCAGCGATGTTCGTCGGGGGTGAGCCAAACGTGTTCGACGAGGTCGCCCGTTGGGCGAGCGACGCCCTCGGATACGTAGTGGCCATCGAGCACGCACGCGTCAAGCGAGTTGGAAGTGACGAGCTCGTGCCGATGGATCTCTGAGTCACCACCATCTTCCGGCGGGAGCGAGATGGGTGGCGGTTCTGTGTCCGCCACGCCGATCGTGTCACGGGCCTGCGGGCAGCAACTGCCTGATCGAGTTCTGACCGCCGACTCAGCGAACGACTATACGCCTGGCGGGGCGCCCGAGATGGTGTGCCAGACTCTGCGCATGTCGGCGATGGTGTTGCGCGCAGGTGCCAGGTTCGGGCGTCGCGGCGGCAGATTCGTGGGGCTGTTGGCCTGTGCTGCGCTGTGCGCGACGGTGCTCCTGAGCGAGGCCGCGTCGGCTGATCACGCCGAGGTCACGCCCGTGCGCGGGGTCGCTCCGACGGTGACCGTGCCGACGGTGCTGACGTTCACCGCAGCCGGGCAGACCAACCAGCTGTGGACGGTTCCGGATGGTGTCGCCGCAGTGCAGTACGACGTGTACGGCGCCGACGGCATCGGACACGGTGGTTACGCAGCGCGCGTCCAGGGCGTGCTGGCCGTGCGGCCCGGGCAGGCGCTGTCGATCTGGGTCGGTCTCGAAGGCGGAGCGCCGACGGCTCCCCTCAACGGCGGTGCGGGTGGCTGGGGCGGACGAAATGGCTCGCGTCACGGTGGCGTCGGTGGTGCGTCGGGAACCGGCGGGATCACCCACGGCGGGTACGGCGGTGGCGGTGCGACGGAGATCGATCTGGAGGACGGTACGAGCGCACCACCGGTGCTCGTCGTCGCCGGCGGTGGCGGTGGCGCCGGGTACGGCTCAGGCCCGGGTTGTGGGTCCCTCGGCGCCGGGGGCTGCGGCGCGATCCCTCCGTCGGGCGTCGGTGGCGACGGGTCAACCGGCGTCGCAGGCACCGTGTCGGGCGACATCGGAGTCGCCGGTGGCGGTCGCGGCGGCACGCCAGCCGGCGGTCTCGGGGGCGCGGCACCCACGGGGGGACCTCCTGTCACGGGCATCGAAGGCACTGCTGGCGCAGCCGGCGGGCCGGCAGCTTCGGGAGCGGGTGGGGACGGTGGAGCGGAGAACTTCATCTCGTCGAGCTCCCACGGTGGCGGCGGTGGTGGTGGCGGCGGCGGCTTCGGTGGCGGCGGCGGCGGGGCCGGCGGAACCCTTCGTTCGGGATCGGGTGGTGGCGGCGGTGGCGCCGGCGGCAGCTATCCCCCCGGGGCGACGTTCACCAACGCGGCTCCCACGATCGGACCCGGCTCGGTGCAGCTGACCTACACGACGGTCGTCGCACCGGACGGGGCAACCCGGTTCGTACCGCTGACTCCCGCTCGTCTGCTCGACACGCGAGTTCCGGCCGACATCACTCGCGGCCTGCCGGTGGCCGCAGGTGCCGGCATCGACCTCCAGGTGGCCGGGCACGGTGGCGTCCCCACCACGAACGTCAGCGCAGTCGTCCTGAACGTGACGGCGGCGGGTTCGCTCGGCGCCGGCTACATCACGGTCTGGCCGACCCTGCAACCCAAGCCAGTGGTGTCGAACCTGAACGTCACTGCCGCCGGTCAGAACATCGCCAACCTCGCCACCGTCAAGCTGGGTGCGGGCGGGATGGTGTCGCTGTTCACGCAGTCGGGCAGTCACCTCGTGGTCGATGTGGCTGGCTACTACGAACCGGTTGCGTTCCCCGCTGCCGCCGGTCGATACACGGCGCTGGCGCCGTTCCGCTTGCTGGACACCCGCGCCGCCAACGGCGTGCCGGGCACGTTGCCACTCGCGCCGGACTCCTCGCTCGACCTCGTCGTCGCCGGTCGCGGCGGCGTCCCGGCCACGGGTGTCAGCGCCGTGGTGCTGAACGTCACCGCAGCGAGCGCAACGGCCCCGGGCTTCGTGACGGTGTGGCCCACCGGCGTGGATAGACCGACCGCTTCGAACATCAACGTCACGTTCGACGGTCAGAACATCCCCAACCTGGTCATCGTTCCGGTGGGCGCCGGCGGCAAGGTGTCGTTGTACACGCAGTCCGGCACCCATCTGGTCGCCGACGTCGCCGGTTGGTTCACCGACAGCACCCAGCCGTTCTCGAACAGCGGCCTGTTCGTGTCGGTGGTACCGACGCGTGTGCTGGACACGCGATCAGCGATCGGTGTCGCCGTCGCCAAGCCGGTCGCTGCCG
>JAYUWK010000109.1:0-3727 GCA_043753895.1 Actinomycetota bacterium
GGTGGTCTGGTCGTTGCCCGACTGGTGCTCCAGTCGTCGGCATCGGCAACGAACTTTGCGATCCAAGTGGCCACGAGCCCGATCAACGTGACCGTCTTGTTGACGGCGACAGCCACAAAGAACGGAACGACCACGATTCGGGCCGTCATCGACTACCGGCCCTATTCCCAAGACATCAAGCAACGCCTGGCCATCTCGTCCTGGCGGGTGACGTAGCGCTCCTGGTCCTCGATCGGTCCGGCTCCATCCTCACGAGCACCCGCGAGCACCCTGACTCGCCGCGGAACGTTCGCGTCGGCCAAGAAAAACTTATCTCTGATTCATAGATGCAGCAGTGATAAGTTATTTCCGGCATGGTGCACAGTTCCGACGTCCGAATCGAGTTGTTCCAGCGCCTCTGTCGGGAGGTGCTCGCCGGGCGTAGTCGTGTCGGCGAACTCGAAGGTCAGTTCCTGGACTGCAAGGAAGACCCCAGCAAGCGTGGAGCGGGTGGGGCCACCGAGGCCGGCGACGCCAGGTCCGATCCGACCGCGAAGGCAGTTGCGGATGCTGCCGCCTGTTTCGCCTGCGCCGATGGCGGCATCGTGGTGATCGGTGTGGACGACAAGCAAGTCGGACCCTCGGCATTCATCGGGACTCGTCTCGACACCTCATGGCTGACCAACCGAGTTCGGCAGCTCATCGGGATAGAAGTTGTCGTGGCCGAGCACGACGTCGACGGCCGCAGACTGGTCACGGTGACGGTGGAGCCATCGTCGACGCCTGTACATGACAGCCACAACAGATATCGCCGCCGGCAGGGTCGCGATTGCCACGAGATGACCGGCGCCGAGCTCGGTACCTTCAGCGTCGCACGCGAAACGACCGACTGGTCCGGCGCACCATCTTCGTTCACCACAGGAGACGCCAGTCCTACAGCACTGGAGCATCTCCGCAGGTGGCTCAGGACCTCGTCCGAGTCGAGCCGGGTCGACCTCGCTCACACTGGCGATGCTCAGCTGCTGCAGACACTTGGCCTCGCGGTTCCCGGCGGACAGCTCAACCGAGCGGGCGAGCTCTTCGTCGTAGACGTCCCTGGGCGAGAGCCTCTGCTCGATCTGTCGTGCCGCCCTGCGGCAGGAGCGGACACGGAGTACCGGTACGACCCGCCGGCCCTCTGCCTCGCGACGGCGCTGGCAGACACCGAGGTGGCCATCGATGCAAGGAATCCGGTCTACGCAATCCCGAACGGCCTATCCGTCGGACAGGTCTTGGCCTTGCCGAAACTTGCCTATCGCGAAGCGCTTGTCAACGCGCTCATGCACCGCAATTGGTCGCGCCCCGAGCCGGTCAGGGTCGAGTTGGAAGGAACACATCTCACGGTGACAAGCCCAGGAGGTTTCCTGCCGGGCGTCACCGAGGAGACCGTCCTGACAGCGCCTGCTCGTACGCGGAACCGCAGACTCGCGTCTGCCTTTCGAGGTCTCCGTCTCGCCGAGGCGGAGGGAAGCGGAGTCGACCGGATGTTTCGCGAGGCAGTCAGCTTGGGGCTACCCAAACCGACCATTCGCCAACTCGTCGATGGCTCGGCGATCCGTTGCGTGATCATCGGCGGAGTGCCGGACCAGACCGTGATCCGGGTCGTGCTCTCCCTTCCCTCGCCGCACAGCCGCGATGTCGACATCTTGTTGCTGCTCGATGCGTTGATGACCCAGCCGTCGATCAACGCGACAGCGTTTGCGCCAATGATCCAGAAAACCCACTCAGAGGCCGTTGCCGCCCTACGTCGAGCCTTCGACGTGGGCCTCGTCGTCGAAACGACCCGGATCGGGCAGTTTCGCCTCTCAGACGAGCACCGAGAGACCCTGCGAGCGCGCCTCCGGTATCTCCGTCGCACGGCCGCCGACTACGAGGATCTCATCAGACGGTTCGTCGCCGAGCAGGGTGAGATCCGCGCCCGCGACATCATCGAACTGACCGGGGTGTCCCAAGCGCGTGCCTCAGGTGTCCTCAATTACGCCGTCGACACTGGCGTGATTGTGAAACAACCATCGCCCAACGCCGTCGGTGCCGGCGTCTACTACACCTCGCCATCGTGAGGGCCGGGGTCGCACGTGCTCACCTCTGGTGCCGCCGTACTGGGCGAGATAGGGCTCGGTCGCCGTCTGCTCCGTCACCTTCTCTGGGTCACCGGCACTCTTGGCTGTTGTCGTCGTTCATCGCATCTTGATCGGGTGTGCCGAGCACTGGGCGAAGTACGCCTGTGCAGTCTGCAGCGTCGGCTTGTCTGTGTCGCAGGGGCTCCTGGTGCTGCCTGGTCGACGCGTCGACTATCGCCCGAAGTTCGATGCCGCCGCGATCAACATCCCGATGGGCTTCCACGACCTGCCCGAACCGAACGGCGAATGCGAGAACGAAGCGCGAACAATGGTCGGCTGGCCGCGCCGCATCGCAATCCGCCCCGTCCCGCGCCGCGCTGCACACCACGACGAGGTCCGCAGCCTGCGCGCTCGAGCCGTGGCTGACCAACGACGACCTCCGCCGCTTCCGCTGGTTGCGTGAGGCCGAGCGGACGTTCCAGCCGTTCCACCAGCTTAACTTCTTCTCCTCCAACCCGGAACTGTCGTACACACTGTTGAACGTGACCACCCGCTCACGACCTCACCATTGGATCAAGATGGTGTGGTCGAACGGATGCACCTTGCCCCAACAAAATGCCCGGCGTGGAAGACATGATGATGCGTACGCCACCAGCCGGTGCCGGTCAGTTCCACGTCGTCCAGGCCGCCGGCCTGCTGTGGACCGCCCGACGCGCCGTCGGCCGGGCCATGCAACCGCCTCCCGATCGATCCCTCATGGGACGAGAGCGGACTCCGAGGCGAACTCGTCTGCAGACGCCGGCCGTCGCTCGGTATCAACCCCTCCGAGCTGGGTCCAACGAGCGGAAACCACGGCGCCAAGCACGTACAGCGAGACGACGATGTCGTCGTCGTCGCTGCCGACGCCACACGAGCAATCACGATCTGTGTTCGCAACGGTCGCCCTACGGGCAAGCTCACCCGAGCTGCATCCTGGGCAGTTGCCCGGCGTGTGGTCAGGATCTGGCCACTCACTCCGTGCAGGATCGCGCCCCGTCCCAACTGAAATCTGAGTCGCCGTGGCCGCCAGCGGGAGTCGACCATCGAACTCCATAGATTTCGCTCTCCGAGAGGTCACCTTAACGGCAAAGGAGTCGGGCTGAGCCCGACTCCTTTGCCGTCGAGGGTGAAGTTGATCAGCCCGCCGTGATCTTTCCAACACACGGGTTGCTCGTGACTACGGTGTCAACGATGACGTCGTTCTTCTTGAACGTCGGGGTCACACCAGCTCCAGAATCGGCAGCTGCGACCGTGAGATTGGTCGACAAAGTCCGGATGAACCCGGCGTTCTTGAGCGTGTCCTCTGGTGTCGCACCGAGCGTCGTGAATGTCGCCGGACGACCGGTCGGCAGCGTGCCTCCGGTGACCGGGATATCCGTGCCGCCGTACTGAGCGAAATACGACTCGACCGCAGTCTGCAGCGTGTTCTGGTCGGACGTGCAGGCGCTGGTTTGGCCCTTGTCGGTGATGCCTCGGACCGCGAACACCGTGACGGTGGCGAGGATGCCGAGAATGACGATGACGATCAGCAATTCGACAAGGGTGAAGCCCCGATCGCGCTTGCTGCTGGACTCTTGGATATCGATGTGGTTTTCCATGATTGGTACGTT
>JAYUWK010000110.1:0-32717 GCA_043753895.1 Actinomycetota bacterium
CGGGCCTTCGGGCCCGGCTCACTCGCGTCTGGCCGGTGTTGAGCCGCCAAACTCACCTTCAGCTCGAGAAGACCCACCAGATTGACGCAAGGGCGGGGACCAGAGAACGGCCAACGAATAGGTGAAGCGTTACTCCCGAGAAACAGCAGAGCCGGCCCTTGCGGACCGACTCTGACCTCCTACTACATTGGTCGGGCTGGCGGGATTTGAACCCACGACCCCTTGTCCCCCAGACAAGTGCGCTACCAAGCTGCGCTACAGCCCGTTGACCACGGAAACCGATTTCGATCGGCCGGCAGATGGTAACGGCGTCCGGCTCCTCGCGACAACACTCGCGCACGACAACAGCGCCGCACAGCGTTTTGTACCTTTACAATGACGAGACATGCACGAAACACAACAGGGGTACACATAAGGCGTGCAATTTGTAGATGAACTCCTCGAAGGCGAAACCCTTCGAGTTGGTATCGAACAGCTGTGGGATACCTTGCAATCGATGGGCGTGGCGGTCTCGTCAAGCGAGGCCTCCAGCGCGACGCGTATCTATCGATGCAGGGCATCACCTTTACATTGTCAGGACGCGAGCGGCCGCTGCCGGTGGACTTGGTTCCGCGATTCATCGGCGCCGCGGAATGGACGGCTATCGAAGCCGGAATCATCCAGCGCGTGAAGGCACTCGAGATGTTCCTCGACGATGTGTATGGGCGTCGGAAGATTATCGCAGACAGGGTGGTTCCAAAGGCACTCGTGACGAGTTCAGAGCACTACCATCGCTGCGCCCACGAACTCCGCCCGCCGAACGGCGTTCGGGTGCACGTCGCCGGCATCGACCTTGTCCGCGATAGCGCAGGCATCTTCCGCGTCCTCGAAGACAATCTGCGGTGCCCGTCGGGCGTGAGCTACGTGATGGAGAATCGGCGCACCCTGGGGCACGTGGTGCCCGAGCTGTTCTCGGCATACTCGGTGAGATCGATCCAGGAGTATCCCGAACAGTTGCTGACCGCGCTGAAGGCATCGGCTCCATCGGGAGTGCGCTACCCGACCGTTGCGGTGTTGACACCTGGCGTACACAACTCGGCACATTTCGAGCACGCGTTCCTCGCTCGACGGATGGGCGTCGAATTGGTCTAAGGACGTGACCTGTTCTGCAAAGGGAATGCGTTGTTCATGCGCACGACGCTTAGTGCAGAACCCGTGCACGTGATCTACCGGCGCATCGACGACGACTTCCTCGACCCGGTGCACTTCCTCCCCGACAGCGTTCTCGGTGTGCCGGGCCTCGTGAATGCGGCGCGCGCCGGCAACGTAACAATTGCCAATGGCATCGGCAACGGTGTGGCCGACGACAAGGGTCTGTATCCCTATGTGCCGACGATGATCCGGTATTACCTCAACGAGGAGCCGGTCCTGCCGAACGTGGAGACATACGATCTGCAAGATGCAGAGGCCATGCATCACGTGATCGACAACATCTACGACATGGTGGTCAAGCCGGTGGCTGGTAAGCGCGGATACGGCATCGTCGTCGGGCCGCGAGCGACGGACGAGGAATTCGCCGCCGTGATCCACGAGATCCAGGCTGACCCGCGTGGATGGATCGCGCAGCCCGTCGTGGGTTTGTCGACCTGCCCGACGGTGATGGACGACGGAAGCCTCGCCGGACGCCATGTCGATCTCCGACCGTTCGCGGTGAATCAAGGCGAAGGGATCTGGGTACTGCCCGGCGGACTGACGCGTGTCGCGCTTGTTCAGGACAGCCTCGTGGTGAACTCGAGCCAGGGTGGGGGCACCCAGGACACCTGGGTGCTCGCGGGCGCGAGATTCACGTGTCGGTGTCACTCACCCGTCTGCCACGCTGACGTCCGCCAACGATTGAGCGAATGGTGGCGGTGGTGGTGGTGCGGTCAGCGAAACAGCTGCACGATGCGATACACGAAGTACAGCACCATCATCACCATCAACAGCTTGAAATGCCACGGGGCCTTCACGTCCTCGTCGGCGACGTCACCGGCTGCGAGCTTGCGCAGATCGAGGTTCTTCGCGGTAATGGGCTTCGTGGCAGTTGTGGCCTCGAGGCCGCGACCGCACGTCGGGCATTCACCTGACTCGGTCATCGCCGATGGGGCAAAATACTTCGCGCAGTCCTCACACCATGGCATTGCCTCTCCAACCTATTCAGTGCGACGGCGCACGCGGAGCTTCAGCGGCGTTGATCCGAAATCAAAGGCCTCGCGAATGCTGCGTTCGAGGTAGCGCAGATACGTATGTGGGAGTTCGCGATTCACGAACAGCGTGAATGTCGGCGGGTCGGTCGCGCCCTGCATTGCATAGAGCACCTTGGTGCCACCCGGGGCGGGCTGCTTCTGTTGAGCTGCTGCGATGACCTTGTTCACGTCGCGGGTGGGCACGCGACGGTGATACTGCACGATGGCTTCCTGCAAGACCGGACGAAGCTTGTTCACACCCTTGCCGCTGAGCGCAGAGATCTTCAGGATCGGCGCATCGCCGATGAAACCGAGTTTGCGTTTCACGTCTGCAATGATGTCGAGTCGTTGTTCAGCATCGTCGATGAGTTCCCACTTGTTGAGCAGCAACACGATGGGGCAACCGGCGGCGTCGACGCGCTCGGCGAGTCGTTGGTCTTGGCCGGTCACACCCTCGGTCGCGTCGATCACGAACAGCGCAATGTCGGCATCGTCGATGGCGCGCAATGCCCTCACGAACGAGTAGTACTCGGCCGAGTCGTCAATCTTGGCGCGACGGCGCATACCTGCAGTGTCGACAAACACAATCGGGCCATCCTCGGTCTCGACGAGGGTGTCGATCGCATCTCTCGTGGTGCCAGGCATGTCGTGCACGACCGAACGGTTCTCGCCGACGAGCCGATTGAACAGGGTGCTTTTGCCGACATTCGGCCGGCCCACCACCGCAACGCGAGGCGGAGCCTGCTCGGGCGGAGTCCAGTTGTCGTCAGCCTCGATCTGAGCCTCGACGATGCCCGCTGGGCTCATGTCGGGAATACGCGCAATGACCTCGTCGAGGAGATCGCCCGCACGACGACCGTGCAACGCACTGACCGGCACGGGATCGCCGAGTCCGAGCGACAAGAACTCCCAGCGCTCGCCCTCGCGACGATCGTTGTCGGCCTTGTTCACCACGAGCAGCACGGGTGGCTTGATACGTCGCAGCCAGATCGCGATCTGCTCGTCGTCGTCGGTGACGCCCACGGACCCGTCGACCATGAACAGCACGAGGTCGGCGCGCTTGACTGCGGCCTCGACCTGGCGACTGACCTTGTCGTCGAGCTCACTGCCGCTCGGCAGCCATCCACCAGTATCGACCAATGTGAACGGGCGACCGAGCCAGTCGGCCGCGACCTCCTTGCGATCGCGCGTGACGCCGGGGCGGTCCTCGACAATGGCCACCTGCTCGCCGACAATGCGGTTGAACAGCGTGCTCTTGCCTACGTTCGGCCGACCGACGATCACGACGGTGGGCAGTACGGCAATTTCGTCTATGTCAGTCATCGCCCAACCTCCAGGGCTTGCCGCAGCGCGATGCCGTTGGTGGGAACCACCTCAACGGAGCGGGGCAGGGAATCTAGGGTGGTGCCGTCGAGGAATCGTCCCTCGCTGAGGCACACGTCGGGCAGCAGGTACCGATGCGTCATCGGCTCGCTGGCGAGCACCCGGGCGATGTCCTCGCCCACCATCAATCCAGTGACGGCGGTATTGCCGCCGAAAAACTGATTTGGCACCGGAATGATACGCACGTCGTCGCGCCGCAGATCGGCTACGAGCGGCTGCAACACCTGTGCGCCGAATTCGCCGGTAAGGATGGCGATGGGCGCCGAGGCGCGTGGTCGAAGCATCACAGAACCCGATTCGCTGGATCCACAACCGCGCAAGCCCGTATCGCCGGCAGGATTGCGGGGCGCCCGATAACCCGCTGCCGGGGCACCGTCGACCCAGGCAAAGAAGCCACTTTGGGGACCGACGGGCGCATCGACCAATCCGGTGAACTCCATAGCGAATGTTCGCGCCATACCGATGCCGTCTTCGTGCATGTCGAAACCGGCATACGTGTCAGCCTCGGGAAACGGGCGTCCGGTCATGAGGTAGTACTCGTCAGCGGCGAACACCATCCGATTGCCGAGCACGGTCAGGAAAATCTCCTGCCAGTCGTGCACCGTGTCGACGACAGCATTGGCCTCGTCGATGGTGTGCATCCGCATCGCAGATTCCGCGTTGAAGCGGCTGAGGCCCAGCGGCACGCAGGCGATGGAGGCCAACTCGGGGTATTGATCAAGCACGCCGGCAAGCGTGTCGTCAAGAACCGCCCCATCGTTCACGCCCGGACACACCACGATCTGGCCATGCACCGTGATGCCGTGGTCGAGCAGTGCGCGTAACCAGCGCAGGCTCATGCCGCCACGAGGGTTGCGTAGCATGCGACTGCGAATGTCGGGGTCGGTGGCATGGATGCTCACGTTGAGCGGCGACAGGCGTTCGGTGATCACCCGCTCGAGATCGGCCTCGGTGAAGCGGGTGAGCGTGGTGAAGTTGCCGTAGAGGAAACTCAGGCGGTAGTCGTCGTCCTTGAGATACAGGCTCTTGCGCAAACCCTTCGGCAATTGGTAAATGAAGCAGAATTCACAGTGGTTGTCGCACGTGCGCACTCGGTCGAAGAGCGCGCTCTCCACCTCGGCGCCGAGCGGTTCACCTTCACGTTTGGCGACCTCGAGCGACAGCTCCACATTGCCCCGACGCAGATCGATGTCGATGTCTGCCTCGTCGACCAAGAATCTCCACTCGATGATGTCACGAGGCACTTGTCCGTTGAGCCGCAGCACTTCGTCGCCAGCGATGAGGCCAGCCTGCTCGGCGGGTGATCCGGGCGCGACGAGGGTGACAATGGGCATGGACATGGCCCACCAAGGCTACCGTGCGCCGCCAGTGACTGGTCCTGGAGGACCCGTGACCAGCGGCTCAACGCACGAAGACAAAGTCGCCGCACTTCGCGCCGATAGCGTGTGCGTGTGGATGTCGACCGCGTTTTGCTCGCCGAACCGCGCGGCTTCTGCGCCGGCGTCGAGATGGCCATCAAAGCGCTGGCGTTCATGGTGCGCAGCTTCCCGGCGCCGGTGTACTGCTACCACGAGATCGTGCACAATAAGCTGATCGTCGAGCAGTTCGAGGCGCAGGGGGTCGTGTTCGTCGACGACATCGCCGATGTGCCGCTGGGCCGGCCGATCATGCTGTCTGCGCATGGCTCGGCCCCCGACGTCGTGGCCGCTGCTCGCGCCCGGGGCAGTTACGTGGTCGATTCCGTGTGCCCGCTCGTGACCAAGGTGCACCACGAAGTCAAGGTTCGCGCTGGCAAGGGCTACCGCATCGTCTATGTGGGTCATCAGGGTCACGAGGAAGCTGTGGGCACCATGGCCGTCGCTCCCGATGCGATCAGCCGTGTCGAGTCCGTTGCCGAGGTGCTTGCACTCCCCCAGTTCGACGAGCCAGTGGCCCTGCTCGCACAGACCACGCTGTCGCATCGCGACTGGGAGGGCGTTGCAGTGGCAGTCCGCGAGCGGTATCCCGACGTCTGGTCCCCCGGACGCAGCGACCTCTGCTTCGCCACGACGAACCGGCAGTCGGCACTGATGAGCATCGCCCCGAGGGTGAACGCGCTCATCGTCATCGGCTCGGCGAACTCCTCGAACACTCGGGCGCTGGAGAAGCTGGCCATCGAGGCGGGCTGTCCGCGCGTGTTTCGTATCAACCACGTCGACGAACTGCCCAACGACCTCACCGGCATCGTCGGCGTCACTGCGGGCGCTTCAGCTCCAGAGGATCTCGTGCAGGCGGTCCTTGACCATCTCGCACCGCGCGAGGGCGTCGAGACGGTGAAGGCCACCGAAGAGGACGAGTACTTCCCGCCGCCTCGCAACATCCGCGATCTGCAGGCTGCGATCAGCCGAGCGGCGGCCGTACTGCTCGGAGCCTCATCCGATGCCGCCGCCATCGACGATCGCGCGGTACCCGCGAGTGAGGTACTTGCTGCGCTCGGCTCGTAGCGGTGAGGCCCGATCCGCCCGTAGGTGTCAAGCTGATGGGGATGATGTCCCCGACTGCTGCAACGATCCGAATCACTCTGCATGTGCTCGCCGCAACGATCTGGGTCGGTGGGCAATTCACCCTCGCTGGGCTGCTGCCGGTGCTGCGTCAGTACGAGGGTTCGGCCAAGCTCGCCGCCCGCGCCTTCAACCGAATTGCCTGGCCCGCCTTTGGCGTGTTGGTGATCACGGGAATGTGGAACCTGGTTGCCATCGATGTGACAGCGCAGTCGAACAGCTATCAGGTCACGGTGTTCATCAAGATCGCCGTGGCCATCGCTGCGGGGGTCGCAGCAGCCGCGCACATCGCGGCAACGTCGAAGCTGGCCTTGGCCCTCGGCGGCGCGATCGGCGCGATTGCGTCGGTCGCCGCGGTGTTTCTCGGTGTGCTGTTGCACACCGGCTCCTGACTAGTTGCGGGGGACTTCGCTCCAGGGACGGTCGCGGTCGACGCGCACATCGCCCGGAAGGCCGAGCACGCGCTCGCCGAGGATGTTCTTCATGACCTCGGTGGTGCCACCCTCTATGGAGTTCGCACGGGTACGCAGGAACGCCTTCTGCAACGTGTCGAAGCCCATCGCATGGTCGGGCTGCACCATCGCGTAGCTGCCGTAGAGCATGCCTTCTGCGCCCATCAGGTTGACGACCTCGGCGTAGATGTCCTTGTTCAGGTCGGCCGACGCGCACTTGCCAATGGAACCTTCGGGACCCGGATCGCCCATCTTGCGCATCTGGTTCGCGCGAATGTTGGTCAGGCGGAGCAGTTCGGCGCGAATCCACAGCTTCATGACCTCGTCGCGTGCCGCGGGATCCTTGCGATCTTCTGGAAGCGCCTGCCAGGTCTTGACCAAATCACGAATGGTGCCGGAGCCCTTGGTGGGAATGGCTCCGCCGATGGACACGCGCTCGTTCATCAGCGTGGTGAGCGCAACACGCCAGCCGTCGCCGGGGCCGCCGAGCATCTCACTGTTCGGGATGCGGGTGTCGGTGAAATAGACCTCGTTGAACTCGGCCTCGCCGGTCATCTGACGGAGCGGACGAACGTCGACGGTGGGGGCATGCATGTCGACCACGAATGCGGTGAGGCCAGCGTGCTTCACGGCTTCCGTATCGGTGCGTACGACGAGGAGCCCCCAGCGCGAGAGATGCGCAAGCGTGGTCCACACCTTCTGGCCGTTGCAGATCCACTCGTCGCCGTCTTTGACACCGCGTGACGACAACCCGGCGAAATCGGAGCCAGCACCGGGCTCGCTGAACAGCTGGCACCAGATCTCCTCGCCCGTGAACAGTGGGCGCAGATACCGCTTCTTTTGGGCCTCACTACCCCATACGGCGACGGTGGGGCCGCACATCCCGTGTCCGATGGGGTTGCGCGCAACAGGGTGCGGGGCACCGGCCGCGAAGACGCGCTCGTTCACGAGCTTTTGCACCTTCGGGTTCAAGCCGAGGCCGCCATGACCGACGGGAAAGTGCACCCACGCCAGACCGGCATCGAACTGCGCACCGAGGAACGTGACCGCATCGGTGACCTTCGGGGGGAACTGCTCGAGGAGCTCGGTCACGAGATCGTCGACCTGTTGCTCTTCCGTCGTGAGCGCGGATTCGATAACGGTCATTGCGGCACAACCCCCGGGGTTCGTTTGATGCGTTCTGCGAACGACGGGCAAACATTACAGACCGAATCGAAACGGAGACCAACCGAGAGCCGATCTCGCCACACAGGTCAGCTCGTCATCGTCACGGCCTGGGGGGCAAGGACTCACTCCTGGTCATCGACCTCGGCTCCGTTCGCGTCGAAACCGGCCGCCGCCAAACGATCGAGCAGCTTGTCGCGCACGCTGTAGCCGGGCTCTCGCGCTCTGTCGCCGGTGATTCGCCAGCCGAGTCGACTGCTGTACAGCAGCGGCGGGTCTTTCAATCTCCCCGCGCCAACCTCGACCACTCGGGCGAAGAACAACTCGTGATCGACCATGGTCTTGGTCTCGAAGGTCTCACACCGCAACCACGATATGCAGTTCTTCGCGACGGGCAGACCACCCGGCAGCAGCTCAAGATACTCATCGGCGATGTAGTGGAACTTCCGCCCCGGGTATGAGAAGTATTGGCCGACGTCGACCTGGTCGCCCGCCAGAATCGACACGGTGAATTGTCCGGAAGCGACCATCAGCGGATACGTGTCGTGCTTGGGCGACACGCTCGCCATCACGATGGGTTCTTCAAAGCTCACTTGACAGACCCAGTGGCTGCAGTACGCCCTGACCAGACCGTCGTGGGCCGAGCCGACGAGTTGCACGCCCTTCATCATCTGCCCGAGGCTTCGCTTGACGGCGTGATCGATCATGGGGTCCCTCGAGGTTCAGTTGTACGGCGACATCAGTCGGGAAACGGCCTGTGGATTGAATGGCTCGCCCTGGGGAAACCAGCTGAGCAGCTCCAGCACCCACGGCAGCTTCGCATGGTCGGCGACGCTTCGGGTGCACGCAACCTTGAGATTGTTCAGTATCCGGAAAACGATGTCGCGGCTACTCACCGGGCGCAGGAAGGTGTCGTGCCAGGGGGCATGGGTCCCCGCCATGCGATGAAAGAGCGATCGCACGCCGTCACGATCGAGGAGCGTGCCGCCGTTGAAGGGGTCGGCAAAGAGAGCGTCATCGTCTGCGCTCCGCACGATAAAGTGACCGGGCAGCCCGATACCCACCATCGGCACATTGAGCCGTCGAGCGCACTCGATGGCGAGAACCGACAGGGTGATCGGCATGCCGTGTCCGCTGGAGCGCACTCGCGAGAGCAGCGAGTTGTCGATTGCGTAGTAGTCATCGACGTTGCCGCGAAGGGCACCGTTGGCTCCGAAGAGCCACGAAATCACGCCTTCGAATGACGGGCTTGGCGCGCATGACGTGCCGATCGCGAGCGCAAGCGCATCGACCTGCGCCTGCTCGTGTTCGACCGTGATCTCCTCGCCGGCCAATTGGCAGATGAGCAAACTGAGCACGTCGAGCGGCAGCTGTGCATCGGGTTGGCGTAGGAGCAGCTGAAAGCGCGACTTGGGGTCCTTCGAATCCACGTGCAGAACGTAGCGTCGACTACCGTCGCCCAGCATGTACCCAGGTGCGTTCGTGACCACTACTCCTGACAAGCCGGCCCTCATCATGGGCTCGACGGGCTTTGTGCAGACCTTCGCCGAACTCGATGCGGCGGCCAATCGACTGAGCCATGTGCTCTCCGGCGCCGGGCTGCGCCCGGGCGACCATGTGGCGATCTGCATGGAGAACCACCCTCGCTATCTCGAGGTGATGTGGGGCTGCCACTACGCGGGTTTGGTCTACACCGCGTGCTCCAGCCGCCTCACCAGCGCAGAGCTGTCGTACATCCTCAACGACTGCACGGCGCGCGTCTTCATCACCAGCAAGTACAAAGCGGATCAGGCACTCGAGATCATGAGCGACACGCCTGGTGTTGAGCTGCGTCTCATGCTCGACGGCGTCGTCGATGGCTTCGAGAGTTACGAGGACACCACGTCGAACCAGCCCAGCTCCCCACTCGAACGACGCATCGCCGGCACCGACATGTTGTATTCGTCGGGCACCACTGGTCGTCCGAAGGGTGTGATGCGCGAGTTCAAACCGACGCCGCTCGAGTCGACCCCCGGCTCCGTCGCTCCGCTACTCACGATGCTCTTCGGTGTGAACGACGAGTCCACGTATCTGTCGCCGGCTCCGCTATATCACGCGGCACCATTGCGATTCTGCATGTCCGCTCAGGCACTCGGCGCGACCGTGATTGTGATGGAACACTTCGATCCCGAGCAGTACCTCGCGCTCATCGAGAAGTACCAGGCGACCGCAAGCCAGGTAGTCCCCACGATGTTCGTCCGCCTGATGAAGTTACCCGACGCTGTACGCGCGAAGGCCAACGTCAGCTCCATGCGTTGTCTCATCCACGCTGCTGCACCGTGTCCGATCCCGGTGAAGCGCGGCATCATCGAGTGGTTCGGCCCCATCGTGCACGAGTACTACGCGGGTACCGAGGGCAACGGGTTCGTGTACTGCAACAGCGACATGTGGCTCGCCCATGAAGGCACGGTCGGTACGCCGATCAACTGCATTGTGCACATCTGCGATGACAGCGGCGATGAGGTGGCTCACTACGAGAGCGGCACCGTCTTCTTCGAGGGCGGTGGCGCATTCGAATATCACAATGACGCCGAGAAGACTGCGAGCTCGCGTCACCATCAGGGTTGGAGCACGCTCGGCGATGTGGGGTATCTCGACAAGGACAACTTCTTGTACCTCACCGATCGCAAGGCGTACATGATCATCTCCGGTGGTGTGAACATCTATCCGCAGGAGTCCGAGAACGTGTTGGTCACCCACCCCAAAGTGGTCGACGTCGCCGTCTTCGGAGTGCCGAACGACGACTTCGGCGAGGAGGTCAAAGCAGTGGTGCACCCGGTGCAGATGCCCGCGAACGACGATGAAGCACGAGCACTCGCCACCGAGCTGATCCAGTTTTGCAAGTCGCAACTCGCCGACGTGAAATGCCCACGCACCATCGACTTCCGTCGAGAGCTCCCCCGCCATCCCACTGGCAAGCTCTACAAGCGTCTGCTGAAGGACGAATACTGGAAAGACGCAGGTCGACTGATCTGAGTTCGTCGCCGTTGGCGGCTGACTCGGCGTAGCCGACCTAGCCGCTGATGACCACCATGCGGATCTCGGTCATCTCTTTCACGCTGAACGCTGGGCCCTCGCGGGTGTTGCCGCTGTCGCGCAGACCGCCGTACGGCTGCTGATCGGCGCGCCACGTTGGAACCTCGTTGACCAGTACGCCACCGAAGTCGAGCGTGCGGATGGCCTTCAGTCCCTTGCCGATGTCGCTGGTGAAGATCGCTGCTTGCAATCCGAAGTCGGTGTCGTTGGCCAGACGCAGCGCTTCGTCGAGGTCGTCGTAGGCGGCAATGCCGACGACCGGGCCGAAGACCTCGCCGGCGCACACCTTCATGTCGTGCGACACATTCGCGAGCACGGTGGGCGCAAGCACCCCGTCGGTGCCGATCTCGCCACCACAGACAAGTTCGGCTCCACCGGCGATGGCCTCGTCGACCCAGCTCTTGACGCGGTCGCGTTCGCTCAGCGAAATGATTGCAGACACATCCGTTGCCTCGTTGAGAGGATCACCGACCACCAGAGTGGCGACCCTTTCGGCCAGTGCGTCAGTGAATTCGGCCGCGATCGACGAGTGCACGAAGATGCGTTGCGTACTGATGCAGCTCTGGCCGGCGTGACTGAAGCCTGCGACCTTGATCTTGTCGGCAGCCAAACGCCAGTTGCCGTCCGCTTCGATGATGACGGGTGCGTTGTTACCCAACTCCAACCCGACTCGCTTGCGCGGCGCTCGGCTGCGGATGCCCCAACCCACGGCAGGCGAGCCGGTGAATGTGATGAGCGCAATATCGGGGTGATCGACGATTGCGTTGCCCACGGTGGCACCTCCGCCGGTGACAACGTGCAGGTACTCCGCCGGGAGGCCACATTCATCGATGAGCATCTCCGCGAGCGCGATCGAGCTGAAGGGCGTCTGCGATGCCGGCTTGAGCACCACCGGGCAGCCTGCGGCGATGGCCGGGGCGAGTTTGTGGACCACGAGATTGAGTGGGAAGTTGAACGGGGCAATCGCACCCACGACGCCGATGGGCACTCGCAAGGTAAACCCGAGCTTGCCCTCTCCGGCTTGGATGGCGTCGAGAGGAATCATCTCACCGCTGAGCTTGCGCGCCTCCGCTGCTGCGAACTGGAACGTGCCCACGGCTCGTTCAGCCTCGACTCGCGCCGTCTTGATCGGCTTGGCCGCTTCTCGCGCAACGATCTCGGCAAACTCGTCGCGACGGGCCGCGAGACGTACCGCAGCGGTGTCGAGGATCTGGGCACGCTGCCACAGCGGCATCGGCCCGGCGTGCAGCGCCGCTTTCGCCATCGCAACAGCTCGATCGACATCGTCAGAGGTGCAGGCCGGCACACGACCGATGAGCTCGTCGTCGAAGGGTGACCTCACCTCGAAAGAGGTCGTGGAGCTGAATCGCTCACCAGCAAGGGGCAGGGCGCGTACATCGGTCATGTTCATGACGTTAGTGGCGATCAGCCATACTCTGAACTGTGCCGACGCCCACGCATCCGTTCCTCGACTGGCCTCACCCCATCGCGTTCGCCCACCGCGGCGGAGCCAGCGATGCGCCAGAGAACACGATGCCGGCCTTCGAGTACGCGATCAATCTCGGCTACCGCTACATCGAGACCGACGTGCAGGTCACGTCCGACGGTGTGCTCGTGGCCTTCCATGATTTCAACCTCAAGCGCACGTGCGGCATCGACAACAAAGTCAGCGAGATGACCTGGCAGCAGGTCAGTACAGCACTGGTCGACGGCGAGGCCCCGATTCCGACGCTCGAGGAGTTGCTGGGCACCTGGCCAGACGTCCGCGTCAATATCGACTGCAAGACCGATGGCGCTGTCGACGCGCTCGTTGCATCGTTACGCCGTACCGACTCGCTCGACCGCGTCTGCGTCGGCGCGTTCGGTGACATTCGCATTCGCAAGCTACGTGCGATCTTGGGTACCGGGCTGTGCTCGGCCCTCGGGCCAGCCGGGGTGAGCTCGCTGCTGTTCGGCCACATGCGCAAGACGACGGCGATGACCGCCCAGGTGCCCGTGCAGCAGGGCCCGCTGACCGTGATCAACGAACGCTTCATCACTCGGGCGAATCGGCTGGGTCTGAGGGTGCATGCGTGGACCATCGACGACGCAGCCGAGATCAATCGCCTGCTCGACCTCGGCGTTCACGGCATCATGACCGATCGTCCCATGGTGCTTCGCGACGTGCTCATCGAACGAGGCATGTGGGTCTGACAGGCCCGGTTCAGCATCGATCACTCGACCAAGCTGTAGACCGGGGGGTGGTCACTCCACCCCCACCGCCGTCGCAAACTCACCAAGCCCGTCGCATCTGCCCAACTTCAGAATGCAACTCGCGCCGGAGACCCGGGCCTACATTTCAGGGATGGCCGCCAGTAACGCACCCTTCACGTCGACCCGCGCACCCGGGGCAATGGTCGCCTCGGCCGACCAGCTGGCAACGCAGGCCGGCATGCTCGCGTTGGCACAAGGCGGCAACGCAGTCGATGCCGCAATTGCGACGAATGCTGCGATTGCGGTGACCAGCCCGCACCTGTGTGGCATGGGCGGTGATCTGTACGCACTGATTCACGACGGCGACAGCGTGCACGCGCTCAACTCCACGGGACGTGCGGGGTCGGGCTCTGACGCAGCCGCATTGCGCGCCGAGGGTCGCTCCGAGATGCCCTTTCGTCACGACATCCGTGTCGTCACCGTGCCGGGTTGCGTGGATGGCTGGTCCGCGCTCCACGAACGCTTCGGCCGCCTCCCGCTCGCACAGTTGCTCGCCCCTGCGATTCATCTCGCCGAGCACGGTTTCCCGGCGTCACCGCTGCTGATCGGCGCGTTTGCTCTCCTCGACGAGCGCGCTCGCGAATCACTGGGCGAGCTCGTGTCGCAGGCGCGTAAGCCGGGTGACCTCGTGCGTCGGCCGGGAGCCGCGCGGGCGTTGCGAGCGATCGCTGCCGAAGGCCGCGACGGGTTCTATCTCGGCGAGTTCGGTGACGGTCTCCGCCAGCTCGGCGATGGTCTCTTCAGCCACGAGGATCTCGCCACTCCCGGGCCGACGTGGGTCGATCCACTGTCCCAAGAAGCGTTCGGGCGCACGTTGCACACCATTCCACCGAACTCGCAGGGCTACCTACTGCTGGGTAGCGCGGCGCTCGCCGACGCGCTCGGACTGCCTGGCGATCCCGACGATGCACAATGGGCGCATCTGCTCATCGAGGCGGCCAAGGCAGCCGGATTCGACAGACCAACGGTCTTACACGAGGCCGCACACGGGCCGACGCTGATTGCCTCGATCGCAGCCCGTCTCGACTCCATCGATCGCGACACTGCGAGCCATCGCCTCCCTCCCACATTCGATGGCGACACCACGTACCTTTGCACGGTCGATGCCGATCGGATGGGCGTCTCGCTGATCCAGTCGAACGCGTCGAACTTCGGATCATGGCTCGTCGAGCCGAATACCCAGATCAACCTGCACAATCGCGGACTCGGGTTCTCACTCCAAGCGGGCCATCCCGCTGAACTTGCTTCGGGTCGACGCCCCCCGCACACGCTGTCGCCCTCGATGGCGACCAATGCCGATGGCTCCCTCGCTGCTGTGTTCGGCACCATGGGCGGCGACGGTCAGCCACAGATCCTGCTGCAAGTTGCGGCGCGACTGTTCCATCACGGGGAGAGTCCAGCAGCGGCGCTGCACGCAGGGCGATGGGTCCTGCAGGGTCCGGTCACCGGCTTCGACACATGGACCGACCCGGCTGGTCCACACGTATTGATCGAGGGTCAGGCTTCGCAGGAGTGGCGCAACGGACTCGCTGCGCGCGGCCACGACGTGCGGATCAGCCCGCCTTACGACAGCGGCTTTGGCCACGCCCACGCCATCGTCGTCGAACCCGACGGCATGCTCTGTGGCGCTGCTGACCCACGCACGCGCATCGGCTCTGTTGCGGGACTGTGAACTTCGCAACCGGACCGGCCTCCGAGGTGTCAGCCCGACCGGATCGAGAACTACGCTCCGTGTATGCGTGTCGACTCCAACTTCTTCTGCACTGTGCCGATGCCCGACGCTGGCGACCCATCCGTGGCGACCACAGCGAGGCGCTACGGCAACGATGATGTCATCGAGTGCTACAAGAACCTGGTCGACTGGAGCCGCACGGCCGACGAGCTCGGATTCGACACGATGTGGCTCACCGAGCACCACTTCCAACACGAGGGTTACGAGGTCCTGCCGAATCTGATCATGTTCGGTATGCATCTGGCTCATCTCACCAAGAACTTGCGCCTCGGTCAGATGTTCAACGTGGTTCCACAGTGGCATCCGCTGCGCCTCGCCGAGGACTTTGCGTTGGCCGACATCATCACCGGCGGGCGGATGGAGTTCGGCGTCGGTCGCGGCACGGTCCCCCGCGAGGCCTGGGCGCTGGGCACCGTCGTTGCGAGCGGTGACAACGCAATGAGCGGCGAGCACGATCGCATCAACCGTCAACTCTTCGAAGAGTCGATGGAGATCATCAAACTCGCCTGGTACAACGAGACGTTCTCGTACCGCGGCAAGCAGTTTGTACTGCCGCCCGACGATGTGCCCGACCGCGGCAGCTACGTGGATCACCTCACGCTCATTCCCAAACCGCTTCGCACCGTCGACATCTACCAGCCGGTCACATCGCCCGAGACCATCGAGTACGTGCCGCGAGCTGGGCACAAGGCCGTGTACTGGCTACAGAACGCCGACAGCCAGAAGCTGAAGTGGGATCGCTACGCCGAGATCCGAGAGGAGATGGGCCAGGCCGTCGGCCCGGGCGAGGACCGTTGCCTCGTACTCAACCTGCACGTGGCCAAGACTCGCGAGCAGGCGATGGTGAAGGGTCGGCCCGGCCAGGACGAGTTCAACAAGTTCCTGTCGCCGTACGGTCGTTTTACGAGCTATCGCAATCCCGACGGCTCGAAGGTCGCGTTCGACCACTGCCCCACCGTCGAGGAATCCAACGAACAGAAGATTCAGATCGTCGGGTCCATCGACGACGCCGTCGACGCGATCGGCTACTGGCGCGACCTGCTCGATCTAAAGCACATCTGCTTCTTCTTCGACTATCCCGGCCTGACCCGCGACGAGATGAACGAGCAGATGCACCTCGTTGCCGAGGAAGTGTTTCCGCGACTGGGCGAGCCCATCGAACGCCGCCCCATCACCGGCTCCCCCCTCGTCTAGCCATGCTTTTGCGCTCGGCCACGCTTGCCGACGGCCACGTGGTCGATATACGCGTCTGTCTCGACACGATCGACACCGTGGCGACCTCACTGGTGGCGCATCCCGGCGAACAGGTCATCGACCTGGCCGGATACCTCGTGGTCCCTGCGCTCGGCGAGCCACACGCACACCTCGACAAAGCGTTCCTGTCTGAACGAATCGCCAATCCCACCGGCGATTTGATGGGTGCAATCACAGCGATGCAGAACAACCGCGACCTGGTCACATTCGACGACACGGTTGAACGCGCCGAGCGCGCCGTACATCTGATGGTCAGTAATGGGGCCACAGCGATTCGCAGCCACGCCGATACCACGCTCGAGAACGGTCTGATGTCGGTCGAGGCCCTGGCTGAAGTGCGTCGCCGCACCGCCACGATCTGCGATCTGCAGGTGGTCGCACTGGTCAGCTGGCCCATCACCGGGCAGCAGGGTGCCAACTCCAGAGCATTGCTGCGCGAGGCATTGCAGGCTGGTGCCGACCTCGTCGGTGGCTGCCCGCACCTCGACGACGACCCTGCCGGAGCGAACGAGACGCTGCTCGGCATCGCTGCCGAGTTCTCACGCGGCGTCGATCTGCATACCGACGAGACGCTCGACCCGACCAAACTCGCCCTCGAGGATCTGGCCAACCGTGTCATCAATTCCGGGTTCGAATACGGCGTCACGGCGAGTCACTGCGTCAGCCTTGGAATGCAGACGGTTGCCCGTCAAGAGGAAATCGCCACTGTTGTTGCTGCGGCGGGAATCAACGTGGTGGCCCTGCCCCATACGAACCTGTTCCTGCAGGGGCGCGAGCAGCAGCAATCGATGCCTCGTGCATTGACTGCAGTAAAGGCGCTGCGCGGGGCCGGAGTCAACGTGTGCGCAGGCGCCGACAACCTGCAGGATCCCTTCAATCCAATGGGACGTGGAGCACCGCTGGAGACTGGTTCGCTCATGGTGATGCTCGCCCACCTCCTTCCCGAGCAAGCCATGGCAGCGATCAGCGCGAATGTCCGTACCGCACTCGGACTCGAACCCACATCGGTGACCCCCGGCAGTCGCGCCAATCTCGTGGCCATTCCCGCAGACACCGAACGCGAAGCGCTTGCGTTCGGACCCGCGCCTCGCCTCGTGATGCATCGTGGTGCCATCGTGGCCACAACCGCACCGCAGTAACCAAAGCGAAACACGAAACGAACTGTTAACCATTCCGCGGCCAGAAGGCGTGATCAGCTGACCTACTATCGGTGCTCATGGGAGAGGGAGCGGCAGGAGCTGCGCAATCTGGAGGTCGCCTCACTGGACGCCGCGCAGTCATCACCGGCGCTGCCCGCGGCATCGGCGCGGAGATCGCACGCACCTTCCACCGTGAAGGCGCTGATCTAGTGCTTCTTGACCTCGCCGCCGACGAGGTTGCTGCAGTTGCGGCCTCGCTCGGAGCCGGATCATTGTGCGTCGACCTGGCCGACGCGCCAGCCACCGTCAAGGCTGTGGAGCAGGCCATCGTTACCCTCGGCGGCATCGACATCTTGGTCAACAACGCCGGCATTCTGAATACGGCCCCGCTGCTCGAACTCACCGTCGAGAATTGGGATCTCACGTTCGACATCAATGTGCGCGCGATGTTCGTCACCACTCAGGTCGCGTCACGATCGATGATGTCACGAGGCAGGGGCACCATCATCAACATGGCCAGTATGGGCGGCAAGATCGGCTCGCCGAATCAGGCCCATTACGCCGCTTCCAAGGCCGCAGTGATCTCACTGACTCGTGTCGCAGCGATGGAGCTCGGCCCCTACAACATCACGGTCAACTGCATCTGCCCGGGCTTCGTGCTCACCGAGATGGGTGCCGCCACGCGCACCCCCGAGATGGTCAGCACCTGGTCGGCAAAGTCACCGCTGGGGCGCCTCGCAGAAACCGCCGATGTCGCCAACATGGCACTCTTTCTCGCCTCAGACGAGGCCAGCTATTGCACAGGGCAGGCCATGAACGTCTCCGGCGGAATGGTGATGCACTGAGCACGCGCTCGGAGGGATACGCATGGATCGAACAACAGGCACACCCATAGAAACCACTATGTTGAGGGGAATGATTGATTCTGCGTCCGCACCGGCGCTGAGCTTTTCGGGGGTCTCGATGGTCTTCCCTGACGGTACTCATGCGCTCAATGAAACATCCTTCGATCTGCGCGCCGGCGAGTTCGTCACTGTTGTCGGACCGTCCGGCTGCGGCAAGAGCACGCTGCTACGCATCGCGTCGGGCCTCAACAAGGCCACAACGGGCTCGGTCACCGTGGATCGCTCGCACCTCGGCTATGTGTTCCAGGACCCGACGCTGCTGCAGTGGCGCAACGTGCAACGCAATGTCGAGTTGATGGCCGAGCTTGAAGGCATCGGTAAGGCCGAACGACGCAGCCGTGCCACCGAGGCAATCGAGCTCGTTGGTCTGAAGGGCTTCGAGACCAAGTATCCCAAACAGTTGTCCGGCGGGATGAAGATGCGTGCGTCGCTCGCCCGCTCGCTGGTGCTCGATCCGAAGGTGTTCTTGTTCGACGAGCCGTTCGGAGCAGTCGACGAAATCACGCGTGAGCGCCTCAACGACGAGGTCATCTCGCTGTTCCAGCGCAACGGATTTGCCGGCCTGTTCATCACTCACTCGATCAGCGAGGCAGTCTTTTTGTCCACGCGTATCATCGTGATGAGCGCTCGACCCGGTCGAATCGTCGGTGACTTCCCCGTGCCGTTCGCCTATCCACGATCCCCCGAGCTTCGTTTCGATCCGGCGTTTGCCGTGTTGTCGGGCGAGATCTCCCACGCCCTCAGAGGAGCGCACGCATGAGCTACGGAGTCGGCATCCGATTGAACGAGGCGCCACCGACGGCGAGCCATGACCTCAGCGTGAGTGATCAACCCGCGGATCGCTATTCCGTTGCCGACCTCGACTCGGTGCAACCCTTCGCTCCCGTGAAGCCAACGTTCGAGTGGAGCCGCATCATCGGTCCAGCGGTGATCTTCGTCATCTTCCTCGCGTTCTGGCAGTACATGCACGAGAGCGGTATGCGTAAGTTCTTCGACAAGCCCGGCTTCCTGCTGCCGTCGCCTGTCACGGTGATCAACGACTCCTTCGTCAACGCCACGGCGCGCAACAAGCTCATCAACGGCCTTGGCTGGACGACGCTGGTCGCCTTTACCGGCCTGGCCATTACCATCGTGATCGGCATCTCCTTGGCCGTCATGATGGCTCAGGCAAAGTGGGTCGAGCGATCGACTTACCCGTACCTCGTTGCCCTCCAGGCAATTCCGATTCTTGCGATCGTGCCCATCATCAGCTCGGTCTTCGGCGGAGGCATCAACGCCCGACTGTTGGTGGTCATCATGATCTCGATCTTCCCGATCGTGACGAACACCCTGTTCGGCCTGCAGTCAGCCGATGTCGGTCAGCACGATCTGTTCACGCTGCGCGGAGCGTCACGATGGACACGGTTACACAAGCTGCAGTTGCCGTCTGCAATGCCGGCGGTCTTCACCGGATTCCGAATTTCCGCAGGCCTGTCAGTCATCGGCGCGGTCGTTGGCGAACAATTCTTCCGCCAGGGCAGCAAACCCGGTATCGGCATCGTGATGGAGCAGTATCGCCAAAAGGGCATCTATCCCCAGACCTACGGCGGCCTCATCATCGCGGCGGCCCTTGGCATCGCCATGTTCCTCATCTTCGGCTGGATCTCGAAACGAGTCGTCGGTCACTGGCACGAATCGGCGCGCAAGGCCGGTTAAACGCCAAACGTTCTTATCCACCCCGAGGCTGCATGCAGTCTCACAACCCAGCGTGAACAACCAACAAAGGAGCAGTTACACAATGCAACACCGACTCAGCAAGTCGCTGGTCACTCTCGCCGTCGTCACGGGCCTCGCCCTCACGGCATGCGGTAGCGACAAAAAGACAGCGACCACTACCCCAGGTACCACTGGCGGCACTACAGCAGGCACTACAGCAGGCACTACCGGGGGTACGGCGGCGACGACCTCTGGCGTCAGCCTCAAGACCATCTGCCCCGACGAGATCAAGGTGCAGACCGACTGGTTACCAGAGGCCGAGCACGGCTTCCTGTACAACATGATCGGCGCGGGCTTCGCCGTCAACAAGGACAAAGCAACTGTCACCGGCCCGCTCATGGCTGGCAAGACCGACACTGGTGTGAAGCTCACGATTCTGTCGGGCGGCAAGGCCTCCGGCTTCCAGAGCGACACCACCCTGATGTACGCCGACAAGAGCATTTTGCTCGGCTTCGTGTACACCGACGAGGCCATCCAGAACTCTGCGAAGTTCCCCACTGTGGCCATCCAGTCCGGCTACGAGAAGAACCCGCAGATGATCATGTGGGATCCGGTTAGCTACCCCGACGTGAAGGGCATTGCCGACCTCGGCACCAAGAAGGTCAAGGTGCGGTACTTCGGAGGCGCGGCCTACATGGACTTCCTCACCGCCACCGGCGTTCTCTCCAAGGAGCAGGTCGACGGTTCCTACAGCGGCGACCCCAGCCTGTTTGTCGCTGACGAAGGCAAGTCGGCCCAGCAGGGCTTCGGCTCGGCCGAGCCGTACTCGTACGAGAAAGAAATTCCCAACTGGATGAAGCCTGTCAAGTACCAGTACATCAACGATGTCGGCTGGAAGAACTACGCCGAGTCCATCGCGACGCTGCCGGAGAACGTCACCAAGTACGCCGATTGCTTCAAGAAGCTCGTTCCGGTGATCCAGCAGTCAGCTGTTGATTACATCAACAAGCCCGACAACGGCAACAAGGTGATCCTCGACGCCGTTGCTGCGTTCGGCACCAACTTCGGTTGGGTCTACAGCGCCGGCACGGCCGCCTACGCCGTAGAGACCATCAAGAAGGATGGCCTCGTCGCCAACGGCGCCGATGGCGTGATGGGTAGCTTTGACATGGCGCGCGTCGATGATTTGATCAAGAAGGCAATCCCCGTCTATACCGCCCAGGACAGCCCGCCCAAGGCCGGTCTGAAGGCTTCGGACATCGTGACCAACGCGTTCATCGACAAGAGCATCAAGCTCTGATCGACGCGCTGACAATCACGTAATAACTGAGAGGGCGTCGGCTTCGGTCGGCGCCCTCTGTTGTTGCCGTAGACCTTTTGACCGCTAGGCGGATTGGGCGAGTTCGAGCACCACGTGCAACAGCACGTTGGCCCCTGCGGCGATGTCGGCCGATTCGGTGAACTCGGCGATGTTGTGTGACAGACCGTTCACCGAGGGCACGAAGATCATCGAGGTCGGGCAGACCCGCGCCAGCATCTGTGCGTCGTGGCCGGCGCCTGAGGGCATCCGCAACGTGGAGTTGCCCTGCACGGCGGCAATGCGCTCGACGCGAGCGATCATGTCGTCATCGAAGGCAACCGGTTCGAACCGAGCCAACCTCTTGGTCTGCAGGGTGCATGATTCTTGCGCGCAGATGGCCTCTGCGAATTCCAACAGGCGTTGTTCGGCGTGACGTAGTAGCGCATCGTCGGTGTTTCGCACGTCGAGCGTGAAGGTGACCGACTGGGCAATCACATTCACCAGATTCGGGAACACCTCGAATCGACCGACAGTTGCAACCTGACTGCCGCCCATCTCGCCAGCAAGGCAACGCGCTTCGGTGGCGATTGCCGCTGCCGCGTACACAGGGTCGCAGCGAAGCCGCATGGGGGTCGTGCCGGCGTGCGCTGAGCGACCGGTGATGACCAGCTCGGTCCACGAGATGCCCTGCACACCAGTGACGACACCGATGGCGACGCCCGCTTCCTCGAGCACAGGGCCCTGCTCGATGTGCAACTCGACGAAGTTGCTCGGCGCTGAGGCAGTTGGGCAGGGCGTGGACCCGGCGTAGCCGATACGTACCAAGTCGTCGCCGAGGCGGGCATGGTTGTCGGCAGCACGGGCATCGAGGGCCTCCTCGAGTGCGAGGCCTCCCACATACACCAAACTGCCGAGCATGTCGGGCGCGAATCGCGCGCCTTCTTCGTCGGTGAAGAAGGCCACCTGAAGAGGGTGCTGCGTCTCGATACCGTGCTGCTGCAGCGTCTCGATGACTTCCAAACCACCCAGTACACCAAGGTTGCCATCGAAGCGCCCGCCGGTACGGACCGTGTCGATATGTGAACCCATCATCACCGGTGCGGCGTTCGGGTCGGTACCGGCTCGCGTGGCAACGACGTTGCCGATCGCGTCGATGGACACGCTCAGGCCGAGGTCGCGCATCCACGTGACGACGAGGTTGCGGCCGTCACGATCTGCGTCGGTGAGCGCGAGCCGTGCGCATCCCCATTCCCCATTTGGTCCGTGAACTGCCCCGATCTCGCCGAGTTCGTTCAGCCGACGCACAAGTCGATCTGCATCGATTGTGAGATCGGTGAAGTTCAGCAACGTGGGGTCGTCGGGGGTCATCGCTACTTCCCGAAGTTGAAGGTGCTGATTTCGCGTAGCGCCTCGCAGAACGAAGTGACGGACCCGTCGAACAGCTCCTTGCCCCGTTCCGCAGTGGCGGTGGTGGGATCGCCGATATAGCCGTCGGGAAAGAAGTCGTTCGAGAGCCAACCGAAACTCACCCGCCCACCGAACTTCACGTAGGCATTGGTTGCTAGTGATTCGGGAATCCGTCGCTCGGCGGTGCTCATGTCGCACAGGTGTGGCGCGAGATGCAGCATGATGCTGGTCTCGTCGGTGCCACCGTGCACCCCCATACCGTGCTCTTCCTCGGCCGACGTACCGCCCTGATCTGCGGGCATGCCCGGATGGGCGAGGAAGGTCATCAGGTCGTGCTTTAGGCGTAGCTCGCGATTTGCGGCACCGACGAGAGCGCTGTTGCCCCCGTGACCATTGAGGAACACCAGCCGCTTCGCTGGGGTCTTGGCGATACAGCGCCCGAGGTCGTCGAGCACTGCCAGCAGCGTGGTTGCTGAGAGCCAGATGGTGCCAGCCGACCAGGCGTGCTCGTTGGACTTCGTGTACGCGAGTGGCGGCAGCACCCACGCATCGACCTCGTCGCCGACACGTGCGACGGCGGCCTCGGCAACGGCCTGCGCGACAAGGAGATCGGTGTTGAGCGGCAGGTGCGGACCGTGCTGCTCGACGGCACCCAACGGCTGCACGATGATCGAGTTCTCGTTGAGGCGCCGCTCGACTTCGGGGCCGCTGAGATCGGCGAGATGTCTTGTGCGAATTGTCGTGGGCTCGGTCACGTGCTCACGCTAGCGCCGCGGCCAGAATGGACACGTGCCAGTACCTGATGTTGATGCAATCGTCGTCGGAGCCGGCCACAACGGTTTGGTCACTGCCGCATATCTCGCTCAAGCCGGGATGTCCACGCTGTTGCTCGAGGCGCGGGCGGCGGTTGGCGGAACCGCAGGCAGCGAACCCTTCGGCGGCGCCACAGTCAACATCTGTAACTGCGACCACCTCACATTTCGCACGACTCCCGTGATGAGCGAACTGCGCCTCGCGGAGCACGGACTGCGCTACATCGACGTCGAGCCATCGCAGTTGAACATGGCCTGGGACGGCTCTGCTCCGTGGCCGATCTTTCACGACATCGATCGCACCATCGATGCGCTCCACGCGCTACATCCGCGAGAGGTCGAGGGCTACCGCCGCTATCTCAAAGCAGCGCTGCCCGCCGTGCGATTGCTGTTCGACTCTGCGAACGATCCACCCTCGTTTGCAAGCCTCACGCGTAAGGCCATGGACAAGCGCATGCGCGGTGTCGCCACGATGTTCACGTGGAGTCGCCGCAGCGCTGCCGACGTGATGCGCGGCTTCTTCGAGACCGAGGCGCTGCGCGCTCCCGGCCTGCTGGTGGGTCCGATGGTGTGGGGAATTTCGCCTGAGTTCGCGGGGTCGGGTCTCGGCGCGCTGACCTACGCACTGCGTCACGTGGCCACCGTCGGGCGCCCGGTGGGCGGCAGCGGTGCTGTACCCGACGCGCTGCTCGGCGCCTTTCAATCCTGCGGTGGGCAGTTACAACTGTCCAGCGCAGTGGCGTCGATCCTGTGCGACAACACCGGCGTCACGGGCGTGCGCCTCGGCGACGGCACAGAGATCCGCTCGCGTGTGGTCGTGTCGGCCTGCGACCCGCACCGCACGTTCGTCGAGTGGCTCACCAACGCACCACCGCAAGCAGACGAGCTGGTCCGACGTTGGCAGAACATTCCCCACAGCCAGGGCTACGAATCCAAGGTCGATGCGGTCATGTCTGGCGTGCCCCGCTACCGCAACCTCGACGCAGTGGTGTTCGAACGCCTTGGCGTGAACGCTGAGGCGTGCACAGCAGCCATTGCCCCAACGCTGGCCGACATGCACCGCGGCTACGAGCTCATGAGCCGCGGCGAGATCCTGGACAAACCCGGCCTGCTCGTGAACGTGCCCACGGTGCTCGATGCCACCATGGCTCCGGCCGGACGGCACGTACTCAGCCTCGAGGCCATCTACACCCCGTACAACTTCACCAAGGGTTGGACCGACGACCTCGAGCCGATGCGCTGGATGCAGCAGTATTCCAATCTTGTCGATGCGTCATTCCCTGACTCTGTCGAGCAGTGGCGGGTGATGACGCCGGCGACGTACGAGCGCGAGTTCCACCTCCCCCAGGGCCACGCCACCAGTTTTGCTGGCGGGCCGCTGGCTGCTCTGCGCAACAAGAACCCCGAGCTCACCAAGTATGAAACGCCGGTGAACGGGCTGTACATCACGGGCGCGGCCACGTTCCCGGGTGCTGGCGTGTGGGGTGCCAGCGGACGCAACGCTGCGATGGTGGTGTTGCGAAGTCGATGAGCTGCGGCGTCAGGCGTCGCGAACGGCCCAGTCACGGCGAGCCACGGGATCTTTGTCGCTCCACGGGAAGTTGATCCACTGATCGGTGAGCTTCCACACGTATTGGCACTGCACAACCGAGTGCGACTTCTCGTACAGCACCGCACTGCGCACCTCGGCCACTTTGCCCGCACAGAAATCGAGCACGCTGCGCAGTGTGTGGCCGGTGTCCGCGACATCGTCGGCAATAAGGATCCTTGCATCGGAAACATCTACGAAATCAGGTGCTGGGGGAAGGATGCGCGGCACCTCGAGGCGCTCGTCGACGCCCGTGTAGAACTCGACGTTCATCGTGTACACGTTCTTCACCGACAACGCGTAGCCGAGTGCGCCACCGATCAGCAGCCCGCCGCGCGCAATCGACAGGATCATGTCGGGCTCGTAACCGTCGTCGGCGACCATTTGCGCCAGGTCTCGCGATGCCTGTCCGAACATCTCCCATGTCATTACTTCACGCTCGGAAGTCACCTGCACTACCCCGTTCTGTCGAGTCACTCGTTGGTTCAGCAAACCTAACCGATTGCACCGCAGCTCGTCAGATGCTGCCCGAGCACTGGCGCGCAGCTTCAGCCGATGATGTCGATGGGGCGAACAGGCACGCGATCG
The DNA here is from genome assembly GCA_043753895.1 of Actinomycetota bacterium. Classification (GTDB taxonomy): domain Bacteria; phylum Actinomycetota; class Acidimicrobiia; order Acidimicrobiales; family Ilumatobacteraceae; genus WLMZ01. The sequence goes on from JAYUWK010000110.1 coordinate 25,492, forward strand.
AGCGGTCGGCCGATGGCGTCGCGGATGGCTGCCACAATCGCCGGGGTGCTGGAAATGGTGGGGGGCTCGCCCACGCCTTTCGCGCCGAGGGGAGCAATCGGATCGGGTTCTTCGATCAGTGAGACCACCACTGATGGCATGTCCAAGAACGTGGGCAGCAGGTAATCGGTGAAGCTCGGGTTACGCACCCGACCGTCGGTCATGATGATCTCTTCCATCACCGCGAGGCCGAGCCCCTGCGCGATGCCACCTTCGATCTGACCGAGCACGCTGAGCGGGTTGAGCGCCCGTCCCACATCCTGCGCTGTTGCGATCTGGATCACTTTTACGAGGCCCAGCTCGGGATCGACATCGACCACGGCACGGTGGGCCACGAACGCGAACGCGGTGTGACAATCACCCTGACCGTTCTCGTCGAGATCCTCGGTGGGCTTGTGGCGATACTCAACGGTCTCGTCGAACGTGAGCCCGAAGGACGCTTCCGCAACGGCAACTCGAAACGTACCCGAAGCATCGACGATGTCGGAGCCGTCGATCGACAATGACGATGCAGAAACGTGATGGGCGGCAGCGACCGCGTCGAACAACAGGCCGCGCACCTTCACACACGCTGCGTTGACAGCGCCTCCGCTCATCCACGTCTGGCGCGATGCGGATGTCGATCCGGCAGAACCCACGCCCGTATCGATGGAGTCGAGAATCACCTCGTCGACACCGAGCACGCTGCGCGCGATCTGACCAGCAATGGTGACAAAGCCCTGGCCCACCTCGCTCGTGGCGAATTTCAACGTGACCACACCATCGGCTAGGCGGCAACGGGCCGTGGAGTAATCGTCGAAACCTTCGCTATACATCAGGTTCTTGATCGACACGGCGAAGCCGATTCCACGACGAATATGACCTGCATCAGCAGTGCGGCCAGCACCGCCAGGAAGCCTCATCGTGTCGTGATCGTGTCCACCCACTGGCTCATCTGGCAGTGGCAGCGCAACAGTCTCACGAATGCAGCGTTCCACGGGAGCCACGTTCTCGATCACCTGACCGGTGATGAGCTTGTCGCCGGTAACCATTGCATTGCGGAGGCGGAGATCGATCGGATCGATATCGCATGCGGCCGCAAGCCGGTCCATCTGTCCTTCGTGCGCGAAGCACGCCTGCACCACACCGAACCCGCGCATCGCGCCACAGGGAAGGTTGTTCGTGCGCACCGCGAATCCCTCGACAACTGCGTTCGGGCAACGGTAGGGACCCTGCGCGTGCGTGACCGCATTGATCAACACCGCCGACGAAGTAGAGGCGTATGCGCCGCCATCGAAGACCATGCGCGCCTCGACCTTGACGAGGGTGCCGTCGGCGGTGGCGTGATGGCGCATCCAGATGCGTGCCGGGTGGCGGTGAACGTGACCGAGGAAGCTCTCCTCGCGGCTGTAGTGCATACGCACGGGCCGACCGGTTCGGAGCGCGAGCAGACATGTGTGCACCTGCAGGCTGATGTCTTCGCGAGCACCAAACGCGCCGCCCACCCCACCGAGTGTCAGTCGAATAGCCGCAGGCACCAGCCCGAGGCACGCCGCTATCTGTTTCTGGTCCTCGTGCAACCATTGCGTGGCCACATGCAATTCCACGCCGGCACCACCCGAATCGGGAAGCGCCAATGCCGCTTCGAGCCCCAGGAACGCCTGATCCTGCATGCCGATCTCGTAGGTTCCCTCGACCACGATCGGACCCGTGGCCTCGACGTCTCCGCACAGGATGCGCTGATGCCGGATCACGTTGCCATCGGGGTGGATGGGGGGATGACTGCCGTCGAGCGCACGCTCTGGATCGGTGAGTGGCTTCATGACCTCATAGACCACCACGATGGCCTCGAGCGCTCTGCGGCAGGTCTCGGGATGATCGGCTGCGACCGCTGCGATGGGTTCGCCGACATACCGCACGACATCGCGAGCGAACACCGGCTGGTCCTGGCTGATCAGGCCGTAGGTGAGCTGGCCGGGCACGTCAGAAGCGGTGATGATGGCCTCGACCCCGCTGATTCTGTACGCGGCGGAGAGATCGATGCTGACGATGCGCGCCGCAGGGTGCGGCGAGCGAAGCGTTGCACCCCAGAGACAGTTCTCGGCGTTGAGATCGGATGAAAACTGAAAGCTGCCCTGCACCTTGGCAGTGCCGTCGGGGCGGCTGACGCTGTCGCCAAGGCGTCCGGCGCGCGTGCGCTCGACCACGACCACACTCACGACTGCCCCGCCCGGCGGTGCACGCCAACGCGTTGCACAGCGTCGATGATGCGGCCGTATCCGGTGCATCGGCACACGTTGCCGCTCAATTCCTCACGAATCTCCAGTTCCGTAGGCTCGGGCGAACGCTCCAAGAGTGCGTGCGTGGCCATGATGAGTCCAGGCGTACAGAACCCGCACTGCACTGCGCCTGCGTCGACGAAGGCCTGCTGTACATCGCTCGGCGAGCCCACGGGCGCCACGCCTTCGATGGTGATGATGGACTGTTCGACGGCACTCGCTGCGAGGACGAGGCAGCTACACACCAGCTCTCCCCCGACCATCACACTGCACGACCCACACTCACCCTGTTCGCAGGCACCTTTGCTGCCCATCAGCCCGAGGCGTTCGCGTAGCACGAAGAGCAGGCTCTCGCCGATCCACGCGTCTGTGACCTCACGGGTTTCTCCATTCACGTGGAGGAGGTACATCTCGTTCAGGGCGAGTCCTTCGGAGGCCGACTCGATGTCGTCAAACATGTCGTCAATCATGTCGTCATTCATTCGGAAACGCCCTTCGAAGAAGTCGACTCGCGAGCACGCCAACAGCGTGTCGGCGATACGTAGCGGTCGCGCGGTGGTCATCGATGGGCCGGCTCGCTGCCGCAGCGAGTTCGCCGAAGCGCGCAACTGTGGCCGCCGTGGCGCGCCCCGCACTGAAGTCCACCGATTCGCGGGCGAATGCCTCGGCCTCATCGCATCGAATGATCGTGGCGCCGACCGAACCGAGGGCCAGACGCACCGACAAGGTCGTGACATCTGTTGCCAGACAGGCACTGGCCAACGCAATCACCATTGCGTTCCGTACGCCCACCTTGCTGTAACCCTGCCACCCAGTCAGCACCGGGACGGTGACAGCGCTGATCAGTTCGTCAGGCCGACGAGCCGTGCGCTTCACGCCGACCATGAATTCGTGCACGGACACCGACCGCTCGCCCGCGACGCTGATCAGATGAACCATCGCGTCGAGTGCCGACAGCACGGGCAGACCATCGCCCGCCGGCGAGCACGTACCGAGATTGCCGCCGAGGGTGGCCGCATTACGAATTTGCGGTGAACCAACAGTGCGCGATGCCTCGGCGAGGGCCGGGACAAGTTCGGCGAGCGGTGGTTGCATCAGCTCGGAGTAGGTGACACCCGCGCCGATACGTATCGACGAAGCCACGGGATCGTAGGTCCACGAACGCAGCTCGGCGACACGGTTCACCGCGATGACCGTGCCTGGTCGTCGATGACCGCCGTTGATCTCGACCATTGCGTCGGTACCCCCGGCCAAGACGAGCGCGTCTGGATGCGCTCCAAGCGCACTGACGGCTTCATCGAGAGTGGTCGGGACGAACGCGGTCATGATGACCTTGACTTTACATTTCGTACATCGGCGACGCTGTCTTCGCAGCGATGAAAACGTCTCCGATCCGCATATTCACGCGGGAGTTACACTGCGGTCATGATTGTCGAGCAGCTGCGCTTCGAGGTGCCGCCGTCCGCACTTGAAGCGTTTCTCGAACGCGATCACCGCGTCTGGACCGCCTTTCTCGGCGGCTGCCACGGCTTCGTCGACAAACAGGTGTGGATTGCCGAGAGCGACGGCGCCGTGGTCATGAACATCTGGTGGAGCTCGCGCGATGCATGGAAGTCGATCGACACGGCAACGCTCACTCGCGTCGAATCCGAGATGGGCGACTTGTCCTGTGCGCCGACATGCTCCGAGCACCGCGTCTGGATGGCATCACCAAATCGGTGAAGGTGGCAGAGAGATCGGCATCGGCCGTCACTCGACGTGCAGACCCACGATCGCTGGATCATCGGGGGGCAGCTGCGGATCGAGCTGCCTGAGCTCGTGCAGAAGGATCTTCGCGACAGCAAGGTTGCGCACCCACTTGCGGTTGCCCGGCACTACGTACCACGGCGCATGCTCGGTACTCGTCTCGGCGATTGCATCGTCGTATGCCTTCATGAATTCGGGCCAGAGCTTGCGGTCATCGAGATCGCCAATGCGGAACTTCCAGCGCTCCTTGGGGTCGTCGATGCGATCCTGAAGTCGCAGACCCTGCTCGACGAACGAGACGTTGATGTTGATCTTGACGATCCGTGTGCCCTCCTCGACGAGAAGGCGCTCGAACTCACGGATATGTCGATATCGACGCTCCCACTTTTCTTTGGCCACGAGTTGTTTCACGCGTACGACCAACACGTCCTCGTAATGGCTGCGATTCCACACAGCGATCTCGCCGCGGGCCGGCACGACGTTGTGCATCCTCCACAAGAAATCGTGCTCGACCTCGTTGCCGACCGGGGCCTTGAAGCTGTGCACCTTGACGCCTGCGGGGTTCAGTGCGCCGAATACCGCGCGGATGGTGCCGTCCTTGCCACAGGCGTCCAGCGCCTGCAGGACGACGAGCAGGCTGTGTGTTCGCTGCGCAGCCAGCCGCTGCTGTAACTCGTCGATGTGCACGTGCAGTTGGGAGAGTTCGGCCTTGGCCGACTCCTTGTCCCAGCCGAACGTCTGATCCGGCTGACGTCGCTTCATACTGAAGTTCGAGCCGGGTTGCACCCGCAGCCGGGAGATCACGTTGTCTGCCATGAGCGCGACCGTAGCTGAGCGCCGTCGATCAGTGCATCGGTGGCCGAACGTCAAACGGACAGTGTCGACACCCGCTGTCGCAGCAATACCCACGCCGCGAAAGAAACGCCGCAGTGAACACCGAAAACCCGCTGACGGGATCGCGATAGGTGGGTTCGCCGTGCTCGATGGCTACGCCATGGCGACGCATGATTTCGTCGAAGTGGCGATGTCCCGGACTCAGCCGCCGAGGATCTGGCGTTGCCATGTGGTCGTCGCGCAGCATGCAACTGCACGCTAGAGCGTCAATTCAAGTTCGAGTCGTGCGCGTCATCTTTGGTGTGACTAAGGTTTCATCATTCGCTGTGGCGGGGGTCACAACGGAGCAACCGTGCATGTTGAATCCGCTTTCGGCCCAGCATGTGCGATCAGGCCAGTACCACCCACATCAAGACAGTCAGAAAACAAGACAGTCACAACAAGCACGTCACAACAAGCACGACACAACAAACACGACACAACAAGGGGGAGTCCATGGGGACCACAGAACGATCAGCGAGTCGCCGTCCGGGCGTGATGCTCGGCGCAGTTGTGGTGAGCCTTGCGCTCATCGCCGGCGCCTGCAGCAAGAAGGACAACAACGGCTCATCGGCCGACACCACCAAATCGACCACCGCAGGTACCGCCGCCGGCGGCACCACCCCCGGCACGACACCCTCCACGGAACCTGCTGCGAAGCCCGTCGCCGGCGGCAAGCTCGTCGTCAGCGGTGAAGCCGAAGTCGGTAGCCCATGGACGCCAGCAGCGATGCAGTGCGACTCGTACTGCTACCAGCGCGCCAAGTCATTCTTCGATAGCGTCGCCGCCGTCGGTACCGATCTGAAGGTGCACCCGTACCTTGCTGAGAGCATCACTCCGAACGCTGCATTCACCGAATGGACCATCAAGGTCCGTAGTGGCATCAGCTTCACTGATGGTACGCCTCTGAACGCCGACGCCGTGATTCGCAACCTGCAAGAGACCGGCACGAGCCTGCTCATCAGCAAGGCTCTCGTCGACATCGCCAAGGTGCCGTCCGCCGCAGATCCCGCCAAGAAGGAGCTCAAGATCGTCAAGACCGACGACTCCACCTTCACCATCTACACCGGTAAGGGTGGCGACCCGGCGCAGCCTCTCGCGTGGCCAGGGATGGATCAGTACCTCACCGGCCAGTTTGGCCTCATCGCATCACCGAAATGGCTCGACGAGGTGAAGGCCGATCCCACCAAGGCCACCATGCCGGTTGGTTCCGGACCGTTCATCGTGCAGAGCTACACCCCTCGCGACACACTCGTCGTGAAGCGCAATCCGAACTACTGGCAAAAGGATGCCAACGGCGTGCAGTTGCCGTACCTCGACGAGATCGACTTCAAGGTCATCGAGGACAGCCAAGTTGCGTCAGAGGCGCTCAAGAAGGGCGAGATCGACATCTTCTCGACCTCCAGTGACGCCGTCATCAAGGACTTCCGCGATGTGGCCAAGGACTTCCCGATGAAGGAGCAGAACAAGTACGTCGAGACGAACTACCTCTTGATCGATGGCGACAAGGCCGGCCCGACGCAGGATCCCCGTGTGCGGTGCGCCCTCTCGAAGGCCATCAACCGCCAGGAACTGATCGATCTCGTCGGCAGCGGTCTCGGCACGCCGGCCAACGGCGTGTTCTCACCCGGCCAAGAGGGTTACCTCGACGACAACGGGTTCGATCCGAAGCAAGATATTGCCGGTGCTCAGAAGTTGATCGACGAGTACAAGGCAGCGACCGGCGCAACCAGTGTCGACGTCAAGTACGGCCACACCGCGACAGCACTTGGCGACCAGACAGCCGAGCTACTCAAGGGCTACTGGCAAAAGATCGGCGTGACCACCACCGTGGAAGTGGTTCCTCAGGACAAGTTCATCACCAACGCACTACTCGGTGACGCGAACTTCTACATCTACGGTTGGCGCCAGCACGCTGGCATCTACGTCGATTCGCAGAACTTCTGGTGGAACTCCTCTGGTGCGGCCAAGGACGGGCAGGGCATTTCGCTCAACTTCGCCCGCATCAACGACCCCATCGTCGATTCCAACCTGGCTGACGCTCGCAGCAATCCCGATCCAGCGGCTCGCAAGACCGCTGCCGAGAACGTGAACAAGCAAATGGCCAAGATGTGCTACCAGATCCCCACGTCGTGGACGCTGTGGGGTACGCCGCACAATCCCAAGGTGCAGGGCCTCGGCACTGCGCCACTGCCTGACGGTTCCACCGCCAACGACGGTGCAGGCTTCAGCGGACAGTTCTGGGTGAGCACACTCTGGATCAAGTCCTGACAAGGCCGTTCGGCCACGGAATACCGAGTGGTTGGGGCC
>JAYUWK010000111.1:0-3710 GCA_043753895.1 Actinomycetota bacterium
ACATAGGCGACGGATCGAGGAGATCCCAGCCCGCCGGGAAGCGACGAGAGGCTTCCCGCCCAGCTGACAAGGACCCTCACCCCTGACAACAACTTCCCCCGCTGCGCGCCCGAAACACGGGCACGCCAAAGAAGGAGCACCGTCCAATGAACCAACCAACTCGACTGACGCGCGCACTTGCCGGCATTGCACTTGCCGCCATTGCCCTCGGCGCTACGGCGTGCGGACCAGAAGAACAAGCTCTCTGGGATGCGCACATCGCCAACAGTTCGCGGGTTGCACAGCTCGTCTCGGCGCGAAGTCCGGGCGGGCCGAGTGACGCCATGCTGGCCAATCTCCGCAATTGCGAGTCGCACGGCAATTACACCGCTGTGAGTCGGTACGGCACCTATCGAGGCGCGTACCAGTTCGCTCGCAGCACATGGGACAGGGTCGCGGCCCGCGTGCTACCGGAGTACCGGGGCGTCGACCCGATCGACGCACCGACCTACGTCCAGGACGCCATGGCCCGCGCACTCTGGTCGCAGACCGGCTGGAGCAGCTGGCCCGTTTGCGGTCGTCGAGTCTGATTTCGTTCCCGCTTGGCGGGGTACGTGGCGCCGCCTAAAGTGATGGCTCCAGCGTTCGTAGCTCAATTGGATAGAGCATCTGATTACGGATCAGAAGGTTGGGGGTTCAAGTCCCTCCGAGCGCACCACCGAAACCCCTGCAAACACTGGGGATACAGGTACCCTGAGAGCCTCGGCTACGGCCGGGGCTCTTGCAGTTTTCGGCGATGTATCAGATATGTATCAGCGGCGAGGGCGGTATCGACCGGCATGCGCTGGTCCTCAGGAACACGGAGGGGACGGAACGATGGGGCGGAAGGCGACCGGCCAACCGACGGTGAGGAGACAACGCGACCGCTGGGTGGTGCGCGTCGACGGGATCGACACTGCGAGTGGGAAGCACCGGCCTCGGCAGCTGGGGACGTACGCGTCACAACGCGCGGCCCGAACGGCGGCCTCCGCCTTCGCCGCGGAGGGAGCCGAGGGTGGCGGTCGAGGAACCGTCGGCTGGGTCGTCGATCAGTGGGTCGCAGCGAAGACGGACATCACCGAGAAGTCCCAGATGCAGAATCGGTGGGCCGCCGGCCACATCGGCAAGGCGCTGGGCGCGATTCGCCTCGACCAACTCGACCGTGAGGACATCGGTGCCTGGTACGAGCAGATGGCGGCCGGCGGTGTGCTGAACAAGCGCTCGATCACCATCATCCGCCGCGTGCTGCGCGCCGCCTTGGAGGACGCTCTCGACGAGGGCCTGATCCGGCGCAACCCAGCGGCTCGCGTGCCAGTGCCCAAGAAGGTGACGAAGCCAGAACGACCGCGCGAGGTCGATGCCTGGGACGAGCCGCAGATCCAGAAGTTCCTCACCACCATCGACGGTCACCGGTGGGGTGGGCCAATCCGGCTGTCAACGCTCTACGGTCTTCGCCGCAGCGAGCTCTTGGGACTGACATGGGACGACGTCGACTTGGAGGCGCGCACGGTCCGCGTCGACAAGGCGCTCATCGAGGTGGAGGGCCGCCCGGTGTGGACCGAGGGCAAGAACGAGCGGTCACGTCGGACCTTCGGGATCGACCGCGACACCGCAAAGCGGCTGGAGCGTCACCGCGAGAACCAGCTCGAGGAGCGCGAGCTCGCCGGCGAGACGTGGGACGACCAGGACATGGTGATGAGCACGCAGACCGGCAACCGGCTCTCGCCTGGCAACTTCGGCCAGACGCTGGACCGTTTGGTGAAGAAGGCCGGCGTGCCGAGGCTCACCTCGCACGGGCTCCGGCACACCGCAGCGACGCACATGGTCCGACAAGCGACCGACCTCGGTGAGCTACGAGCGGTCGCCGACATCCTCGGTCATTCGCCCAACACGCTGATGCGAACATACGCCCATGCACTCCCCGACTCGCTCCGCGCTGTGAGCGATCGCATCGGCGAGCGCGTGGCAGGGTGGGAAACGTGAGCGCACCGTCGAAGTCGCAGGTGAACAAGGCGGGCAAGATCCTGCGCCGATGGGCCCGCGGGGAGATGACCGACGAATCAGCGCAGCGCGCCGCTCTCCAGGTTCTCCTGGCATTCCGTGCCGCCCATGAGGTCCCGCTGACAAAGGCGAACATGGGCCTCCGATCGGCGATCCACACAGAGAAGTGCACCGTTGAGGTGACTCAGCGCCTCAAGCGGGTGCCGACAATCCTTGACAAGCTCACCCGCGAACCGACAATGCAGATGGCCAACATGCAAGACATCGGAGGATGCCGAGCGGTACTCGACACCATCGATGAGGTGCGACGAGTCCAGAAGCGGCTCTCACGAAACCGCCCACCGATGCGTCTCTCCGATTACATCGAATCGCCGAGGCACTCCGGCTACCGCGGTGTGCACGTCATCGTGGCGTACGACGATCGTCCGATCGAAGTTCAGTTGCGGACCCGGGTCATGCACGAATGGGCCATCACGGTCGAACGACTGAGCGGCCGACTCGAGGAGGACCTCAAGAGTGGGCGCGGTCCCCGACCAATCCTCAACTGGCTCGAAGCGATCTCCGAGGCCATGGCCCTGGAGGAGACCGGAGGAGCTGTAGGACCTGACTTCCTCAGCCGCCTCTCCGACCTGAGGCAAACAGCGTTACCCTTCCTTCAAGGAGGCCCGCCATGACCGAGCGAATCCAACACTTCCTGCTCGTCTTCAACCACGAGCGGGGCCATCTGATTGAGACCGAAGAGTTCGGCGAGGATGCCGATGCTGCGCTTTTGGCGTACGCGGCCAAAGAGGCTGAGTACGGCGATCAGAAGCGGATTGAGATCGTGCTCGTCGGGTCGGACTCGTTGGAGACGGTCGAACTCACCCACGCCAACTACTTCGACGGCAGCGCGAGCGTGTCGAAGTACCTCGCCGGTATCTGACGAGGGAGCGCGAACGCGCGCCATGGCGCGAGTCGGGTCACATGCCGATATCGAGGTCGTTGCCGACCCGTCCACGCGCGAGAGCGGAGTAGGCCGACTCCTGGTGAGCTGATCTCGGCGAGCACGATGCAGCGGTCAAATGTTGCGCCTTGCGATTCGTGGATGGTCATCGCGTACCCGTGGGTGAGGTGCCCTTCGGCGACATACGCAAGTGGAAGGGTGATTGCCCGTTGGTCGTCGGCGCGGCAGTGGAGCACTTATCGGGTGGTGTCGATGTCCTCGATGGCTGCGCGGGTGCCGTTGAGGACGTCGAGACGACGATCGTCGTCTGTTCGATTCGCGCGTTCATCCAGTCGTCGAGCATCCGGCTGCGGGCATCGGCCGCGCTGGGCGCGACCGTCACGCGCCCTCGTTCGAGGTAGGTGTCGATCGCACTGTCGGTGTCGCCGCCGTGGAGCGACACGAGTGCCTCCCGTTCCCGTGCCGAGGTCTGGCGGCGATTCTCGTGCAGCGTCGCTAGGCCGAGCGGTCAGCGAGACCGACGAAACCGCCTCCGGCTTCGATCTCGGGAAGCTGACACGGGTCACCGACCGAGTTCGGCGCGAACCCAGGCAGAAGTGCCAGAACGTCCGACCCTGCTCCGACCCATTCCCCGGGGGCTTCTCGTGCACCGGTGAAGTACTCCTCGGCACCGTTGGCGACCATCGCCGTGTAGTAGTCGCCGGCCCCGGCGGCGAGTTTGCCGATGCTCAACACGGCGTCGCCGCCG
>JAYUWK010000112.1:0-3627 GCA_043753895.1 Actinomycetota bacterium
GGCAGTTGGATCCACACGCGTAGCATCGTGCGTCACCACGCAACGGCTGCCGGTGGATCATTTGCAGACGTGCATGCGGTCGTGGTGCGTCGGTTCGAATCGAACGGCGAACGGGCCATCGTCGATGTGCACATCGAGGTCGACGGCGTGCTCGTCGCATCACTGGAGCACGAGGCCATCGTCGCCCTTCCGTAAGCCACCGGCCGAGGCTGCGGAGTAGATTTTCGCTATGCATGACTTGGTGATTCGGGGGGGCAATGTCGTCGACGGTACGGGAGCAGCCGGCTTTGTTGGCGATGTCGCCGTCACGAACGGCGTCGTGACTGCGATCGGCATCGTCAAGGGCGCCGGGCGACGCGAGGTCGACGCAACCGGCCTCGCCGTGATGCCGGGTTGGGTCGACATCCATACGCACTACGACGGCCAGGTCACCTGGGATCCACAGGTGACACCATCCAGTTGGCACGGCGTGACCACCGTGGTGATGGGCAATTGCGGCGTCGGATTCGCGCCGGTGCGCGCCGACGGGCACGACTTCTTGATCGAGTTGATGGAGGGCGTCGAGGACATTCCCGGCACAGCGCTGCACGAGGGTATGGATTGGCAGTGGGAGTCGTTCCCCGAGTATCTCGACGCGCTCGAGGCCACAGAGCGCGTGCTCGATATCGCCGCCCAAGTGCCACACGCGGCGCTGCGCGCCTACGTGCTCGGCGAACGAGCACACGACGACGCCACAGCTGACGAGATCGCCGAGATGGCCCGACTCACGCGTGAGGCACTCGAGGCCGGCGCTGTTGGTTTTTCTACATCGCGCACGATGTTGCACCGCTCGCGTCACGGTCTTGTGCCCGGCACACATGCACCGATCGACGAATTGATGGCCCTCGGCGACGCGGTGGGTCTGGCAGGACACGGCGTGTTCCAGCTGATCGACGACGGATCTCCTGTGCGCGAGGTCGGCGAGTGGATGGCAGAGATCGCCCGACGCACCGGCGCCACCGTGACGTACTCGCTCGCGCAAACTGCTGCCGATCCTCTCGCCTACCGCGCTGCGCTGGAAAGCGCCGCCGATGCAGCCGCCGACGGTCTTACCATCGTGCCGCAGGTGCCGTGTCGCCCCACCGGCATGATGTTCGGCCTGCAGTCGTCGCTGCACCCGTTCATCACCCATCCCACGTACCGCAAGCTCAGCACGCTGCCCCTCGCAGAGCGCGTCGAGCGGCTGAGGAGACCCGATGTCCGCGCGGCATTGCTCGCCGACGAACCGACCACGCACAGCCCGGTTGCGCGTTATTTGATGTCGCGCTGGAGCCGCATCTTCCCCTTGGGCGATCCGCCCGACTACGAGCCCGCGCCAGAGACCAGTGTGGCCGCCGTTGCCGAGCGCGAAGGTCGCCGCCCAGAGGAGGTGGTGCTCGACTGGATGCTCGAGCGCAACGGCACCGCGTTCTTGTTCGCTCCGTTGGCGAGTTACGAGGACACCAACCTCGATGCCATCCGCGAGATGATGCTGCACCCGAACGCGGTCCTCGGCCTCAGCGATGGCGGAGCGCACTGCGGGTTGATCTGCGACGTGAGCATGCCCACATCACTGCTCACATTGTGGGTTCGTGACCGCCACCGTGGTGACCGCATCTCGCTCGAGCAAGCCGTGCATCTGCAAACCGGTCGCACCGCTGCGGTATATGGATTCACCGATCGCGGAACGCTCGAGCCCGGCAAGCGGGCCGACATCAACCTTGTCGATCTCGATGCGCTCACCCTGCATGCACCCGAAATGATCTTCGACCTTCCCGCTGGTGGCCGCCGCCTCGTGCAACGTGTCGATGGTTACCGCGCCACGTTCGTTGCCGGCGTGCAGACCTACGCCGACGGCAAGCCGACAGGCGCAACGCCGGGACGCCTCGTCCGCTTCGGCGCTCGGTGACAGCCGCAAAATTCGGTCGCCATGGTGAACAGCGTCATCGATCGCGAGACAGGGGCGTCAGTAACCTATGAGCTGACGATGACACCATCGAGGTGCGTGGCCAGTCCCGCAGCGGCCTTGTCGCCGATGCGCTTGAACGCGAGCGACAGGCCGATGTCGGCTACCCGGAGCAAGCCCTTGAGTTGCAACTCGGCCGAGTACGTCACGAGCGTCGCATCGCCATCGGCCGCTACGGTGATAACGTCATTGGAGATCAGCGTCTTTGATTCGGCCCGCGCAGTCACAGCGTGTGGCCGATCGAAATGCACCACTCGGTAGGTGAGCACCATGTCGCGGCCCGGAACCGACACCGTCACGTCGTACGCCGAGTCGAGTCCGGCACCGATACCGCCGACCTGCACGACGCCTTTCGTACCCGGGTCCCACTCGGCGAAGTTCAACAGATCGCTCATATAGGCAAACACGTCGTCGGCTGTGCGCTGCGTGCGGATGGTGGTGGTATACGTAGCCATGACTCAGTGTCCCCCAACTCACGACGAAATACACCTCCATGCTCAATGAGCTATCACTCGCATGGACCCCGCTGCGATGACACAATCTCATCCGTGATCACCAATGGCGGGCCTGGGTCAACGAGCGCCGTCGGCGAAGAGACCCCCCTCCATCCGGAACAGGCGGTTTTTCTCGACGTCGGCCAGCGAGCCGCGTAGCCGGCGCACCACCGATCTGATCCTGCTCGGCACCAGCATCAACGGTCTGGCTGCTGGTGCTTGGCTTTCTCGTTGCGCAAGTCACTCGCGTCACGCAAGCCGTCTCCACGCTCGGCGCATCACCGAAGCGCTTGCCGTTCGGACCCGTGTACGCCCTGCAGCTCGCTGTCGGCTACCTCACCCTTGCCATTCCGTCGTATGCAGCTCGCGTCGCCGTGATCGTTCGTTTCTTCCAGCGTCTGGCTGTCCCATCGGGTGCAGCACTCGCTGCCGGCGCGCTCGACGTCATGACCACCTTCTTCATCGAGGTAATCGGCATTACCAGCATGGTGTTGTTCACGCCGGCGTCGCTCGATCTCGATCTGTCTGGGGCCGGCAGCAAGGCCACGCGACTGTTGATCATCGTCGGCGTACTCGTCGGCCTCGTCGTGTTGGCCGTGGTGATGGTGCGCAAGCTCCGCGAGTACATCGTCGAGCAGGCCAAGCGGCTGGGTACAGAGGCGATGGCTGTCTTGCGCGGTCTGCAGTCGCCCCGCCGCCTCGCCCTGCTACTCGGCGGCAACATTGCCACCGAGATCCTGTTCACCTTGGCACTCGGCGTGTTCGCTCGCTCGATGGGGTACACCATCTCCTTCGCCGATCTGTTGCTCATCCACCTGTCGGTCGCGCTGCTCGCCGGACTGGTGCCCGTGCCTGGAGGCATCGGCGTCTCCGAGGCGATGCTCACGTTTGGTCTGATCCGAGCCGGGATGCCCGATGAAGCCACCTTCGCAACAGCCATCTGCTATCGGGCCGCCACATTCTACCTGCCGCCGATCTGGGGCTTCTTCTCGCTCCGTTGGCTCGAGCGCAACAAGTACGTCTGACCCTTCGCCGCATCGGGCGCTCACAACTAAGCCTCGATCCACCGATTTGATGGTTGGGTGAGTTCGGTCGGTGCGGGTGGGCGGTGTCGATCGCTGGTTCGGTGTGGTGCCGGTTTTGGGGCGT
>JAYUWK010000113.1:0-3558 GCA_043753895.1 Actinomycetota bacterium
GACCCACTATCCCTACGACGAGGCCCAGTTGGATCTCGCCGACGAGTTGGGGTTCCTGGTCGTGAGCGAGACGCCAGCCGTCGGGTTGTATTTCGTCGGCCCCGATCAGGATCAACGAGCCCAGGTGGCGCGCGAGCAGCTCCGCGAGCTGATCGCACGAGATCGACATCACCCAAGCGTGATCATGTGGAGCCTGGCCAATGAACCGGTCTCCGAACCGCGACCTGAGCGATCGCTCGAGTTCTTCGAAGGACAGCACGCACTGGCGCGACAACTCGATCCGACTCGGCCCACGACCGTTGCGGGCTGGCAGATGGTGGACGAACCGAGCTTTGGAGTGGTCGACGTGATCAGCGTCAATCGCTACTTCGGCTGGTACACCGAGCCCGGCCGGATCACCGAGGGCGCCGTCGCGTTCGCTGCGGAACTCGATGCCTTGCACGAGCGGTTCTCACGGCCGATCCTCGTCTCGGAGTTCGGAGCCGACGCGTTGGCGGGCCATCACTCCGACCCACCCGAGATGTGGAGTGAGGAATACCAGGCCGAATTCTTGTCGGCGTACCTTGATGAGATAGATGCGCGGTCGTGGGTGATCGGCGCGCACGTCTGGAATCTGTGTGACTTCCGCACCAGCCAGGGCATCACGCGGGCCGGCGCCATGAACCACAAGGGCGTGTTCACCCAGGATCGTCGACCGAAAGCAGCCGCGCACGAACTGCGACGCCGGTGGAAGGAACTGCCCTCACGCTGAGGCGGTTCACTGTGGCGTGATGGTCCATTTTCTGTCGTAGCTCACGGTCACGAGCACCGTCGCCTTGGGCATGGTGTTCTCGCCGTCCTCTGCGGTGCCCAGGCTGGTCAACGAGTTGTCGTAGTCCGAGGCTCCCAGGAAGTCGATGTTCCCGTATCCCCGTGAACCATCCGCCGACGGCGTGAACACCGTCGTGACGTCAGTCCCCTTGGCGAGCCCTCCGTCGATCAGATAGACGCCCGGGCTGCTCCCTGACAGCGGCGACGCGCCATCCCAGGTCTCAGCGGCGAGCGCCGGCTTGATCTCGAGCTTCCACTCGCCGTTGAAACCGACCTTCAGTTTCTCCGTGGGTTCAGAGATGCTGCTCTCGTACTTTCCCATGAGCTGAGTTCCAGTAAGGGAGTTCGAGTCTGAGCTGGCAGAGATCGATTCAAGGTTCTCGGTGCCGTTCGCATCGACCCCCTGAATCGTCAGCGAGCTGTAGCTGTCTGCCCCGGTCGCTGTGTAGGTGATGAGGAACGGCTTGCCCTCCCCGCTCGGGTTCGTGAAGTCCTCGACCGTGTTGCCCGAACCAGTCAACGTGATGGTTTCGCCCTTCGACCCCAACAGATCAGCGGACGACTTCGTCGTGGTGGTCGTCGTCTTCTTTTTCTTGCTGGAATCAGGCGTCCCCGAGTCCTTGCCAGGGTCCTTGCTGGCGCTGGACTCGTTCCTGGACTGGCCGGTGGAAACATCGTTGTTGTCGTCGCCCCTGGTCAGAACGAAAATCGTGGCGCCGCCAGCAATCACGAGGACCACGATCACTGCGGCAATGATCAACCCGGTCTTGGACTTCTTGGGAGCAGCTGGCATCCCCACTGGCGGACTGCCGTAGGGCGGCGGACTGCCATACGGCGGCGGACTGCCATATGGCGGCGGACCCGGTTGAACGGGCATCGCCTGGGTCGGATCCATTGGTTGCGGCGCTGCGTACGCTGGCAGGGTGGGTGGAGGAGGAGTTGGCGAGGCGTCCGGTACGTCGCTTCCGTCGAATGGTGTGGTCATTGAGCTTCTCCCCGTCGCTGGTGGCGCTCCACCACTGGAGAAGATCCTAGGTCAGCGAACCACCGTCACCGGGGTACCTAGCGGGGCCCAATCCCATGCAAGTCTTGCTTGGTCAACGCGTTGTCGGACACACCCATGCGATCGGAACGTTCCGAGTTGATCCAAGGTCTGCAGGAGCGATCCGTTGCGACGAGCCGGGATCGAGTGAAACCCGATGGCCAACTTTCGACCCTGGGCGAACCGCATCATGTACTGCATCGTCACCGAACCCGAACTCGCGGAGCGACTCTTGGAGAAGATCCGGTAGGACCCGGGAGCCGGAAGGCCGGCGCGTCCCGACACCAGGTAACTGAACTCGACGATGTCGCCATCGCCGATCAACCAGACCCGCTGCTGACCAATCGAATAGACCATGCGTCGACCGGCGCCGGAGCCCGCCGGAGCCCCCGGGAGCGAGGCCCGGTACAGCTCGACGAACTTGGCCCACAACTCGATGGGCGTCAGTTGAACGGGGGGCGGGGCCGCCGGAACGGGATCGACGGCCAGCGGAGGATCAACCTGGGTCACAGTTGTCGCGGGGTCGATCGGCGTCGGATTGATTGGAGTCTCGGCGGCGGCGGGAAACGCCATCGTGGCGGCAAGGGCGGAGCTGACTGCCACGCATCTCACGACCGCCAAACCGGTTCGTCGTCGAGGCGATCGGCGCACACGATTCACATTCATCGTGGTCAGTATGCACTCCCGATCACACGAATCGACTGACCAGTTGATGGTCACCTTCGGCTCGGAGTCGTTCAACCAGCGGGTCGACGAGTTTCGGATCGGTGATCTCGAGCCGGAGGGCATCAACGGCGATCCGATCAGGATCGAGGTCGTTGTCGATGAGCAGGCGCGTCGCCACTTGAACCCAGAGCGCCGCCAACGACGAACGGTCATTCTCGATCCATTCTTCATACGCCATCTGTTCCGAGCACAGATGGTGCTGGTACCGCTCGTAGGCACGGAGCCGATCCACCGAAGTTCCCCGCGCGTTGGCCCGAAATGCGTCGACATCCACTGACCACGACGTCGGCACGACGATCTCGACAGTGTCACCACTGCGCACAACGACGTCGGCATGACGTCCGAGAACACCGCGCAGGCGGAACATGGTGACGTTGAGACGGCTCCGTCCGACTTCCTCCGATGCCTCGGGCCACAATCGATCGATGAGTCGTTCGACTCGAACCGGGCCTCCTGCGAGTAGAAGTTGAACGAACAGCACCGCCGTCCGACCCTTGAGTCGTGACGTCGAACCATCGATGGAAATTTCCACATGGGACGACAACAGCCTGACGGCGACACGTGTGTGCGCCTCCCATCTCACACGGCTGAGGCCCATGATGAAGTCATTCAGGCTGGCAGGGAGCGGGGGTGAATTGGTCATCCCCATCTGGGACGAAGGTTCGGCCCCAATGGTTCGATCGTGACTTGTCGGTCTTGTCAGGACAGCGTCTGACGACCGCGCAGCAGTCGACCGGGATGAGCCCTGTGTGTTCCCCAGCGCGGAAGGTCTCGACACCCGCCTTGATCGTGTGGAGGTACCCGTGGGCATGCTGCATGAGGCGACGGCCCCCGGCCGGGAGGTCGTAGACGATGTGGGGTGGCGGGCAACCGAGTTGATCAAAGTCGATCACGTTGAGATCGGCGACGTACCCGGGTGCGATGACCCCTCGATCCATCCATCCGACGTGAGCGGCATTGCGCTGCGTATTCAGATGAAC
>JAYUWK010000114.1:0-3541 GCA_043753895.1 Actinomycetota bacterium
GGATCCGCGTCGTGAGCGCACCAGCATCGCGATCGACTTTCTCAACTCAGCCCTCCCGTATTTCAAACGGATGCACGAGATGACTGTCGATCATGTTCATGAGGAGATCCAGCTCCTGGCGATCGACTTCTCGTCGATGCTCTTCGAGACACTGGCGCCGATCCCGTCGTGGCGCGACCGCTTTCTGGCGACCGATCAGACCCCGCACTACGAGTACCTGAAGACCATCCTGAAGGTGCTGACATTCCTCCGGGGGGGCGAACGTTGGGTGCTCAAGTCGCCCCAACATCTGGAGCAGTACCGCGCCCTCATGAACGTATTCCCCGATGCTGTTGTCATCGTCACTCATCGGGATCCGGTGGCGGTCACTGCGTCGATGGCGACCATGCTCGCCTACACGTCGCGACTGCAGTTGGCGGAGGTCGACCCGGTTGCCATCGGACATTCTTGGATGTATCGCCTCCACACGATGTTGGGGACTGCGATGCGTGAGCGGGATCTACTGCCGGTCGACCAGAGTCTGGATGTGCGCTTCACCGAGTTCATGGCCGACGATCTGGCCACGATCGAGTCGATCTACGCCGTGGCGGACCAACCTCTCGATGATCGCGCCCGAGCGGGCCACGCCTCCTATCTTTCGGAGCATCAGCGCGATCGCCACGGCGGGCTCATCTATGACCTCGCGGACTTTGCCATCGACCCCGAGGAGTGCCGAGCGGGCTTCAGCGAGTACATCGCACGTTTCGTGACGCAGGACTGACCGTCGCGAGGTGAAATCGGGCGCAGGGACCCGAACGTCTGGGTCAGCGGGGCAGGGCGGAGAGCACTTCGGCGGCGTACTCCGACGTCAGTTGTGTGATCGCCGGGAGGGAGTCTGCCGAGATGCCCATCGATTCGAAGTAGTCGGTGCGATCCTCAAGGAGGGCCGACGGCTCAATGACGAGATGCGCCAGCGCGTCGCCGGCAAGAAGCACCCGACTCTGCGGGGTCGTGAGCTCCGGATGATGATGCACCGCAATGGCATCGGTGAACGGCGTCGGGAAGTTCCACGAGGAGAGGATCTCCGCGGCAGCCTGGGCGTGGGTGGTGCCGAACTCCAGGAGTTCCATGACGCATTGGGCGTCGACGTCTTCGTCCTCGGCCCGGAGTTCCAGGTACGGCTGGGGGGCAAGGCTGAACAGGAGTGCCGTGCCCAGATCGTGCAGGAGCCCCAACGAGAACGCTTCACCGCGTGGGAGTCCGAAGCGGCTGGCGACCACCGAGCACCCTGCCGCAGTAGCGGCTGAGTGTTGCCAGAATCCCTCGGGCGCAGGGTTCTTGTGGTTTCGCAGACCCGAAGCGAGCAGCGCCGCAACTGCCCGAACCGAGTCGAATCCAATGAGGCTCACGGCGTGCTGAGTGCTCGCGATCCGTTGCTGCATACCAAAGGCGGCAGAGTTGGCGAGTCGGATCAGCTGCGCCGTGAGTAGGGGATCAAGGTCGATGGCCTCCGCCAGACCCTGGGCATCGGTTGCCGGATCATCAGCAAGCGTGAGGACCCGCAGCGCCGTTGGACGAGACGCCCGGAGATCCTCGATGGCCTTGATGAGGTCCTGTGATCGCGTCTGTGTCTGCGCTGTGATCGTCATATGTTCGCCTCCGTGCGTTGGCGCCGTCAGCCGGCCCAGTTGGATCGGACGTAGTCGCCGGAATCTTGAGGATGTGCTCTAGGCCGGCGGGGGAGCGACGGTTGTCGGGGGAGCGACAGTCGTTGGTGGTGAGGTCGGGGGAATGGTCGGTTCGGGAGCGGCGGGCGGGGGCGTGACAGGAGCGCTGGCGGAGCTGTTCGCAGAAGGAGCAGTTGTGACCGGCGGGGGAGTCGGCGTGGAAGCTGATGGGATGCCCCAGCTGAAAGCGGGCGCCGCCGCCGTCGGCGGAGCGCTTCGGCGCTTACCTTTCGCTGCGGCTGGCGTGGCGGCAGGTGTCGTGGTGGGCACGGTTGCGAGATCGACGAGGGCCGGAGCCGGCACCGCAACCGTGGTGGGCGGCGGTGGTTCCACGATGGTGGTGGGCGATGTGGTCGTGGACGTGTCAACAACCGAGGTGGTCGTCGATGAAGCGTTCAGGGCGTCGTTTGGCTCGTCCCGGGTGATGACCGAAGAGAGCACAGCAGTGTCGTCTCCGCCCTGCAATGAGGAGCCGACGAACGCCAGTCCCAAGATGACGAAGAGACCGATGAGGCCCCGCTTCACCACGGCCCGCACGTCGCGAGCTGAGTCGACGGTGATCACCGTGACCAGAATGTCGCTTGCCGAGATCTCGGGGCGCCGTTCTGGCGGGTACCACGAGCCGTCAGCTCCGCGCCACCAACCCTGTTCCTTCTGGATGTCGGTCAGCATGATCAGTTCACCGTCAGACTTGCCATGATCTCGGCCGCCCGACCGGCGGTCTCCTCGATCATCTCGTCGAGACCAGACTCGCCCAATGCTTCGACGAGCTCGTCTCGTTTGGCGTCGAGTTCAGGGTCACAAGCAAGCGCGCCCGCGTCGTCGTGGTCGTCGATCTTGATGTTGGCTGTCTCCCCGTCGGCCCATTTTTCGTCGGCCCATTCTTCGTCGGCGTGGTGACCGCTCCGGGCACGATCGAGGGCGGCGTTCGCCTTGCGTTCCTCAAGGTGCGCTGCTGCGAGGTCTGCCAGGAGGTCGCCGGCGCGGATGGTCTTGGCGAACGGGCCGATGGCCTCCGACGCGGTGTAGCTGTGATGATCGGCGATCGCCTCTCGCAAGGGCTCAGGAAATCGCCACGCCGCCAGTACTCTCGCAGCAGCGGCGTCGTGGCCCATTCCGAACGTCTCCTGCTCAGCGTGACTCAGGGCCGATCCGTCGACCCCATAGGTGTCCAGGAGATGCTGATGGGTGGTGGTGTCGAATCCATGGAGGAGCGCCAACCCGAGATCATGGAGCAACCCCGCAGCGAAGGCGTCACCCTTGGGGAGACCGTGTCGGGGAGCGACGATCGAACAGGCCGCTGCCGCGGCTGCCGCGTGGAACCAGAACCCGGGGGGCTTCGGACGATCGCCATTGGCAAGACCCGTGGCGGTGACCGCAGCCAGCGAACGGGTGGCCGAGAAGCCGATGACCGTCACTGCGAAGCCGGTGCTGCTGACCCGACCGCTCATGCCGTAGAACGCCGAATTCGCCAAGCGCATGACCTGGGCGGCGAACGCCGGGTCCTTCTCGACGGCGGCTGCCACTCTCGGCGCGTCGGCATTCGGATCGTCGATGACCGACAGCACAGCAATGGCTGCGGGGCGGGCGATGCTGATGGCATCCAGTGCCACGATGAGATCCGACACGTCGACGGGCGCAGGGGCCGACGGTCGGAGCAGCCCGCTCACCTGCCGTAGGCCTTCATCAGAGCGTCCAAGGCAATGGCGGGCTGTGTCGAGTCGGTGACGGCATCGACTCCGAGCGCTCGGGCCTGAGCGAGATCGGCATCGGAGCTGACCGGTGCCGACACGGTGCGGCCCAGTTCGTGGGCAACTCCCACGATGGCCCGGGCC
>JAYUWK010000115.1:0-31409 GCA_043753895.1 Actinomycetota bacterium
TCAGCACGCCCCAAAACCGGCACCACACCGAACCAGCGATCGACACCGCCCACCCGCACCGACCGAACTCACCCAACCATCAAATCGGTGGATCGAGGCTAAGTCACGGCCGCACCTGCCAGGAAGTCATGCAGCGGGACACTCGCCATTGCCTGTCAATGGCCCAACAACGGTTCGCACCACCCGACAATCGGGTTCAGGTACCGATGCGAGGTTTGGGCGAGTCGAGAGTTCGTCGGAGGGTGGCGTTCTGCGCCGCGCGTTCTGTGCGGCCTGTGAATCTGGCGAACGACACCAAGCTGAAGATCGGCGTGATGAACGAGGATTGCCGAGCGGCAACCGCCGTGGCACAATTGTAGCCATGAGTACCGAAGCGCTTCGAACCGTGAAAGATCGTTTCTCCGAATACGTCGACCGTGTCGAGAAAGAACATGAACGTGTGGTCGTCACCCGCAACGGCCGGCCAGCGATCGTGCTCATCAGCACCGACGATCTGGCCAGCCTCGAAGAGACGATCTCGGTACTCAGCGACACCGATGCGATACGCGCGCTGCGCGCGGCCGAGGCCGCAGTCGCCACCGGTGATGTCGTGCGTGGAGTCGATGCCGTCCGAGCGCTTCGCCCCCCGAGACAGCGTTGACGTTGACAGGCGACGACCTCGTAGTCGCGGGTCCGGCCGCACGCGCGATCGGCGAGGAGCTGCACGAAAAGGTCACGGCCGCTGTGATCGACTTCATCACCGGATCCCTGCTCGACAACCCGCAACGAGTTGGCCGTGAACTCCGCAACGAGCTCGCAGGCATCCACAGTGCGCGACGCGGCACGTTTCGCATCCTGTATCGCATCGATGAAGATCAGCGCGAGGTCACCGTGCTTCGAGTGGATCACCGACGAGACGTATACCGAACCTGAGCACGCATACGGCCGGTTCAGCGCCGATGCGCCTACTTGATCGGTGCGCTTCGGCCGCTATGAGCTGATCGCCATTCGGAGCGCGTGTTATGCGCCTGTTTTAGGGCGCTTTGGACGCTGGGCCTGCTGGGAAGCCGGACGGTTGCTCGCGTTCTCCTCACCTTTGTCAATATCTCCGTGCGGCCGGTTCGTGTGGTCCTTGCCAAGGACGCGATCGTCGCCGGGTGTCAGATGTCGCGTTGGTGTAGTGAGAACGCTGAGGCGGCAAGCCCGATGATGACCCAGGCGATGAGGACTGTGAAACCGGTCCAGGTGCTGAGGGTGTAGGGCAGTTGCAGGCTGGAGACGAAGCTGCGCCCGGCTTCGCTGGGGAAGTATTGGGCGATGTCTTTACCCCAGGTGCCGAGTACGTTGCCGAAGATTCCGGGCAGTACGAGGATGATCGCGAAGTAGGTGACGAGTGCTCCTGGGGTACTGCGCATGAGCCATCCGCACGCTGCGCCGATCACACCGATGCAGACGAGGTACAGGCCGGTGCCGAGAACAAGACGGAGTATCCCTGGGTCCGTCAGGGAGTAGCCGGTGCGGGAGCGACTGATGATGCCTTGGCCGGCGACGAACGCAATCAGGCAGCTTGGGACAATCGTGACGGATGTGACGGTGATGAATACGGCCGACTTTGCGATCAGTACCGGGATTCGACGTGGCACGGCGGACATGGTCGAGCGGATCATGCCGGTGCTGTACTCACCGGAAACGAACAGCACTCCAAGCGACCCAACGAGCAGCTGTCCGAGGTAGTAGCCCTGCAGCACGGCAGAGGAAACGATGTCTTCGGGGTCAAGCGACGGGCCGATCTTTCGGGTGTTCCAGCCGACGATCATCCCGATCGCGACCATTCCGATAGCAGCGCCGGCGAGCATGTACGAGCTCGAGCGGAGGGAGCGGAACTTGACCCATTCCGACGCGATCGCTGTGGATACGGTCACGGGTTGAGATGCGACAACGCAGCGGCGGGCCGGTCGCGAGCTCGGGGCCGTGACGCTCATGGGTGATCCCGATCGCTGAGTGTGTGGGTGTGGAAGTCGACTGCTTCTTCGGTGAGCACCATGTAGGCCTCTTCGAGCGAGCCTGCCTGGGTTGCGAGTTCGAACAGGATGATCTGCGCGCTGGCGGCTGCGATGCCGATGTCGTCGCTGACGATGCCCTCGACTTCGAGGGTTCCATCGGCGACCACGTGGATCGATGTGGCGTGTGGGCGCAGGATGTCCGCGAGGCGACCGGCCTCGGGGGAGCGTACGCGAACCAGGGTGGCTGCTGCGCTGGCGATGAAGTCCGCCATTGGTTGGTCCCGTAACAGTCGACCACGACCGATGACGATCACATGGTCAGCGGTGAGTGCCATCTCACTCATTAGGTGCGACGACAAGAACACGGTTCGGCCCTCGTCGGCGAAACCGCGCAGCAAATTGCGGATCCAGCGCACACCGTCGGGATCGAGGCCGTTGACCGGTTCGTCGAGCAGCAGTACGTCCGGGTCGGCGAGTAACGCCGATGCGATGCCGAGGCGTTGACCCATCCCTAACGAGAACGCTCCGACTCGTTTGGTCGCGACGTCGGACAGGCCGACCATGTCGATCACCTTGTCAACTCGGGCGGCGCCGATGCGCGCTGTTGCGGCGAGCGCGAGGAGGTGGTTGCGGGCTGACCGTCCCGGGTGCACACCGCGTGCTTCTAACAGCGCGCCAACTTCTTGAAGTGGGCGTGTGTGCTCGGCGAACGGGCGTCCGTTCACGGTGATGACACCTTTGGTGGGAGCGTCGAGTCCGAGGATCATGCGCATTGTTGTGGACTTGCCGGCGCCGTTCGGACCGAGAAACCCGGTGACGATGCCGGGCTGCACTGTGAACGTCAGATCATCGACGGCGACCGTGTCGCCATAGCGCTTCGTCAGATCCCGCGCCTCGATCACGAAGGCACGGTACTGAGCGATCGGGAGTGATGCGCTGTCGAGCCGTGGTCATCGACGTTGGAATTACCCAGAGTTTACCGTTGGTGCCGCGAGTGGCCGAGGGGGCCGAATGCATACTCGGCGGGTCCCCGAATCTGGAGAACGACGCGACCAGTGGTCACGTACTCGTGCAACGCGAACTTCGGGACACGCAGCAGATCGCCCAGTCGCAGGCATGGCAGACCTTGCGTGCCGCCGGTCGAGGTGTAGGTCGCAGCCATCTCGTATGCCTTCGACCGGCCGATGCGAAACACGCGCGCAGCTTCATCGATGGTCAACATGATCGGCAGTGAGTCCCACTCATCAATCGACTCGTCCACGCGACCCTCCGGTAGGAGTACGGCAACCGAGCGCCGCAAAAAGCGGAACGAGCCCGACGCGTGAGGGTTGCGTCACTGCTTCAACGTTCAGCCTTGCCGGCTGATCACTCCGCTGGTCGTCGATCGGTTCGCTCATGAACAGCCCTCCACTAACACATGCCTCGCGAAATCCGATCTCGTGACGGCATCTGTTCAACAACGGGGTCGTGAAACCGGCGAAGAGGGGAAACCTCGCGAGGTCGTCAACGAGTTACAGAGCACGAATCGGGCCGAGCGCAGCAAGAAATCTCGTCGAGGTCGAAGCGAACTTGCCCGGAGCGCGAGCGAGCCTGGACGATCCAGCACCACATCGACACCCCAGCGCTACATGGACTACCCCGCGCTCTGGCGGGAGGTGAGGACTACGAAGGCGCTTGGGTGAGCCGGTCGACGATCGCTTGCCGGCTGTGGGGGAGCGCGTGGGCGTAAACCCTCATCAACATCTCGGGGCTGTGGCCGAGGATGTCGGCGATCCCTCGAAGCTCGCCGATGTCCTTGGCGTTGTTGACCATGTGCGTCGCGGCGGTATGACGTAGGCCGTGCGACGTGAGGCGAGGAACCTCGGCTTTCTCCACGAGCAGAGCCAAGGAGCGGTCATACGCTCGAGGCAGAACGTGCCGGCCGTGACGGGTCGAGATGATGAGGTCGTTGTCCTCCCACTCGGGGCCGGCGACGAGACGCTCCTCGGCTTGCTCGGCTCGCCGACGGTTCAACGCGCGCACGGTCTCGGTCGACAGTGGGACGAGCCGGCGCGAGCGCACGTTCTTGGCGTCGCCGAGAACTGCGCCGCGGTTGACGGCCACGAGGCTCTCGTCGATTCGTAGGGTGCGGCTGCGGCTGTCGAGATCGTCCCACCGGAGGGCAAGCACTTCGCTGCGGCGTAAGCCGTAGAGGACTCCGAGTTGGAACCCGGTCGCCCAGCGATGCTCGGCGATCGTCTCGAGGAAGCGCGCGACGTCGGTCGCTTCCCACGCCTGGATGACTTTCACCTTTACTGGCTTGGCGACGGTTCTGGGCAGCGGCACGCGTGCCGCCGGGCTGCGCGGGATCAGTCCCTCCTCGACCGCGTCGGCGAGCGCGGCTCGAAGCACCCCTCGGCATATCTGAACGCTGCGCCGTGAAAGCTTGCCGCCGTCAGCGAGCATGCCGATCCACCTCGCGACGTCATCGCGGTCGAGGCGGGACAGCGGGATAGGGCCGAGCTCGCTCTCGATGTGCGGGATCGCCCACGAGTACTGCTCGCGCGCCTTGGGCGTGATGTCGGACTTGCCCTCGACATAGCGGCGAACAAGCCAACTCACAGTGCCGCGTTCGGTGCTGCGCTCGTTCGAGCGGAACTCGCGAGCGGCCGCGAGAGCGCTGCGCTGCGAGGCGTAGGTGCCGATCTGACGCGGCCGTTCATTGCCTGTCGCCGTGTCGATTCCGTCGATACGAACTGTCCACTTGTCGCGCTGTTTGCGGACGGTCGGTTGTCCGACAGCTTTCCAACTCATGTACCACCTCCGGCGTTTGCGAGCGCCGATTCCGATACATATCCGATACATCGGTAGATCAGTCGCCTGCGCGGACCACATCGTACCAGCTCACAGAGTCGGAATGAGAGGATTTGAACCTCCGACCCCCTGCTCCCAAAGCAGGTGCGCTACCAAGCTGCGCCACATTCCGTAACGACCGAAGCTTATCGGCCGGTGGTGGCCAAGCGCTCGACAGTTCGTAGCAGGCGGAGCACATCGTCGAGCTCGATGTATCGCGCGATGCCGGCGCGGATGACGCCTCCAGATTCGGCCAGCCCCAGTTGATCGACCACATCGAGTGCGTAGTTGTGGCCGTCCCAGACGGCGATCTTGTCGGCGGCGAGGGCCGCGGCTGCTTGGGCGGGGGTGACACCGGCGATGGTGAAGGCAGCGGTCGGCGTGCGGCCATGCATGCCGGGCGGACCCCAGACGCGCACACCGTTGATGGATTGCAGCCCGCTGAGCAAGGGCTCGAACACGCTGTCTTCGTACTGCTCGATCTGCAGCAGACCTTCCTCCATCAGAAAGCGGGCGGTGGCCTCGACGCCGGCGATGCCCTCAAAGTTCGGCATGCCGGTCTCGAATCGTCGCGGACCGCGAGCGGCCGCTGGACGAACGTGGAACAGCGGAAGTGAGTCGAGTAGCTCGGGCTGCATGTACAGCACACCGATGTGCGGGCCATACCACTTGTACGGTGAATTCACGAGTGCATCGCAACCCAGCGACGCGATGTCGATGGGCTTGTGCGGCGCCCACGCCACCGCGTCGATGTAGACGCGTGCACCCACGGCGTGCGCGGCCTCGATTATGGGGGCGTGGTCGGGCACGGTGCCGAGCAGGTTCGACGCACCGGCAAGGGCCACCCACTTGGTTCGTTCGTTGATGAGGTCGATCACGTTCTTCGAGGGCAGGGTGCCGGTGACCGGATCGAAGGGAGCGAGCACGTGCTCGGCACCCGATTGCTCGCAGGCCAGACGCCACGGCGTGATGTTTGCGTCGTGATCCAGCTTCGTGCCCACCACCCGGTCTCCCGGCTGCAGCGTGGTGGCAATGGCACGGGTGACCGCGAAGGTGATGGTGGTCATGTTCGCGCCGAAGCACACTCCACCGGGATCGGCGCCGAACAACTGCGCAACGGTCATTCTTGCGCGGTCCAAGAGCTCGGCACAGGCTTCAGCCGCGGCAAATGGCCCGCCCGCCGCAGCGTTCAGGCCACTTGCCATCCAATCTGTTGTCGCTGTGATGGCGACATCCACCATCTGCGTTCCGGCTGGCCCGTCGAAGCGGGCCCACCCGTCGCGAACTCCAGGAAAGCGGTGTCGAAGCGAGGGGAACATCATGCCGCCAGCCTGCCAGAGCAGACCGGCGGCATGCGAGCCTTACTTGACGATGACCGCAGTCACCATGCCGAACATCCCATGAGGACCTTCAGCGTGGTTGAGGATGTGGCAGTGCCACGCCCACACGCCCGGATCGGTGAAGTGATAGAGCACCGTGTAACGCTCTCCTGGCGCAACCAGAATCGTGTCCGATGGCATCGGTTCGGCGAGTGCCACGCCATCTTTGGCGATGATGTAACCGACCGGCTGATGCATGTGCATCGGGTGCGTCATCAGGCCTTCGTTGTAGTAGTTCACTTCCATCGTGTCGCCCACCTTGGCCGAGTAGGGCTCGGTGGCGGGGAAGCTCTTGCCGTTCAGCGTCAGGCCGATCGTGCCGGCATCATTGAGCACCATGTTGACTGATTGATCAACCTTGGTGATGCCCTTCGAGGCAAGCGATGCCGGGATGGGGATATCGCCGATGAGGAAGGCGCCGGCCAAGCCGTTGGGCACCTGAGTCTGAGCGTTGTGGTGCGAGTGGTACATGCCCACCGACGTTTCGAGCGCTGTGAACTCGTAGGTGAAGGTCTGGCCGGGCTGCACTGGATCTTGCGTGTACGGATCGACACCGTCCATCGCATTGGGAACCCGGATGCCATGGAAGTGGATGACCGTCGACTCAGGCAGTTCGTTTTTGAGCACGACCTTCACCTTGTCGCCGATATTCACCTTGATCTGGGGGCCGGGAACCATGCCGTTGTAGGTCCACGCCTTGACGATCTTGCCAGGCTCGACTTCCCAATCGACGATCTTGGCGGTGAGGTCGAACTCCTTGGTTCCATCGGCGAGCACGATGGGCTCGAGATTCGTCCCACCGAACGTGCTCTTCTTCTCATTGACGAAGCGCAACGCGCGATCGGCCATCTCTTTGTCCATCTGCTGCCACGACATGGTTGTCTGAGTCGCTGCAGTGTCCGGGGTGGTACTTGCGCCGGTTGCGACCTTGATCATGCCGGTCATTCCCGAGGCCGCGTGGCCGGGGATATTGCACTGCACCGTGAGGGTGCCCTCCGCGACGTTCTTCAACGTGAGCGTCTGGCTCTCGCCGGGCTGCAGATCACGCGAGGTGACGTTGCGTTCGGTGATGGCGAAGTTGTGGACCGCGGTGCCGCTGTTGTGAACCTGAATGACCACATCGCCAGGTGGAACGTCGAGCATGTTGGGGGTGATCGCGAATTCGCTGAGGTTCACGTCCACCGTCGTCGATTGCGTCGAGGTGCCGTGTGCTGCTGCTGACGACGTGTTATCAGTACGCGAAATGGCGAAGCCTGCGAACGCAAGCGCCACCACCCCGAGCCCGAAACCGCCGACAGCGAGCACAGATCTTTCGTCGTTGTTCATGGAAGCTAGTCTGTCGGAAATCTTGTCGGCCACCGAGGGACTGCCGCCTCATGGTCATGGGACTTTGGTCCCATTGTCGTGGGACCATGGTCCTCAGACGGGAACTCGCCAGGTGAGCCGCGTGCCTCCCGTTGGTTTGGCGCGGATGTCAAAGGTCCCGCCAAGACCGTGAGCGCGCGCCGCCAAATTGCCCAGACCATTGCCGCGACCGATCGATTGCTCATCGATGCCGACGCCGTTGTCGTCGACAGTGGCCATCAGGTCCTTGTCAACTCGAATCTCGACCAACGTCTCGGTCGCATGGGCGTGGCGGGCAACATTGCCGAGCGCTTCACGCAGCGCAGCGAACAACTCGATACGCACGCTGCCGGGCACAAGCAGCTCGGCAGCGCCGTCGATGACGAGCCGGGGTGTGAAGCCCAGCACCCGTACGGCCTGGCGGACGATGTCTTGGATCTCCTGACCGAATGAGCCGTGGCGTTGTGCGGAGCCGAGGGTGAAGACCGTCGTGCGAATTTCGCGGATGGCGTGATCGATCTGATCGACAGCTGAACTGAGCCGTGTCGCCAGGGATTCGTCCACCACCATCTCGAGCGCCTGCATCTCGAGCCCGAGCGCGAAGAGATGTTGCAGGACCGTATCGTGTAGGTCGCGGGCGATGCGTTCGCGTTCGGCAGCCAGCGCAAGTGCTTCGTTCGAGATTTGCAATCGACGTTCCTGATCCAACCGCACGGAGATGTCGCGCACGCTCGCCACGACCGAACGTCCGGACGCATCGTGGATCGTGCTGAGCGCAACAGCCACCGAGATCTCATTGCCGTCGCGGTGTCGTAAGCGCACGTCACCCGATGGGCCCATCGGCCGTGACGCGTTCGCCATAACAATGCCATCGCGCAGGTGTGAATGACCAGCGACGGCGTCGGGCGGAACGAGTACCTCCACCAGCTGGCCGATGAGTTCATTCGCGCCATATCCGGACATCGCGGTGAGTTCGTCGTTCACGTAGGTGATCACGCCGTATTGGTCGCAGATCACCAGTCCGTCGGGAGAACGCTCGATAACAGCACGTGCGAGCTTCTCGGTCAGCGCTGATGACTCCACGCCCGCAGGGTAGCGGAGAACGTGAAGGTCGATTAGGTGACGAAGGTCCCTAGTGTCAACCCTCGCGCCGTGATCAAATGACGAGGTGACTGGCAAGGTGCGTGTTTTCCTTCTCGACGATCACGAGGTCGTCCGCCAGGGCGTACGTGCCCTTCTCGAGGCATCGGGCCAGATCGAAGTTGTCGGTGAGGCGTCGAATGCGCAAGAGACGCTCGGACGCGTCGGTGCCTGCCAGCCCGATGTTGCCGTGCTCGACGTGCGCATTCCTGATGGCAACGGGGTCGAAGTGTGCCGCGAGATCCGCAGTGCGTTTCCCGAGATCCACTGCCTGATGCTCACGTCGTACAGCGACGACGATGCGTTGTTCGAGGCGATCATGGCGGGCGCATCCGGCTATGTACTCAAGCAAATTCGCGGCTCCGAACTGGTCTCGGCTGTCATGCGCGTGTCACGCGGAGAGTCGCTGTTGGACCCGGCGGTCACCGGCAAGGTACTCGCTCGTCTGCGATCGCCGGTCCCAGAGGACGAGCGTCTCGGGCGGCTCAGCCCGCAGGAACGCCGCCTGCTCGAGTTGATCGGTGAAGGACTCACCAACCGTCAGATTGGTGAGCAGATGTTCTTGGCCGAGAAGACCGTGAAGAACTACGTGTCCAACCTCTTGGCGAAGATGGGAATGCATCGCCGAACTGAGGTTGCCGTGTATGCAGCACGACTCGAGATCAACCAGGGTCGCCGACCCGATTAGGGCCGACGATCCGGGTTCATCTGGCTCAGACGCCCGTGCCCGCTTTCACGGCTTGATCGGCGCCCTGGAACGCCTTCGTAACGGCCGCGTTGCCCAACACGCCGGCGAGGATGGCGGCGTGACGTGCCTCGACGCCGCCGACGCTCATGAGCGCAGAGTTCAACTTGGCGTCCATCACGACGCCCACGTTGGACTGGTATGTCTGCGCTGCGGCGGTTTCGAGATCGAACGCAAGCTTGACGATGCCCATCTCGTCCTTGAGCGCATCGATCGTGGGCTTCAACGCAGCCAGCACCGCAGGGTTCGGCTTGTCGAACGGGGCCCCGCCCGCACGCTTGGTCTCTGACTGGAACAACGCGCTGTGCTCGCGGTGCTGGCTCTGGAACAGCTTGGCCGCATCGCCGATCGCTGCGGTCTTCACCAAGCCTGAGTCGATCGCGATTTGATACGCAGCGATCGCCAGTTCCTCGATCGACGATGCGGTGCGCAGGATGATCACATCACCTGACATCGCCGTGGTGCCGCCGGTACCACTGGTGGCGACCGTGGTGGTCGTGCCTGCGGCGTTCGTCGAGAGCGACGCGGAGTCCTTGCCGTCACTGCCGCACGCGGCAAGCAGGGCGGCGCCGGCGAGGGTGATAGCACCCACCTTGAACAGCGCACCGGGGGACATTGCTCCCACTGCGACAGACTTCTCGTCAGCGGTGCGTCCTTCCTGTTCGAACAACTGGGTCATTGCGTTACGCAGTTGCGGCATCGCCTCATCGTGCATTGCCTGCGTATCGCGGGCCTGACGTCGGATTTCGTCGTACATATTTTCGTCGTCCATTGTGTGGTCCTTTCGAGAGTGTGATGAATCAGATGGGGAAGTCGGTGGGGTTCACGGCAGAGGTGACCGTCTCGAACGACGGCACGTAGTCGGTGGCTGGAAGGCCGAGTACTTGGCCGAGCACGACGGCGTGCTGGGCCTCTACGGGCAGGATCGATGCGGTGAGTTGCAACGCGGCCTTGCTCGTGAGCGCGCCGAGCGCGAAGAGGTACGTGGCTGCTGCGGCACCCTCGAGGTCGAACGCGATTTTCAACACGGCCGCCTCGTCCTTCGCACCCTTCAACTGGCCGGCCACGGCGGCGAGCAGCTTGGGGTTCGGCTTCTTGCTCGCGACGCTGCCAGCAGCAGCCCCGAACGCAGCGGCGTGTTCGGTGTGGTGTCCGGCGAAGGTGGTCGCGGCGTCGAGCACGGCCTTGGTAGTGACCAGCCCGCTGCCCGCCGCTGCCTTGTAGGCCTCGACTGCAGCGAGCTCCACGCTCTCTGCGAATGCGGCTAGCCCGGCGTCGCCGTCGGCTGCGAACGAGGTTGGCATCAGGCTCCGCATCGGGATCAGCTGCGACCCGATGGTGACTGCTAATCCGGTGAGGCCGAGGCGTTGCATGAATTGGCGACGGCTGTGACCGAGGATCGTGCGGCCCTCGCCATGATGTAGTTCGGCAATCTGTTGGGGCAGTGCCCCCATGCCAGCTCTGTGTTCGTCGTCGGTTGCGGCCACAAGGGCGCGCAGATTCTGCTCGGTGATGTCCACGAGTTCTACTTCTTGTCAGTTGTTGGTATTGATTGGTGGCGAGCGCGTCAGGCTCAGCCGTTCACGACAACCGTTCCGGTCATCGAGGGGTGGATTCCGCAGATGTACGTGAAGGTTCCTGCGGTATCGAAGGTGTGCTCAAAAGCGGTTTGGCTGGGCAGCTTCTCGCTCATGAACGACTTGTCATTGGCCACAACACTATGACCGAACGAATCGGCGTTGGTCCAGGTGACCGTGGCACCTTTGCTCACGGTGAGCGTTCCGGTGCCGAACGCGAATTCCTTGATCGTGACCGCACCGGGCCCCGCCGCGGCGACCACGGGGGAGCTGCCCGCGTCGTGCGCCCAGAACACCCCGAAGGCGATCATCAGCGCCGCTGCGCCGCCGGCGGCCGCGACGAGGAACCGCGGCCCCGACGTCGAGTTGTTCCCGGCCATCGAGGGAATGAAGGTGAGCCCCAGCAAGATGATCACTGCAACCTCGGCGATCAGCGCGATCAGCGCCTGTGGCGAGGGTTGCAAGCCCTGTTCACGCAAACCAAGAATGCCGCTGCCGCGCCGGCTTGCAGCGAACGCACCGAGTGTGGAAGCTGCCATGGCGATACCGGCCAGGCGAACCCACCAATCCGTGCGAACGAGCACCAGAGCCGCCAGCGCGGCCGAGGCAATCGCGTTCAGTAAGAAGCTCCGCCCGAGGTTCGCGTCGGGGGTCGAGCGGTAGCCATGAAAGTAGAGATCGAGGTGAACGAGTCCACCGATTAATAGCGCCGCCGCAGCAGCAGTGCGAAGTACACGTGAAGTGCTCATGCGAATCCTCTCATGGAGCGAAGCAACCTGTGTAGTATTCGTCACCAGCGCGATGCTGGATGAGACATGCGCCACATTTCTCCGCTCCACGAAGGGATCAGGCGGGTGTGATCCAATCGATCCGCACGACCGTGTTGTCGTTCGGATCTACTTTCACTTTCAACAACTGCCCGGGCTGAGCGCGTGCGAGATAGATCTGCTGCACCGTCTCTCGACGCGTCACGGGGTACGGCGCTCCGGCCGGACCGAAGATCAACAGATCGAGTTCGACCACCGGCGCAAAGTTGATCTGTGAACCGGTTTGGCGAACCGCGGTGATCGACGCCGTGGCCTCCACGCCGTTCACGGCGAGGGCACTACTTGCGGCCATGTCGTTCATGGCCTGCATCTGAGCCATGCCGTTGGCCATCGTGGCCTTCATGTCGACCTTGTGCAACTCCTCGCGACCCATCTCCTTGAGCGTCTTCACATCTTTGAAGAAACCCATGTCAGGCTGCCTGATAGCTGCGATTGAAGTGCTGCGCGACGGCGGCGTCGGCCTTGATGCGTTCGTTCCAACCGTCCATCGCCGACTGCCACGAGCCAGCGTCCACGCCCTTGCTCAGCGCGATACTCGGCAGCATCGCCTGGTCGTAGTTGTATGCGGCGATGCCCTTGCTGATGCTCGCGTACAACTCGATCGAGACTCCTGCGATCGGCACGAGCAGTTCGGCTGGGATCGACGATGGCGCTTGCACCGTGTTGCTTCCAGCGGCCACGCCGGCCTGCGCCATCATCGCCTCGGCCTGTTGCTGCGCAGCGGCCTGTTGCATGGCGGCGCCGTCGCGTAGTTGGTTCGCCTGCTGAATCATGCCGGGCGCTGCCGCAGTCATGTCCTTCATATCGGTGACGCTCTTCTTCAGGTCCTTGAACATTCCCATGGGGATCTGCCTTTCATCGTTGTCTGATGAACGACATCGTGAACGTTCGACCTCACGGGGTCATGAGTATCCGATACTCATTTCACGCCCAGTTCCGCGCGCCGATACTCAGCGTCGCTTGGCGGCCTTCTCGAACCGCTTGGCGGTCTTGCCGGCCACAGCGATGTGGCGTCGATCGAGATCGCCGTGTTCCACGCCGTTCGCGAACAACACGCGATAACGCTGCCAGTTGAAACCGTTCGCGAGGATCACCTTGCCGGGGGTGCCCGCAGGAACATCGTGCAGATCGACCGTCGCAGTGACTCGATCGCCCATCCGCAACTCGAGCTGGTCGGCATGGGGTTTGGCAAGGGCGTGGGGCTTCCAGTACGTCACCGGCATATTCTGCCCCACGAGAGGGAGTCGTTGCATCTTTCCGCGCCGATACACTCGGCCCCCTGTGAAAAGCACGCTCGAACCCCTTGAGGGAAACAAAGTCAAGCTGTCGGTTGCGGTGGATGAAACCGAATTCGATCGCGACATCGACTCCGCATTCAAAAAGATCGCCCGCGAGGTGCGTATGCCTGGCTTCCGTGCCGGTAAGGCGCCACGCAAGGTGCTCGAGGCCCGCATCGGACTTTCCGCTGCGCGCGAGCAGGCGTTGCGCGACGGCGTTCCCAACTATCTGGCCCAGGCCGTGCGCGAGCACGACGTCGATCTCATCGCTACGCCCGATGTAGAGATCACCGGCGGCGAAGAGACCGGTCCGGTCGCCTTCGATGCCACGTGTGAGATCCGCCCCGAGATCACCGTGCCCGGTTATGGCGGCCTGCGTGTCGAGGTTCCTGCCATTACCGCCGCCGACGAGGACATCGACGAGGCTGTGAAGAAAGAGCTCAGCCGTCAAGGCAGCTTGGTCGATGTCGAGCGTCTCGTTGCCTATGGCGACCAAGTCACGCTCGATCTGCAGGGCACCCGCGACGGCGAGCCCGTCATCGGTCTCAACACCGAGGATTGGTTGTACGAAGTCGGCAAGGGCTGGGTTGCCGGCGGATTCGACGATCAGCTCGTTGGCGCTACGGCGGGCGACGATCTCACCTTCACGCTCGTCCCGAACGGCACCGAGGAGCCTGCCG
Organism: Actinomycetota bacterium; assembly: GCA_043753895.1. Lineage (GTDB taxonomy): Bacteria > Actinomycetota > Acidimicrobiia > Acidimicrobiales > Ilumatobacteraceae > WLMZ01. The sequence continues at coordinate 13,784 of JAYUWK010000115.1, forward strand.
ATTTCGAGGTCACTATCACCCGCGTGCAGGAGATGGTGTTGCCCGATCTCACCGATGAATGGGTCGACAACAACATTGCCGAGTACGACACCGTGGCCGGGTGGCGCAGCGCGCTGGCCGACCGCATCAGCGAGACCCGCCTCAATCAGGTCCGCAGCCAGATCATCGAACGGGCTACCTCCGAACTCGCCGAGCTCGTTGAGATCGAGGCTCCCGAGTCGATGGTGCAGGGCGATCTGCAGGTACGCGTTCAGAACACCGTCGAGCAGTTCCAGAGTCAGGGCATCGCGATCGATCAGTGGCTCTCCGCCACCGGTCAGGACGCGAACAGCTTCGTCGAGGGATTGCGCGTGCAGTCGAACAGGGCTGTGAAGGTCGATCTCGCCCTGCGCGCCATCGCCGTGGCCGAGAACCTCACCGTCGAAGATGTCGATCTCGACATGGAGTACGAGCGCATCGCCTTGCAGGTACGCCAGAAGCCGGCGCAGGTCCGCAAGGCATACGAGCGCAACGACGCCGTCAGCGAGCTCACGGCTCAGCTGCGCAAGAGCAAAGCGCTCGATTGGCTCTTGCATCATGTCGAAATCGTCGATCCCTCCGGCACGGCTATCGACAACGATGTCATCCTCGGCCACGAGCACGGCCACGAGCACGAGCACGAGCAGGATCACGAGGATTCGGATCACGATCACGAAGTTCATGATCACGACGACCATGATCATGACCACGACCACGATGATCACGAACACGATCACAATCACTAGGAGACCAGCGAATGCGCCCATTGCTCGAACCAGTGCGTAACTACTACGTACCGAACGTGATCGAAACGACGAGCCGCGGCGAGCGTCATTCCGATCTCTACTCGCGCATGTTGCGCGAGAACATCATCTTCATCCCCACCGCGATTGACGACACCGTTGCCAACCTGGTCTGCGCTCAGCTCATCCATCTCGAGAGCGAGAACCCCGACAAGGACATCAACATCTACATCAACAGCCCAGGTGGCGACATCACCGCGCTATTCGCGATCTACGACACGATGCAGTTCATCAAGAACGACATCGCCACCATCTGCCTCGGCCAGGCTGCCTCGGCCGCAGCGGTGTTGCTCGCCGCCGGCACCAAGGGCAAGCGGCTGGCGCTGCCTCATGCTCGGGTTCTGCTGCACCAGCCATGGGGTCAGGTGGGCTACGGGCAGGTCACTGATCTCGAACTCGCCGCCAAGGAAATCTTGCGGATGCGCGACCTGCTCGAGCAGATTCTGTCCGAGCACACCGGCCAGACCATCGAAAAGATCCATGCCGATACGGACCGCGACTTCGTGATTGAAGCGCCGCAGGCCGTCGAGTATGGCATTATCGACGAAGTGATTTCTTCTCGCTCGGCTGTCGACCGCACCGGTCCCATCCGCTAACTGATCCGGTAGGGAGAAACGTGGCGAAGTTTGGTGACACCGGCGAACTGTTGAAGTGTTCGTTCTGCGGCAAATCGCAAAAGCAGGTGAAGAAGCTCATCGCCGGACCCGGCGTGTACATCTGCGACGAGTGCATCGACCTCTGCAACGAGATCATCGAAGAAGAGCTCACCGAAACCAGCGAGCTTCGTTTCGAGGACCTCCCCACGCCACGCGAGATCCGGTCCTTCCTCGACGAATACGTCGTGGGCCAAGACGACGCCAAGAAGATCCTCTCGGTCTCGGTCTACAACCACTACCGACGTATCCAGCATCAGCAGAACGCGGGTGTTGGTCGGCGCGACGATGTCGAGTTGGCCAAGAGCAACATTTTGCTGCTCGGCCCAACGGGCTGCGGCAAGACCCACCTCGCTCAAACGCTCGCGCGCATGCTCAACGTGCCCTTCGCCGTGGCCGATGCCACTGCCCTCACCGAGGCCGGCTATGTGGGCGAAGACGTCGAGAACATCCTGCTCAAGCTGATTCAGGCAGCCGATTTCGATGTGAAGAAGGCCGAAACCGGCATCATCTACATCGACGAGATCGACAAGATCGCGCGCAAGAGCGAGAACCCCAGCATCACCCGCGATGTCAGTGGCGAGGGTGTCCAACAGGCGCTGTTGAAGATCCTCGAGGGCACGGTTGCCTCGGTGCCGCCCCAGGGTGGGCGTAAGCATCCGCATCAGGAGTTCATCCAGATCGACACCACCAACGTGTTGTTCATCTGTGGTGGCGCGTTCTCGGGTCTCGAGCAGATCATCGAACACCGCATCGGACACAAAGGCATGGGCTTCAACAGCGTCGTGCGCTCGAAGCAGGACAAGGACCCCGGTTTGTTGTTCGGTCAGGTGCTGCCCGAGGACCTGCTCAAGTTCGGCATGATCCCCGAGTTCATCGGTCGGCTTCCGATGATCGGTGCTGTGCGCAGCCTTGACCACGAAGCGCTCGTGGAGATCCTCACCGAGCCGAAGAACTCTTTAGTCAAGCAATACCGCAAGGTCTTCGAGTTCGAAGACGTGGAACTCGACTTCACTCCGGGGGCCCTCACCGCCATCGCCGATCTTGCGTTGTTGCGGGGAACCGGCGCTCGCGGGTTGCGGTCCATCGTCGAGGAAGTGTTGCTCAACACGATGTACGAGTTGCCCGGTCGCAGCGATGTAGGGCGTGTCACCATCGACGAAGACACCGTGAAGAACAAGGTGAACCCTACGTTGGTTCCCCGCGAGCCCGTGCGTGCCGCCCGGCCTCGTCGTGCTGCATCCTGAATGAACTATTCCGACGCGCTCGCATACCTCGACGCCCATGCCGTCTACGAAAAGACGGGATCGATCGACGCGCCATCACTGCAGACCATCGAGCGTCTGCTGTCGGTGATGGGCGACCCGCACCGCACATACCCGGTGATCCACATCACCGGCACGAACGGCAAAGGCTCCACATCGCAGATGATTACCCGGCTGTTGATGTCGCACGGCCTCACCGTCGGCACCTACTCCAGCCCGCACCTCGAGCGGATCAACGAACGCATGTCGCACAACTGCGAACTGATTGGCGACGAGGAGTTCGGCGATCAGATCGGTGCCGTTGCCGACCTCGCCCTGCTGGCGGGCGTGCACCCCACATACTTCGAGATCGTCACCGCTGCCGCATTGCGCTGGTTCTCTGACATCGCCGTCGACGTGGCGGTGGTCGAGGTGGGCCTCTTGGGTCGCTGGGATGCCACCAACGTGGTTGACGCCCAAGTGGCAGTGATCACCAACGTCGAGCTCGACCACATGGAGTTCGCCGGTCCGACCAAGGCAGACATCGCCCGTGAGAAGGCCGGCATCATCAAACCGAACAGTGCGGTGGTCATCGGCGAGACCGATCCCGACCTCGTCGAGATTTTCCGCGCAGCCGGCGGAGCGGTCGCCTTCGAGCGTGGCGAGCAGTTCGATTGTCTCGAGAACCAACTTGCCGTCGGCGGCCGACTCATGCACCTGCGCACCCCCACCACGGTGTACTCCGACGTCTTCGTGCCACTGCACGGTCGCCATCAGGGCGACAATGCGGCGGTTGCGCTCACGGCCGTCGAGGCCTTCTTCGCGTCGCCGTTGCCCGAGGAGCTCGTGATCGAGGCGTTCCAGAACGTGCTCATGCCCGGCCGGTTCGAGGTGCTCAACCATCTGCCGCTCGTCATCGTCGACGGCGCGCACAATCCGGCCGGTGCCGATTCGTGCGCGCAGGTGTTCTTCGAGGACTTCCATCCAGAGGGTCGGCGCATCCTCATCGTTGGGTGCCTGCGCGGTCGCGACCCCGTGCAGTTGCTCGGCGCGCTTCGCGCCGAAGAATACGACGTCGTTTTCTGCTGTACTGCACCGTCACCCCGCGGCCTTCCCGCGGCTGAACTCGTTGCTGCGGCGCGTCGAGTCGGCTGCGAAGATGTGCACGAGGTCGCCTCGGTCACCACGGCGTGCCAACGTGCGCTCGACATGGCCGGGGTCGATGACGCAATCGTGGCAGCGGGTTCGATGTATGTGGTCGGTGAGGCACGCCCGTACATGCTCGCTCGCCGGATGGCCTGAACGCCCGGACTCGGCCGTAGCATTTGGCACCATGTCTGATCGCACACTCGTCCTGTTGAAGCCCGATGCCGTGGAACGCGGCCTGATCGGCGAGATCACCGGCCGCATCGAGGCCAAGAACCTCACGATCGCAGCGATGGAGCTACGCCAACTCGATGCCGACACGCTGGCCCGTCATTATGAGGAGCATCAGGGCAAGGGGTTTTACGCCGATCTCGTCGAGTTCATGTCGCGTGGGCCCGTCGTGGCCATGGTTATCGAAGGGCCAGAAGACACTTGGGAAGTGGTCCGCAGCCTCGTCGGCGCCACCAACCCGCGCAAGGCAGCACCCGGTACCATCCGCGGTGATCTCGGCATTTTGTTCACCGAGAACCTCGTGCACGGCAGCGATTCGCTCGAATCGGCCATCCGCGAGATCGGCATTTTCTTCCCGAATCTGTAGCAATCCGCGCACCCGCTAGGATGTTCCCGAACGGCACCGCTGCTCGGAAGGTTTCAGCATGGCACGCAACAATCCGCTCGCCCTCGGGCGTGACCTCGCCATCGACCTTGGCACCGCAAACACGCTGATTTATGCGCGCGGTCAGGGCATCGTGCTGAACGAACCGTCGGTCGTCGCGCTGAACGTGAACGACGGTCGGCCCGTCGCAGTCGGTCTCGAAGCAAAGCGGATGATGGGCCGTACCCCAGGTCACATCAAAGTCGTGCGTCCGCTCAAGGACGGTGTCATCGCCGACTTCGACGTGTGCGAAAAGATGCTGCGGTACTTCATCCAGAAGGTGCACGCAAGCAAATGGAGCAAGCCGCGCATGGTGATCTGCGTGCCGTCGGGAATCACGGGTGTCGAGCAACGCGCCGTGCAGGACGCAGCCGAATTCGCGGGTGCGCGCAAACCCGTGCACATCATCGAAGAGCCCATGGCAGCGGCTATCGGTGCCGACCTTCCCGTACACGAGCCGAGCGGCAACATGATCGTCGACATCGGTGGCGGCACCACTGAGGTCGCTGTCATTTCCCTCGGTGGGATCGTGACAGCGCAGTCCGTTCGAGTTGCCGGTGACGAACTCGACGACGCGATTCTGCAGTACCTCAAGAAGGAATTCTCGCTCGCGGTGGGTGAGCGCACGGCCGAGGAAATCAAGATTCACATGGGTTCTGCGTGGCCGCTCGACGAAGAACTCACCGCCGACATCCGCGGTCGCGACCTCATCAGCGGCCTGCCGCGCACGCTCGAGATCACCACCGAACAGGTGCGCGAAGCCATTGCCGAACCTGTATCTGCCATTGTTGACGCCGTGAAGACCACTCTCGACAAAACGCCGCCCGAATTGGCGGCCGACATCATGCAACAGGGCATCACCATCACCGGGGGTGGAGCGCTCCTTGCCGGCCTTGATCAACGTCTCTCGCACGAGACGGGTATGCCGATCCATATCGCTGCCGAACCGCTGTACAGCGTGGTCATCGGGTCCGGGCGGGCTCTCGAGAACATCGATGCCATGCGCGGTTTGTTGTCCCAGAGGGGCGACGACTAGTCGCCGCTGATCCAACGAGCTGTGCCCATTTATTCCGTCAGTCGTCGTCGCGCCATCCTGCTGTTGGTGCTCTCGTCGGTGTTGCTGCTTACGATCGACCTGCGTGGCAACCCGCTCATCGACCGTGCCCGTTCTGCGTTTGCAATGGTGTTGTCGCCATTCGAGACAGCGGGTCGGGTGGTCGCCAACCCCATCCGCAACGCTTGGCACGGCGCCACCGATTATCAGCAACTCGAACGAGAGAACCAACACCTCCGCGACGAGATTGCCAGGCAGAAAGGCGATCAACTCGCCGCACGCGCGATCGTGTCGGAGTATCAGGAACTGCTCACCCTCAATGGCCTTACCGCGAAGTACCCAACAGTCAGCGCGCGTGTGGTTGGCGAATCTCCGGGCAATTTTCGTCAGACCGTCGAGATCGACCGCGGTAGCAATGACGGCATTCTCGTCGGCATGGCGGTGGTGAACTATGCCGGACTCGTCGGCAAGATCACCACCGTCTACGACAACCGGAGTGTGGTGCTGCTGGCCACCGATCAGGAGTACGCCATCGAGGCCAAGGTCTCGACCCCAGCGGATCTGCCCACGTCGACGAACACACCCAACACCACGCCGAGCGGGATACCGGTAGCCGACCTGGGGACCACGACCACGGCGGCCACTACCACCACGACGGTGTTCGGCGCAACGTTGCCCACCACCGTCACCGCACCACAATCCACGACCTCGACAACCGTGGTTCCGGGTGGCGCAACGACGACCTCGATGCTTGTGGTCCAGCGCGAAACCGGTGGGTTCGAGGGTCGCGGTGTCGACAAATTGCCCGCAATGCGCTTCGTCGCCGAGGGCGCCATCAACGTCGGTGCGGTGGTCACCACGACCGGCGGGTCCAAGAGCCTTGCCCCTCCCGACGTGGTCATCGGCGAGGTCATCAACATCGTGCGCCGTCCGGGTTCAGCCGGGCCGCTGCTGGAGATCAAACTCGCTGCCGACCTGGCGCAGCTGAACTTCGTGCAGGTTGTGCTGTACCGCCCGCCGTCAGAAGTTCCTGCTCGCTGACGTGGAGGCATTGCTGCGGCGCCCGATCTTTCGCATCGTCCCCGTGGCGCTGATGCTCATCGCGGTGCAGCGTGTGGCGGTGGACGGCATTCATCTCTGGGGGGTCGTGCCGCAGATCGTGCTCGCGTTCTGCGCAGCGTCGGGCGTTCCGGGTGGCGCCGATCGGGCGGCTTGGCTCGGGTTCGTGGTGGGTCTGATGTTCGACCTCGGCACCGGCTCGCCCCTTGGTCTGCACGCCTTGGCCTTCGGGCTGGCAGGGTATTCGGCCGGTCTGGTGAACGTGGTCGCCGTCGACCCGCACTGGTGGTTGTCGATGATGTTCGTGGCACTGGGCGGCGCCGTCGGGGAGTTCACGGTGCCGCTCGTGCAAACGTTCGTGAGCGACGGTGGCTGGCACGGTGAACGGCTGTCGAGCATCCTTCCGGTCGCCGCAGTCACGTCCGCCGCGCTCTCGTTCGTGTTCATCCCGCTGAGCAGATGGTGCCTGGCAATTCGCAAGAAGACCTGGAAGGCGCCGGCGCAATGAATCACCCGCGCCCATTCATTGGCCGCCAGCGAGCACAATGGTGCCATGGCTGTTGACAAACGCGCCGCTCGGCTCGGAGCGCTCGCCCTCGTTTCGGTCATCCTGCTCGGTGCGATTGGCGCGCGCCTGTGGTTCCTGCAGACCGTGCAACGTGAGACCTTTCAACAGCAGGTGTCGGTCAGCAAGACGCGCAGCCAGCTGCTCGTACCCGAGCGCGGTCGGATCTTTGACTCGCAGGGTCGGATCATGGCCGATAACCGCCGCATCCTCACGGTCACCGTGGACCGCTCGGTTATTCGCAAGGGATCGAATCGCAAGGAGTTGTTCACGCGCCTGTCGGGTTTGCTGAAGGTGTCGGTGCAGGAGATGGAGGCCCGATATCAGAGCGGGCGTTACAGCAACTTCTTGCCGTTGCCGTTGGCAGAGGATGTGCCAGAAGATGTCGTGCTGCAGATCGAGAGCCGCAGCGAGGACTTCCCTGGCGTACGTGGCGACGAGGACTGGAGCCGTGTGTATCCGTTCGCACCGCTCGCCGGTCATGTCATTGGCTACCTCGGCCTGATCCTCGACACCCAAGCCCAGGAGTACAAGCAGCTCGGCTATCTCAACAACGAGATCGTCGGGCAGTTCGGTGTGGAAAAGAGCATGGAGTCCCTGCTGCACGGAACCTGGGGCAAGGTGGTGTACGAGGTGGACAGCGCGAACCATGTGGTCCGCGAGATCAGCCGCGTCGAACCCGTACCCGGCAAGGACATCGAACTCACTATCGACTTGAAGGTGCAGCAATACGCAGAGCAGGCGTTGCAGACAGAGCTCCGTCTGCAACGTGAGAACACCGACATCCAGCGCATGGCGAAGAACCCGGTCGACAAGTTTGGTAAACCCAAATTCACCGGTGAGAATTTCGTCGTCAGAAACGGGAGCCAGTACCTGCCCTATCCGGCGCCGGCCGGGTCGGTAGTGGTGTTGAACCAGGAGTCGGGCCAGGTCATCGCAATGGCCAGCTATCCGAACTTCGACAACCGCTGGTTTAACGCTGGACTCTCCGGGGCCAAGTTCAAGGCGCTGTTCCCGAATGACCCCCAGCATCCCGACAAATCGATCCTCGTGAATCGCGCCATACAGGGCCAGTACAACCTCGGGTCCACCTTCAAACCCTTTGTCGCGTATGCAGCAATGACCACCGGTATTCTCAGCCCGACAGAGATCTATGTCGATCAAGGCAGCTACAAACTCCAATCGATCGACAAGAGCGTCTGCGCAACCGGCGTTCGTTGTGAGTACTTCAACGCCACGAATCCCGTGTCCGGCAAGCCGAGTACATATGGTCCAGTGAGCGTGGAGTCAGCGCTTGCCATCTCGAGCGACGCGTTCTTCTATCGCATAGGCGAGAAGAGCTTTCTCGAGGGGCGCACCCTGCTGCAGGATCAGGTCCGCAAGTTCGGGTTCGGCGCCGATAGCGGCATCGATCTGCCCTTCGAGTTCAACGGTCGCGTCCCAGACGACGATTTGAAGAAGAAGTTGGTGGACCAGGGTAAGCTCGCCAAAGGTGAGGTGCCGCGTCTGCTCGTTGGTGACAATGTGCAGACTGCGATCGGACAGGGCTTGCTCGCTGCATCACCGTTGCAGCTGGCCAACGCGTACGCCACGTTGGCCAACGGGGGCTTCCTCAACCGACCCCACATCGTCAAGTCGGTCTATCAGGGAGGTGTTCCCGACTCTGGCCCCAATCAGGTGGATTTCTCCCGAGGCACGCTCATTTCCTCCAACGACAAGCCCGAGGTTGTCCAGCAGATCGACCTGCCTCCCGAGGTCCGCGACCCCATCATTAGGGGACTCAAGCGGGTGATCACCGGATCTGGTGTGAACTATCCGGGCAACTTCTACCATGCGACGACGGGCGAGACGTTGTTCAAAAATTACCCGTACTCGAAGCTCACGATTGCTGGAAAAACCGGTACTGCCCAAGGGTTTGCGAGCAAGCCGTGGAACGACTCGTCGGCCTTCGCGGCGTTCAGCACGAACCCGTTTGCGCCGTACACCGTGGTGGCCTACCTCGAGAAATCCGGCTACGGCAGCAAAGCAGCGGCCCCTGTGGTGAAGTGCATCTTCGAGGCATTGTCGAATTCGGTAACAGTCGACGATGTCGCACCCTCGGATCCTTTGGACGCTACCTCGCTCGTGGCAGCACAGCCCGAAGCCCTCGGCGACTCGGCATGCCTGCAGAACCCGTTCGACCCGGTGCGCGACTGATGGCGTTCTCGGTTCTCAACCGACGACCCGACTCGGGGCTCGGCAATGTCCGCTCGAGCCCGGGTGACCCCAGCCGCAATGTCGACTGGGTGCTGTTGCTGACCCAGGCGACCCTGGTCGTGATCGGCTGTCTCACGGTGTACTCCGCCTCGCGCACCAAGGTGGCCAACGAGTACCTCTTCGCCACTCGTCAGGTGGTGTTCGTGATCATCGCGATCGGCGCGATGTTGTTCATCATGTCGCTCGACTATGCGTGGCTGCGCGAACGAGCAAAGTTCTTTTACGGGCTCACCGTCGTGTCGTTGGTGTTGATCTTCTTGCTGGCCAAGGTCAGCAACGGCGCCCAACTCAGCTTCACCATCGGCCCGATCAACCTGCAGCCCGCCGAATTCGCGAAGGCCACGGTGCTGTTGGCCCTTGCTGGGTTCCTCAGTCAGGATTCCAGCGATTCGGTGTCGTACGAACGATTCGTGGGCGGGTTGTGGCTCGGCGGCGTGCCGACGGTACTGATTATCCTGCAGCCCGACCTTGGGTCGTCGTCGGTGCTCGTTGCCCTGATGATGGGCCTGTTGCTCGTCGCCGGCGCCCGCGCGAAGTACATCTTCATGATCACCGTGCTCGCCGTGAGTACGGTTGCGGCCGCCATATTGGTCCATCTGGTCAACTCGTATCAGACCATTCGCGTGCGGGCATGGCTCAACCCCAACACAACCGATCCCAAACTGGCGGACTACATCTTCCAGGGCCGCAACGCCCTGCGTGCAACGGCAACAGGCGGCATCACCGGAAAGGGCTGGCTGTTGGGGCCGATTACCAACGCCAAGAGCGACATTCCCGTGCAATGGGCCGACTTCCCTTTCAGCGCCATCGGTGAGCAGTTCGGCCTGGTGGGTTGTGCTGTAGTTGTGGCCCTTTTCGGCTTGACCCTGTTTCGAATCTGGCGGGTTGCCCACCTGTCTCGCGATCTCCTTGGCACCTATATCTGCGCCGGGGTGTTCACGATGCTGCTGTGGCAGGTCTTCCAGAACATCGCAATGACCGTGGGTCTGATGCCGATTACAGGGCTTCCGCTGCCGTTCATCTCCTACGGAGGATCGGGTATGGTGACCTATTTCGTCCTGTTCGGCCTGGTGCAGAGCGTGCACATGCGCCGGATGCGTTGAGGTTTCGCGTCGCCGACACCTGAGGTTTCCCCGGGGTTCATCTGTAGAACTTGCCCAGAATGTCGATACCGTTGCGTACCGATGTCGGTGTGCCACCCCCGTGGACCCGCCACGTCGTAGTGTCACAGAGTTGTGATGCCGCGGGATTACAGAGCAATGCGGGCGTTCGGCGCCCATCAACAGATCGAGCGCGACGGCGCCCGTTGGGGCAACCCTCAACGTTGGCAGCCGCCGCAGACACGCTCACCATCACGGTGGGCGGCGCAACCGGAGGGAATACGTCCATGGACGACATAGGGGTCGAGAACCTCGACGGGCCGCCAACGGCGACAGCGGGGCATAAGCCCGCCGCGCCCGCCGCACGCACGGCATCGATCGACGCCGAGAGCACAGGTTCCAGTGCAGCAAACGGCGACAGTATCGAGGTCGAGCCTGGCGGCGAAACCACCGCGCGCCCTGTGCGCAAGCGCCGCCGAGGCTCGCGTGGCGGCCGGGGCCGCACCAAGCCTGCCGGCGCGAACGACGCTGACGGCGAGTTCGACGCTGATGACGAAGTCGATGGTGACGACGATGGCGACGGCAGCGACGTTGACGCCGGCCCCGGCGCGGCCGCTGTGGCAACGGCTCCTGGGTCCAGAGCACCGCGTTCGGCGGCGCCACGTGACACCTCGCAGACGGCCCAACCCCGTGGCGGTGCACAGCCAGGCGCAGAATCTCGGGCTGCCAAGGTGCGCCAGACGGCCGCCGCCAAGAGCGACGTCACTCCGGAATTGCCCGAGCGGGCATCGGAAGGCAAGCCCAGCATCGAGGCGGCCGAACGAGCCCTCGTGCGTCGCCCCCAGATCGGCGATACCCGGCCCCAGATCGGTGACACCCGACCCGCGCCGCGTCCGCCAGCCGGTGCCGCCTCAGCGTTGTCGACTACAGAGTCAGCTGCAGCCGCCGACGCCAAGAAGAAGCGTCGGCGTACCGCCAAACCCAGGGGTCTAGGCGGCGGCGCGTCCGCCGGTGGCAGCGTGGAAGGCGCTTCGCGTGAGTCGGGCAGTGGGCGCGGCAGCACCGGACAGCTCGACCCCGATGTGCTCGAGAAGCGTCGTGGTCGCGAGCGCAATGGCCGTCCAGTGGGTCGCTATCTCATGTGTGTACAGGTGCGTGACAACCTCACTCAGGTTGCGGTCATGGAAGGTCGCAACCTCGTCGAGCACTATGTCAGCCAGCCCGCCGACGATGTGAGCCAGATTCACGGCAACATCTATGTCGGTAAGGTCCAAAACGTGCTTCCCGGCATGGAGGCCGCCTTCGTCGACATCAGTACGCCGAAGAACGCGGTGCTGTACCGCGGCGACGTGCAGTACGACCAAGAAGACATCGTCGAGCGCGGCAAGTCCGACCGCGGGGGCCAGGAGCGCATCGAGAACATTCTCAAGGCCAAGCAGCTCATCGTCTGTCAGGTCACCAAGAACCCCATCGGTGCCAAGGGTGCCCGGCTCACCCAAGAGGTGTCGCTGCCGGGTCGTTTCGTGGTGCTCATCCCGAACTCGAAGACCTATGGCATCTCCAAGCGGTTGCCCGACGATGTGCGCAAGCGGCTGCGCAACATCCTCGACCGTGTCAAGCCCGCCGAACACGGCCTCATCGTGCGCACCGCTGCCGAGAACGCTTCCGAGCACGAACTTCGCGCCGACATGACCCGCCTGCTCGATCAGTGGAACATCATCGAGGCAAAGGCGAAGAAGGCGCAGGGGCCGGCCCTGCTCTACCGTGAGCCCGAACTCGCTGTTCGCGTGATCCGCGAAGAGTTCAATGCCGAATACCGCGGCGTGGTCATCGACGACCAGCGGCTCTTCGAAGATGTGCGCGACTACATCTCGGCGTTCAATCCCGAACTCGCTGATCGCGTCGAGTACTACGACGGTGCCGAAGAAGGCCTGCCGATTTACGAGCGGTTCCACCTTCATGAGCAACTGCACAAGGCGCTCGATCGGAAGGTGTGGCTGCGTTCGGGTGGTTCGTTGATTATCGAGCACACCGAGGCACTCACCGTGATCGACGTGAACACGGGCAAGAACGTCGGCACCTCGAACAGCAACCTCGAGGCCACGGTGTTCCACAACAACCTCGAGGCCGCCGACGAGATCGCCCGTCAGCTACGCCTGCGTGACATCGGCGGCATCATAGTGATCGACTTCATCGACATGGAGATCCGCGAGAACCGGCGCAAGGTGGTCGACGCGTTCCGCGATGCCCTCGCCCGTGACAAGACCCGGACCCAGGTGTTCGACATCTCCGAATTGGGCTTGGTGGAGATGACCCGCAAGCGCATCGGCGAGGGCCTGCTCACCAACTTCGCCGACCAATGCCCCAACTGCGATGGCCGCGGAGTGCTCGTGGACCTGGCGTTGCTCGAATGAGTACTGTTGCCGAGAACGGTCTGCGGGAATTGACTGCCGACGTCGTGGTTTCGTGTGGCCCTGCGGGTAGAGTCGTTGCGCTATGTACGCAGTAATCGCAACCGGCGGTAAGCAGGAACGAGTCGCAGAAGGCCAGCAATTGCAGGTCGAGCTTCTCGGAACTGAAGACGGCGCCGACGTCTCCTTCACACCCGTTCTCTTGGTCGATGGCGATTCAGTTCTGGCCACACCGGCCGAACTGAAGAGCGCCACCGTCACCGGCCGAGTCATCGGTACCGTCAAGGGACCCAAGATCGACGGATTCACCTACAAGCGCCGCACCAACCAGCGCCGCCGCTACGGGCACCGTCAGAAGTACTCACTCGTCGAGATCACCTCCATCGCAAAGGGCTGAGCCATGTCAAAGACAAAAGGTGGCGGGTCTACCCGCAACGGTCGTGATTCCAATGCACAGCGCCTCGGCGTGAAGGCGTTCGGTGGCTCCACCATCACCGCCGGCACCATCCTCATTCGTCAGCGCGGCACGCGCTTTCACCCCGGCATCAACGTCGGCATCGGCAAGGACGACACCCTGTTCGCCCTCAAAGATGGCGCCGTCCAGTTCGGCGAGCGTCGCGGCCGCCGCGTCATCAACGTCATTGCCGAGGACTGAGCGGGTTCAGTCGCTGACGCCGATGCCCTGCGGCAGTCGCTCGGGGCCCCACCCGAGCAGCATCATTGCCTGCCTGCACGCAAATCGGTCGGTCATCCCGCTGACATAACGCACCGCAGCGTGCAGGGCATCGGGTCCGCCGGCATGCAGACCCACCACGACGTGAGCGCCGCCTGGTGCCGCATCGTCGTCGGGCAACAGGTTGGGGCGATCGGCATAGTGCTCCACGAGCGCCTGCAACAGCGAGATCACGGCCGTTGCCTGGGCGAGCGATGCCGGGCGAAGGTACACCTGTTCGTAGTTGAATTGACGAAACGCAGCGAGCGCTGCGGCGTGATCGTCGAGCATTCCGATGCGACCGGTGAGCGCTGTGGCATCGATCATCGCGCGAATGAAGGCGCCGAGTTGGCGTGAGCGTGTGACACCGCAGCGGTCGCTGACCAATGCGGGAAGCATTGATGGCGTGACGATGCCTGCGGCCACGGCATCTTCGAAGTCGTGGCAGACATACGCAATGCGATCTGCCCACGACACCACTTCTCCCTCGGGAGTTCCGGGAGCCGGACGCGACCACGAATGGTTGCGGACGCCGTCGAGTGTCTGGCTGCACAGGTTGAGCGAGGTGAGGGTGACATCGGCACCCCACACTGCATGGTCGTAGCCATTGGGCAGATACGGCGACAGTGCATCCTCGCTGGCATGCCCGCCTGGACCATGCCCGCAGTCGTGCCCCAGCGCAATGGCCTCGGTGAGCGCCACGTTCAGGCCCAACGCCCGAGCGATCGACACGGCCACCTGTGCGACCTCGAGCGCATGGGTGAGCCGGGTGCGCTGATGATCGTCGGGGAAGACGAACACCTGGGTCTTGCCGGCGAGGCGACGGAATGCCGATGCGTGCAGGATGCGGTCGCGATCGCGTTCGAAACATGTGCGGTAAGGATCAGCCCCTTCGTCGACAGCGCGTTCGCCGGCGTCTCGGGCGCGGGTGGCCAAGAGCGACATGGCGCGATCTTGGGTGTCTTCGCTCTGGTTGCGATCGACGACGTTCGTCGTTCCAGGGCCCGCCCACGAGTCGATGTGGGCCAACTGGATGCCCGCAACACGGTGTCCAGACATCGTTGCAGCCCAGCGCTGTGCGCGTTCCTGACTCGACTCGTCCATGTGCGCAGGATACGCGGTGCAATCCGAGAGCGCCTGCTACCCATCACAGATAGCCTGCTCAGGGCCATGAGTGGATTTGTCGACGAAGCCCAACTGAACGTGCGCGGAGGCAACGGCGGTGCCGGCTGCGTGTCGTTCCGCCGAGAGGGCCCCGAGGCGATGGGCGGGCCGAACGGCGGCGACGGCGGCAAGGGTGGCGATGTCTGGATGGTGGCCAGTCGCAACGCGGCGTCGCTTCTTGCATTTCGCGATCACCCGCACCGACGCGCCAAGGACGGCATCAACGGCAAGGGTAAGGATCAACACGGCAAGCGCGGCGAGAGCATCGAGGTCATGGTGCCTGAAGGCACCATCGCCCGAGATCTGTACACCGGAGAACTGCTCGCCGACCTCGTGCACCATGGCGACCGTTGGCTTGCCGCTCCTGGTGGCCGCGGCGGGCGAGGTAATGCGAAGTTCTGGTCGAACCGTCGGCGAGCGCCCAACTATGCCGAGCAGGGCGAGTACGGCGAAGAGCATTGGCTCAAACTCGATCTCAAGCTCATGGCTGACATCGCCCTCGTCGGGTTCCCCAACGCCGGCAAGAGCACGCTGATCAGCAGTATCAGCGCGGCCAAGCCGAAGATTGCGGCGTATCCGTTCACCACGCTCGAGCCGCACCTAGGTGTGGTGCGCCTCGACAGCGACACTGAGTTCATCGTCGCCGACATTCCAGGCCTCATCGAGGGCGCCAGCGAGGGCAAGGGTCTCGGTCATCAGTTCCTGCGCCACATCGAGCGCGCCCGCGTGTTGTGTGTGTTGGTGGATCTCGATCCCACCGATGGCGTGTCGCCTGCCGAACAGGAACGAATTCTCCTGGGCGAGTTGGGTAGCTATGAACCCGAACTACTCGAGCGCCCGCGTATTGTCGTGGGTACCAAGAACGATATGGGCTCCGACACCCAATGGGATGGCCTGCGCATCAGCGCCATCACCACCGAGGGCCTACGCGACCTCGTGGGCAAGATGGCCGCACTGGTCCACCAAGTTCGCCAAGAGCAACCGATGCAAGAGGGCATTGTCATCATCCGTCCCGAGGTCGACGGCGCCGTTGTCGAACGCATCGACGAGCATCAGTTCCGCGTGCGCGGCCGCAACGTCGAGCGAGTGGTGGCGCTGAACGATGTCACCACGCCCGAGGCGCTGAACTGGATCGACGAGCGCCTCAAGAAGCTCGGTGTCGATCGTCTGCTCAGCCGCGCCGGCGCACAAGAGGGCGATGTCATCTGGATCGGTGCCTTCAGCTTCGAGTACGAACCGGATCTCTAGATGCGCATCGTTGCCAAGATCGGAACCTCGTCGCTCACCGATGCGGCTGGCGTGGTGCAGAGCGACGTGATCGCGTCGCTCTGCGACCAGATCGCGGTCCTTCGTCGACAAGGTCATGAGGTCATCTTCGTCAGCTCTGGTGCCATCTCTGCCGGTGTTGCCGTGCTCGGCCTCGATGCGCGACCAACCGACGTGCTCACCCTGCAGGCGCTCGCTGCGGCGGGTCAGCCGCGGCTCATGCAGGAATACTCGCGGGGCCTCGCCCATCATGGACTCGTTGCCGCGCAGGTGTTGTTGGTGCCTCACGACTTTGCCAACCGCCGTCAATATCTCCATGCCCGCGACACCTTGGTGCGCATGCTGGAGATGGGGTGCGTGCCCATCGTCAACGAGAACGACACGGTGGCGAGCGACGAGATTCGCTACGGTGACAACGATCGCATTGCGGCACTCGTGGCCCACAACGTGAGTGCCGACATGCTCGTGCTGCTCACCGATCTCGAAGGGCTCTATACCGCCGATCCCCGCACCGACGCCGGTGCCGAACTGATCACCGACGTCGCTGCTGACGACCCGCTGCTCGCGGTCACTGCGGGGGCCACCGGGACCAATCGGGGCAGTGGTGGGATGGCCTCAAAGTTGTGGGCAGCGCGCCTGGCCAGTTGGTCGGGTGTACGCGCTGTCATCGGTCCGGCGCTGCGGCCCGACATTCTCGTCGATGCTGTCGCCGGCCTTGCCGTGGGTACCACGTTCGCCCCGAGCGATCGTCGCCTGCCGGCGCGTAAGCTGTGGATCGGCTTCGCGAGCCAGGTCGACGGCTCGGTCACCGTGGACGCGGGTGCATATCGTGCGCTCGTCGAGCGGGGCACATCCCTACTGCCAGCCGGCGTGATTGCTGTCGACGGCGACTTCGACGAGGGATCCACCATCGAAGTGCGCGATCCCAACGGTGTGGTGTTCGCGCGGGGGATGGCAGTGATGCCTGCGGCCACCGTGCAGGAGCACGCAGGGCGCAGCACACGCGACCTGCCGGAGCGCATCGCCCACGAGGTGATCCATCGCGACGATCTGGTGCTGTTACCCCACTGACGATTGTGTGGCCGGCCCACGTCGATTGCGCAGCCGATCTCGGAGCTGATCGAGTTCGGGAGCCCGCAAGACCAGGAGTATCGCGACGTAGACCATCGTGCCGACGACCGTGCCCAGGACCGTTCGCACGATGGCACCCCAGCCGGTGTTGGCGCCGATATGGGTGCTCACCCACCATACGACCTCGGCCATGATGACCGCAGCGAGGGTCATCCGCCACATGCTCTCGTAGATCGGACGAAGCTCGAACCCGTGCACCTTGTAACTCAACACGAGCAGGGCCAGCGCCGCACTGAGCAGATACGCGATGGCGAAGGACACACCGAGGCCGAGCACCCCGTAACGGTCTACCAAGACCCACGCAAGGATGATATTCAACGCGTTCTCGAAGAGGTTGATGATGAACGGCGTGCGCGCGTCCTGGTGGGCATAGAAGGCACGGAGTACGA
>JAYUWK010000116.1:0-3503 GCA_043753895.1 Actinomycetota bacterium
GGTTCGCAGCTGGTGCGACGCATCGGCCAAGAAGGCCCGTTGAGATTCGATCAGGCCCTGATTGGCGTCTGCCATCGTGTTGAAGGAGCGGGCGACTCGAAGGAGGTCTGGTGGCCCGTGGCGGGCGGCTACCCGAGCCGACAGCTCCCCCGACGCCAACGTGTCCGCCGTGGCCTCCAACTCCCGAACCGGGCGTGCGAGGGTCGACGCTATGAACCATCCGACGAGGCCAACGATCGCCAGCACGATTCCACCGAGTGAGACGAGTTGGATCCAGACCTGGCGGGTGCGCTGGTCGATCGTGGTCGTCGGGTAGCTCACGCGTACTGCGCCCAGCACGGCCCCCTTGCGAACCACGGGGACAGCGACGTACACGAGTGAGCGGCCGAGTGTGGCGGAGGAGCGCTCCCCGACGCTGTACTGACCCTTGAGCGCCGCGACGATTTCGGGCCGGGTCGAGAAGTCCCGGGACCCGCCGTCGTTGTCACCGGAATCGATCACCGACTGTCCCTGCGCGTCGACCATCACCACTCGTCCGCCGGTCTGACGAACATAGCGGTCCACCAATGGCGGAATCAGATCGAAGGTGTTGTTCTCAAAGGCGTCGTCGGCTTCGGCCGCCAGAACGCGGCTGTCGCGTTCGATGGCGGTGAGCAACCGATCGCGCTCCCGGCCGGAGAAGGTTCGACCGAGCGGAACAATCAGCATGATGAGGATGAACAAGGTCATCATCAGGTAGCTGACGAGGATCCGACGGGTCACGTTGGAATCCCGAATCGGTATCCCACGCCGCGCACGGTTTCGATCCATGCTGGGTCGCCAAGCTTCCGACGGAGCGCCGCAATGTGCACGTCGAGTGTCTTCGTTGGCCCATACCAGTGCTCGTCCCAGACCGACTCGAGGATTTCCCGACGGCGCTGAATGACTCCGATATCGGACGAGAGGTGCACCAGCAGATCGAACTCCTTCGGCGTCAGATCCAACTCCTCACCCTCGACATGGACGCGGTGGGCCGCCAGGTCGATCACGAGCGGTCCCAAGGTCCGGGTTGCTTCATCCAACGATCCAGCGTCGGTCCGTCGGGTGACCGCCCGGATGCGGGCAACAAGTTCTCGGATGCCGAACGGTTTGACGAGGTAGTCATCCGCCCCGGACTCGAGCAGGAGCACACGGTCGATCTCCTCGCTCCGAGCGCTGATCACAATGATCGGGATGTTCGAGGTCGCCCGGATCCGACGACAGACCTCAGATCCGTCGAGATCTGGAAGTCCCAGATCCAACAGCACCAGCTCCGCGTGGGGGAGGGCTGACAGCCCCCCGGCCGCTGAGGCGTGGGCATCGACATCGAACCCGGCCCGGCGCAACCCATCCGCCAACGGCACCGAGATGGTCGTGTCATCCTCGATCAGCATCACACGCATCGCCCCACCATGGCCCATGGGCGGCGTCGGGCTGCTGATCTTTGCCATTCCTTTGCCATCCCCTTCACCTGCGCTTGATGTCACCTCCGTACGGTGGGAGTTGTTCCAACCCCCCAGGAGAACAATCATGGACCGACGAACCACGATCTCTACCGCAGCGGGCATCACGCTCACTGCGGCCGCCCTGGCCGCCGCCATTGGCGTGAGCCTCGGCATCATGTCCGACAAGAGCAGCGCTGAAGGGCCTGGCACCTTCCAGCCCACAGCAGAGTTGCTCGCGTCGACCAAGACCGGGATGACCACAAGCACGGTTGCCTCAACTTCGTCGACAACGGTTACGCCGGAGGTGGAGAGCGTCGGTGTCGACGGGAACGGCAACAAGATTGTCGATGCCAACGAGTCACACGAGAAGCCGGAGGGCCACGATGCCGACGACTGACCGACCCAGGAAGCGCCACGCCGCATACCGTTCCCGGTGGGCCACCGCCGCTCTCGCAACGGCGGGAACGATCGGCATCACTGGTTACCTCCAGTTCGTGCAACCCGCCGCCGCGACGACCACCGACGCAACGGCGAACGACGCTCAGCCCGCCGACGAGACGTCCAGCCAGAACCTCCAGGCCCTGGTCCCGATTTCAGTTCCACCAGCTCCCACCGTGACGGTCAAGGTTCGAAACAAGTCGACCCCGGGCGCGGCGCCGACCGCTGCTCCAGCAACGGTCAATCCCGTCTACACGAAGGCAGTGCAGCCACCGGTGTCACAAGTGCAGGTGCAGCCGCAGAAGCCAAAGCAACAGGCCAGCCAAGCCACCACTCGGGGCTCGAAGGGATGATCCATCGGGCCGAGAGACGGGTAATGGGCACCACGGCGAGCATCATCGTGCACGGCGGATGCCGGTCTGCCGAGGCTCTTCTCGACCGTCTCGAGGAACTCGAGGCGTCGTGGAGCCGATTCCGTCCCGACAGTGAGCTCTGCCGGCTCAACGCTTCAGCGGGCACGGTGACCCAGATGTCGGAGATGTTGTACGTCCTGGTCGAACATCTTGCCTCGGCCCGCAGGTTGACCGGCGGTCGCTTCGACCCGACCATGCATGACCACATCGTCGAGCTCGGCTACGACCGGACCTACCGAGAGCTGTCCGACAAACGCAGCAACAGTCGCCAGGTCTCCGTCGAAACGCCCACTACCGGCGAGATTGCCCTGTTCCCGAAGGCTTCCGCCGTCCTCCTCCCAGCCGGTGTACACCTCGATCCAGGTGGCCTCGGAAAAGGTCTCGCCGGCGACATCGTCAGTCGAGAAGCACTCGGGTCCGGGGCCGATGGCGTGCTCGTGGAAATCGGCGGCGACATCGTGACCCGAGGAAGCGCGCCCGATGGCGACCCGTGGAGGATCGACATTCCCGCTACCGACAGCGAACCCGATCGAGTCATCGAGATGACCGACGGAGCCGTCGCCACGTCCGACACCCGGGCACGGACCTGGACCAGCGGCGGCACCCGGCAGCATCACGTCCTCGACCCGGCCACCGGCCAACCCATCCCGCGCGATGTCATCGCCACCGTGATCGCCGGCGCAGGTTGGTGGGCCGAAGCACTTGCCACTGCCGCCATCATCTCGACCGTCCGACAAGACCACTGGCTGGACGATGACCGGGCCGATCGGCTCGGCGCCATCGTGTCGATGTCCGAGGTCCGCTCCTCGACGCAGTCGGTTTTCGAGTCCCCTTCCGAATCCAACCTCACCATCGGTTCCCAACACTTGATCGAGGAAGTCCATGCCTGACCAGATCTGGTGGTATCTCGCTCGTTCCAGTGGGATTGTCATGCTCATCGCATCGGGGGCATCGGTCATCTGGGGGTTGCTGCTGTCGACCCGGGTGATCAAGCGACGATCACTCCCGAAATGGTTGCTCGACCTCCACCGGTTCCTCGGAGCCATCACCGTTGCCTTCCTGGCACTGCACCTGGGGTCCCTCGTTGCCGACAACTACACCCATTTCGCGATCGCAGATCTCGCCATTCCGTGGCACAGCGCCTGGAAGCCAACAGCAGTCGCATGGGGCGTGATTGCGGCTTATTGCT
>JAYUWK010000117.1:0-3500 GCA_043753895.1 Actinomycetota bacterium
GGGCTGGTTTCTCCTTCTTCGATGGTGAGCGTCCGCGTTTACCTGCCCCCGAGGGAGGCCCGTCGTGTTGGTGGAGCTCAATGCTGTGGAACAACGTCTAAAGGCTGTTCTCGAAGTCCTGGACGGCGCATCGGTGGTCGATGTGCCCGCCGTTGTGAGGTCACTCGGCAGTCAGTGCATAACTGGTTGCGGCGGCACGCAACGGACGGGTTCAAGGGTCTGGTGGATCAGCCGTCGCGGCCGTTGTCGTGCCCGCATCAGATGCCACCGGAGGTGGAAGCGTTGATTGTGGAGTGGCGCCGTGCTGATGGCCGGTTGGGCCCGGTGTCGATCATGAACCGGTTAAGTGACACCAAGGTGGTGCCGTTGCCTGGTCGTTCGTCGGTGTACAGGTGTCTGGTCCGCCACAACTTGGTGGTCCCGGTCGCGCGGAAACGTAAGCGTGAGGATTACATCCGTTGGGAACGTTCCCGTGCGATGGAGTTGTGGCAGATGGACATTGTTGGTGGCGTGAAACTCGCCGACGGGTCCGAGGCGAAGATCGTCTTCGGGATTGATGATCACAGCCGGTTCATCATCTCCGCACACGGGGTGGAACGGGCGACAGCGAGGCCGACATGCGACGCTCTCGTGAAAGCTCCGCGCACCTATGGTGTCCCGGAACAGATCCTGACTGACAGAGAACATCCGGATGTTCTCAAGCTCTCGGGAGAGGCGTCCGGTGCTGTTGCCGTGAGTGACATTTGCCGTCGATCGGAGGGCCTTCGGAAAGAAACCCAACGACCCTCGAAGCGATTCTGATACTTCAGGAGTCGTTATCGACGGCCTCAGCTGGAACAGCAGGCGCTCCGGGTTCAAGTAGTGCCTTAAGAGCAAGCAACTGAACCTCCTTGCCAGAGACGGTGTCCATCAGCACGCTGCGCACTCCGGGGAACCGTTCGACGCCATTTTGGCTGAGAGTGGAGTCATCTCACTGCACTACCTGAAATGCCGGGATCGGCGAATCGCCAATCTCGTAGCAGATAACAAGGTCGACCCTACCGAAATCTTTTTCGTCTCGGTCGAAGTCACGGGCGACAGACGCACCCCGCAACTTGAACTCGACAGTCCGCAAATCTGTTTCGGTCGGGTTAACCAAAACATCGGGGCGATCATGCGCCCGGCGCGTGCGCCGACGTAGTGCCGAACGGCGCGGAACCGAAAGGACCAACGACTCTACGAAACGTGGGCCGGTTCGGACAGAGTCGCTCCATACCCCACCGCAGGGAGATCGGGCCGGAGCACACCGTTCCCCTATTCGTCGGCTGAGACCACAATGAGTTCCGTCTTCACAGCAGGAAGGAGAATCCATGCTGGGCAAACTTTTGGAGTCCGAGATCGACGCCACCCTGCGAGCGGATCTCGTCGGTCATCTCGGCGTCCACGACGAGGGTCGCACCTACGTCGTGCCTGTGACGTACGTGTACGACGGTTCCACCGTCTATGCCCACCGCGCGAAAGGAATGAAGCTACGCATGCTGCGCCACAGCCCGCACGATGTCTGCTTTCAAACGGACCAAGTGGAGGACAACCAGAACTGGAGCAGCGTCATCGCGTGGCGCGAGTTCGAAGAGCTGGACGGGCTGCCGTCCATCGGGGCCATGCAGCTCCTGATCGATCGCTTCAGCGCAGCCACCGTCAGCGAGACGGCCGCAGCGAACAACCTGGCGCCACGCATGACCCGGCATGAGGGTGGCCCCCACCCGGACCATCCCACCCATGGGGCCGACGTCCCCGGCCGCACAGCGCTCGTGCTGCGTATCGTGTTGCCGGAACGCACGGGTCGCTACGAGCGACGATGAACCCGGCCACCGCAAGGCCGGGGGTCCACATGGACGAGACAACGAACAAAACGGCAGAGTTGCCGGCGCCAATCAACGAAGGTGACGCCGTCCTGCGCAACGGATCGACTGTGCACTTACGGTCGCTGACCGCAGCTGATCGGGAGCTGTACGTCGCGTTCTTCGACTCGCTATCGATGGAGACGCGCCGGCGCCGGTTCTTCCGGGCGCTCGCGCACATGGACGGTCCTTTGCTCGACCACCTCCTCGACGTCGACAACGACCACTCGATCGCCATCGTGGCGTTACGTGAGGGCCGAATCATCGGGATCGGGCGGGCGGACCGCACAACCGGCACCGAGCCCTGGGGCACTGAGGCACCGGAGGCACCGGTCCCGACGGCCGAGGTGGCTTTCACGGTCGGCGACGGATTGCACGGCCTCGGCATCGCCACAATCCTGCTGGAGGCGTTGGCGGCCCGAGCCAGGCTCGTCGGCATCCGTCGGTTCGTGGCGCTCACGCAGGCCGACAACCGCGAGATGCTCGGCGTGTTCCGCTCCGCCGGCTTCGCAGTCAAGGTGCGCCGCGATCCGGACGACGCCTCCATCGTCGTCGCGTTCCCTATCAAGGACGACGAGCACGCCCGCGCCGCCCGCCGCGACCGCGAGCGGACTGCGGTGTCGGCCTCGCTGCGGGCGCTGCTCGAACCGGAGTCCATCGCCGTGATCGGCGCGTCGAGCACGAAGGATTCGCCCGGACGGCGGGTCGTCCGCGAGCTCCTCGCCAACGGGTTCGTCGGTGTGGTGTTCCCGGTGAACCCGAAGGCGGAGTACGTCGAGGGGCTGCTTGCGGTGCCGACCGTGGCGGACATCCCGGTGCCCGTCGACCTCGCCGTGGTTGCAGTCCCGGCCGGCGCGGTGGTTGCCGTGGCCGAGGAGTGCGCCGCGGCGGGAGTGCGGGGCCTGCTCGTGATCTCCTCCGGCTTTGCCGAGACGGGGCCGGAGGGGCGCGCCCGCCAGGCCGCACTGGTCGCTGTCTGCCGTGGGTCCGGCATGCGCCTGATCGGCCCCAACTGCCTCGGGGTGATCACGACCGCCGAGGAGGTGCGTATGCACGCCGTGTTCACGGGGCTCGTAGTTCGGCGCGGGGGCCTGGCGCTCATGTCCCAGTCTGGTGCGGTGGCCATCGCTATCGCCTCGCTCGCCGCGCAGCAGGGCATCGGCATGTCGTCACTCGTCTCGGTAGGAAACAAGGCGGACGTCAGCGGCAACGACCTCCTCGAGTACTGGGATCAGGACGCGGCCACCCGCGTCATCGCGGTGTATCTCGAGTCGTTCGGCAACCCCCGCAGATTCGCCCGCATCGCCCGTGACGTCAGCCGACGCAAGCCGATCGTGGCCATCAAGGCAGCCCGCTCGAGAGCTGGCTCGCGAGCGGCCGCGTCCCACACGGCCGCCCTCGCCGCACCCGACACGATCGTCGATGCTTTGTTCGAGCAGACCGGTGTGCTGCGTGTCGACGATCCCCGTGAGCTCCTCGCGCTGGCGTCCGCGCTCGACCGCCTTGCGCTCCCAGCGGGCCGACGAGTCGCGATCGTCGGCAACGCGGGCGGGCTCGGCATCCTCACTGCCGACGCGATGGCCAGCGAAGCCCTCAGCTTGGCCACGTTCGAACCGGCGA
>JAYUWK010000118.1:0-10580 GCA_043753895.1 Actinomycetota bacterium
CCCTCCCCTGCGACCCGCAGCACGATCGAGACCGTCCCGGCCGGACGGTCATGTACGACCGCCACCGATGGCTGGCCCGGCAACCAGGCTGCGGCAACGCTGAGTATCTCGATTCCGGAGAGAGCGTCGGGGACGTCCTGTTCGAAACCGGGACCAGACCCCAGAAGCGACGACCTCACCCACACCCGACGTGAACGCCAACGCTGCCACAGCAAGCGGATGCCAGGTGCAGCGACCTCGTGCAGCGGCGCCCGACGCCAACGCCCGAATGACACGATCATTCCGGCGACCGGGCCAACGGCGCCGACGAGTGGAACTTGCGCCATCAACGCAACCGTGAGCCACAACACCCCAATGATCAACGGCATCGCCTGTCGCATCGACAGGCCGAGCAACAGGCCCGGACCGACTCCGTCACCGAAGCGGTACTTGGCAGCCCGCGTTGTCGACTCGGAGGTCATGACTCGCCGTCCCGTTGTCCTCGACCGCTCACCGGCGAGGCGGAGGACTGCCCTTCACCGCCCGCCGACGATGACTCTGGGTTGCTCGGCGGCCGATAGCGCTGCGCCGCTGCCGACGGACCACCCACGTTGCGAGTACTTGCTTGTGACCCACTGGCCGAGGACCCACCGGAAGACCCGCCAGCCGCCGAGCTTGCGCCGGCGCCCTGAGAAGTCGCTCCGGCGGCCATCTGTGGCAACGACCGAGTCGCCGCCGAAGCAGCCGCCGACGCACCGAACGACTTCACCATCATCCCGGCCTGTACTCCAGACATCGCGCCCCTCCCCCACCCGCTGACGATCCCCGACGACACCGCGGCTGACTCGACGCTCGGCAACAGCCGGTACACCACCCACGGCGACAGCCCGGCGATCGCAAAGCACGAGAACCCCGAGATCAGCGTGCCGAGCGCCGCAGCGCCATCGCTCCCCGGCGCGCCGACACCGGCGTTGGCGACCAATTTCACTCCGACAACCAACGTCATCGTGATTGCCGGCTTGGCCAGCACCAACGCCACGGTCACGTGCACCAAGCGTCTCGCCGAGCCACGCATGACCGGCGACACTGACGAGGCCCACACGATCGGAGCAAACGCAGCGACCAGATACAGCAGTGAGCTGCGCATGAACAGGACCACCGTCGTGACCAGCAGACCAATCATTCCGAACAGCAGCGCCAACGGCCCCAGGAACGTTGTCGCCAAACCGCCCGCGTTGGTCATCGTCTCGGCGAGGCCCTCGAGCACACGTTGTGAATCGGCACGCCCTACTTGCCAGATCGTGTCCGACAACGCATCGCCCCCACGAACCAACACATCCATCACCACCACTGTCAACGACGTCGCGACGATCGACTTCGGACCCTCCTTGAACGCGTCGACGATCAACTCCGGGCGGCCCCCGAAACCTGCCTGTACTGCCGATGCAAGCATCAACGCAACGGTGATCCCGAGCGACAACGTCGCAAGCGGACGGATCAGATCCGAGGCGAACCAGGCCTCCGTCAGCCGAGGCGTGGTGGCGGTGTCGAGTACGCCCCACACCCACTCCATCAACAACAGCAGACCGTTGGCGAACCAGGTGTAGACGCCCTGGATCACCTTGTCCCACGCCCAGCCGACAACCTCTCCGACGGCCGACCCGAACAGATCCAACGGATTCGGGAAGGGAAACATCAGCGCACCCCGCCGGTTACCATCGCCGATTCCCAGCCCAACACTTCACCGATCGTCGAGGCGTCGTCGAACGAGGCCTCGACCGCCGGCGCCGGGGTTGGACCGGGCCGCGATTGCCATTCCGACACCAACCATCGGCCATCGACCAGGGCCATGTCGAGGGTGACCGTGCGCCAAGCCTGCCGGGCCGGACCTGTTCCCGGCGCAGCGATCACCAACAGCGACCAGACCTCGACACGCACGGCGTCTCCAACCGCAGTTGCCTGCGCCGACAGGGGCTGCTCGATCAAACGCAGCGCTGTCACGTCGGCTTTGCGATCCCCAAGCTCGACCAGCAGAGCGTTGACCTGAGCACCTGTCTCGTCCGCCAACCGAGGAGCGAGCGCGCTCGTTGCGAACCCGTTGATCAGATCACGACGGGAGATGAACCCGGCCTCGACCACCTCGTCGGTGAGCGCGACTGCATCGATTGCCGCCTGCCGCGCCCCAGCAACATCGACCGCGATCGAAGGTGCAGGGTCGATGCCCGTCTCCGTCTTCACGCTGGTCTCGCGATCAGGGCGGCCTGGTTCGCCACTTCGGACCGCGGCCAGCACCAACCCGCCAACCAGCAGGACGAGGATGGCGGCGACCGCAATTCCAAGCCGACGCACATCAGCCCCCCGTCGCCGTATACAACGTGGTCGCAATCGTCCACGCCAGACCCGACAAGATGGCCGCACCCATCCCGCCGAGCAGCCACTTGCGACCAGCTGCGGACGCCGAGTGGTTCGCTCCGAAGTGACCGACCCCGGTCGTGATCGCTCCCATCAGCAGCCCCGCCAGCGCGGCGGCAAGACCTGCCCACTTCAACCAGCCGATCACCTGGACCACCAAGACTGCGCCCGGTGCCGAGGCGTCTGCTGGAGGATTTGGCACCACGGCGTATGCAGCAGCCGGCGACAGCCACACCGCCACCAGCACACCGAGCGACGCCAGCACCCGGCGTCGACGGCATCGAGTTCGTGATCGATTCATCGTTTCTCCTCTGCTCGGAACGGCACACGCCGCTCACCGATGCAAAGGGGTCGATGTGCCCAAGCCGGGGAATAAGAACGGACCGCAGGGCGTCGGCCCTCTATGGAAGTTCGACCGCCCGCCGTGGGTGAGTGACAACTGGCGCGAAACTTCATGAACCGGCACTTAGCGGGGCGCCCCTTCGAGCAAACGGCGAGTCTCGGTCAGAATGCAGATCGCCGGATCGGCGCGCTGATCTCCGACGCACGCGAACGTTCTGTACGCGTTGTCGGCGCACCTTGGGTACTCCTTATGACTTCCCCAGATCGGCTCCGATCCCCAGGAATGCGTCTGCCTTCGGGCAGGAACCACGCCATCGGGTTCGTTCCTCATCACTGGCGCGCTTTCGGGACGCCGCACGCGCTGTGTCGGTGACGAACGTTGGTTTACCTCGGCACGGCGTGTGTTGCGTCAACGACGAGCGCGTAACCACTCCGCTCGTGTCCATCCAGCGAAATCGTTGAAGGTTGGGTTCAGTGAGCGATCCGGTACTTATCGCGACGTTTCCTGAACGCCGCTTCGCCGCCGTCAAGAAGCGCGCAGGCGTGTTCGCGAATGCCGTGGATGTCGAGTGTGAATTCGGCGTCGGGGTCACTTTGAGAGTGTTCGAGCGAACCGCTGAGGTACTCGAATCCGGGACCGGTGCGGTTCGGGCGGTCGTCGCCGTGTCGGTTCGCGACGATCACTTGCTCCGAGTCGGCGCCAATCACGAGATTCGCGTTGTGCGACACCATGATGATCTGCCGTTCTTGCTTCCGTGCCTTTAGGTACGGGACGATGCTGTCGTAGATGGATCGGCTGTCTAGGTCGTCTTCGGGTTGGTCTATGAGGATCGGCCAGCGCACGTCGGTCTCGTTCAGGATAAGTGTGAGCGCGAAAAGAGCTTGCTTGCCCGGTGTCATCGTTGCGGGGGCGAAGCCGCCGATCCGGTCACCCTGGAGGTGGGCGAGGAACCGGATCTCCTCCGTCACAGTCAAGGCGTCTGCGGCGACCAAATCCGGCCGATGGCCGGCTTTCAAGGCGAGGCTATTCGTGGTGAGTGCTTCGAGGAATTCCCGAGGAGCCGAGCGAGCCTTGTCGAGGAGAAGCATGTGTGTGTCGCTGTCGACGAAACTCGACGAGTAGCGGAAGTCGAGAGCCTGCGAGGCGGCGGCTGTTGCGGCGGGTTCAACCTCGATATCGATCCCGAAGGTCATGCCATCGAGCGAAGGCGCCGCCTCTCGAAATCCGCCGCTGAAGGACTCGAGCTCGCCAGCTCGGTGTGAGAGCAGTCGCTCGATCGTCTCGATCGCCCGGGTTTGCTCCGCTCGCAGATGGTCGAGATCTGCTTCGGCGGCCTCGATGTGGGCGAGCGTGCCCTTCTGGCGGCCGATGCGGTCGAGGAGTTCCTGAAGTGCGTCGTTGGCGGCGTTGAGGTCGATGAGTTGCTGGTTCGCAGCACGGTCGGCGATGTCCTCGTCGCGGATTCGACTCTGTTCGGCGAGTAGCTCGGCGTCAGCTGCGAGGATCCACTTGCTCAGACTCTCAGCGATGGCCGCCTGGGCTTCCTCGATGGCGGGTTCGAGGTGGTCGCGCACGGACGCCGGGAGCTCGTGTGATCGCGGTGTTGTCGTGACGGACGCGGTGACGTTGACGCTCCTTGGGGAGTCCGGGCCGTCGAAGTCGATCCACGGACTGAGCTTGCCGCGTGTCTCCTCGATCTGCTGCAGGGCGATGTGCCTGTCATCAATCCGACTGAAGAGGGCGTCGTACGCATCGACATCCGAGCTCTGGTCAAGCCCACTGCTCGATCGAAGTTCGACGCTCGCCGCCTCAGCTGACCGGATGCTGGCCTCGACCACTGACCGCTCTCCCAGCATCTTGCGTTCGGCTTCAGCTTCTTCGATCGAGCGACACAGTTCGAACCACGTTCCCACGGACTCTCTGATCTGCGCATTGGTGGCCGTGATTTCCTGGGAGACTCGTTGATGAAGCCTCTCCACCTCCGGGGACTGCCGATAGAGCACCGGTCGGATCTTGTCGGTGATGTCCCCAGGCCGTGTGCTGAGGGCGAACAGCGAGTTCTGGGGAATGAAGATCAGTTGGCCAGTGCCGGCTGCGTTGTCCGCCCACTCGACCTCGCATCGGATCCCCGCAGCCTGGCGCCAGGTGATGCCTGCCGCGGGGCCGACCTGATCTGCCTTGCCGATGCCCACGGCGACCTGCTGGCGGACCGTCTGCTCGGGATCCACAGCATGGGCCATGTACGCCAGCAGCGCCGACTTTCCTGACGATCGCGTGCCAATGACGGAGACCAAATTCTGGTTAAACGGAATCTCCTCGGGAAACTCGGTCGTTCCCGAGAAGCGGACAGAGCGGATGAGTTGATAGGGCTCCTTCTGATCCGGCCGGGTGGGCTGGATGCGCACGCGTTCGCTCGGTTCAACTAAAGTCTGCAGGAGTCCGTCGAAGGTCGGGTCAGCCTTCACCCATGTGATTTCCGCCCGCCGCTCACCTGCGATGGCTCGCCCGAGACGGTTCTCGAGGTCCGCCCAGCTGTGCGAGTCAGAGCCAGCGAACACGGGCTTCGGGACTAAGTCGCGCCCTTCCTCGTGACCGCGACCGGCGTCAAGGAAGAACTCCCTGTTGGCCTGACCACCGAACATCGCGTCGGACCAATGGTCGAGCTCGGCGGCACGCTCGTGCACGCGTTGCGTGCCCGAGGGCGGCGGTCTGATCCCTCCACCGCGGACGGGGACGATGATGAGCATCGTTTCTCGAGGGCGAGTCCGCCCAAACACTCGGTCGTATGCCTCGTCCACCGATGTCGTGCTGACAACTATGGACTCGAGCCGCTGCTGGTCCACCGCCTCCTTGACGGTCAGCTTGCGTCCGCTGGAGATCGTTGTTTCGGTATCCAGCTGACGCATGAAGTCGTTCGCCTGGTCCTCAGTGAGGTGGTCACGGAACAGCAGATGGGCATTGACGTGCTCGCCTTGACTGTTGATGACGTCCAGCAGCCGCAACTCCATGTTGGGGAGAAGAAGCTTGTCGCTGTTTGGGAAGAGCTGGCGGAACCGCTCGATGCAGCGCAGGGAGGTCACCAGATTGAAGTAGTCCGTGATGCCCAGCACTGCGACGTCGCTCGCTTCGATGAGGCGAGCGAAGGTGTCGATGGGATCCTCACCGTCTCTACGCGAGTACCTGTTTGCCAGTGCAGTGTTTGGCGCGTGGACGTGCAAGTCCCACTTTCGCCATTCAGATCCTCGAGCGAACCGCTTCATCGTCTTCGTCCCTCCGCACCCTGCCTTGGCTCTAACCATCGCACAACCGGGCAGCGACGCTGCGGATCAGTCGCCGAGCCGCCAACCAATGCCGACGTCGCGGCCACGGCTCGGCGTCGGATCAGTACCGACGGCCAACTCCACCTGGCCGAACGCCATGGAATCCCCTTAAGCATCGAGACCGCCCCGTTGCGTCGGCATGAAAGCACTCGCCGTTTCAATCGCCCTTCCACTGCTCGGCGTGACCATGCTTCCCGTGCTACTCACCAACGGTGACCCGCCGCCACCCGTGATTTGCAGTCAAGCATCCGGACCAGAGGCGGTGATCCTCGCGACGATCCGGACCCTCGAATCAGGCGGCAACTACGAGGCACAAGCTCGCGGGGCCAGCGCCTCGGGCGCATACCAAATGGTCGACGGCACGTGGGACGGATACGGCGGCTACACCCACGCCAAGGACGCCCCGCCAGCAGCACAAGATGCCAAAGCCGCTGAACTCCTGCGAGCCACCCTCGCTGCTCACAACAACGATGTGACCGCCGTGCCCGTCGTCTGGTACATCGGCCACCTACCCGGCACGGGCTCCGGCGAGTGGGACACCGTCCCACGACCCGATGCTGGCAACCGGCTCACCCCACGCCAGTACCAAGCGAGATGGATGACCGAATACCACCGCCAACTCGCCGCCACCGATGGTGTAGTCACATCGACTCCCATCTCACCGACGCCGGGCGGCTGCATTGGAGGCAGCGTGGTGCCACTCGACGGTGAATGGTCACTCCCAGGACCCCGACACCTGCTCGATGCAAACCCGGCGGCTCTCAACGCACCGCATCACGACTACCCGGCGTGGGACTGGCTGATCCCCGTCAACACCCCGATATACGCCGTTCGGGCCGGCACAGTCGTAACAGTCCGCCAATGGCCATACAACTGGTGGACCATGGGCTGCGGCCAGCAGGGCGGCGGGGATTGCGAGTCATGCGGAGTCGGGCTCACGATCGTCGATGAAGACGGGACAAGGTGGAGCTACTGCCATGGCACCAATGCCACCGTCCAACTCGGCCAGCAAGTGAGAGCCGGCCAGCAGATCCTGTGGTCGGGCAACACCGGTCGCAGCGGCGCACCCCACCTTCACCTTGAGATCAACGCTGGGAACGAGCAGAGGTGCCCCCAACTACTGCTCCGAAGCCTATTCAACGCCACCGTCGGACTCGACCCGACGACACTGCCGACGGACGGTTGTTCGTTCTGAGCGGGTGCCGTGTCAGCCAACGTTTGCCTGTTGGGACCCCTCAGGATCACACGTGTATTAGGCGGTAGGTGGCACCTCTGGACAAGCGAGACCGAGCGGATCTCGGCGAATCGAGTGCGCTCATAAGGTGCTCGCGATCGGCACCTACAGGAATGTCCGTCGACCCCGCGGTAGGGGGTCTTCGCCCGCGTTCTGAGCGGTCAGTCTGCTTCGCCGCGTACTCGTCAGTCAGCCCCATTGCTTGTGCTCCGCGGGTGCGATGTGAGGCGGCGCTGGTCAGAAATCGCCAGCGGTCTGGGAACGCCGAGCGTTCAGTGATCAGGCCTAGTCGGCCACCCTGTGGCACTCGGGGCAATACCGCAGCCCGTCTTTGTCATGGCAAAACCAACAGTATTCGCCGTCACATCCGAGTTCCTTGTGAATGGCCAGGCCATCCGGGTACCCGAAGTCGACGCCGCACTTCGTGCACGTGTTCGACTCGGCCATCAACTTCAGCCCCAACACGCGGAGGAGGTGAAGGGGGAGCAATAGGCACTGTCGTGGCGCTCGGAGTAGTCGTTCATGTTGGCGGTCGGCTTGCCGCAGGTCGGGCAAGGCCAATGAGGGCCCTCACAGGTGCGACTGTTATGTCCTTCGAACCCACACTTTCCGCAAGTCATTTCCTAGAACCTAGACCCTAGATCCGAACTCGCCGGTTCACCTGGGCGTAGGCACCCGACGGTCGGGCCCTCGAGCGAATGTCCCCGCGGTGCCGGTAGGTGGCAGCGCCAACATTGCCTGACACGCAGCCGAGTTGGGGCGCCACCATGGTTGGCTGCCAGACCGGCCACCGCCAAGGCTCATCGGGTCGTCAGTGCCGCGTACAGCTGAGCTGTTGACGAGGAGACTCGGGATTGGGGTGCTCCGTCAAGGTCACCAACAAGAGCGACTATCTCGTTGTAGGCGGTTTGGACACCACCGGTGTTGCCGACGTGGGCTTCGATCTTCATTCGTGCTCGGTACAGCGGTTCGTTGATCTTGAGCGCCGACAGGGCGGAGATCACCGCAGCACGCGCTGCGGCGACATCGTCGGCCTCGAGGGCGAGTTCGACGAGGCGCAGGCCCGCTGTCTCGATGAGTTCGCACGCCCTTGCATGGTGTTGCTGCTCGTAGGCCCACTCATAGCCGACCGCATCAAAGGGAACCCCTCGCACGAGGTTGAGGGCGTCCGTCAACAGCTCGATCGCCTCGTACGATGACATCACCTGCGCTCGATCCACAAGCGCCGCGAACAGATGCAGATCTGTCATCACCGCGGGGTGCAAACGCACGACGCCGGTGCTCTGCTCTCGGGGTGGCAGAAGGCGGCCGAGCACCGATCGCGCACGCGACATCTTGTTCCAGAGGGTGGTCCGTTCGACCAGCCTTCCGTTCCAGACCGCGTCGATCACCTGATCCTCTGTGGCCTTTCCCCCAGAGCAGGCAAGGAAGGCCACAATGTTCAGCTCTGCGCGTCCGAGCCCAGGGTGCTCGTCGATCGTCGGTGTGCCGAGCACTCGGACGAGGAGGTCGGGATCTGGCCTGGTCCAGTCGTCATCGCTGGTTCCGTCAGGAGCCTCGACCATGAGCGAAAGCTGTTCAGAGACCGAAGGTTCGACGTCTGGATCGAAGGCACCGCCGCTGCTTTCATCCTCGGCATCCGTCTCGGTCTCCGAGGTGGCGTCGACGGGCTGAAGCAACGCATCGAGATCGAGGCCGGTTGCAACTGGCAGTCTCGCCGGTTCGACGGTGAGGCCGAGTGGTTCGAGGCGCGCGTTGCCGGAGGGATCGAGTTGAAGAGTTGCGCCGCTCCCTGTCGCCGGTCCGAGCACAAGCAGGGCAACTCCTGACCGCGGCTGAGCCAGGGCTACAAGTTCAGCGATGTCGGCGCAGCGGTCTGCGCGGACGACGCCAACGGTGAGCTCACGACCGTCTGCGTCATCGCCGACCCGGAGACGGAAGGTGGAGGTGAGGCCGTTCGCGGCGAGGAGATCGCGGGTGTCGTCGGCGATACCTCGGAGATGCTCAACGAGATCCTGCTCAGTGCGGTCGATCGTTCGCGGCAAGGTTTCGCCCGCTTCCCACAGATCCACATCGACGAGGTGCAGGTACGCGTTTGCCAGCTCCTCGCCGGTCGCAAGTTCGAGAATCATCGAGCGCGCGCATTCGTCGACTGACTCTGCGTCACCAACGATCGCAAGTGAGCCGAAGGCCTCGAGATCGACGAGCACTTGGTTGCCGTCGCGGCGTCCGATTGTTACGAGACCTGGGAAAACCGGCGGGTCAGCACAGGCCGGCAATTCCACGTCAGGGTCGTAGAGCAGCCGCCACGACCAACCGCCCTCGGTCGCCTCCCATGGCCTGGGCGCCGACAGGTTCGGCGCGTCCCAGAGCAACTCGATGCCGCGCGCCTCGGAGAACTCAACGGCGACCGGCCCACCGTTGGTCTTGCTGACATCGAGATCGTTCACAAGGCATGCCAACTCATGGTTGACCCACCGCACGAGCGGAACATCGGCTGCCGCTACGAGTTGTCGCTCGGTCGTTCGGCTCGCATGGGCGGTCGCTGGCCGGAGATGCTTCGCTCCTTTGACGGCAGCGACGGCGCGTCGACGGCGGAGAAGCGCAAGGGCTCCGGTGGCCAGGACTGTGGAACCGGTGATGCCAGCGAGCCACGGTGCCGTTGAGGTCTCATCGCCGACATCATCCGTGAGCGGCGGGAGGACTGACCGCTCCTCGACGGTTGATGTAGGAACTGCCGACGCCACCGTTTCAGAACTTTGGTCCGTGCGCTCGACGGGATCGACGGTGGCAGCAGTGACGATCGGACCATCAGCGGCAACGGTCGGCAACGGGGCGGCCGGATCAACTTCCACATCGGGAACGGTGTCGACGACGGGCGGCTCAATGGTTGGTTGCGGCGCTTCACCGATCTGCGGGAACGCGAACTGCTCGCCGGGGAAGATGAGGTTGGGATCCTCGATCACATCGGGGTTTGAAGCGATCACCTGGTCGAGGTAGCCCACGATCTCGGACCCCGTGACGTTCGCGTCGCCGGCGTCGGCGAGGCGTTGGTCGGACAGATCCCAGAGAGTGTCGCCGGCCTTGACAGTGATCACTGTCGAGGGCATGTAGAGGTCCGCAGGCAGGGCGAGGACAAGGGTGCTTCCGGAGTCGGCCAGTTCTTCGACGACGACCTCCGGTGGTTGGCGATCCGCTGGGATGATCGCATCGGCGGGAAGCGCGAGGGTTTGACCGGCTCGTAGGTTGCGCGCTGATCGCAGGGTCGGGTTGAGTTCGAGAATCTCCGCTG
>JAYUWK010000119.1:0-3486 GCA_043753895.1 Actinomycetota bacterium
GGGTTCTCGATCGACGCGAGCTTGTCTTGATGAGCCCACGCATAGGCCAAGGCGGCGGCGTGCGCATCGGCGCCACGATGTGGACCGAACGTGGCGATCAGTGATTGGCGAAGCCGGCGGTCGACTCGTCGGACGAACTCCTCGAAGTCGTCACCCGACGGCACCGCGCTTAGCTGTCCCGGTGATGTGCTCATCATCTCTTAGAGGCAGCCAACATGATGAAGCCGCGATATGAAAGCGAGCCGCTCCGTCCGGCTGGAGCGTCGCATCAGCCACCGTTGCCGTTGTCGTAGCGCGGGGTCAGCGTGTAGCCCAGCGGAGCTAGGTCGCTGATGAACTGCAACCTCGTGTATGTGCACTGGTGCGATGCCTGGTTACCGGTGCGGGCGACGCCGGCCCAATCAGCGTAGCCGCCGTAGAAGGCGAACAGCGGGCTCCCGCTGTCGCCGCCCTGACACCCCGCCTGGGCGCCGTAGTCGACGTACATGAGGTGGATCGCGGATCCGTCGGTGCCGTCGTGGTTGACGACCGTCCCGCACTGGCTCACGCTGCTCAACCCCCAGGCGGAGCAGACTGGTGTGCCGTTCGCCAGGTCGGGATAGTACCCGCCAGTGAGCCAGCTCGAATGCGTGTGGTTTCCAACTGACGCCAGCGGTTGCGACACCATGCTGCCGTGGTTGATCAACTTGACCACGCCGAGATCAGCCTCGGCGTTGATCACCATCGCCTTCGTCACCCCCATCCACACGCCGGTGTCCGTCGGGTTCACATAGTTGAATTGGATCTTGGTTCCGAGTTGCCCGGGGTTGATGCAGTGACCCGCCGTGAGGGCGTAGCCGGCGTTCGGGTCCTCGGCTCGCCCCACGGGCACACCGAGGGTGCACTGCTCCTTGAGGGTGCTGTTGGCGTTGCCATTGAGCGCGACGAACATGTGGCCTCCGAAGTAGCGCCCGTTGGCGTCGTACGATGGCGTTTTGCAGTCGTTCTTGTACTGGGTGCCGCAGGCCGCGACATCCGGGAGCTTGTCGTGAAGGAACGTACTGATGTGCGCGGCCGCCTGCCCTGAGGTGAACGGAGCGGTCGCGACAGCGGGGGTCAGAACGGCGATGGACTTGGCCACGCGGGCTTGGTCGTACCCCTGGGGCAAGCCCACCTGGACGGAGTTCGTGTTGATGTCGACCCACGCGGTTCCGATGGGTACGCCGAAGCTTCCGCTATCGGACGCGACGTCGACGGCGGTCTGGATCGACTCGAGCGCGGTGAGGCTGAGCGTGGCGCTCTGCGTGGTGAGACGGTCGGGGTGCAGCAACCGTTTCATAACGGCCCCGATAGGGTCGGCGGGAGCCTGCGGCGTGAACTTGACCACAAGTCGACCGACCGCATGCGAGTTGTCGATGTATAGCCCCGCGAACGCCACCTTCAGCGCGGGGTCGTTGTTCACGAAGTGGCGCACGGTATCCGCGTCGCGGCTGAGATCGAGCCGAAC
This sequence comes from Actinomycetota bacterium, assembly GCA_043753895.1. Taxonomy (GTDB): domain Bacteria; phylum Actinomycetota; class Acidimicrobiia; order Acidimicrobiales; family Ilumatobacteraceae; genus WLMZ01. The sequence continues at coordinate 1,487 of JAYUWK010000119.1, forward strand.
CTTCACTTCAGCGAATTCATCCGGAGTAAACAGCGCCATGTTTCTCGTGCCAATAGTCAGCTCCGGGTGGTCGTAGAGGTTCCGGACGTAGATCTCATCCGACCTCAAGCTGAGCAGGTTCCGGAACGAGATGTCGGCCTCGATGGCCTGGTCGCGAAGCAAGGTATCGGTCGGGATCGGCTCGGCATTCGCGAGCGAGAGCGCCGAGAACCCCAGCGGATTCGCCGCCGGGGCCGCGTGCGCTGGGGGCACGCTCAGGAACAGAGTTGCGGTCGAGAGCGCGGTCATGGCGACCGTGCCGCGCGACGCACGCCGGCTTAGGGATCTTCTCGTGACGCTCATTGCTTCGTTCTCCTTGGTTGCAGAAAGGTGTTGCGGAAAGGTGTGTCGTGAATCTCAGATGGAGAAGGTGGTGTAACGGTCAGGTCCAAGGACCCGTTCGACACGTTCTTCAAACGCCTCGCGGTATAGCGCAAGAAAGACATTGTCCCAGTACCTGCCGTCGTGATATTCGTCCTGGCGTAATCGCCCTTCTTCAACGAAGAGCCGTCCTACTCCGGCGCCAAATAGTGAGAGGTTGAATTCAAGTGTCTCGGCGTAGAGCTTCCGGAGCGGGTACGACAGAAACAGGTGGTCGAGAAACAAGACGACGCCTTCGAGCGGCCAACCCTGATCGCGGGCTCCCGGAGTGACCATCACCCCGAGATGTGCCGTACCGTTTCGGAATTCAGGCCGAAAACTGGTCACGTGACCGACAATCTCCCGGTTTTGCCGAGATTCGATGACGTATTGGCACAGTACGTCCTGCCACAGCGATTGTACGAACGTGTCGATGCTCAACGATCGCCCACGAAAGCGCCACCGGATGGAGTTCTCGGGCAGGACCGCCATCGAGTACAGAAAGTCGTAATCCTGCGGACCTACCGGCCGCAGCAACGTGCGCCGGCCAACCAAGGGTTGGAACCGAAACACCTTGGGAATCTCGTCTGGCGCCGCGTCCGGCAAATCCGCCGCCGCAGTCGACGGGCTCATGTCATTCGTCATTCAACGCCACCTTCGGTGCAGCGGCTGGGCACCATTTCACCCAGCTGCGATTCGGTATCGATCAGCGAAAAACCGCTCGCGAGGATGCCCATCCGTCTCAAAGGGCTCCGAGCCGTCGACGTCACACTTTCGCTCCGGGTCACGCTCGGATCGGTCCCGGTTCCACGTCGCAATGGGTTCTTCATCAGCCACTCGCGGCAGGCATCTTTCGTCACGGTGCTGACGGGCACCCAGCCGGACTCCTCACGAACCCGATCGATCGTTCGGAAGGGGTCGGCGACGAGGTCCAGATACTGGACGTCGCACACATGAAGTCCGGAGCGGGCGGCTTCACCTCTAGCGTGCGCCGCGTACCAGCGATCAGACCACTCCCGGCGGATCTGCCGGTCGTCGACCGTATCCGAGAAGATTCGTCGAGCTGCGGCCACAAGAATCCCGAACGACGTGATCACCTCCGCCCAGTCGCGGTGAAGCCACACGAATCGGACGTTTCGCCAGGTGCTCGAAATCGTGGCCAGGTGCGCAAGGTGGCTCGGCGCTTTGAGCACGAGCGGCGCCCCCGACGGCTCCACGTCGTCGTAGATCCCGCGAAGTGTGCGGTAGGGCTCGTTCATCGACTGCTCGTCGAGCCATTCACCGTACGAGGGCACATGGAGCATGATCGAGAACTTCTCGCTTGCACCGGTCATCTGCAGTGGCGCGATGCACTCCTCCGGCCATGCGGCGTACATCGGATGAACGCGGCGTAGCTCTGGGGATAGTCGATCCATCAGCATCAACTGACGGTCGGCTTCGGCGATGCGACGTTCGACATCATTCTCAGAGGTGACCGCCGGGTACGGATGCAGTGCTCGCCAGAGGGGCACCGACTTGATCGCAGGATCGAGCGCCAGGAGGTTGTGGAGCAGCGTCGAACCGGTTCGCGGAAGCCCGGTCACCACAAGGACGTCGCGTTC
>JAYUWK010000120.1:0-3482 GCA_043753895.1 Actinomycetota bacterium
AGCCTCGATCCCGATGTGCTGTCGGCGACGCTGGCGGACGCCCGCGACAACGTGGTGTTCTCGGCCCCCGATGAGTGGGTCGGGCTCGCCGATCCAGACGGGGTGGCGGCCACCGAACACGATCATTGGCATGAGGCAGTGGTCTCGATGGACGCCGAGGAGAAGATCCGCCGAGCCATCGAGCTGGAACGAACGGTGTTGGGTCTCGACCCGCGGATCACCGGTGTGCGGGTGGCGGCATGGAGCGACTTCGCCGGCGAGTCGGCGTTCGCGGCCTCGAACGGCATCAACGTGTTGGATCGCGGCACGTCGTGCTCGATGGGCGTGCAGCCCTTGGCAGTCGTCGGCGACGAGACACAGATCGGCTACGGGAGCGACGGCGCCCGATCGCCGGACGCACTCGACATTGCCAAGATCTCCGCCGAAGCGGTCGAGAAGGCGACGCGGTTGCTGGGGGCCACTCGCCCTGTATCGGGTCGGGTGTCGCTGTTGTTGGAACCGAAGCTGGCGGCGACGCTGCTGTCGATCGTGGCCGGAATGCTCGACGGCGAAGCGGTGCTCAAAGGCCGTTCCCCGTTCGGCGACCGGATCGGCGAACAGATCGCCACGCCGCTGCTGCGGTTGATCGACGACCCGACACGCGCCGAGTCGCTCGGCGCCGAGTCGTGGGACGGCGAGGGTTTGGCGTGCCGTGCCAACCCGCTGATCGTCGACGGAATGCTCCACGGCATTCTCCACAACAGCTACACCGGCCGTCGCTCCGGGACTGCGTCGACGGGCTCGGCGCTGCGGGGATCGCGTTCGCTGCCGGGTGTCGGCGCTCAGGTGCTGGTGATCGATCCGGGAACAGCGAGCTTCGAGGACCTCGTGGCCTCGATCGACCACGGGCTCTATGTGAACAGCTTCACCGGCATGCACTCGGGAGTGAACTCCGTGTCGGGTGACTTCTCCGTCGGTGCCGACGGCATCATGATTCGAAACGGCGTGCTGTCGGAACCGGTGCGCGAGATCACGGTCGCCTCGACCATCCAACGGATGCTCGGTGACATCCGCAGCATTGGCGGCGATGCGGAGTGGTTGACCTCGGGTGACTTCATGGCGTCGATGATTATCGACGACGTGTCGCTCTCGGGAGCGTGACCGCCCTTTTCGCCATCGTCGCGTCGATCTTCATAGGTGCATCCGACGTTGCTGGCGGGGTGGCCTCGCGCACACGCGATTCCGCGTCGATGACCACCTTGATGCACGCCATCGCCCTTCCCCTCCTGATTGTGGCGGCGATCATGCGGGGAGCGTCGGAGGTGTTGCCGGGTGACCTCGTTGCGGGTGCAGCTGCGGGCGCGATCACCGGCGTCGCCTACATCTGGTTCTTCACCGCGATGGCCAACGGCAGCGTGGCGATCATTGTGCCGATCACGGCGTCGACGGCGGTGGTCACGCCAGTGCTGGTTGCGCTGGTTCGAGGTGAACGACCCACCACGCTCGCGTGGCTGGGCGTGGCTGCGTGTCTGATCGCCGTACCGCTCTGCGGACTGGGTGAGGGCGGATTGGGTGAGGGCGGATTGGGTGAGGGCGGACTGGGTGAGGGCGGTGTTGGTGTAACCGCCCGGCCCCAGTGGAGTGCGCTCCGTCAGGCGCTCGTTGCTGCCACCACCGGTGTGGGGTTCGGCACGTTCTACGCCGTGACTGGCGGCACCTCCGAGGCGTCCGGCACGTGGCCGACCGTCATAGTCGTCACTATTGCCGGGCTGGTGACGGCCGCCGTCAGCGTCTGGCGAGCGCACAGTCGATGTGATGCGGGCGCCACGTCGACAACCTTCGGGGGACGACCGGACGCGTCGATCGTTGTGGCCGGGGTCGGACTGGCAGGAGGCGACATCCTCAACACGGTTGCCCTGCAACGGGGACCACTGGCGACGGCCTCGGTTCTCGGAAACCTCTACCCCCTGGTGGCGGTGGTGATCGCGCGAGCGGTCCTGTCCGAACGCTTCTCACGGCTCCAGGCAGCGGGCCTCGTGCTCGGCGTGACCGGGGCAGGATTCATCTCGCTCGGATAGCGCATCGGCTCGTCGTCGCGACGCTGTGACGAATGCCCCCTTTTCGCTCGGCCGAATGAGTAAGTAGCGTGCTCGAAGTTGTGGCGGGCACTCCGCTGCCATCCAGGGGGATGACATGGGCGATCTGACGATCACTGGTGGCGTGGAAACGCTCACGATCACGGGCGCCATCGCCGGTGGCCACTACCGGGTGCTCGACGCCGACGGCAAGGATGTCGTCACCATGGTGGCCGACGATTCCGGTAACGCCCATCTCGCGTTCGTGCCCGAGGAACACCAGGTGTTGGCCGGGGTCGACGATCTGGTGAACGCGCTGTCCAGCGGCCACACGGTCACGCCGGGCGACTACTCCGTGGTCGATGAGTCGGCCGGGGTGACCCACGGACCGATCCGGGTGCTTGATGTCGGCGACCTGCCTGATTCGTCGTTGTATGACCAGGAACTCGTCGATGGGTTTCAGTACGTGACCGTTCGCGACGGCATCCAATTGTCGGTCTGCGTCCGCTTCCCCAACGAGGATCTCTACGGCCCGGCGCCGTGGCCCACGCTGATCGAGTACTCGGGGTACAGCCCGTCGAACCCCGATGCCCCCCAGCCGGGCACCACCATCGCCAACCTGTTGGGGTTCGCGGTGGTCGGCGTGAACATGCGGGGGACCGGATGTTCCGGCGGCGTGTTCGATGTGTTCAGCCCCGCGCAATCGGCCGACGGTTACGACGTCATCGAGACGGTCGCCCGACAGTCGTGGGCACTTCATCACAACGTTGGCATGATCGGGCTCAGCTATCCCGGCATCAGCCAGCTCTATGTGGCGTCGACGCAACCGCCGAGCCTGGCCGCCATCACGCCGTTGTCGGTCATCGACGATCTGTGGCGTCAACAGTGGCCTGGGGGTACCTACAACTCGGGGTTCACGCGGGCGTGGCTGGTGGCGCGCGACGCCGAGACCCAGGTGGGCGGACAGGCGTGGGACCAGGCCCGGATCGAGGCGGGCGACACCGTCGCCGCCGCCAATGCTGCGATCCGCAGCCAGAACTTCGACTTCGAACGCTTCGGTCGTGCGATCGAGTCGTTCCGATCCATCTCAGCGGCGCGGCGGGCGGGTTCGTTCGTGCACACCATCGACGTGCCGGTCTACCTCAGCGGTTCGTGGCAGGACGAGCAGACCGGCAGCCGGTTCGCGTTGATGCTCGAGAGCTTCACCGCCGCCCCGGTGACCCGCTTCACCATGATGAACGGTCACCATCCCGACGGCTACAGCCCCATGCTGATCCTGCGGTGGTATGAGTTCCTGTGCTTCTTCGTGGCTCGTCGGATCCCGAAGGTTCCCGACCTGATCCGCATGTTCGCGCCGATGCAGTTCGCCGAACACTTCGGGTACGACGCCGAGTTCGAGCCGGACCGGTTCACCGAGTTCGGCGACGA
>JAYUWK010000121.1:0-3481 GCA_043753895.1 Actinomycetota bacterium
TGCGGTGTACCACCACGCGCCGTATGAGCCAGGTTCGCGCGACGAAGAGATCGTCAGACGGTTCACTCACCTCGCTTCGCTCGCCGTTCAGTACGACCGCGCATCCAAGGAGCGAGTGGCCCGCGCCGAGGCCGAACTCGCGCGCCAAGCGGCCGACCGAGCGAATCTGGCCAAGTCTCAATTCGTCACGGCGTTGAGCCACGAACTGCGCACGCCGCTGCAGGCCATCGCAGGGTTCACCGAGAACCTGCAGAACATCGACCTCACCGCTGACCAACGCCGCGTCGCCCTCGAACGCATCTCCATCGCATCCGCGCACATTCTGTCGATCGTCGACGACGTCCTCGATCTCGCCCGGGTCGAGGCAGCTGCGATGCCGATCGAACTCACCGACGTGGATGCGGCCGACGTCATCTCGACATCACTCGCACTCATGCAGCCGGTCGCCGACCGGCACAGCGTCACCCTCGAGCAGACCGGTCCCGCGCTGCACGTTCGTGCAGATCGCCGGCGACTCCAACAGGTCATCCTCAACCTCGTCTCGAACGCGATCCGCTTCTCACCACCTGGCGGTGTCGTCCGGGTCGAGACCGAAGCGGCGAACACCACCGGCGCGATTCACGTCACTGACCACGGTCCCGGGATCCCCGCGGAACTTCTCGCCCGGCTGTTCGTGCCGTTCGATCGGCTCGGCGCAGACGCGGGACGCGAAGGCGGCGCGGGCCTCGGACTCGTGCTCGCCCGCCGCCTCGCCGAGGCCATGTCCGGCACGCTCGACCTGACCAGCGCGGTAGGTGTCGGAACCCACATCACGGTGACGCTCCCGCGCACGAAGCCCACAACGGAACCGTCCAGGACCTCGACGACCGATTGAACACACCGCGGCCGATTCGAAGGACTTCACTCTCCCGCCCCCCTCCTGCACATAACGCCGGCTCGGAGCGCGTTCGCATCTTGGAGGACGGCGCGTTCTGTGCCTGTCGCCGACGCGCGTTCTGCTCGTCAGCGCCCGATGGATGGTCCCGTACTCGTTGGCGGTGTACGTCACCATCCGTCGGCGCCACATCGGCGCATCGGCGCGCTGTTATCCGGGTGTTCGCGCGTGTCCAGGCGGGCGGCCGGCGAACGTTATGCGCCCGGGCCGTTTCATGTGGTGTCCGCACTTGAGCGGCTCCCTCGCGAAGGACCGGAATACCCCGAGCGATCACTGGCGATGTCATGAGATCTATTGCGGTGAGAGCAGCGTTACATGTAACGTTCAGGTATGGCCCGTCAACGTTCGATAGCAGCAAGTGCGGTCCGGGTGCGCGCCCATCGTGAGCGGCTCCGCGCTCAGGGCTTGCGCCCCGTTCAATTCTGGGTGCCTGACGTTCGATCGCCCCAGTTCGCCCAGCAAGCCCATGATCAATCGTTCGCCGTCGCGACGAGCGACCAGGAGTCCGATGATCAAGCGTTCATCGACGCCCTCGGCCACGACGAGTGAAACGTGGTGAGATCTGGACCGCTGCGGCCGGCAGCGGGTATGCCGGCAAACCGCGACCAGTCGTCATCATCCAAGACGACCTCTTCGACGCAACCGCGTCGGTCACGATCTGCTCGTTCACCACTGACGACACCGATGCGCCACTGTTTCGCATACCTGTCGACGCCGACGACGCGACCGGAATCCGTCAACCGAGCCGGCTCATGGTCGACAAGATCACGACTGTCCCTCGCTCGAAGCTCGGCGAACGAATCGGCCGACTGTCCGAGGACGACATGGCCAGACTCGCACGATCGGTCGTCGTGTTCCTAGGACTCGCAACATCCTGATCAGCCGCTGCCACATCCCGGCGCTACGCCGAAGATCGCGGATGGTGCATAACGACAGCACCAAGCGACGCCGCAGAAACCGCCAACAGCGAGCCCATATCGGCGCCTCTGTCGTGTCCAAAGCAGACATTTGGCATTGATCCGCTAACCCATTGCCAGGTCGTCGACGCGCTCGGTTGCGGCTGACGGTTCTGCTCTTGAAAACACCAACGACGACCCCCACCTCTCACTGGCGCTCACCCGCCGGTGGGGTACTGGCTGCGGCCTGCACCGGATACTCGTCACTCGATCGACTGTGCGAGCCGTCGAAGCATCTGGGCGGTGATCCTCGGTGCGGTGGTAAACCGAACTCCGCCGTCGCTCGTAGCCCGCAGCAAGCCAACGGACGGCGAGGAGAGCACCCGTAAGAGTTCGTGAATCTCGTCGCTCGTTGCGTCCGGCAGATCGCTCCGATCGATCAACGCGCCAAAGAAGTCGCGCGCAGTCATGGGTCCCATGCGAGGACCGCGCACCTTCAAGAGCTCGACGAGGGCTGAGGTGAGGTCGAGCCGTCGTCGGGCTTCCTCTGCGATCTCCGCGACGGCAGCGGTGGGGTTGTTCGTGTCTCTCGAGGTGAAGATCAGTCGATAGTCATCGAGTGTCAGCGGCGTCTGCGCGTGAAGTCGCAGCAGCTCTGCGAGGTCCTCGATCTTCAACAGGACGGTCTGGTGGGACGCCGCTCGGCCGGAGAGGCGACCGCCACCGAAGTCAGGTGCGAGCACCACCGCATAGTCCGCCTGGTGAAGTGCGCGGTGCTCCTCGATGGTGTCCCAGTCGATCTGGTTGCTGACGGTTCCCCTTCCCGTGGCCTTGCAGTCCACGATGACGCGATAGGAGGCGCCGAGGCCGAGCTCCGCTTCGAGGAGGACATCGGTCCGGCCGGACTTACCAAGCCACTGCGAATGGAAGCCGAGGCGGTGAAACGCCTCTGCCGTCTCGATTTCGAATTGCTCATGCTGGTTGCCGTCATTTCCTGTTTGCATGAGCCGCAAGATCAGCTGTTCAACGTCACTGGTCATCGGTTCGGGCAGTGCTTCCGCGACATGGGTCGGATGGCCCCCGTCATGAACAACGACGGTTGGCGTTGTCGTTGGAAAGGGCGGCTGCAAGGCGAGTTGGTCAAGCATGCGCTTTCCGGCGTCGCTCGTCTGCACGCGTTCCCCAGCAATATCAGCGAGCATGCCAGCCGACTGAAGCCAGCCTCGCCGCCGCTGGATCTGGGCCGTAGTTGACCATCCGCACCCATAGCGATCGTTCGCAGCACCCAGCAGTTCGGCGATGGTTCTTGGCTGGATCGCCTCTTGGAGCATCTCGCCGATATACCGCACGCGACTGTGCAGAAGAGCGATCAAGTACTCGACTTTGCCAGTAGACAGCCAGTCTGTCGTAACGCCGCTGAGCTCGATGAGGTCACCTCGCTCGATAAGAACGCCGATCCGAAGGAGAAATCCCACGCCCAGCCGAGCGTTCGTCTCGGACGAACCGAACTCGGTTCTCATCCACGACTCCAGACCGACTCGATTCGGTGGTCTCGCCGTCACCGACTCCACAAGTGAGCGAAGTGACTTGATGTAGCCGTCGTAGCCGCCCGGCATTGGATACGTGTCCTTGCCGCGTTGTGGCCATGCGA
>JAYUWK010000122.1:0-75587 GCA_043753895.1 Actinomycetota bacterium
CCGGTGTCGTACCGCGCCGTCGAGACCGACGGCGCAACGCGCGCCGCCTCCCACATCCTGTCGGTACTCGAGAACCGCAGCTGGGCGACCGCCTGATCGCTCGGTCACGACCTCGTGCATTTCGCCATGCCACCAGCTATTCACTGGCGGACTCAGTGCCAAAGTACTGAGACACCGCGTCGGGCTTCCACGGCACCGAACCATCGGCTGCGTCGGTGAAGATGTACGGATCGTCGACCAACGCAACCTTGGCGAAGCAAGCACGGCGCTCGACGTCGTGGATCTGCGCTCGCAGAATCGCTGCGGTCAGTTCGTCGATCGCCAACACACGCACGCGACGGTTCTTCGTCGGGATCTCACCGAGCGGCTGGTTCGGCAGGTTGACGATCGAGGCCGACACCCGAAGCAGACTGCGCTCGAAGTCGACGTCGCGCCACCGCCGCAGGGCGCACAGTTCAGCGCGCCGCAACCCGGTCGTCGCGACCACGAGGATCGCCCGCGCCATCTCCGGTCGCTTGCTGCGCTCTGCTTCCTCAATCAGCGCACGCACCTCTTCGGGTGATGGCACTACCGGCTCGACATTCGGGATCGATGGCGGTTCGGCCCACTGCGCTGGGCTCGACTCTCGCCAACCCCAACGGCAGGCCTGCGTGAACATCGACGAAAGGCAGGCGTGAATTTGGTACACGCTGCGCGCCGACAGGCCACGCTCTTGATGAGCCCCGTACAGATCGGTGAGCATCTTCATCGTCACCTTCGTGACCTGCCTCGTACCGAGCGTCGGCTGAATGTTGCGCCGGTAAACCAGCTCGTAGCCGCGCACGGTGTTCGGCGATCGGCCCTTGCGCTGCAGTTCGACGATCCAATCGGCGAACAGATCGTCCATCGTGGCCCGCGACCCGGAGTGCCGACCCTTGGTCACTTCGACGATGAGCTCGGCTCGCGCCGTCTTGGCATCGTGAAGGTTCCCGCGGAACGTACGACTGACTTGTCGTGCCTTGCCGGTCGGAGGATCGCGGCCAGCCTGCACCACGAGTTCCCAGACCTCGGGTGCGCGCTCCCGCATCCCAGGAGCACTTCGCAGCTTGGCCATGGGACATGCGTACGCTCAAAACTTGGATTTGTCTTGGAAAACTTGGATGGGACCTTGCTACGACCGCCCCGAATCGGACATTGTCCCAGTTCAGGACCAGTGGGGCGGGTGGGTATCGAACCCACGACCGAGGGATTATGAGTCCCCTGCTCTAACCACTGAGCTACCACCCCGTGCCAGGCGATACCGACCTGCGGCAGCGTCCGGGTATGCAAACAGGGCCCGTGGATACGGACCCCGCATGGCTCCGAGAGCAGGGCTCGAACCTGCGACCCGCTGATTAACAGTCAGCTGCTCTGCCAACTGAGCTATCTCGGAAAGGCACGCTGAGATTAGCAGCGCGGCCCATGATTTCCACAGCGATTGAGCGCTGGGCTTGCCGAACTGGTGCGCCGAATCACTGCTCCGACGAACTACTCGACGTCGAGAAATTCCTTCAGCTTCTGGCTGCGCTGCGGGTGACGAAGCTTTGCCAGGGTCTTGGCCTCGATCTGACGAACGCGCTCACGTGTGACGCCGAACTCGCGGCCGACCTCCTCGAGAGTTCGGGCAAGGCCATCGTCGAGTCCGAAGCGCATCCGCACGATCTCCTGCTCGCGCTCGGAGAGCTCGCCCAGCGCTTCGTCGACGGCTGCGATGAGCATTTTCTTCGCAGCAGCGTCATCGGGCGCGTCGACTGACGCATCCTGGATGAAGTCGGCCAGATTCGAATCCTCTTCCTCACCAACGGGCGAATCGAGTGAAAGCGGATCCTGCGAAATCCGCAAGATGTCGCGAACCCGTTCGACCGGCATCTCGCAACGCTCGGCAAGCTCGTCGAGCGATGGCTCACGCTCGAGCTCTTGATGCATCTGGCGTTGCATCCGCAGCACACGGTTCATGCTCTCGACCATGTGCACCGGGATGCGGATGGTGCGCGCCTGATCGGCGATTGAACGCGTGATGGCCTGACGGATCCACCAGGTGGCATACGTACTGAACTTGAAGCCTTTGGTGTAATCGAACTTGTCAACCGCGCGCATGAGCCCGAGGTTGCCCTCTTGGATGAGGTCGAGGAAGAGCATGCCACGGCCGCTGTAGCGCTTGGCGATACTGACCACGAGGCGAAGGTTCGCCTGAATCAGGTCACTCTTGGCGATCTGGCCGTCTTCGACAATGCGCAGCAGCCGCCGACGCTCGGAGGCATCGAGCGAGTCGGCGCGCTCGTCGATCTCGATGGCTGCGAAGTTACCGGACTCGATGGCTTTCGCCATCCGCCGCTCTTCGTCACCGCTGAGCAAGCCGACTCGGCCGATCTCTTTGAGATACATGCGCACCGTGTCGCCCGTTGGCCCGGTCTCGTACTTCTCGGCCATGCGGGCCGCGCGACGGCGACGACGGCCGAGCAACCTGCCAGCCTCGTCATCGCCTTCTTCTGCCACCACCACCATCGGAATACCGCCGGGGGGTGTGTCGTCGATGACCTCATCGACGGTGTCGTCGATGTCGATGCCGCGCCCAGCGAGGTCGTCGGTGAGCAGTTCGAGCACAGCAGGGGTGAGTTCGATGTCGAGCAACACCTTGGTCACGTCGTCAGCGTGCACGGAGCCGGCCTCGGTACCGATGGATACCAGAGCATGCCACTGCAGTGCATCAACACCCGGGACAGGCGGATGCACAGTGGTCATCTCCGTATCGGCATTCGAGTCGCTCAACGTCACCCACGTTCCCCAGTTCGGCGCTTGAGCCACCCTAGCAACCACTCGCCGGCTATCTGAGGCGAACCGCGAGAGGAAAGCTGCTCAAGCTGCACACGTGCTTCGCTGTCCTCACGAATCTCGTCGGAGTCGGTGATGCGCAGGCGTCGACCGAGCTCGCGACGCACAGCGGCAGAGATCAGATTGAACGCCTCGATCTCGGGATCGGCATCGAGATCCGCAACTGCGGCGCGCTCCAACACCTCGCGCGCCTCCGGGTCAGCAGCGTGCAGCGCGAGGTCGAGCACGCCCCCGGTAGAGGCCAACGCAGCGAAGGCACGTCGGTTGACGTCGGCGGCAAACAGCTCCTCCATCAGCCATGGCGCGATGTCGTCCCATCGCTGCAGCAGCAGAGCAACGGCCACGAACTCACCATTCTCCGCTGCGCCCACATGACGCACGGGGGCCACTCGCACCACCGGCTTCATTTTGGGCTGCTCTGCGAGGCGCACGAGGTCGTTGATGGGTAGACCGGTATGGCTGGCGACCTGCCCGGCGTAGAGCTTGCGAACATTCACGTCGGGGTGTTCATTCACAACCGCCATTGCCTGCTCGGCAAGACGGGCACGCTCCTCGGGTGAGCGCATCGACTTGCCGGCCAGCACCCGCTGCAGGCGAAAGCCGAGGAACGGCAGCGCGCTGTCGATCGCAGCCACGAGCGCCTCTGGGTCGCTCAGGCTGAGATCACCTGGGTCCTTGCCGTTGGGGAAGCGGGCGACCTCGACACGCACCTGATACTTCTGCTCCCACTCGTAGAAGCGCTCGGCTGCGCCCTGGCCTGCCTTGTCGGCATCAAATGCCAACACAACCCTGCTCGCGAACCGTTTCAGGATCTGCACGTGCTGCTCGGTGAGCGCGGTACCGCACGTGGCCACAGCCCGCTTCACGCCGGCACGATGAAAACCGATGACATCGGTGTAGCCCTCACACACGATGACCTGATCGTGAGTCACGATGTCGGCCTTGGCCCAGTTGAGTCCGTAGAGCGTGCGGCTCTTCGAGTAGACGACGGTCTCGGGTGAGTTCTTATACTTTGCCGGATCAGGCGATCCCGGCAAGATGCGACCGCCGAAGGCCAACGGCTCGCCGGTGTCGGAGAAGATGGGGAACAGCACACGCGCGCGAAACGAATCCTGCATGCGGTCGCGCTTGTTCGTGAAGGCCAAACCCGTGTCGCGCAACAGGTCGGACGCGACGCCGAGTTCGCGGCTCATCGCGTCCCAATCGTCGGGAGCCCAGCCGAGCTTGAAGCTGCGCGCGATGTCGCCGGCGAGGCCGCGGCGACGTAGGTACTCACGGGCCTCACGTGCGTCGGGCGAGGTGAGCAACCGATGGTGATACCACTCCACAGCTTTGTCCATCGCCTCGATCAACTGTTTGCGGCGCAACCGCTCCTTGCTCTCGCCACCAGAGGTGTAGCGCAGCTGAATGCCGGCTTTCGTGGCGAGCTGCTCGACCGCACCCACGAAGTCGGTGTGTTCGATCTCCTGCACGAATTTGAAGACGTCTCCCGATGCGCCACACCCGAAACAGTGGTAGCGACCCATCTCCTCGCGCACGGTGAACGACGCGCTCTTCTCCGCATGGAATGGACACAATCCCGACCAGTTACGACCGACCTTGCGCAGCGCCACATAGGCCTGCACGATGTCGACGATCGACACGCTGGAACGAAGCCGTTCGATGTCTTCGTCGACGATTGCCATTGCGGCGAGGCTACCCGAGGGTGACGAGCCAGCCGTCAGCGTTCCTGCGGCGGTGGAGGTTCTTCGAGGCCGATCACGTCGACTCGATCGGTCAGCGGAGATTTCGGGCCGACGCGCAGCGATGCGACCACCGACGCGGCGAGCACGAACGCGATCACGCCGAGAGACACGGCACCGGAAATCTCGTACCAGTGAGCAGTGATCATCTTGATGCCGACGAAGGCCAAAATGACCGCGAGACCCTGCTTCAGGTAGGTGAAGCGCGCATGGAGGTCGGCGAGCAGGAAGTAGAGGGCCCGCAAGCCGAGGATGGCGAAGGCGTTCGACGTGAACACGATGAATTGTTCTCGACTGACGGCGAGGACCGCCGGCACTGAATCGACGGCGAACAGCACATCGGTGGTTTCCACCAGGATCAGCACGGCGAACAGCGGCGTGGCCACTTTGCGCCCATCAACATGCGTGAAGAGCTTCTGCCCGTCGAGATCAGGCGCCGACGGCACCAATCGCTTCACTGCGCGATATGCAATGTTTTCGTCCGGGTTCAGGTTCTCGCCCCCACCTCGCAACAACTTGAACGAGGTGTACAACAAGAACGCCCCGAAGATGTAGAGCACCCACTCGAAACGTCGAATCAACGCAACGCCCGCGAAAATGAAGACGGCCCGCAGCACGAGCGCGCCGAAGATGCCCCAGAACAATACACGGTGCTGATAGATCGAAGGCACCAAGAAGTAGGTGAAGATCAGCGCCCACACGAAGACGTTGTCGATCGACAGGCTGTATTCGATCAGGTAGCCGCTGAAGTACTCGCCACCTGCCTTGGCGCCGAAACCGCCAAGCACAACCAATCCGAATCCGACGCCGATGGCCACCCACATCAGGGTTTCCATCGTGGCCCGACGAGCACCCAGGACCTTGGGAACCCGATGCAAGACGAGTAGGTCGAACAACAACAACACGGCGATGAAACCGAGCGTGGCGAACCACGCCCACAACGGCACCCGGATCTCGGCAAAGGTGGTGGCGGACGCATCCGCCACCACAGTGCCGATCACGGGACCGAGCATCAGATGGACTACTTGGTGTCGGTCTTCTTGTTCGAACCCGACGCGCTGATGATCGCCTGGGCTGCAGCCAACCGCGCGATGGGAACCCGGAATGGGCTACAGCTCACGTAGTCGAGACCCGCTTCGTAGAACAATGCGATGCTCTCGGGATCGCCACCGTGCTCGCCGCACACGCCGATCTTGAGGCCCTTCTTCGTAGATCGGCCGCGCTGAACGCCCATCTTCACGAGCTCGCCGACACCGCCCTTGTCGATGGTCTCGAACGGGTTGCGCTTCAGCAAGCCCTGCTCGAGGTAGGCGGGCATCATCCGACTCTCGACGTCGTCGCGGCTGAAGCCGAACGCCATCTGGGTGAGGTCGTTGGTGCCGAAGCTGAAGAAGTCGGCCTCCTCGGCGATCTCGTCGGCGCGAATTGCCGCACGCGGCGTCTCGATCATCGTTCCGATGGTGACGTTGGGCTTGTTCTTCATGCCCTTGACGGCATCGTCGATCTCGGTCTGCACCCAACTTCTTGCAAGTGCAAGTTCTTCGCGCGTGACGGTGAGCGGGATCATGACCTCGACGATTGGGTTCTTGCCCTTCTTGCGCAACGACGCCGCCGCGGCCATGAGTGCCTTGACCTGCATTGCGTACAGACCGGGCTTGACGACTCCCAGGCGAACACCGCGGGTACCGATCATGGGGTTGTGTTCGGCCCAGTCCTCGGCGGCTTTGAGCTCGGCCTTTTCACGCTTGCTCAGCCCAGTGGTGGCTTCCTTGATACGGAGTTCCTCGACCGAGGGCAGGAACTCGTGGAGCGGCGGATCGAGAAGACGAATGGTGACCGGCAGGCCATCCATCGCCAAGAGGATTTCCTCGAAGTCGATCTGCTGCACGCGACCCAGGTCGGCCAGTGCTGCGAGTTCGTCCTTTGGGTTGTCGGCGAGAATCATCTCACGGACCACTGGCAGACGATCGGGGGCCAGGAACATGTGCTCGGTGCGGCAGAGCCCGATGCCCTCGGCGCCCAGGTTGCGCGCATTGGTGGCGTCTTCGCCGGTGTCGGCATTGGCACGCACGCCCAGCTTGCCCTTGCGGATCTGATCGGCCCATTCGAGAATGGTGTGGAACTCCGGGGGTGGCTCGGCGGCAGCCAGGGTCATTGCCCCCACGATCACTTCGCCAGTGGTGCCGTCGAGGCTGATGACATCACCCTCTTTCACCACGACATCACCAACGCTGAACTGCTTGCCCTGGATCTTCACGGCGTCAGCACCCACGATGGCTGGCGTACCCCAGCCACGTGCGACCACCGCAGCGTGGCTCACCAGACCGCCTCGGGCGGTGAGAATGCCTTGGCTGATCATCATGCCGTGGACGTCTTCGGGGCTGGTCTCGTTGCGAACCAGAATGACCTTCTCGCCACGCTCGTCGGCGTCGACTGCATCATCAGCGGTGAAGTACACCCTGCCCACCGCAGCGCCGGGGGACGCAGCCAAGCCCTTCGCGAGCACCTTGCCGTGGCCGGCGAACTGAGGATGCAAGACCTGATCGAGATGCTCGGCGGCCACGCGCATGATCGCTTCGGTCCTGCTGATCTTCCAGCGGGCGGCACCCTTACCGGTGCCCTTGGTCATGTCGACTGCCATTCGCAACGACGCGGCGCCTGTGCGCTTGCCGACGCGAGTCTGCAGCATCCAGAGCTTGCCCTGCTCGATCGTGAACTCGGTGTCGCACATGTCGGTGTAGTGCCGCTCGAGGCGGTGGAAGATGTCGATCAGCTCGCGGTGAATCACCGGGAAGTGCAGCTTCATGTGGTCGAGATCTTCGGTGTTGCGGATACCGGCGACCACGTCTTCGCCCTGCGCGTTGATCAAGAAGTCGCCGTATGGCTTGTTCTCGCCGGTTGCGGCGTTACGCGTGAAACCCACACCGGTGCCGCTGTTGTTGTCGCGGTTACCGAACACCATCGCCTGCACATTGACCGCGGTGCCGAGGTCGTGGCTGATGCGCTCGCGGACGCGATAGGCAATTGCGCGAGCACCATTCCAGCTGGAGAAGACCGCTTCGACAGCACCTCGCAACTGATCACGTGGCTTTTGCGGGAACGGCTTGCCGGTGGCCTTCTTGACGACCTGCTGGTATTCCTTGCACAACTGCTTCAACGCCTTGGCAGTGAGTTCTGCGTCGCTCTTCACGCCCGCGTCGGCCTTGGCAGCCTCGAGTGGATGGTCGAACAATTCGCCGTCGACGTCGAGAACGATGCGGCCATACATCGCAATGAACCGGCGATAGCTGTCGTAGGCGAAGCGTTCGTCGTTGGTGACGTTGGCGAGGCCCTTCACGCTGGCGTCGTTCAGACCGAGGTTGAGCACCGTGTCCATCATGCCGGGCATCGAGAACTTGGCGCCGGAGCGCACTGACACGAGCAACGGGTCGAATGGATCGCCCAGCTTGCGGCCCATGATCTGCTCTAATTTGAAGACCTGCGCGGCGATCTCTTCGTCGAGGCCGCCCGGCCAGCCACCTTGCATGTACGCACGGCATGCGTCGGTGCTGATGGTGAAGCCCGGCGGGACCGGCAACTTCAGCACACTGGTCATTTCGGCAAGGTTGGCGCCCTTTCCACCGAGGAGGTCTTTGTACTCCATGGGGGGACGACGATGCTTGTGGGAGAAGGCGTAGACGTACGACACGATGACATAGTCTAGGAGTTTGTCACCCAATGACAGCAGTTCCAGGCGTGAAAGCCGTCGGCCGGCGCCGGGAGAACTGCTCGTTCGCGTTCACTTCGCGCAACGAGCCTCGTAGGATCGCTTCATGAGCACCTCGCCGAGCTTGCGCATCTTCGGGTTCCCGGTAGACATCCGGCCCGGGTTCGTGATGTTGCTGGCGCTCTTCGCCTTCGTCAATCAGGGCGAGCTCGGACTTTGGTTGGCTGGCTGCGTGGGCATCTTCACGCTCATCCACGAACTCGGGCACGCATTCGCCGCACGGGCCACCGGGGCCAAGGCAAGCATCGCACTCGACTTCATGGCGGGCTACGCGTCGTTCATGCCTACTCGCCCGCTGAAGCGTTGGGAACGAGCCGGCATTTCCGTGGCCGGCCCCGCGATACAAATCGGATTGGGCGTCGCTGTGTTGCTCGTGATGGGCGTGAACCCGCTCGACTTCGATGAGGTGCACCGCACTGCACCGGCGCTGGCGGTGTGGTGGGCCGGGCCTATCATCGGACTCGTCAACCTCATCCCGATCCTGCCCCTCGATGGTGGCAACATCGTGATGTCGGGTCTCGATGCCATCATTCCCGGCCGGGCGCGCCCGGTGATGCTTTACTTCAGCATCGCTGTCACGGCCAGCGGGCTGGTGTGGTTCGCCACGACAGGGCGCTCGTTCGCATCGTTCTTCTTCGTGTTCCCGTTACTCACGCAACTGCAGATGTTGCAGCACCGCAAGACGCAGGCAGGCCTCGACGAGCACGGCACATGGCAGCACTGGGCCGCCAGCGCCGAGCGCGACGCGTGGACCACCGGCAAGCCCGGAGGCTTCCCTCCTGGAATGAACCTGTCGCCGTGGTATCAGGCGGCTGAACTCGCCCGCCGCGGCCGACTCGACGAAGCAGCGACGCTGCTCACCAGTGATTTCGCCGTGGTTCAGCCCCCGAACTGGATGCCGCCCGACGATGCCAGCGACGCCGAGCTGCGCGCACTCGTTGGTTTGTTGCCCCAGCCCCTTCCTACCGGCAATGCCTACAGCGAGTACGTGTTGGCCACCGTCCTCACCCGGCTCGGCGACGTCGAGCAGGCTGGGCGCTACGCCGCCGACCTCTACCGCCGCTCGCCCGGCAGCATGCCTGCCGTCGTGGTTGCCCAATGCGCTGCGGCGCTACACGACGACGAACTTGCCGTGCAGTGGCTGCGTGCTGCCTACAGCGTGGGCACCAACCTGCCCGGTCTCGCCGAGGCCATCGATACGCGTCGCGAGTTCACCAATCTGCGCGGTCGCCCCGACGTGATGCAGCTGCGTCACACGCTCGCTGCTGCCAGCTGATCAGCCGGGACAGATCTACGCGACGGGGCGCGAGGCTTCGAGCGCGCATTCCTGGCCGCTAACGGTCACGAGGTCGCCGGGTTGAGTCGATCGAGCGACGGCACCGAGCGCAACCCACCCGGCGTCGTTGGTCGCCAATGACGTGACGTGCCCCACCACCGCCGACTCGCGCAGGATGTCATCTCCGACAAGCACATCGCCCGAACCGCGCAGGCGACGGATGAAGCGCGGCGCCTGTGAGCCACGGCTGTCCATGCGCTCGACCAATTCCTGACCCGGGTAACACCCCTTCGTGAAGTTGACCGACTCCGCCACCACACCGGTCTCAGCAGGAATGGAGGCCTCGGTGATCTCGCTGCCCATCGCCGGCCAGCCGGCTTCGATTCGGGCAGCGAGCAGTTCCACTAATGAGCCCTCGTGCACGCCAGCCGGAGCAACCGGTGACTCGCCGATCAGGTCGAACGCATCATCGCGACCCCATGCAGGTACCGCTCCATCGATCGGGTCGCGAGCACCGCGTACGGCGATGCACTGCAGCGCGAGAGGAACGACGTCTACCTTGACACGGATCTTGAAACGGTTGAGGCGCGCAATGACTGCCGCGCCATAACCCGGATCCGTGTCGAGCACGAACTCCTCGGCCGAATGGCGCACGATACGAACGAGCGCATCGATCTTGCCCATCGGTACCAGTACGAAGCTGTAGACCGCGCCGCCGTCGGCCAGGCCACGGATGTCCTGACTGATCTGGCTCTGCAGGTACGTGAGCGCATCGACGCCCGACACGCGGATGAAGTCTCTTGGATGACCGCACCAGAACGGGCTCATGCGTTGGTCCCCTGTTCGCGCCGCTGGGCGGTCATCCGCTGAGCCGCCGGGATCGCCGCCAGAAATGCCGCCGCCTTGTTGAAGCATTCGAGGTCCTCTTCTTCGGGGATAGAGTCGGCGACGATGCCTGCACCCGCCTGCAGGTGCGCGCCGTGCGCGCTGACGAACATCGTGCGAATGGCAATCGCCGTGTCGAGGTTGCCGCTGAAGTCGACGTAGCCGACCACACCGGCATACGGGCCACGCTTGAGCGGTTCGAGTTCGTCGATGATCTCCATCGCCCGTACCTTCGGCGCGCCGCTCAACGTGCCTGCTGGCAGCGTGGCGCGCAGGACGTCGATGGGGCCTTTGCCGTCGACCAGATCGCCTGACACCTGAGAGGTGAGATGCATCACGTGGCTGTACTTCTCGAGCGTCATCAGTTCGTCGACGTGCACGCTGCCGAACTTGGCCACACGCCCCACATCGTTGCGGGCGAGGTCGACGAGCATGATGTGCTCGGCGACTTCCTTGGGATTCTCGCGCAGCTCACCGGCCATGCGGCGGTCGTGTTCGTCATCGCGACCGCGCCGGCGCGTGCCCGCGATGGGACGCGACACGACCTTGCCGTGCAGGAGTTGCACCATCGGCTCGGGTGACGACCCCACGAGCGTGACGTCGGGATGGCGCAGGAAGTACATGTACGGGCTTGGGTTGACCTGACGCAACACGCGATAGACATCGAACGCGTCGGCGTCGAGGTCGACATCAAACCGCTGCGACAGCACCACCTGGAAAATGTCGCCGGCGAGGATGTGCTCCTTGGCCACCTCGACCGCCTGCTGGTACACCCCATCGGCCATCGACGACCGCATCGGCGGTAGCTGTTCGCCCGGCTCGGGAGGCTGCACCGGAGCGTATGCCAGCGGGCGGGCGAGATCGGCCACCGCCTGACGCACGCGATCCGCCGCTGCGTCGTAGGCAACATCGAGTTGCACCGTGTCCATGCCGAGCACGGGCACGCTTTCGATGAGATACACACGCTGGCGCCAGTGATCGAATGCAGCCAGCGAACCGATCACGCTCATCACCGCATCGGGCAGATCGCGGTCGTCGTGAGGCACGTTGGGCAGGTGCTCGACCTCGCGGATGACGTCGTAGCCCAGAAAGCCCATCAGGCCACCCTGTAGCGGCGGCAGATCGGGGAACAGCGGCGCCTTGTAGCAGGCGAGGATGGCCTCCATTGCGGCGAGGATGCCCTGATCGAGCGGAGTATCCGCTGGCAGGTTTCCCTCAACAATGATCTGACCGTCGCGCAGCACCATCGATGCCTGCGGCGAGCGGCCCACGAACGAATAGCGACTCCAGCGTTCGGCATGCTCGACAGACTCGAGCAGAAAGCCATTTCCGTCGCCGACGAGCTTCACGTAGGCCGCAACGGGGGTCTCGAGATCGGCGAGCAGTTCGGTCCAGACCGGCAACACCGTGTGTTCTGCGGCGAGGGCGCGGAACTCGTCGCGCGTGGGACGGAGGCGGAAGTCGTCCATGATCAGTCCTGCGCTCCGAAGCGGCGGAAGAAACAGCTATAGGCGCCGGTGTGGCAGGCGCCGTTGCCCTCCTGCTCGACAAGGAACAGCAACACGTCGGCGTCGCAGTCGTAGTACGCCTCGCGCACGAACTGGCGGTCGCCGCTGGTGTCACCTTTGCGCCACACCTCTTTGCGACTGCGGCTCCAAAACACCATACGGCCCTCATCAAAGGTCATCTGCAGCGTCTCGGCGTTCATCCACGCGACCATCAGCACATCCTTGGTCGCGATGTCCTGCGCGATTGCCGGCACGAGGCCCGCAGCATCGAACTTCACCTCGGCGAGTTGTTCGGGCGTTGCGTCGATGCGCACTCCGTTTGGCATGGGCACCATGTTACGGGGGGCAAACCACTCGCACCCCGTTTGATTACCCGTCCGATGCCCGAACGACTAGAGGTACAGGCCGGTGCTGCTCTCGTTGCGTGACGCTGCCACTGCATGCAGGTCTCGTTCGCGGAGCATGATGTAGTCCTTACCGCCGACTTCGACCTCGTAGCGATCCTCGGGGCTGAACAGCACTCTGTCGCCGACCTCGGCGCTGCGTACATTCTGTCCCAACGCCACGACCACGGCCCACACCAGCCGCTTCGACATCTGTGCCGTCGCGGGAATGAGAATGCCCGCCATCGTGCGTCGCTCACCGTCTTTGTCGGGCATGTGCACCAACAGGCGGTCGTTCAGCATCTTGATCGGGAGCTTCTCGTCAACGGTCACCACAGCACGGCACGGTACCGTCTGGGGTGTGCCGATTGAAACCGTGATGATCGATGCGCTCGACGGCGCGCAGTTGGAAGCCGACCTCGTTCGAGTCGATGACGCACGAGCCTCAGTGGTGCTCACTCATCCCCATCCGCTCTACGGCGGCGACCGATTCAATCCTGTGGTCGATGCGCTGTTCCACGCGTTGCCCGACGCCGGTTTCACGACGATCCGCTTCGACTTCCGCGGCGTCAACAACTCCGGCGGCACGCACGACGATGGCGACAGCGAACGCCTCGACGTCATCGCCGCGCTCGAATTGTTGGATCTGGTCGACCCCGACTCGCCGGTGTGGCTGGTCGGCTACTCGTTCGGCGCAGTTGTCGCGCTCAATGTGGTCGACCCGCGAATCGCTGGGTGGGTGGCGGTCGCTCCCCCGTTGGCGGCGATGAATGCGCGCTGTCTCGCCGACTGCGATCACCGCACCAAGCTGCTGCTGGTACCCGAGCACGATCAGTTCAGCCCGCCGACGCAAATCGCGGCCTTCACGGGCGAGTGGCGATCGTGCACACAACAGAGCATTGCCATGGCCGACCATTTCCTGAACGGCCACATCCCTGCGGTCGCCGACACCGTTCGCGCGCACCTCACGGAGCACGCATGACTCCCACGCCCAACAACGATGCAGCCATTCGCCTGATCAGTCACGACGAAATCCGCCAACTGGCGGCGCGCTACTGCTGGGCGCTCGACACACTTGACCGCGAGTTGCTGTCGTGCGTCTTCACCGCCGATGCAACAGCAAGCCTCGGCCGAGGCTTGCAAACCGGCTTCGACGAGATCTGGTCCTGGATCCACGGTGTGCTCTCGCATCTCGATGCCAGCCAACACCTCATCGGTTCGCAGCTCATCGACTTGGCCAACGATGGTCGATCGGGCACGAGCCGGTGTCACTTCCACGCGCAGCACGTGCGCGCTTCTGCGGCCGACGACACGCAGTACATCGTTGCCGGTCGTTACGACGACCGTTTGGTGCTCACCGACAAAGGTTGGCGCATCGCCCACAGAACGCTGAAGGTAATCTGGACGAGCGGCAACCCCGAAGTGATCAGCCCGCCTTCTTCTCTTTCTTGACGGCGCGCTTTTCCTTCAACGTCTTGCCCTGCTTCTTAGGCGCTGCTTTCTGTGGCGACTTTGCTGCCATGGTGCTCTCCTCTCAATCGACGTTCGATGTGCTCTGGCAGTGGATTTGCGCCCTACAGGGCACGAATCAACACCCAGTCCGGGCTGTGTCGTACTCGCACCTGCGACCGACGCGAGGGTCTGTGGGGTCATGAACTACTTGGCGATGGCTGCGTTGATGCGCTCGACGACTTCGGGGGTGAGCGCATCGAGCACTTCGAGGGCACCCATATTGTCGACCACCTGCGAGGCGCGGCTGGCACCGGTGATGACGGTGGTGACGTTCGGGTTCGCGGCACACCAGGCAATGGCGAGCTGCGCCATCGAGCAACCAAGTTCCTCGGCGATCGGGCGCAGGCGCTCGACCCGATCGATCTCGGCAGCATCGGTGAGCCGCTTGGCCAACCAGCCGTAGCCGGGCAGTGCGGCGCGGCTGTCCTCGGGCACGCCGTCGCGGTACTTGCCGGTGAGCAGACCCGATGCAAGCGGGCTCCAGATGGTTGTACCCAATCCGATGTCGCCGTAGAGGCGAGCGAACTCAACTTCCACCTTGCGGCGCTCCATCATGTTGTACTGCGGCTGCTCCATCACGGGCTTGTGCAGATGATGCCGCTCGGCGATCTCCCACGCAGCACGGATCTCATCGGCGGTCCATTCACTGGTACCCCAGTACAGCACCTTGCCGCGCTCGATGAGGTCGTGCATCGCCCACACAGTTTCCTCGATGGGCGTGTTCGGATCGGCGCGGTGACAGAACAACAGGTCGACGAAGTCGACACGTAGACGATCGAGACAGCCCTCGATGGAGTGGTGCAGATACTTGCGGTTGAGCGTGTTGACCATGTTCGCCATGTTGGCGTCGATGCCCCAGAACACCTTGGTGGACAGCACGTAGCTCTGACGCTTCCAACCGAGTTGCTCGATGACGCGACCCATGATGGCTTCGCTCTCGCCACCGGCGTAGGCCTCGGCGTTATCGTAGAAGTTGCACCCCGCGTCGTGCGCGGCCTGCATGCACTCCAGCGCGGTGTCGTCTTTGAGCTGGTTGTCAAACGTGACCCACGATCCGAACGAGAGCACCGAGAGTTGCAGGCCCGAACGTCCGAGTCGGCGGAAAGGCATCTTTGTTTGAGTCATACCACGACGGTAGCGCCGGATCAGGCGGGTGGGCGCACGACCACACCAGCAGCGAGCAGTGCCCGCTTGGCATCGGCGATGGTGAACTCTCCGAAATGAAAAATCGATGCAGCCAGCACGGCGTCGGCACGGCCGATGACCACCCCATCGACGAGGTGTTGCAGGTTGCCGACACCACCGCTAGCGATGACCGGCACGTTGACCGCGTCCACGATCGCGTTCGTGAGTTCTGTCTCGAAACCCTCACGTGTGCCGTCGCGATCCATCGACGTGAGCAATATCTCACCGGCCCCGAGCGACGCTGCATGCTGTGCCCATGCCACGGCGTCGCGACCGGTAGGCGTACGGCCGCCGTGAAGAAAGACTTCCCACGACATCGCTGGCGTGGCGCCGCCCGGAGTAGCGCGGGCATCGATGGCGCACACAACGCACTGGGCACCGAACTCGGCAGCGATCTCGGCGATCAACTCGGGGCGCTCGAACGCTGCGGT
Source organism: Actinomycetota bacterium (assembly GCA_043753895.1). GTDB lineage: Bacteria > Actinomycetota > Acidimicrobiia > Acidimicrobiales > Ilumatobacteraceae > WLMZ01. The sequence continues at coordinate 15,539 of JAYUWK010000122.1, forward strand.
GTTCACGCTCACCTTGTCGGCGCCGGCGCGCAGCATGCGACGAGCATCTTCGACACTGCGGATGCCTCCACCGACCGTGAATGGGATGAACACCTGTTCGGCCACCCGCCGGACGACATCGACCATCGTGTCGCGCCCATCGGACGACGCCGTGATGTCGAGGAACACCAATTCGTCGGCACCCTCTGCGTCATAGCGGGCCGCAAGTTCCACCGGATCACCTGCGTCTCGTAAGCCAACGAAGTTGATTCCCTTGACGACGCGGCCATCGGTCACGTCGAGGCATGGGATGACTCGCGCCACGTTCACGACGCACCCTCGTGCAAACCAGCAGCGCGGACGAAGTTGGCCAGCAACGCGAGACCCGACGGGCCGGACTTCTCGGGATGGAACTGCGTGGCGAACACATTGCCGTTGCGGAACGCGGCGTTCAGTTCGCCGCCGTAGTTGCACGTGGCCGCAACCGTGCGTGCGTCGGTAGGTACACCGTGCAACGAGTGAACAAAGTACATCCACGAGTCGTCGCCGAGGCCTGCCAACATGGGGTCATCGACGAGCGTGAGGTGCAGTTGGTTCCACTGCATCTGCGGGCGCTTGACCCCTGGCGGAATCCACCGCACGCGGCCCGGCAACACGCCGAGCCCAGCGGCCGAATCGTCCTCATCACTGCCGTCGAACAGCATTTGCATGCCCACGCAGATACCGAGGAAGGGTCGGCCCGACGCCACTGCATCGTGCACGCTCGCCTCGAGATCGGCTGCGCGCAATGCGTTCATGCATGCGCCGAAGGCGCCCACACCGGGAAGCACCACAGCGTCAGCATCGCGGATGAACCCGTGATCGGACGTGAGCGTGGCGTGACCGCCCACGTGCTGCAACGCCTTCTCCGCTGATCGCAGGTTACCGATGCCGTAGTCGAGCACGGCGATGACCGACGCACGTTGGGTCACAGCACGCCCTTGGTGGACGGCAAGGCGCTGCCCTCGATGCGAACCGCGTCGCGTAGGCAGCGAGCCAGACCCTTGAATGTGGCCTCGATGATGTGATGCACGTTGTTGCCGTGGCGTAACGACACGTGCAGGGTGATGCCGGCCGCCGTCGCGAAGCTACTGATGGCATGTTCGGCGAGCTGCGGATCGAATGCGGGGTTACCCAATGGCAGGCATTCGGGAATCGGAACGTCCCACACCACGAACGGGCGACCGGAGAGATCGAGCGCAACCTCTACGAGTGCCTCGTCGAGCGGATACAGCCCGCTTGCGAAGCGGCGCACGCCGACCTTGTCGCCCACGGCCTCCCGGAAAGCCTCACCGAGGGTGATCGCAACGTCTTCGACGGTGTGATGCGTGTCGATGTGCAGGTCACCCGTAGCAGCGATGGTGAGATCAAACCCGCCGTGGCGTCCCAGTTGGTCGAGCATGTGGTCGTAGAACGGAATGCCGGTGGACACCGAGGTGACACCTGAGCCATCGAGATCGAGAGACAACGTGATTGACGTTTCCTTGGTGCTTCGTTCGCGGGTAGCGGTGCGGCTCATGACAGGACCTCCTGCAACGCGTGCAGAAACGCGTCGTTCTCTTCTGGCGTACCGATAGTGACACGCAAACAGTTTTCGAGCCGGGGCCAGCTGCTGCAATCGCGCACGAGCACGCTGCTTTCGACCAATGCCTGCCACGTGTCTCGCCCGGATCGTGTGCGCGGGCGGAACAACACGAAGTTCGCGCCGCTCGGCCAAAAGTCCACTGGCAAGTCGGCGAACGCCGTCTGGATTCGGTCGCGCTCGGAGACGATGAGCTGTACTCTCGCCTCCATGTCGTCGACGAACCGCAAGGCCAATCGGCCCGCAATCTGCTTTGCGGCATCGAGATGGTAGGGCAAGATCACCTTGTCGAGTTCGGCGACGAGCCACGAGGGACCCACGAGATACCCCAACCGTGCGCCCGCCATCGACCAGGTCTTGCTGAATGTGCGCGTGACCACGAGCGGCGTCTCCTCGTCGATCAGGACGAGCGCTGACCAGTCGGCAAACTGTGTGTATGCCTCGTCGACGACCACGAGGCCAGGCGCCATGTCCATGACCGCGCGCACGTTGGCTTCGGGTTCGACGAGCCCGGTGGGGTTGTTGGGCGAACACAGGAACGTGACGATCGGAGCAACGGATCCGCACACCCGACGAACCTCGGCCAGATCGAGCGTGAAGTCGGCACGCCGTTCGCCCTCGACGACTGTGGCACCAGTGAGTCGGGCGATATGGGCATGCAATTGGTAGGTGGGTTCGAACGTGGCCACGGTGCGCCCCGGCCCGGCGTAGGTGAGCAAGAGGGTCTGAAGCACCTCGTTGGAACCATTGGCCGCGAAGACCTGCGACGGATCGACGCCGTGCAGCGCAGCAATCGCAGCACGGAGTTCGGTAGCGGCGCGATCGGGATAGCGGTGCCATTCGAGGCGCGACAACTCGGATGCGAAGGCATCGTGCCAGGCCGCAGGTGGCGGCGTCGGCGACTCGTTGGTGTTGAGGCGCACCCGTACTGAGACCTGCGGAGAGTGGTAGCCCTCGAGAGCCCTCAGATCATCACGTACATCTATGCGCGCCACGCAGGCAGGCTACCGACGCGGCCGATCTTCACGCGAACGGTTTCAGGCCAACGGCTGCGACGCCGCTGTGATGTCTCCACCAGATCGTTGGATCCGTGACGAATTCTCGCCAGCGCGCGACCAGAATGCACGCCATGAGTTCATCTTCGGCGGCAGAGATCAGCGTGATCGCAGACGGTATCGACGGATACCGATCGAGGGTGGCAGGCCTGGCCGAGCCGTTCATCGGCTCCCCGCAGGAGGACCTCCTCGCTGCGTTCTACGAGGCCGAGCGCGCGTTGCGAACCGCTCACCGGGCAATGCAGCGCGCAATGAAGCTCACCCGCTGATTCCGCACGACAATGTTGAGCTGGAACGAAGGAGCCGCACCGAAAAATGGCAACGACCCCTCGCGGGGTCGTTGCGCTGCGATGCCAGGCGGCGGATCCCGGCAACGCCCACACACCAGGTGGCGGGAACCTGGTTGGTGCACTCATTCTGTCACCCGTACAAGCAGGGTGCAAGGTGTGAACTGCCTGTTCACGGGGTGGGTCGGCGCTTGCGGGGCAGCAGTGACGACGGACAAATATCCTCGAGCACACAGGCTCCACACCGCGGCTTCTTCGCATCGCACACTCGCCGACCATGCAGGATGGTGCGCAGGCTGAACGGGCCCCACTCGGCCGGGGGAAGGTAACCCCCAAGCTCGCGTTCTACCTTCACCGGGTCGTCCTGTTCGGTCAAGCCGAGCTTGCGGCTGAGTCTGCCGACGTGCGTATCCACCGGCAGCCCTGGGAGGCCGAACGCCACGCTGCGCACGACGTTGCCCGTCTTGCGGCCAACACCCGCCAGGGTAACCAGGTCATCGAGTTCGGTCGGCACCGCGCCATCAAAGCGTTCGACCAGCGCCCGTGCCATACCGATGAGGTTCTTGGACTTCGCCTGATAGAACCCGGTCGAGCGCACTATCGTCTCGAGGTCGGCCGGGTTCGCCTCTGCTAACGCTTCTGGCGTTGGATAGGTGGCAAACAACGCTGGTGTCACCATGTTCACTCGGACGTCAGTGCACTGCGCAGCCAGAATCGTGGCCGCGAGCAATTCGTATGCGTTGTTGTGGTCGAGCTCGCAAATCGCTTCTGGATAGGCAATGACCAGACGGCGCGCCACCTCGCGAGTACGGGTCTTGGGAGTTCGGGGGGTCGCCACAGTTTCAGACTAGGCGGCACCCCAGCCGGTAACCTCACGGCAATGCAATCCGTCGAGGTCTCCACGCGCCTAGACCCGGCGCATACCTCGTCGGTGATGCGGCTCATCGCAGCGGCCGAGTCCGCCGCTGGCTTTCGCCCCGTTTCGGATCAGTTCTGGTTGGATCTCACCAGCACTTCCGACGATCTCATACGGGTGTTCATCCGCGACGCCGATCTGATCGCGTATGCACAGGCGACGAGAAGCAACGGTCATTGGTCGGTCGAGCTCGTCGTGGTTCCGACGGTGCACGACCACCTCGCAGAGTTGTCCCGGACCGCGCTGGATGCGCTCGTGCGATCCATCCGCCAGCGCGGTGGCACAGCGCTGAGTTGGCTCGTCTTTGCTCCATCACCTGTCCACGCGGCGCTGGCCGCGGAATTCGGTCTGATGCCGACACGACGGCTCTACCAGATGACACGCTCGCTGCCCACCAGTATCGAGTTTGATGTGGTCACCCGGCCCTTCGTGCCGGGGGTCGACGATGACGCCTGGCTGCGAGTGAACCAGCGCGCCTTTGCGTGGAACCCCGTACAGGGAGCCTGGACGCAAGAATCGCTGCGCGCTCGCATGGCCGAACCATGGTTCGACCCGACGGGCTTCTTGCTCTACGAACGCGAGGGCCGTCTCGCCGGTTTTTGCTGGACCAAGGTCCATGCGCAGGACACGCCCCTCATCGGTGAGATCTACGTGATTGCGGTGGATCCTGACTTTCACGGCCTGGGGCTCGGACGCGCGCTCACGCTCGCCGGGCTTGATCACCTTGCAGGTCTCGGTATCACCCACGGCATGCTGTTTGTCGATGCCGACAACACCTCGGCTGTCGGCCTGTACGAGACACTGGGCTTCGCGGTGCAACGAACAGACTGCGTCTACGAAGGCCGCATCAGCTGAATCCCTAATCACATGAGACATTGTCGGAGGATGCGATCATGACCACAATCGAGGAACTCCCCCGTTGGAACCTGTCCGACGTCCACGAGTCCTTCACCGCCCGCTCGTTTCGGGCAGCGATGGAACGCGTGTCGACCGACACCGACCGGCTCGCAGCGCTGTTCGACACACACGGTGTCCGCGCAGTGCCCGCCCGCCCTACGGATGACGCCGACGGTGCCGCTGCCGATGCCATCATCGTCGCACTCAACGACTGGCAGTTGCAATTACAACAACTCTCGACATACGTACAAGCCACGGTAAGTACCGACAGTTACAACGAGATCGCACAGGCGTTGGCCAGCGAGCTCCAGATGCTTTCGTCGCGCGGCCAACCGCTGTTCGCTCGCTTCGTCGATTGGGTGGCGGCGTTAGGGCCACAGGAACTGGCCGTGGTCAGCCCGCAGGCGCACGATCACCTCGGCCCACTCATGCACCTCGCCAAGCGCTCCGAACACCAGATGGACGAGGTCGAAGAGGGCCTGTACGCAGAGCTCACTCGCTCCGGATCGACCGCATGGGCCGGCCTGCATAGCGACGTCACCTCGCAGTTACAAGTGGATGTCGAATTGCCCGGCGACCAGTATCAGCGGCTCTCCATGGCTGCCGTGCGTGGGCTCGCTACACACGCAGACCCCTCGGTTCGCCAAGCGGGCTATGACGCCGAGATGCGCGCATGGCCCACAGTCGCCGTGGTGTGCGCAGCAGCGATGAACGGCATCAAGGGCGAGGCGAACGCCATCAACGCTCGTCGACACTGGGCGTCCCCGCTCGATGCCGCCCTCTATGCGAACAGCGTGAGCAGGCCCACGTTCGATGCGATGCAGTCAGCTGTCGATGCGTCACTCCCCCATTTTCGGCGCTGGATGCGCACCAAGGCCACGCTGCATGCAGGCTCTGGCGGCCTGGCCTGGCGCGACTTGGTGGCACCGCTTCCCACAGCTCCCCCCTCGATCACCTGGAACGAGGGCCTCGACATCGTGCGCAACGCCTTCACCTCCTATGGAGGCACTCTCTCAAGTCTGGTGGAACGCGCGGTTTCCGAGCGATGGATCGATGCGGAACCACGTAATGGAAAAAGTGGCGGAGCCTTTTGTGCACCCTTCATTGGCGACCGCTCGCTGGTGTTTCTCAATTGGACCGGCAGCGTCGACTCCGCGCAGACCACCGCACACGAACTGGGGCACGCGTATCACAACACCCAACTCGCGCAACGCACTCCGCTGCAGCGACGACTTCCCTTGGCACTGGCTGAAACGGCGAGCATCTTCTGCGAGACACTCGTCGTCGAAGAGGGGCTGAAACGGCTGCAGGGTGCCGATCGCCTCGCGCTGCTCGATGTCGATCTGCAGGGTTCAGCACAGGTAGTGGTCGACATTCGCAGCCGCTTCCTGTTCGAGACCGAGGTCTTTGCACGTCGGCAACGCCGTACTCTCGGCGTGAGCGAGCTCAGTGAGATGATGCTCGACGCCCAGCACACGGCATACGGCGACGGGCTCGATCAGGCCACCGCACACCGCTATATGTGGGCCGTGAAGAGCCACTACTACGGCAGTCACTTCTACAACTGGCCCTATACGTATGGGCTCTTGTTCGGACTTGGTCTCTTCGCTCGCTATCAGGAGGACCCCGATCGTTTCCGGGGTGGCTACGACGACCTGTTATCGCGCGTCGGTATGAACACGGCCGAGGAGTTAGGCGCCTCGTTCGATCTCGATGTGACCGACGAGTCGTTCTGGATGGCCAGCGTCGACGTGTTCGAGGCGCGCATCGACGAATACGAACGCCTTGCGGCTGCGGTGTCCGGGTGAGCGACACCGCTCACCAATCGCGTTACGACGTCACGCGTGCGCAATTGGGCGAGTTGCTCACCGGCGAACCGCGCTTTCGCGTTGACCAACTCTGGAAGGGTCTCTACGAGCAGCTCGACGACCCTGTCGATATCACTGCGCTCCCGAAGGCACTGCGGTCGCGGCTCGATACCGAGCTTCCGGCTGCGCTCACGACGGTAGTCGAACGCGTCAACGACGATGGCGACACAGTGAAGTACCTCTTCGAGCTCGCCGGTGGGAGCCGTATCGAGACTGTCTTGATGCTCTATCCCGATCGGGTCACCGTGTGTGTGAGCAGCCAGGCCGGCTGTGCGATGGGGTGTGGCTTTTGCGCCACCGGACAGGCCGGTTTCACACGCCAACTCACGACCGGCGAGATCGTGGAGCAGGTAGTGCGCGCGGCCCGCAAAGCGCGCGAGCTCGACCGCCGACTCGCCAACGTCGTGTTCATGGGTATGGGCGAGCCCCTCGCCAATGAAATCAACGTGTGGGCCGCGATCGAACGGATCAACGCCGATATTGGGCTGGGCGCGCGTCATCTCACCGTCTCCACCGTGGGTCTGGTGCCGGGCATCAAGCGGCTCACCGAGTGGCCGATGCAGGTGAATCTCGCTGTGTCTTTGCATGCGGCAAACGACGGGCTACGCGACGAGATGGTGCCGATCAACCGCCGCTATCCGCTCGGTGTGCTGATGGACGCGTGCGCCGACTACCTCATCGCCAAGGGCCGCCGACTCAGTTTCGAATGGGCCCTCATCGACAGAGTGAACGATCGCGAGAGCGACGCTCGAGAACTGGCCGTGCTCTGTCGGGCGCTGCCACTTGCGGCCCACGTGAACCTGATTCCGCTCAACCCGACCCCTGGGTATCCCACACGAGGCACACCCCTTGCGCGTGTGCACCAATTCCGCGATCGCCTCGAAGAGCTCGGCGTCAACGCAACCGTGCGCCGCAATCGCGGCACCGATATCGATGCCGCATGCGGTCAGCTTGCAGCCGGACAACCGGTGCAGCCCGTCACTCTCGGTCGGCGCTCGTATTCCGGTTCAGTCCGTCAACCGGATGCGTAGCGAGATATCCGTCGAGATACTTCGGGTTCGCCACAGCGAGCTTGTCACGCACACTCGACCACACCGCGTTGCGCACGGCTTCGGCCTGCGGGCCACGATCGGCGACCTTGCCAGAACGAATCGCTTCTGCAAGTTCGTCGTCGGTCGTGAACCCAAGCTCGCGCAGCCGCGCCGCATGCGCCAGAGCCTGTGTCGGGCCGAGTTCGAGTTCGCGCTCGACCACAGCCAACACGTTGATCGCGACTCTGGCGTGGAACTGAACCCCGCCCGTGGTGCTTGCGAGCACATCGCGTTCGAGCCACTCGCGGACGGACTCCACGAGCTGCTGCGCGTTTGGCGCGTCGTGCGGGATCACCAGCGACCCTCGAGCGCAAGAAAGAGGTCGTGTTCGTTCTCGCACACGCGACGGCCGATCGCTGCGAGTTCGTGGCTGCGCGTGAGGCCAGCGATGTGCGCCTGTGCCTGCAACATGCACATGATGCCCCACTTGAGCGTGCCGAGCACCTCCCACCAACGCACCACGTCGGCATCCACCACGCGTCCGCTGACCTCGCTGTAGGCCGCGAACAACTCGTTGTACTCACCGACTCCGGCCACGGGCTTGGCCGATCCGAACCGCCATGCCTTCACGCACAACCAGCCGAGGTCCTCCATGGGATCACCGAGATGGGCGAGCTCCCAGTCGAGCACGGCGCGCAGACCGTCAGGCCCGACCATGAGGTTGCCGAGGCGAAAGTCGCCGTGGACCACACGCACGTCGCCAGGCGCTGGCCGGTGTTCGTGGAGCCAACGGAAAGCCAGCTCGAACGTGGGATGCGGGTGAACAAGCGTGTCGAGCACCTGGCGATACTGATCCACCTGATCAGTGAGTTGCAGAGACGGAACGGTTGCGAGATCGATGGAGTGCAGCGCAGCCAGCGCGTGCGCCAACTGGACAGGCAGGCCGGCGCGGGCCCTCGAAAAGGCATCGTCACGCAAGATCTTGCGTGCGATGGTCTCGCCCGCCACATGACTGAGCACCATGTATGCGGCACCGAGGCCGGAGACGTCGGTGGACGCCGTGATCACCTCGGGCACCGGCACGCCGCCAGCAAGGGCAGCGCGCAACACCGAGAACTCGGTGGCCATGTCGCGCACGTCGCCGGTGCGTTGGCGCTGCAGGATCAAAGGGCGCGAGTCAGCGACGAACTTCCACGTCTCGCGTGACGCACCACCGGTGAGGCGGGCGAGGTCGGTGATGACTGCGCCACCGAGCACCCTCGACAATGATTCGCCAAGGTGGTCGTCGGCCATGCACACAGGCTCGCACACGATCGGAGCTGCCCGAGAGGCGGAGACCTCCCAACGCGCGTGTGATCAGCAGTTCGCGGCGACGGTGGGATACGGATCGACCGCAGGTCCACCGAGAGGATGAATCTCGAAGTGCAGATGAGGCGTAGAGAACTTGGCGTTGCCCGTATCGCCGACATAGCCGATGACCTCGCCCTTCACCACGTTTCCCAGATTCGCATACGAATCGAGGTGCGCGTAGTAGTACTTGTTGCCATCGGCACCGGTGAACCAGATGGTGGTACCGCCGAGCTCGTTCTGCTGTGGCGTGGCGAGCCCGTCGACCACGGCCACAATGGTCGTGCCGCGGGGACTGATCATGTCGACACCTTCGTGCAGACGACCACCAGAGCGTGGTTCGCCCCACGTATCAGCGAATCCGGTAGGTCCCTGAATCGGACACACCCAATCCGCGCCGCTGCCGTACACCTCGCCCGCTCCGACACCTGGGCGTCCACCGGAACCACCGCTGCCGGTGGTGCCGCCGGCCGAGCCACCAGAGGCGTTGTTCCCGCTCTTGACGCCCTGACCAACGTCGCCGCCGTCGGAACCGGCGCCAACGGCGGTTGCTTGGTCTTTCTTGAGCTGCTCAGCAGAATCTCGTGCAGCCTTCTCGGCATCCTTCTGACGCTGTGCGTCGAGTGCCTTCTGCACTGCCTCACTGGTGAGACGCTGCTTCTCGACGATCCTCAGCAGCTCGACTTCCTTGAGTGCTGCGTCCTGCTTCGCGGTATAGTCCCGCTGCGCCGCGGCGTAGTCGCGCGCGGTCCGCTCGGCCCTGGCCTTCTTCGCGTCGAGTTGCTTACGGATGTCGGCGTATTCGTCGAGGCTGCTCGACGATGCTTCGTTGATGATGTCGACCAGCACGGCCGTTTGGGCCTGCTCGGTCGGGCCGATATTGCCTGATAGCAGTGCGATGCCCGTGGTTCCGATGCCAATATAGCGATTCACGGCGACGGTCTCGACAGTCTTGCGGAGCGCATCAACCTTGCCCTGCAGGGCGACGACCTCGGCATCGACGCTGGACTTCTCGTCGTTGAGCAGCTCAACCTTGGACTCCGCGGCCGCCCATGCGTCGGCAGCCGCATTGGCGCGGTCGCGCGCTGCAGAAATGGCACGGGCGGCATCTTCAGCAGTCCCTGAGCCACTATCCGCGCTCGCAGGCAGGTGCGCGGAGAGCGGCACGCTCACCGCGCACAGCACAACAACCATAAAGAAACCGCCGAGCTTGCGCATGATCGTTGGCACTCTACCTCTCAGACCCTTCGACGGTCGGGCGCGCACTGCGACAACCGCTCGTCTCTTCTGATCGGTCGGTATCGGCTCTAACCTGAGCAGTCCATGCCAACGAGTCCAACACGTCCCGCCCAACCACCTGCGGTCACGACGGCTGAGGCGCTCCGATTCGAGCACGTCACGTTCGTTCGCGAAGGGCGCCGCATCCTCGACGACATCAGCTGGGCGGTACGGACGGACCAACGCTGGCTGATTCTGGGCGCCAACGGTTCAGGCAAAACAACGCTGGTGCGTGTGGCCTCGATGTACGAACACCCATCGTCGGGATCGGTCACCGCTCTCGGCGAGACGCTAGGAAGCACCGACGTGCGCCAGCTCCGACGTCGCATCGGGCTGATGTCAGCAGCACTCGGTGCGCAGTTGCGTCCGCAACTCAGCGCACAGGACACAGTCGTCACTGCGAAATTCGCAGCACTCGAGACATGGTGGCATACCTATACCGACACCGATTATCGGCGCGCACGCGAGTGCCTCGCGCGCCTCGGCGTTGCCCACTATGCCGAACGAACCATGGCCACGCTGTCGAGCGGTGAGCAGCAGCGAGTACTGCTCGCGAGGGCACTCATGAACGAACCCGGACTGCTCCTGCTCGACGAGCCCAGCGCTCGGCTCGATCTCGGAGGCCGTGAACAGCTGGTCAGCGCACTCGCCGAACTCACCACTGATCCTGGCGCCCCACCGCTCATCCTCGTGACCCACCACGTGGATGAGGTGCCACCTGGTATGACACATGCCCTGCTGCTCCGCGAGGGTGCCGTGCTCGCAGCCGGCGAGATCGACTCAGTACTCACTGCGGAGGCATTGAGCGAATGCTTCGCAATGCCACTTGCGCTCGAGCGCCGCGCCGATGGGCGCCTTACGGCGTGGTCCCGGCGATCAGACTGAGAAGTCGGTCGCGGCTGCGGTTGATCTCATCGACCAGTGCCCGTTCGACCAGACCGCCGGTCCACAATCCGCCGCCGTAGTGCAGGCGCATCTCCAAATGACTCCCCCTCTCGATGGGTGCAACGGTGGCGCCGAGTCGCCATACGCTGTGTTGGCGTCCATCAGTCTCTGACCGCTCGAAGACGACCTCGGCATCGGTCACGCAGACCACACGAGTCATCGTCAACCGTTTCGACCGGGAGAACGGGCCAACGCGGGCCCGCAGCTCGACGTCCCACGCGGGTTGCCCGTTACGTTCGCCAACGCGATCGGCTCGATGTACCAACCCCATCCATGACGTGTAACGACACAGATCATCGATCCAGCCGAAAAGATCCGAAGCCGAACAGGGTGCTGACAACTCAGCGGAAATATCCACGCTCGAAGTATCGCTGCTTGCTCATCGGCTCATCACAATTCGCTCACATCTACCAGCCATATTGGTTCACAAGCGGAAACGAAAGCCGCGCGAATATGACCCCCCAATCACACAGAACACGGAGAACAATCATGAACATCGGATCGAAAATCGGCGCAGCAGCGCTCGCCATTGCGATCACCGTCGGTGGAGCCTCAGCAGCCTTCGCAGGCAGTAGCTCCACCCCCACCGTCGACGGCGGCAGCACCGGGCGACATCACCTCACGATCGAGCAGGTCTGCGCCAACAAGGATCAGATCGTTACCAAGCTCACCGAGCATCAGACACATCTGACCGCGCGCATCGCGAAGATGACCGAACTCAGCCAGCGGGCAACCACCAACGGTCATACCGAACGTGCGGCGAAGATCGATGCCCGCATCGCCAAGGCGCAGGCCCGTCTCGACAAGGTCACTGCTCGCATCGCCAAGGCGCCGGAATGGATTGCAGCCCACTGCAGCTGACCCGGCGAGCGTGCCACGCTCCCCCAACCCACCCAACCATGTGGCGTCTCGACTCTCGTCGGGGCGCCACATGCGCGTTCTCATCGGGGCGGGTCAGCCGTCGCGCACGTCATCGCGAGCGACACCGCGAAACGCACGTGACAGCAATGGCGAATCTGCCTGCAGTAACCCACTGAGGTCGTCGGTCTCGTCGAAGACCGGCCGCCACGGCATGGCCTGGGTTTCGTCCACATCCGCCGGTGCTGACGGCACGAAATCGCCGACCAACACCTCGTCGACTTGCACCTCGTCCGTCGAGTCGGCGCCGTCACCCCCGATCGCCGTCGGCCCAGCGTCGGCCTCGTCCTCGCCGGTGAAGACCAGCTGCGGCTCCGCCATTTCCGAGTCAGAACGCCTGCGTGATGGCCGCTTGATCCGACGCAGCTCACTTGTTGCATCGTCGGAGGCCACACGGAACAGCCGTGGTCGCGCCTCGCGACGATCGTCGAGCGTCCAGCCTCGTGGCACAACCATCGCGTCAGCGTGTCGACGACACACCATGCCAGTGCGCAGTGGCGCTCCACCCTCCGGAACGACCTCGAGCCAGACCAACAATTGGTCGGGATCCATGCCATAGGCAACAGCCGCTGGAGTCGAGCATCCAGGACGTTCACACAGACGAGTCACAGGCGTAACGGTACTACCCCACGTCACAGGAATCTGACTCTGCGAACCGCACCCTGCAGACAGGTGCGCCCGTGAACCGGCCGAGATCGGGTGATGCCAGAGAGCGCGCCTCATGAGCTAAGAACTACTTGTACAGCAACGCCCGCCATTCGATCGAGGACCTATGTCGATGCACTGGATTGTTTCCTCTGCAACTGTGACACGACTGAAACAACCGTGATCCGGCGCAGACCATGGATCGGCGATATCGGTCTGGTCTCGATGCTCGCCGTCGCAGTCGCGGTGCGTCTGCCGCGTACGTGGACGGTGCTGGGCGATAACGCGCTGATGCGAATGTGGACCGATGCGGTCGGCACCGTGAACACACCACTCGTGGGCGGAGACGCTCGCTTCGGGTGGAATCACCTCGGCCCGTGGATCTTTTACCTGATGGCGATCCCGTATCGACTGATGGGTCGTTCCGCAGTCGGGCTCCTGGTGGGTGCAGCCCTCATCAACGTGGTCTCGTTCGTTGCCACGCTTCGTTGCGTTCGTTCCCTCGCCGGGCAACGGGTCGCTCGCGTGGTGGCAAGTTGTACCCTCATCTTTATCGTGACGGCGCAAGGCGACCGATTGCTCGACCCGTGGAACCCATACGTGGTCCAGATGCCTTTTCTGCTGTCGTTGGTCACCTGCTGGGCGGTCCTCAATCGTCGGTGGCAGTGGCTGCCCTGGCTCGTCGGTGCGGGCAGTTTGTGCGTGCAGGGCCACATCACGTTCATTGCACCCGTCGCAGTCTTCTTCGTGGCGGCAGCGGTGTCCGTTGCGCGAGCGCCTCGGCTCGAGACGAGGACGGCAGTTCGACGCTCGGGGCTCGTCGCCATAATCGCGTGGCTACCGGCAGCAGTCGACCTGTTCATGCCCCAGGGTCACAATCTCTACCGTGTTGCGCGCTTCTTCGTGCAACCATCCAAGGCGCCAACCAGTGGAATCTCGGGTGGGCTGCGCGTGGTGCTGCACGAGACTGGTCTCGGATCCAGCTGGCTCGGGGGCCACATCGGTCTGCGGCTCTTCAGCGACGCCTTCGATGGCGGACTTGGCCTTCTACCCGGTGTCGGGATCATTGCACTTGTTGCCGCAGGGCTCGCGTCTCGGAGACGCCAAGACGCTGCACTCGGCTCGCTGGTGCTCCTTCTCTCGATGCTCCTACCGGTCGCCGTGGTGGAGATGGCGCTTGGGCGAGGACCTCTGTATCCGTATCTGTTCGGGTGGGTGACCCTCGTCGGGATGATGTGTTGGGTGGCAGGCCTGATGGCGATGCTTCCCTTGCTGAACCAACGCGTCCTAGATAAAGCACTGACCGCTGGTGTCGTGTTCCTTGCGCTCACTTTGGTGTTCACCGGGGTCAATGCAGGCCTGCCACGGAGTCCGCGCGAGCGTCCCCAAGACGCAGGCATCGTTCGCGAGCTCGTGGCGCAAACCGAACGGGGACTGGTCCGCAGCACCGACTATCAACTCGCTCACGGCAACGATAACTTCAGCTCGATCTATGAGATGGGCGTGATCGACTCGTTGCGAAACAACGGTTACCGCATCTCTGTCGAGCCAAGCGGTCGAGTGCTGTTCGGTCGACACATGACCAACACGCTGGCGTGCTCCTACCCGGTTCTCAGCGTCATCGCCCAGTTCGAGAGCGCCGACGCAGGGGATCGAATCATTGCGCTCAGCGACCCGCTCAGTGCAGCCGAGCGGGCCCACGAGGCAGACCTGGTCGCTATGCTTATTGGTCGCTACAGCAACGATGGGTGGCCAGATGTGGCCGACATCATCCGATTCGCTGAAGGGAACCAGGTGCTCGTTGCCGACGCCATTCATCCTGATCCAGCGCTCAGGCCGCGTGTGCGGGAACTGGCCGTGCTCCGCAGTCGGGGACGCTCGATCGCCGTCACCGTCCGCGATGCCTCCGCCGCGGATCACTGCGACAGACCACCGGCGGCGCTGGCCGATGAACAAGAGCGGGCGATACCGGTCTCGAACCGATGACTTCTACGGTGTGAAAGCGAAACATGCCAGGTCCTTCTCCTTCTGGACGAGGGAGCGCAACACGCAGAACTCGTTGCCCTCCGGGTCGGCCATGACCACCCATGTGACGTCGGCTTGCCCAATGTCGATGCGTCGCGCCCCGAGACCCTCCAGTCGCTGGACTTCTGCTTGCTGGTCGTGGTCGGGACGAAGATCAAAGTGAACTCTGTTCTTGGCGGCTTTCCTGCTATGGGAGGGCATCAGGGCGAGCCGACGCCCAGATCCATCCGTCGCTGCGAGCAGATGTCCGCCAGAGGGTCCGGTCCAAACATGTTCGAAGTCGAGCGCCTGGCACCAGAACGCGGTCATCGCATCAAGGTCGAGACAGTCGATCAGAACGCAGTCGATGACAAGCGACATGCGGTCATCCTTGCAGGGCAAGCGGTGCTGCTCATGGCATTTCCCGAACGCCCCGGCCGGGACGGGGCCAGCTCGGGTGCGCACAGATCGCAGAGCCTCCGATCGCCGACGACGCAGAAGCTGTCGCCCGTGTCCGAGGCGACAGCGTCAACCAACTCATCATCGACGCGCTCGCAGCCGAAATTGAACGCGTCCGCTCAGACGCCGACTTCACCGCCCGGGCCAAGAAGCTGCTCGAGCGCGACCGGGAGATCCTCGACCGCCTCGCGAAGTGACCCGGTACCTTCGCCTCGCTGAGTTCTGGTATCTCGCGGAGCACGTCACAGGCATCGACGCCGCAACGCTCATCAAGGCCAGCTGCGTCGAACTCGCCGACTTGGCGCTCCACGCACCGCAAGCCGGATTCGGCGACACCGACTTCTACCCAGACCCATATGACAAGGCAGCGGTGCTCGCCTGTCGGATCGCGTGGAACCATCCGCTGCCTGACGGCAACAAGCGAGCGGCATGGGCATGCCTCGTGCTGTTCATTGACCTCAACAACGGGTCATGGCACGACGAGAATCCCGACCCTGACGACGCCGTCGAAGCGATGCTCGCGGTTGCGGCACGGGAGATCGACGAGGCGTGGCTCGCGATCTGGCTTCGCGCACGGGTCACGTTCCGAACCTGAGTCCGGAGCCCGCTCGGTAATGACCGATCGAAATCGCTCGCGCGGCAGCACTTCTACGGTGGGCGATACCGGTCTCGAACCGATGACCTCTACGGTGTGAACGTAGCGCTCTACCAACTGAGCTAATCGCCCGAAGGCGCTCATATGGTAGCAGCGACTCTGGCGAGTCGCCTACCCGCCAAGCTGCCGCTACACACCGATAGCGGCTTGCGCCAAGGTCGCGGCAGCCAACGCGCGCAGCGTCAGCTTGAGTTCGCCATTCGCACGCAGACCTGCCCCATACCCTGTCGATCGCGATGGCTTTCCGTGCCCTGTCCGCACACGGCATCGAACGAAATCAGCGAATCGACCACGCCTTGATTGGTGCCGTTACATGCCACCTCAATGGCGTCACCGTTGTCTGCAATGTTCACACACGAACCCGCCTCGATGAGGTTGTCCGGCTTGGCGGGCTGGCCTGGCTTGGTGAAGGCCGCGTTCACCAACACGAATCCAATGCCCAGACCAGCGATCACCAGCATGAATCTCCATGGAAAACGAGCGGGCTGGTAGACGGTCGCCATCACCGGAGATGGAGCAGGCGCATCGCGCTGCGGACCCGGACGCCCCGCAGGGGAAGACGCGGGGCCGCGCTGCGTATCGAGCCGCGCGTCGTAGACAGCTCGGCGCGACGAATCTGACAAGATGCGCCAGGCCTCATTGATGCGGGCCATATCGGTCGCGGACGCGTCGCCTCTGGCATCGGGGTGGTAACGACGAGCCATGTTGCGATACGCATCACGGATCTCGTCCCGCGTAGCAGTGGGTTGCACACCGAGGCATTCGTAGTGGTCGCTGATGACCCAACGTTAGGGCCGCGACGGCCCATCTGTCCCGCCGAACCCCGGTTGTTGCAAGCGAATCAGTAACCCAGATCGGGGTAGACGCGACCCATCAGTTCTGCGCCACGCGCAAAAAGGCGCACATTGCGGGTGATCCGCTCGGCGAGCAACGGAACACCCATCTCTGGTGTGTTCCCGACGTGCGGTGTGATGATGCAGTTCGGCATGGTCCAGAGCGGATGACCATCGGGCAACGGCTCAGGGTGCGTCACATCGAGGCCGGCTCCGCCGATGACGTTGTTCTGCAGCGCCCACACGAGCTCATCGGTGACGATATGACGACCGCGGGCCACGTTGACCAGCCATGCGTGTGGCTCCATCATCTCGAGTTCGCTGCGCGAGATCATTCCCTCGGTGTCTGGTGTGAGCGACAGCGCGAGCACGACAAGGTCGGCTCCCGGCAGACAATCGGCGTATCGATCGGCCTCGACCACGGAATCGGCACCGTCCATGTCCTGCACGTGGTTGCGCACGACGGTGACGTGGCAGTCGAACGGCTTGAGCAGACGTAACAACGCTTCGGTGATACCGCCGCCACCCAGGATCGTGACACGGGCGCCGATCAGGTTGGCACCTTGCGGTCCGCTCCATGTGGACGCTCTGGCGTACGTGCCGAGACCGCGCATACCGGCGAGCGCCAGCGACAGTGCCAGCTCCGCGCACGGATCGGCGTACACGCCCTTGCCACATGTCCACACCCGATCGTCGTCGATGAGGTGCGCCAATATCTCGATGCCTGCGAACGGTAACTGCACCCAGCGGACGTGATCAGCGTCGGTCATCGCATCGGCGAGCGCATTGGCATCCTGCGCGTCGGCCCACACCAACGCCTCGGCATCGGCCACTGCGACAACTTCACCACCTCCTGCCGTGATGGCATCGGCCATCCATGAGGGAGCAGATGATGGCCCGAGCGCGACACGGGGCGCAATGGTGCTTGGCATGATGACGAAACGCTAGCCGGTCACAGATCGGCTGGCATCAGTTGCCAGTGAACGTGGCCGCAATCTCGGTGCCAGACTGCCCACCCCGACGGAGCACCAGAGCCACCACGCCGACTGCGGCCAACGTGCTGGCGATGAAGAGCGTGGCCATCGCCGCAACCTCGGGGCGGATGATGCCCCCGGACAGTCCGAACACATAGTTGGGAAACGTCGTGACGCCGGCCGGGCTGACGAAGCTCGTGGACACCACATTGTCGAGGCTCAGTGTGAACGCCAACATGCCACCCGCCAGCACCGCGGGCATGACGAGTGGCAACGTGACCTCGAAGAACGCCCGAGCCGGAGTCGCAAAGAGATCGGCCGCGGCCTCTTCGAGACGTGCGTCGAGCCCAGCCACGCGGGCCCGCACGATGAGCGTGACCACGGCTGAGCTGAACACAGTATGCACGAGCACGATGGGCGTGAGCCCGGTACGGAAAGGCCCGCCGAGGAGCACGAACCAACTCAGCTGACCGGCACCATCGACGATCTCGGGGGTGACCAAGATGAGCAGGATGATGCCCACGAATCCCGCTGTCCATCGGCCGGGTCGCCGAGCGAGGGCCAATCCGGCGAACGTGCCGAGTACCAGCGCGAGGGCAGTGCTGATGAAGGCGACCTCGAGCGACACACGCAACGACGACGTGAGGCTGGTGTTCTGCATCATGTGACCCCACCAGCGCGTGGAGAAGTGAGTCCACTTGAAGATGCTCTTGTAGTCGTTGAACGACATCGCCACCAAGAACGCAATGGGAGTGAACAGGAACACGATGACCGCGCCGGTCCACACGCCGAGCGCAGACGACACGGTGAAAAAACGCTTCATCGCTGCACCACGCGCACCGCGCGGCTGCGCTGGCGGATTCGCGCCATGAACCAGAAACAGCCGGCGATAACTCCCAGCACGAGCAGGATCGAAATGATCAACGACACCGCGATTGCCGAACCGGACGCTGCGTCTTGTGCCTTGAAGTACTGGTTGGCGACTTCGGCACCGATCATGTTGCCCTTCGCTCCTCCCAGCAGCGCCGCGGTCACATAGTCGCCCGACAACGGCACGAACACCAGGATCAGACCGGCCACAATGCCGGGGCCCGCCAACGGCAAGGTCACCTGCATGAGCGTGCGCAGGCGATCTG
This sequence comes from Actinomycetota bacterium, assembly GCA_043753895.1. Taxonomy (GTDB): domain Bacteria; phylum Actinomycetota; class Acidimicrobiia; order Acidimicrobiales; family Ilumatobacteraceae; genus WLMZ01. Next base: position 34,387 of record JAYUWK010000122.1, read on the forward strand.
CGCCCAGGTCCTTCGACGCCTCGCGCAGATGTAATTCGACGCGATCGAGTGCCACCCACAATGGGAAGATCATCAGCGGTAGATAGTTGTAGACGATGGCCAACTGCACCGCTGCACGCGTATCGAGGATCTGGATCGGCCCACTGCGCAACGCCAGACCGAAGGTGAACCAATGGCCCGACTGCAAGAAGTTCGAGACAAAACCCTGCGGCTGCAGCACGATGCGCCAGGCAAGCGTGCGCAACAGGAAGTTCACGAAGAACGGCACCATCAACAACGCAAGTACCGCCGTCTTGGCCTTCGGACCGAGTTTGAAGGCAAGGAAGTAGGCCACCGGCAGGCTGATGATCAGGCAGAGCACGGTGCCCAGGATCGACGTGAACATCGTCTGGCGGAGCAGCGAACGGAACGAACCGCTGATGACCTCGTGATAGCGGTCGAGGCTCGGCGAGCTGAGATCAACCTTGCCCGGTGTGCCGGCGACCTTGCGACCGAAGCTGTTGACCACCACGAGCGCCACCGGTACGACGAAGAGGAACGCGTACCAGACGAACGAGGGAATCGCGAGTAGGAACTTCGGAGTGCGCAACGAGGTCCGTTGCTTGGGGGGCTTCGTGCCCAGTGCTGCCGTCATCGATCAGCCACCGGCCTTGGCCTTCACATTGCTGTAGATCTTGACAAGGCGATCCTGCACTGAGTTGACCGCGCCGGGCTTCATCTTCGCTACCTCGGCGTCGGTGAAGAACACCATGTCCTTGAAGTCGATGGCGCCGGCCAAGTCGACCACTCCTTTGATGCCGGTGTTGTAGCCGTGGAAGTTGAGATCCTTCACGCTGTTCTTCGGGTCGAGGATGAAGTTGATGAAGTCGTACGACGCATCCACATTCTTGGCTCCCTTGAGAATGCACCAGTTGTCCATCCACAACTCGGTCGTCGGCGAACCGACACCCCACTTGTAACGGGCGGGGTCCTCGCCGGCGGCTTTGATGCCCAACAGACCTTGGCGTGCATCACCGTTGAACACCTGTGACAGCGCGTAGCTGCCCGAGGTGAGGTTCACGCCGGGGTAGGAGTCGAATGCCTTGATATGCGAAGCGAACTCTTTCACCAGGAACTTCTCGCACGCATCGAGATCTTCGGTCTTTTCTGTGGTCCAGTCGATGCCGTTCGCCCAGAAGTAGATACCAGTGAGGTCGGGCGGTGCATCGATAACGCTGGTCTTGCCGCTGGCCTCGGTCTGCGCAACCTTGATGAAGTCGGTCCATGTCTTGATCTCGGTCTTGACCACGGTGGTGTCGTAGATCCACCCGGTGGTACCCCAGTTCTTGCAGACACTGTGCTTGTTGTCCGGGTCCCACGACTGATTGGTGTAGAGCGGATCGAGATTCGCGAAGTTGGGGATCTTGGTCTTGTCGAGTTCCGCGAGTAGGCCCGACTTCACCAGCTGCGGGATATACGCGCCCGTGGGTACGACCATGTCGAAGCCCGATGAGCCGCCGCCCTGAACCAACTTCTGGATCGCCTGTTCGTTGGAATCGAAGGTGGTGAGGCTGATGTTTCCCCAGCTCTTGAGCAGATCAGGGTCGTCGTATTCGGCCCATGTGAACATATTGATGTTCTTGCTCTTCGATCCTGAACCGCCGCTGCTGCCACCGCAGGCCGCAAGGGCTGCTACCGCTGCGACACCGCCACCGATGGCCAGGAAACGGCGGCGGTTGATCGTGGCCGCTAGACGCTGTGCTGCTTGCTGAGAGACGAGGATTCGGGTTGATGCTTCGCTGTATGTCATCGATGCGGTCCCTCCGGGAGACCGTTGAGTGGTTGTGGGTAGTGCAAACGGTAGTTGTGCCAGTGCGGTTTCGCCGGTCAGTCCGGTGCGGCCTCGGTCGCGGGATCCTGCAGCACGAGGTCGGCCTGCTCGGCGGAGAACTGATAGACCTCGGCGGCCTCCCAATGGCACCAGATGGCGTCGCCGGGGGCGAGCCGAACGGCGCCCTGCCGGGGCAACAGCGCAAGGACATCTCGGTCTGCGGTGCGCACCACGTATTGCAACACGTCGCCGTAGTGCGAGACACCGGCAACACTGCCTGCGATCACGTTGACGGCACGGCCCGGATCGGTGCTGCTGAGTTGGATGCACTCGGGGCGAATCGCTGCAAGCGCGGGCTGGCCCTCTGCCACGGTCTCCTCGGGGTTCGAAGCGACGAACACGGTGCCGTCGTCGGCGCGGACTCCGTGACCGGTGGACACGCCCTTCCAGAAGTTGTTGCGTCCGATGAAGCCAGCCACGAACGCTGAGGCCGGGTGCTCGTACACGGTTTCGGGATCGGCGAGTTGCTCGACATGGCCGTCGAGCATGATCGCAATGCGATCGCTCATCCCCATCGCCTCTTCCTGGTCGTGCGTGACGAAGACGAACGTGATACCGAGTTGGCTCTGCAGCAGTTTCAGTTCGATCTGCATCTCTTCGCGCAACTTGCGATCGAGCGCCCCGAGCGGCTCGTCGAGCAACAGCACGCTCGGCCGGTTCACCAGGGCACGTGCCAAGGCGACGCGCTGTTGTTGACCGCCCGACATCTGGCGCGGCTTGCGATCGGCGAGCGGACGCATCTTGACCATGTCGAGTGCCTCGGTCACTCGGGTGGCGATGTCGCTCTTGGAGACATGCCGCTGACGTAATCCGTATGCGACGTTCTCGGCAACGGTCATGTGCGGGAACAGCGCGTACTGCTGGAAGACGGTGTTGACATCGCGCTTATATGGCGGCACGCCTTGCACGAATTCGCCGCTGATACGGATGAAACCCTCGTCGGGCTGCTCGAAACCGGCGAGCATGCGCAAGGTCGTGGTCTTGCCACAGCCGCTGGGGCCCAACAAGGACAGGAACTCGCCGGCGTGAATATCGAGGTTGAGTGTGTCGACGGCAACCATCGAACCGAAGCGCTTGGTCACGTCGACCAGTTCGACGCTGCCACGATCTTGGCTCATTCGTTGTTTCCTCTCACGTCACACGGATACCGACGCGGACGGTACCGACGCGGCGTTGACAGCGAGGGGTCTGCTCGCAAACGCACCGACGCTCAGATCAGTGTAGAGAGCCAACGCCGTGAGCGCGAAAATGCGACAGCGTTCTGCTCACTCACCGTCTTCGGGATCCGGCACAACAAGAATCGGAATCGGGCCACGGTGAACGAGCTCATAGGTTGTGGAACCCAGTAGGGCAGCGCGTAGCGGACCGCGACCCCCGTGACCCACCACGATCAATTCGGCCTGGTGCGCCTCGGCGGCGATGATGAGGCTGTCGACCGCTCGGTCGCGGATGAGCTCGACGCTCACGTGCACGTCGGGGAAGGTCTCGATCAGACGTACGCGCACAGCCTGAGTGACCTCGTCGGCGATGGCCTCGATCTGATCCTCGAGTGGGCCCCCGCGTGGCCCCATCGAGGACGCCTCGTAGCCAAACACCAACACCACCCCACGGCCGAGTTGCTGCGCGAGGCGAGTTGCAAAGATTGCAGCAGACTCGCCGCTGCCGTCGGGTCCGATGCCTACGACGATGTCACCAGCCATGTCGGTTCTCCTTGGTATAGGTACCGAGCGGTGCCGCCAACGTGTTCTCGCCGTACGGATCGGGGACGGTATGAATGGGATCAGAGGAGTAGCTGAAGAACGTGGGGTACTTGAAACTGCACCAGATCATGAGCGGAATACCCACGGCCAACAGCAGCGTGCCGATGACCAGCACCGTGCCGACGCCAAACAGCAGCCCATAGCCATACGCCACGTTTCGCGCATCCCACACGGTCTTGCAGAACACGAAGATCAAAACGACACCACCGAAGAGAGGCAGAAACCCGATCAGCAAGAAGTTCTTGGCCGAGACGAAGAGGTACCGGCGGTAGTACCACACGCACGAGAGCCCCGAGACTCCGTAGTAGACCGCGATCGCCATACCAACCGCAGCAATCGATGCGCTGTACGCATCCGTCGACGTGTTGTGGCTGATGAGTACCAGAAGCAAATACCACGCAATCGAGATGCCGCCGAACAGCCACGTGCTGAAGTCAGGAGTGAGCTGCGTGTGGTTGATTTGCGCCAGCTTCTTCGGGCCGGCGCCGTGGGCCCCCATCGACAACATCGTGCGGGTCGCAGGCAAGATGGTGGTCTGGCACGACGCCGCTGCCGAGGTGAGCACGGCGATGATGAGCAATTTGACGAAAATGGTGGGCAGGGCCACCTTGCCCGCCGCATAGATCGCGTCGCCGCTGTTGTCGGAGACGAACGTCGGGCCGAGCAGCGAGACCACACCGTAGGAGGTGAGCAGGTAGATCGCGAGCAGGATGAAAGTGGACAGCACTGCGGCGATACCCGGCGTGCGGCTCGAGTCCTCGGTTTCTTCGTTCACAGACACACAGGTATCCCAGCCCCAGTAGGCGAAGATCGCAACGACGAGTCCTGCGGTGATCGCTTGGGTGGAAAGACCCGACGGCGACATCCACGACAGGCTGGGCCTGATCGAGTGGTACACGGTTGCAACACCGTCGCCGTTGATTGCCGTTCTCGAGGTGCCGTGAAATGCCTTCACGATCGCAACGATGGCGAAGACGCTGAGGATGGCGACCTCGGTGCTGAGCAGGATGACCTGCGACTTGGCCGAGAGTTCGATTCCCTTCCAACAGATCCAGCACATCGCCACAATGAACAACATGCCAATCGTGGTCGTGAGATAGATGTTCTGGGCCAGCCTCTCGCTGAACAGCAACACGAGATACTGACCCGAGATACCTGCCAGGTTCGGCATGATGACGAGGTCGGCAACGATGCAACCCCATCCACTGATCCACCCGGCGCGGGGTCCGAAGGCGCGCACTCCCCAGGTGAAGTTCGTGCCGCAATCCGGATCGGCCCTGTTGAGGTAATAGAACGCAGCCGCAATGCACCCCATCGGCACGAACGCGAAGAGCATGATGAACGGGGCCTTCAAGCCAGCGGCGTCGGCGATGCCGCCAATGCCCGCAGCGAGGCTGTAACCCGGCGCGGTTGACGCAACACCGATCACAATGACGGCGATCAGGCCGAGAGACCCGCCCTTCAGGCCCTTGTCTGCCATTGATGGCTGCTGTACTGCCGTACTCACGGTCCCCCACTCGCGCCCGCGGGCACGGGCAGTCCTGCTCCGATGTCGGGATCAACCGCCCCCGGCTCCGGGACAACTTCAGTCAACGTATCACTGGGCTCTGAGGTCGCTGCCCTGTTGTCGGCTCTGCAACGCGGGGTCACCTCATAGAAATGGCCGATTCATTTGCTGAAACATGCGAACGGGGGCATGATCCGTGCTGTATGGATCGCAGAAACCCCCACGTCGACGACACCGACCGCGCCATCATCGAGCAATTGCAGACCGACGGACGAATCTCCTACACCCGCCTCGGTGCCGCCATTGGTCTCTCAGAGGCAGCGGCACGTCAGCGCGTTCAACGACTGATGGACGGCGGCGTGGTGCAGGTGGTAGCCGTCACCAATCCGTTGTCGCTCGGGTATCGCCGGATGGCGATGATCGGCGTGCGCACCGAAGGTCCCACCGAGGGCATCGCCGCAGCGCTGGAGGCCTTCCCCGATATCGAGTACCTCGTGGTCACCGCCGGTTCATTTGACCTCATGTGCGAGGTTGTCGTGCCCGACGACTCTGCGCTGCTGAACCTGACCAATCGCATCCGCTCGGTGCCGGGCGTCAGCAACACCGAGACGTTCATCTACCTGTCGTTGGTGAAACAGACCTACGCATGGGGCGCCCATTGAGCATCGAAGCCAACCCGGCGGAGTTTGACATGCAAGCGGCCGCGCGTCGGCACCTCTGGGGCCACTTCACACAACTGAGCGGATTCCAGCGCAGCCCGCTGGCGGTGATCACCCACGGTGAAGGCAATTACATCTTCGATCAGCATGGCCACCGGCTCCTCGATGGATTGTCCGGGCTGTTCACCGTGCAGGTGGGACACGGTCGACGTGAGTTGGCCGAGGCCGGCACCGCTCAAGCAGCCACGCTGGCCTACTTCCCGTTGTGGAGCTTCGGTCATGAGCCGGCAATCCGTTTGGCGGCACGTCTGGCCGAGTTGGCGCCGGGCGATCTGAACCGTGTGTTCTTCACCACTGGTGGAGGCGAGGCCGTGGAGAGCGCATGGAAACTTGCGATCCAATACTTCACAGCAATCGGCCAGCCGATGCGGCGCAAGGTGATCAGTCGCCACTACGCGTACCACGGCACCACGCTCGGGGCCCTCTCCATCACCGGGATCCCGGCGATCAAGAATCCGTGGGAGCCGCTGATGCCCGGCACGGTGAAGGTCGCCAACACCAATCAGTATCGCTGTGGGATGTGCGCACAGACGGGAGCGTGCAGCTTGGCCTGCGCCGACGACATCGAAGCGTGCATTCTGATGGAGGGTCCCGACACCGTGGCGTGCGTGATCATGGAGCCCGTGCAGAACACCGGCGGAGCGCTGGTGCCTCCACCCGGCTACTGGCAGCGCGTCCGAGAGATCTGCGACAGGTATGGCGTGCTGCTCGTCAGCGATGAGGTCATCTGCGCATTTGGCCGGCTCGGTCATTGGTTCGGTTGCGAACGATTCGGGTACCAACCCGACGTGATCGTGTTCGCCAAGGGCGTCACCAGCGGCTACGCGCCGCTTGGCGGCATCATCGTCAGCGACCGCCTGGCCGCACCGTTTCTCGAGGACAACCGTGTCTTTCTCCACGGCCTCACGTTCGGCGGGCACCCGGTGAGTTGCGCCGTCGCGTTAGCGAACATCGAACTGATGGAGCACGAGGATCTGCTCGGCAACGTGCTGCGCAATGAATCAGTGTTCGACGAGGTCATGGCGCGTGTGGGTGAGCTTCCCATCGTCGGCCAAGTTCGAGGCTGTGGCTATTTTCGCGTGGCCGAACTCGTGAAGGACAAAGACAACCGAACCACCTTCACCGACGAGGAATGCGATTGGTTGCTGCGTGGTGTGCTCTCGCCGGCGCTCTACAAAGCGGGGCTGTTCTGCCGCGCCGACGACCGGGCCGATCCGGTGGTCGTACTGTCACCGCCGCTCACGTGCGGCCCGGAAGAGCTTCGCTTCATCGGCGACACGCTCGTTGAAGTTTTCACCAACGCGTGGAACGACTTCCAGTCGAGATGAGCGACGACAAGCCGACCCTCGACGAGCACGCGTGGGGCCTGGTCTCCAGTGGCGAGACTCGATGGCCAGCGGCGCTCGCCATGGTCGGAGCCCTGATGCTGCAGATCCGTCTGCCCGAAAAGCTCACGGTGGGACCGCGCTGGATGCTGCCTGCGATTGAAGCGTTGGTGCTCGTCACATTGCTCATCGTGAGTCCGACCAAGTTCGACGAGACGTCGCGCGATGTACGGTTCGTGTCACTCGGGCTCATCGCGATTCTGTCGATTGCAAATGCAACAACACTTGGCCTGCTCATGCACAACCTGCTCAAGTCGGGCAGCACCCTTCCGGGGCGCTCGCTCATCTATTCGGCCGTGTCCGTCTGGCTGACTGGTGTCATCGCCTATGCACTCTGGTACTGGGAGATCGATCGAGGCGGGCCGAGCAGACGGTCCCGCGCCGACCACGCCCCTCCGGACTTCTGGTTCCCTCAGATGGAGAACCCGGGGGTCACACGGGGCGTGTGGTCCCCACACTTCCTCGACTACCTCTACGTGTCGGTCACGAACTCATCTGCGTTCAGCCCCACCGACGCCCTGCCACTCACACTGCGCGCCAAGGCGCTGATGACGGCCCAGTCGCTCACATCGCTGGCCACGATCGTGGTCGTGGGCGCCCGCGCCGTCAACATTCTCAAGTGAGCAAACATGCGTGATGTAGAACTGCACGGGGACGCGGCCAACACTGATGCGGTCCGGAGGTCTTATGGAAGAAACTGAAGTTCCACCATCGTTCACCCACGACTGCGAAGCGTGCCGGGTCATCGACCGTTTCGACGGTGTCGAAGACGGCCAACTCGGCAAGCCCGGGCACTTCCGAGTGCTCGACGAACGAACGCTTTTCAGCCGGGTTCGCAAAGCCGAGGGCTCGGTGGCCGACGGCGTCACAGCCTTTGCCGGGTCGATGAAGTTCGTCTACATTCACGCGATTTGGTTCGGCGTCTGGGTGGCCGGCAACATCGGTCTGGCCGGGCTGAACTACCAGTTCGACAAGTTCCCCTTCGGTCTGCTCACGATGATCGTGTCGCTCGAGGCCATCTTCCTTGCAACGTTCGTGATGATCAGCCAGAACCGTCAGGCGGCGCGTTCTGATATCCGCAGCCGTCTCGATTTCGAGAACAACCTGCGTTCTGAGATCTGGTCGGTACACATCGGTCAAGCGCTCGGCATCGATGTGCCTCACGTCGAGGAACTGGTCCAGAAAGCCATCGCCGCTGCCGAGGAACGGTTGCTGCGAGAGGAGGCATGATCAGCTGTTGATATTGGCCATCACGTGCTTGATGCGCGTGTAGTCCTCGAGGGCGTATGCCGAGAGATCCTTCCCGTAGCCGCTCTTCTTATAGCCACCGTGGGGCATCTCGGCGACGAGCGGGATGTGGGTGTTGATCCACACGCATCCGAAGTCGAGTCGCTTCGACATACGCATCGCCCGCCCGAAATCGCGGGTCCACACCGATGACGCAAGGCCATACTCCACGCCGTTCGCCCAGCGCACGGCTTCGTCCTCGTCGGAGAACTTCTGCACGGTGATCACCGGCCCGAACACCTCGCTCTGGATCATCTCATCGTTCTGCAACAGGTTCGCGACGACGGTGGGCGAATAGAAGTAACCAACCCCACCGACGGCACTGCCACCGGCCACGACAGTGGCATGATCGGGAACCCGATCGACGAAACCGCTGACACGGGCCAACTGACCGGCATTGTTCACCGGGCCGAAGAGCACGTCCTCGTCATCTGGCATGCCGGTCTTGATGCCCGACGCGGCCGTCGCCAACGCAGCGACGAACTCGTCGTAGACACCTGCGGACACGAGTACCCGCGTGGCTGCCGTGCAGTCCTGGCCGGCGTTGAAAAACCCGGCGGTGGAGATGCCTTCAACAGCGGCAGCGATGTCGGCGTCGTCGAATACGACGACCGGTGCCTTGCCTCCGAGTTCGAGGTGGAGCCGCTTCAGGCTGTGCGATGCTGCCTCTGCGACTTCCATGCCGGCGCGCACCGAGCCGGTGATACTGACCATCGACGGAGTGTCGTGGAGCACCATCGATCGACCCGTGTCGCGATCGCCGCACACCACATTGAGCACGCCGGCCGGCAGGAACTCGGCTGCGATCTCGGCGAGCAATGTGGTACTCGCGGGCGTCGTGTCGCTGGGCTTAAGCACCACGCTGTTTCCCGCAGCGATCGCCGGAGCGAACTTCCACACGGCCATCATCATCGGATAGTTCCAGGGCGCAACCTGGGCGCATACACCCACCGGCTCACGGCGGATGTAGCTGGTCATGCCACGCATGTATTCGCCAGCGGACTTTCCTTCGAGGTTGCGCGCTGCCGCTGCGAAGAACCGGATCTGGTCGACCATCGGTGGAATTTCCTCGCTTCGGGTCAGGCCGACGGGCTTGCCGGTGTTCTCGACCTCGATCGCGATCAGTTCCTCGGCGCGGGCCTCGACCGCATCAGCGATGCGGAACAACGCAAGCGAACGCTCCGACGGTGTGCTGTCTTTCCACACCTCGAAAGCCGCGGCAGCTGCCGACATCGCCGCGTTCACATCGGCGGTACCTGACAGCGTTGCCGTTGCGTATTGCTCGCCCGTGGCCGGATTGACGACGACCGAGGTGCGACCATCGGCCGCGTCGACGTGTTGGCCGTTGATGAAGTTCTTGAACCCCTGCATGGGTCTCGGTCCTCTCGTGGAAGTTGCTCTGCCAAGACTACGCGGATCACCGCCGCCACACCTCCCGCCCGCCATCACCTCCCTCGCCACCACCCGAGCCCAGTCCGCTCGGGCGCGCCTCGCGCCACCACCTGGCGCGCATCGCGCCCAACAAACAGGGCTGAGCCAGGTTCCGGGTGGTGCGGGCGGGGGTGCGGGCGAGGGTGCGGGCGAGGGTGCGGGCGGGTGGCCAGGGCGCGGGTCAGCCGGTGACGCCGCGGAGGACGACCTTGCTCTCGGTGCTCGCCACGCCAGCATCGGCTTTCAGCCATCGAATGAACGCGTCGAGTCCTTCGGCACCGCGGCAGTCGACCATCACCATGTAGTCGGCCTTGCCCGTGACGTACGCGGCAAAGGTGACCTCGGCGCGCCCTGCGAGTTTCGCTTCGAACTCGTCGGGGTTCATCGCCGGCGGTAGACCGACGTCGATGACGGCCCGCACGTCGTTGCCCAGTGCCGCCGGGTCTACGACCACCTGATAGCCGCGGATGATGCCGCGTCGTTCCATCGCGCGTACCCGTTCGGCGGTGGAGGTGGACGACAGGTGGACGCGCTCGCCGAGCTCGCGCCAACTCAGCCGCGCATCACCACGTAGTTGATCGAGGATTCGATGGTCGATCTTGGATATTGCCGCTGTTTCCACGGCCAGATGGTACTTCTGCCACTGATTACCTTCAACAACTTGGCGTGAAAGGTGCGCATCATAACGCAATGAGCGACCTGCACACATCCACACTGCGCACCGTCGGCGTCCCCCGTGAGGTGAAGACTGCCGAACACCGAGTTGCGATGACGCCCGATGGCGTGCGCGAGTTCGAGCGGCATGGCATCGAGGTCTTCGTCGAGACCCACGCCGGCGAGGGTGCCAGCATCTCTGACGCTGATTACGTAGCCGCTGGCGCAACCATCGTTCCCACCGCTGCCGACGCCTGGTCGCAGCAGATGGTCGTGAAAGTGAAAGAGCCCAAGGCCGAAGAGTTCGGCTTCCTTCGCGCGGATCTCACGCTGTTCACCTACTTGCATCTCGCTGCCTACCCCGAGGTAGCCCAGGCGTTGCTCGCTGCGGGCACCACAGGCATCGCCTATGAAACCGTCCAGAGTGAGAGTGGCGCACTTCCGCTGTTGGCGCCGATGAGCGAAGTTGCCGGACGCCTCGCACCGCAGATGGGCGCGCACTACCTCGAACGGCACAATGGTGGGCGCGGCGTCCTGATGGGCGGCGCACCGGGAGTGCGCCCGGCCAAGGTCGTGGTGCTCGGCGCCGGCAACGTCGGCTGGAACGCTGCGTGGATTGCAGCCGGCATGGAAGCCGAAGTGGTGCTCTTCGACAAGAACATCGATCGCCTTCGTTGGGTCGACCAGATTCAAAAGGGCCGAGTCGTCACGCTGGCGTCGAATCGCGGCGCCATCGAACGCAACGTTGCCGATGCTGACCTCGTGATCGGCGCAGTGCTCGTGGCGGGCGGCCGTGCCCCAGTCGTGGTGAGCGATGCAATGGTGCGCACGATGAAGCCGGGGGCCGTGATCGTCGACGTCGCGATCGACCAAGGCGGATGTATCGAGACCATTCACGAGACCACGCACAATGCGCCCGTGTACGAACTCCACGGTGTCCTGCATTACGGCGTTGGCAACATGCCGGGCGCGGTGCCGCACACCAGTACGTACGCGCTCACAAATGCCACGCTGCCCTATCAGCTCGACGTTGCGCTCCACGGTGCCGGCGGTGCCGCCAAGCGGGATGCATCATTGGCGCACGGCATCAACACCGTTGCCGGCCAGGTGACCAACGGCCCGGTGGCCGAGGCGCTGGGGTTGACCTCGATGGATCCTGTCTCACTCCTCATCGGATAGCGGGTCGCGCACGCGACCGAGCACACAAGTAGCGTTCGTGTGCATGGCGACCTCCGTGTTCGAAACCGACCTGCCGACCCTCGATCTCATGGACGTGCCGTTCGACGAGGCACAGCGTGTGATGCACGAGATGGCCGGAGAGTACTGGCTCGCACGGAACCCCTTCGGTTTTACCGTGCTGCGTTACGACGACGTCGCTGCGGTACTACGCGACAAACGTTGGCACAACGCCGCTGCGATCCTGCCCAAGATGATGGGAGTTACCGACCCCGCCTTCTTGGAGCGCGATCGGGTGAGCATTCTCAGCGCCGAGGGCGACGTGCACCTGCGATTGCGTCGGCTCGTTGCACCAGCGTTTTCGCCTCGCGCCGCTGACCGCCTGCGACCGTTCATGCGCGAAGTCGTCAACGGACTGGTGGACGCAGTTGCATCAATCGGGTCCGCCGACATCGTGGCCGACATCTGCGAGCCGTATCCGATCCCCATCATCTGTGAACTGCTCGGCGCTCCGAAGAGCGACTGGCAGCTCTTCAGTCGACTCGCCGCCGACGTGTTGCGCATCTTCGATGGCACACTCGAGCAGGACCTGCCCATCATCATGGCTGCCCAGGACGAACTCGACGCCTATACCCGCGAGCTCATCGCCGAGCGCCGCTCGAAGCCTGCCGATGATCTGATCACTGCGTTGATCGCCGCCGAGGAAGCCGGCGACAAGCTCGACAACGACGAGTTGGTCATGATGGTGGGAGCGGTCATCGTGGGCGGCACCGACACCACCCGCAACCAACTCGGCTGCTCGGTGGCATTGTTCGCTCAGTACCCCGACCAGTGGAAGCAGCTTGGCGAACGCACCGATCTCGCTGCGCGTGCAGTCGATGAGTCGATGCGCTACTTCGGCGCTGTACGCGGCACCGGCCGGTTCGCATCTGAGGACATCGAATACCGCGACATCCTCTTTCCGGCGGGAACCATGCTGATGCCATCGCTCTCGGTTGCGAATCGAGACGAGTCTGTCTTCACCGACGCAGGGCGCTTCGACATCCTTCGCGAACCGGCGGGGCAACCGCACATGACCCTCGGCAGCGGCATCCACTACTGCCTCGGCGCATCACTGGCAAAGGCCGAACTGCAAGAGGCGCTCCCGATCCTGGCCCGACGCATGCCCGACCTGCGTATCGATGGCAACATCACCTGGAAGCCGAGTCAGGTGGGCATCTTCGGGCCGGAGCACCTGCCAGTCACCTTTACACCGACGACGCCGACGATTGCGTCTGCGCCGGGCGCCTGACCCACAGGCGCCCGGCCCCATCACGGAACGGGTGCGCCAGGCACTTCGGGAGCGAGCCCCATGGCGACCCTGACGCGATCGATCTCGGCTTGGTTCGCCGGTGGTCGCGCGGTGAAAGCGCCTTCGGACACCAACCGTGGCAGCGACCCGAACGTGACATCTGGGCTATAGCGCTCGGGTGCACGGTTGGGGTCGGCCTGTTCCAAGAGATCGGACCCCGCACTGAGTTCGAAGGTGCCCTTCTCGCGATGGGACTGCGCCGAGAAGTCGTGCCCTGATCGGAAGAGCCACCCGGCGTTGACCACGATCGCAAACGCCATCACGATCCGACCGGCCCACAACGCCGGGGGTGCCAGCCGGAGCAACTGATCGACGGCGAGCGCGAAGGCGGGAGCGAGCAACATTGCTGTCATGTACTGATAACGCGATGAGGCCCCAGACCCGACACCCAGACTGACGCGCTCGAAGCCGATGCCGATCAGCATCACCGACGCCGTGCCCCACAGGGCGAGGAGAATGGACTGAGCGCGCCAGCCGCTGCCCCGCCACAACGCGATTCCGATGGTTCCCAACAGAGCGACGCCCGCGACGCCGGGCAGTGTGACCAAGCTGCGCATCGTGGACCCGAGTCCGCGTGCGACAAACTCGGGAACCAACGACTTCGAGCCCGACGGCACCGCAGTGGCACTGCCGCGCTCCCAGAACACGTACCACCATGCGTACACCAGACCCTGTGGGATGACCGCCACAGCGAGCGCCCACCAACGCTTGCGCAGCACGAGCAGCAAGCCGATACCACCGATGAAGATTGGGGCGAAGCCCGACGACATCACACCGATCACGGCGAAACCCGCCCCGAGGGCATCGCGGCGATCGGGTGGACCATCGTGGTCGACCAATACCACGTGTGCGAGGAAAGCAACCAGGGACAGGTTGTAGGAGATCTGCACCGCAAAGAGGATGTTCTCCCAGCCGGCGCCGAACACGAGCAGCGTGATGCACACCAGCGTGGTGGTCCATGCCGACACGCCGCACCGTCGACAGATCACACGAACCAGCAGCACCGCAGCAATGTGCGCGAGGAGGTTCGGGATGAGGAACGGCAGGTACGAACCGAGCCCGAACACGTTCTGAATGGCTCGGTAGATGAGCACCGGCACCGTGAGCCAATGGCCGTCTTGCGCCGAGAACAACCACTCTTTCCACCCTGCTGTCTCGCGCACCGTGTTGCGCGTGATCACCAACGCCCAATCGTCGCGGATGAACCACTGATCCCGACTGATGACGGCCACCACAACCAAGCCGACGCCAAAGGCGATCCAGAAACCCCAACGGGCACCTTCGTCGGTGGCGGCTCGGTCCGCAATCCGGCGTAGACGCCCCGTCGTCGTTGTCATCGCACGACCATACGCCACCACAACTGCAGCAGTTGCCGGGCACTTCGGGCGATCGCAGGAACACGGAAGAACTGCGACTTGCCCGATGGCCGGAAGTAGTGGTGCACCGGGCTCTCCACGAATCGTGCTCCGCTGTCGTGGAAGCCTCGCATCATCTCAACGCAGATCACACCGCTGGTCGATGTGAGCGGGTTGTCGATGATGAGTTGACGACGGAAGAGGCGGAAGTCACAGTCGGTGTCGCGCCCGGGCAGCGCGAAGAGCAGCTTGACGACATGGTGGTACACGCGTCCGATGACAACGCGATGCAGGCCATCGCCGCGTCCGATCTTGTACCCCTGCACGATGTCGACATCGGTTGTTGCAAGTGGAACAAGGAGGGCCGCCTCGCGGGCATCGTATTGAGCGTCGCCATCGGTATAGAAGATCCACTCGTGCTGCGCCGCGGTGAAGCCGGTGATCAGCGCGCCACCGTAGCCCTGGTTGCGTTCGTGATGGATCACGTGCAGCCAGGGCCGAGTGACGGCAAGCTCGTCGAGTACGGCGCGCGAGTTGTCGCTCGAGCCGTCGTTCACGACGATGACCTCGACTGCTGCGACGATAGGTTCGAGTGCCCCGTACGCATCGTCGACCAACCCGCCGATCGTGTTGGCGTCGTTGTAACACGGGAACATTGCAGACACACCGCTGAGTATCATCGCGGCATTCCTGCGAGGGCCTCGGCAACCTGGTCGACCTCAGTGTCGGTGAGCTCGGGAAAGCAGGGCAGGCTCACACACTCTGCCGCCCATGCTGTCGCCTGTGGACACTCGGTGCGGGCAAAGTGCCGATAGCCGGGCTGCTGTGGCACCGTAAGCGGATAGTGCACGCCGGTTCCGACGCCCATTTTGGCAAGTGCGGCGCGGAACGCAGTGCGATCGGTGGAACGCACGACGCACTGGTGATACACGTGATCCGGATGAGGATCGGGCCACCGCAGGTGCGGGGCGGCCTCGCGGTATCGGTTCGCAATGACGGAACGGCGATGGTTGTCGTCGCGGAGGCTGGGAAGCGCGAGGCGCAGCCATGCGGCCTCGACCTCGGACATACGAAAGTTCTGTGAGATCTGCTCGTGGACGTACATCTCTGTCATCCCGTGCACACGTAGCCGACGGACGCTTGCTGCCAATTCGGGATCGGCGGTGACCACGGCCCCGCCATCGCCAATGCCACCGAGGTTCTTGGTGGGATAGAAGCTGTATGCCACCGCGGCCGACCGGCCGAGACGACCCACCGAACCGTGCGCCTGTGCGGCGTCCTCGACGACCAGCAGATCGGTGACGGGCACTTCGGCGGGGCGGCCGTAGAGGTGGACCACGATCACCGCCTTCGTGCGGGCCGTTCGGGCCGCCTCGATGAGCGTGCAATCGAGGTTGGCAGTCTCGGCCTCGACATCCACGGGCACCGGCACGGCACCGACCGAGCACACCGCGGCCGCAGTGGGCACGGCCGTGAATGCAGGAACGATGACCTCGTCGCCCGGGCCGACGCCGAGCGCTGCGAGGCAGAGTTGCAGCGCCGATGCACCGGAGGACACGGCGACTGCATCGGGCACAATGAGCCACTCGGAGAATTCTCGCTCGAACGCGTACGTCTCGGCTCCGAGCAGGAAGCTTCCGCTTGCAGCGACGCGTCGTGCTGCGTCGCCGAAGACCCCTGCCAACCGATGTCCGCGCCGACTCAGATCGACGACAGGTACCACGGGTCCCCACGATAGAACGAAATGGTGTCCGACACCCCATCACCGAGGGTCACGCCAGCGGTCCAGCCGAGTTCGGCGCTGATACGACGGCTATCGGTGTGAAACGAGCCGATGTCGATGCGTTGATGATCGTGCGGCCAGGCGATGAGCTCGGAACCGCCACTGCTCGCTGCTGCCTCGACGATGATTTCGGCGATCTCGACAAGCGGCAAATCCTGCGGGTGGCCCACGTTGTACACACGTCCGACCGCGGCATCGGCCGTCGCGGCAAGGATCGCTGTGACCACATCCGAGACGTGGAGACAGTCGCGACGCTGCATGCCGTCGCCGAAGATTCGGATCGTCTCATCGCGCAGCGCCTGACGGATGAAGACCGGCAGGAATCCGAGCTCATCACTACTCAATCGTTGGCGCGGCCCATACACGTTGGTGAGCCGCAACGATGTGGCCGCGATGTCGTATGCATGGTGATACACCATGTGGAGTTGTTCCCCGGCGAGCTTGGCCACGCCGTTCACGTCGAGCGGGTTCGCCGCCGAGGTCTCGTCAACAGGTTGATGCTCGACTCTGCCGTACACCTGTCGCGTGCTGGCGTGCACCACTCGTGCGCTTGGGCTGACACGACGCAGGGTCTCGAGAAAAGCTGCATGGTCGAGTGCGTTGAGACGAAGGTCCTGTTGTGGATCGCGCATCGACGCGGTGTGGCTCACCTGCCCGGCCAGATTGAACACGATCTGAGCGCCATGCAGCACCTCGCCGACGCCTTCGTCGGCGATGTTGGCCTGCATGATCTCGATGTCGAGTCCTTCGACGTTGTGCACGCTGCCGCCATGGTCAGCCACGAGCGCATC
The DNA here is from genome assembly GCA_043753895.1 of Actinomycetota bacterium. Lineage (GTDB taxonomy): Bacteria > Actinomycetota > Acidimicrobiia > Acidimicrobiales > Ilumatobacteraceae > WLMZ01. The sequence continues at coordinate 51,456 of JAYUWK010000122.1, forward strand.
GACGACCCGGACCTCGGCGCCCATCGCAACGAGTGCTTGCACAAGGTTCGATCCGATGAAACCCAAACCGCCGGTGACCACACAGACAACACCGCTGAGGTCGCTACCGCCGGCTGGTGGATTCGTGTCGATCACGCCGGTGAAGCTACCGCATCGATGCGGTTCGCGTGCCCGCGCCGCGCACGTTCAGTCGCGGCCACCACGTTGGCACGAGGGATGCCACAATGACCTGATGGATGCCGATGAGTACCGCCGTATGGCCACCAACAGCGACCAGCACTGGTGGTATCGCAGTACCCGGGCGTTGCTCCGACAGCTGATCGAGCCGCAGATGCGACCGCAGCCCGATGACCTCTTTCTCGACGCAGCGGGCGGCACGGGCGCGACTGGCGCATGGCTGCACGAGTATGCGCCCACGGTGCTCGCCGACTACGAGTCAATCGCACTGCAGATCGCCCGTGATGCCGAGCCCCGGTACCGTGCGGTGCGGGCCGATCTCAATCACCTTCCATTCGCCAACGGATCCTTCTCACTGGTGCTCTGTGTGACGGCGCTGTATCACCGGTTGAACCCGGATCCTGGTGCCGTCGTTCGCGACTACGCGCGCATCGTGCGCCCGGGTGGACTCGTGTGCCTGATGGAGCCGGCGAACAAACGGCTGTGGCGCAGCCATGACGAGATCACCCATGCCGCGCGTCGGTTCAGTCTCACCGAGTTGCGCGCCACCGCTGACGACGCAGGACTCGAGATCGTCAAAGCCACATATGCGTACAGCTTCCTGACGCCCCCCGCGTTCATCATGGGATGGCTCGATCGTCGCGGTCGAGCCGGCGGCAGTGACGTGGATCGCAACCAGTCGGGGCTCGGCGGTCTTTTCGGACTCTTGGCCTCGCTCGAACGCCGCATACTGCGCCGCATCAACATGCCGTTCGGGCTGTCGGCCATCGTGATCGCGCGAAAGCCGCTGTAATCCGTTGTCGTCGCCTCGCCCGCACTACCGTTCGGGACGTGACGATCAAGCTTGGATACAACACCGGATACTGGGGCAGCGGACCACCCGCTGGAGCGCTCGAATCGATTCAGGAGGCCGAGCGACTCGGATTCGACAGCATCTGGACAGCCGAGGCGTACGGCAGCGATTGCCTCACGCCGCTGGCGTGGTGGGGCGCGCACACCTCAACGGTGAAGCTCGGCACCGCGATCACCCAGATGAGCGCGCGTACCCCCGCCGCCACGGCCATGGCTGCGATGACGCTCGATCACCTCAGCGGTGGCCGGTTCATCCTCGGCCTCGGCGCGAGTGGTCCACAGGTGGTCGAGGGTTGGTATGGCCAGCCGTATCCAAAGCCACTGGCTCGTACCCGCGAGTACATCGAGATCGTGCGATCGATCATTCGGCGCGATCAGCCGGTGAGCCATCACGGCGAGTTCTACGACATGCCGTTCGTCGGCGGCGCCGGAATCGGCAAGCCGCTCAAGAGCACGATCCACCCCCTACGCACCGAGATCCCCATCTACCTCGGCGCAGAGGGCCCCAAGAATGTTGCGCTCTCGGCCGAGATCTGCGATGGCTGGTTACCGCTGTTCTTCAGCCCGAAAGAGGACGCCTTCTACCGCAACTGTTTGGCCCAGGGCTTCGCTGCGAGCGGCGACCCCACCAAATCCGACCGGTTCGAGGTCGCGTCCACGGTGATGATCGTGCCGGGGGCCGATGCAGAGCAGTGCGCTGATCTCGTTCGCCCGTTCCTCGCGTTGTACGCAGGCGGCATGGGTGCCCGCGATGTGAACTTCCACTTCGAGGTGTTCGCGCGCATGGGTTACGAAGACGTCGCGCTCAAGGTGCAGGACCTCTACTTGCAGGGCAAGAAGGCCGAAGCTGCTGCAGCGATTCCCTTGGCAATGGTGCAAGACGTTGCGCTCGTCGGACCGCCCGACAAGATCAAAGACGAGCTACAACTCTGGAAGGACACCTGCATCACCACGTTCTTGGTGAGCGGGCCCAAGGAAGTGCTCCCGCTCTATGCCGACCTGATCCTCGGCGCGTAGCCCACCAGCAACCGTCAGCACTGCGTCACTCGATATACCACTCGCCCGGTGTGACAAGCGACCGGGAATCACGGACCGATGACGCACGGTTGACCCGAGATAGTTGTGGTCTGCAACTACACTTGTCGAGTCCCCTACCAGCGAGTTGTCGATGAACACCTCCGTTTCGCCACCGAGAACGAATTCCACGGCGCGCCCGGGCACTGCCCGCGCGGCGCTTGGCTATCGAGATTTTCGGATTCTGTGGATCGGTCTGTTCGCCAGCAACGTCGGCACGTGGATGCAGAACCTGGCCCTGCCGGCATACATCGACAACCGAACGCACCAAGCCACCTGGGTCGCAATCATGGGGTTCGCCCAGCTCGGCCCGCTGCTCGTGCTCTCGATTCCCGGTGGCGTGCTCGCCGAGCGCTTTCCGCGACGCCCATGGCTGATCACGAATCAGGCGATGCAAATGGTGTTCGCCGTTGCGATTGCAGTGCTGATTGCCCACGACTCGTCGCTGTGGGCGATCTTCGCGGTCCAGCTCGGTATCGGTATCTTCAACGCGCTGGGTGCCCCGGCGATGCAGGCCTCGATCCCGTTGCTGATCAGCAGGGAAGACCTTCCCGGCGCACTCAGCCTGAACTCGGTAATGCTCAACGGGTCACGCGTGATCGGGCCGGCACTCGCTGCAGCTCTCATCGGCTTCGGTGTCACGGTGCCGCAGATCTTCGTGATCAACGCCGCCACATACCTGTTCGCCGTGGCCGGGATCGCGGTCATCACCATTCCCTATGTGAGGAGCGAATCCGTCGAGCGCGGTATCCAGAAGTTGCTCGTCGGTCTTCGCATCGCGCGCTCGCGAAGCGTGCTCAGTCGGATGCTGCTCGCAATGACTGCCTTCTCGTTCTTCTGTCTGCCCTATGTGAGCTTGTTCCCATCGATCGCCCGCCTGAACTTCGGTATCCCCTCGAGCAGCGCAACCTACAAGTGGCTCTACGCAACATGGGGTTTGGGCGCGGCGCTCGGCGGGCTCGCGTGCGGCAGCGTGCTGTTGCGCTTCGATCGACGCAAGCTCATCACGTTCGCGTTCCGCGGCTTTGCGGTGAGTATGGCCGGCTTCGCCTTGGCCCGCGGTCCGGAACTCGCGATACCCATTGGGTTCCTGCTCGGCTTCTTCTACTTCATGGCCGTCACGCCGATGGTCACCGTGTTCCAGACGAACATGCGCGACCACGAACGAGCTCGGGTGATGTCTTTGTGGTTCATGGCCTTCGGTGGCACCGTCACGCTTGGTGCGCTGACCTTTGGCCCGGTGGTCGACCGCGTGGGACCACGTCCGGTGTTGTTCGTCGCGGTGATCGCAGCGCTGGTGTTGAGTTGGTGGGCCGACCTGATCCGCAGGCCGGCGCAACTACTCAGCGATGAAGAGCGCGGCGAGCCGTTCGAGCCCCGCAACGCGACTGCCCTTGATGAGCACGGCGTCGTCGCCGGCGAGTGAGCGCAACACCTCGAGCGCGTCGTTGCGGGCCGGCACGCCGTAGAGGTCAGTACCGACAGCGATGAGTTGGATGCCGTGCTCGATGAGCAGTGATGCGATCTGCAGGTGATCCTGTACCGGATCGGCAAGTTCGGCCATCGCGCCGAGCACCGCGACGCGGCGACCGCTGATTCGCAAGGACAGCAATGTTTCGATTGCGGCGCGCATCGAGGCCGGGTTTGCGTTGTAAGCATCATTGATGACTACAGCTCCGCGGCTGTGGCGCGTGATCTCCATCCGCCACGGCGACAGGTTGGCGTGAGCGAGGGCGCCAGACGCAGCGGCGAGATCGACCCCACAGAGCACCGCGACAGCAAGCGCTGCCGCGGCGTTCACGGCCATATGTTCTCCGCTGACCGCGAGCGCGACGGGTTCGTTTCCCCACGGCGTACGCAGCACGAAGCGAGCACGAGCGAGGTCGTCGAGCACGAGTTGATCGATCTGAACGTCCGCGCCTGCAGACCGGCCGAAGGTGACCACTGGGCACGCGGCAAGGCGAGACATGGCGAGCACCCTGTGATCATCAGCATTGAGCACCGCTGTGCCGGTATTCGCAAGGGCCGCAATGAGCTCGCCCTTCGCCCTCGCAACGCCCTCGATGCCACCCACGAGTTCGGTGTGGGCTTCTGCCACACGGGTGACGACACCGATGTCTGGCTGACCGACTGCGCAAAGACGCTCGATCTGACCGAAGCCACGCATCCCCATCTCCAAGACCAGAGCCTGGGTATCGTCCGGCGCATTCAGAATCGTGACCGGCAGGCCCTGCTCGTTGTTGAAGCTCCGCTCGCTCGCCGCAGTGCGCACGCCAGCCGCCAGCGCAGCACATGCCAAGTCCTTCGTGCTCGTCTTACCGACCGAACCCGTGATGCCCACGACGCGCGCCTCGAGCCGAACACGTCCCCAACGACCAAGCCGCATGAGGGCATCAGCTGTATCGGCAACCACGATGGCAGTCCCCGATCCGGGCTCGCGCTGGGTGAGGTACGCACCCGCACCACTGCCTAACGCAGCGGGGATGAACTCGTGCCCGTCGCGTTCAGCGATCATCGCTACGAACAACTGGCCCGGACGCAACGCACGGCTATCGAAGGACACGCCATCGAGTTCGGCATCAGCACCGAAGAGGGTTCCCCCGGTAGCTGCGGCCACGTCGCTCGCACGGAATCGCATACGGGCACGGTAGCGGCCCCCGTCGACGATGCCAGAGGATGCCCGGCGGGGACGCAGCGGTGCCCGAGTGTGCGTCGCGGCGACGGCTACCGTGGCGCGATGGCCGACGACCGCATCAACCTCATTGTGATCTTCGGCGGTCAATCTGCCGAACACGATGTCAGTTGTGTGACCGCGACCCACGTGTTGCGTGCCGTCGATCAGACCCGGTACCGGATCACGCCCATCGGCATCGACCGCGACGGGCAGTGGCAACTGGCAACCGCCGCGCTGGCAGCGCTCGCTGCTCACCCGGTATTGCTCCCCGATCGGCTCGAGGCAACCGGCGACGAACTCTCCCCCACGCCCATGCTCGCTTCGGCGGTCTCCGCCGGCCCGGTGGTGGTGATGCCGCTCCTCCACGGTCCATTGGGTGAAGACGGCACGGTACAGGGACTGCTCGAACTGATGGACGTGCCGTACGTCGGCAGCGGCGTGCTGGGTTCGGCGGTGGGCATGGACAAGGCACTGGCCAAGGAGGTGCTCGGCTTCCACGGCATCGCCCAAGCGCGCTGGGTGAGCCTGCGCGAGCACGACGTCACATCCCATCGCCTGCAGCAGATTGCCGACGAACTCGGGTTACCGGTGTTCGTGAAGCCCTCGAACATGGGCTCGTCTGTCGGCGTGAGTAGAGCCTCGACAATCGAGGAATTGCATGCCGCAGTGGAGCATGCGCTGACCTACGACGAGTGGGTGGTCGTCGAAGAAGCCATCGCCGGGCGAGAGATCGAAGTTGCTGTACTCGGCAACCTCGACCCACAGGCCAGTGTCCCCGGCGAGATCGTGCCCGGGAAGGACTTTTACGACTACGAGGACAAGTACCTCGCCGATGGCGCGCAGTTGTTAATCCCTGCCCCGCTCACGCAGGTCCAGACCGCAGAAGTGCGCGCCAGCGCCGTGCAGGTGTACCAGGCGCTGCGCTGCGAAGGTCTGGCCCGCGTCGACTTCTTCTTCGAGGAGTCGGGCCGCGGCTTTCTCATCAACGAGGTCAACACGATGCCGGGCTTCACACCTATCTCGATGTACCCGAAGATGTGGCAGCACGCTGGCCTCACGTACCCCGAACTCGTCGATCGCCTCATCGACCTTGCGTTCGAGCGCCATGCTCGCCGCCGTCGCAACACGAAGCGCTGATCTGGTCAGGGGCGTAGCGCTGCGAGCAGGAACTCGGTGAGCTCTCGACGGAGCCGGCGCAGACCCGTGGTGGTCGCCTGCCACTCCACCGCCGCCAGCGCTGTTGGTTCGGTGGCAATACCCGTAACCGTCGCGTAGGCGAGTGCGACGACAAGACCGGGGTCGGCCTGACGGAGTCGGCCAGCAGCCATCTCCTCGCCAAGGTAGTCGGTGGCGCGCCGCACGAACGGACGCACCCGCACCGTGAGGCGTTCGGCGTGTCCGGGCGACAGGCGGCTGACCTCTCGCACCAGACCCAATAGCGCCGGGCGACGCACAGCGGGACGCAGAACTGCGTTGATCACGGCCTCGACCCGCGCAAGTGGTTCGTCGGGGGCCGCGCGCACTGCGGCTTCGATCACGGCCGCCAGTTCAATGGCCGTCTGTTCGAGCACCGCATCGAGCAATTCGTCCTTCGATGGGAACCAGTAGAGCACCGTCTGCTTCGCCACGCCGACGACGCCAGCAATGTCATCAAGTGACACTGCCGAGAACCCGCGGCTCCCGAACAGGTCGACGCTGGCCTCGAGGATCGATGCTCGTGTCATGCCTTTTCGGGTAACCATCGTTCTCTACCATATGGTAGAAAGATGGCTGTGAAAACGATCGCGAGCCTGTCACGCCATGATTGCTGAGCAACTCGACGGCAAACGGATCGCGATCACGGGCTCCACCGGCTTCGTGGGAACCGCACTCGTGGAGCGCTTACTGCGCAGCGTGCCGGGTTGTTCACTGGTGCTGCTCATTCGCGGCGGCAAGCGCGGCGCCCCCGAACGGGCCCGTCGAGAAATCTTCAAGAACGACGCGTTCGACCGGTTGAAAGGCGAACTCCGCGACACTGGTGAACCCTTCGATGCCATGCTCGAGCGCCGCGTCATCACCGTGAACGGCGACGTGAGTACCGATGGCCTCGGACTCAGCGAGGCCGACCGTGCGATCTTCGCCAGCTGTGATGTGATTATTCACTCTGCTGCTGCTGTCGCCTTCGACTCACCGCTCGATACCGCTGTCGAGATCAATCTGCTCGGGCCGACGCGAGTGGCCCAGACGCTCAACGACATGAACGTCGCACCGCACCTCGTTGCGGTGAGCACCTGTTACGTGGCCGGCAACCGACGCGGCAACGCGCCCGAGGAACTCGTGAGCGAAGGGCCCTTCGATCTCGGCTTGAACTGGCGTAAGGAGGTTGCTGCGGCGAGGCGCCTGCGCAGCGACACCGAAGCAGCGAGCCGAATGCCAGAGCAACTGCGCGAGTTCCGATCCGACGCGCGCAAGGAACTCGGCGCCGCCGGCGCCCCGGCGCTCGCCAGCAAGACCGAGCACATCCGCGAGAAGTGGTGCACCGATCAACTCGTCGAGGCCGGACGTGCCCGCGCGGCCAGCATCGGTTGGCCCGATGCGTATGCCTACACCAAAGCGCTCGGCGAGCAGGCCCTGATGGAGACCAAGGGCAATGTGCCGGTCAGCATCGTCCGCCCGAGCATCATCGAGTCCGCCTTGGCCGAACCCCGTCCCGGTTGGATTCGCGGTTTCCGTATGGCCGAGCCCGTGATCATCAGCTACGCCCGTGGTCTTCTGACCCAGTTTCCCGGTGTGCCCGAGGGAACCGTCGACGTGATCCCGGTGGACATCGTTGTCGCAGCCATCATCGCCGTTGCGGCGATTGGACCTGAGCACGCGCCGCGCATCACCCAAGTAGCGAGTGGCGGCATCAACCCGCTCAAGTACAAGACGCTCGTCGACAACGTGCGTTCGTGGTTCACCGAGCATCCGCTCTACGACGCCGAGGGCCAGCCCATCGTGGTCCCCGAATGGCAGTTCCCCGCTCGTGGCAAGGTGCAGCAACAACTCAAGCGGGCCAAGACCGTGGTCACCCGCACCGAGCGCGCCCTGCAGGCCCTGCCGTTGCGCGGCACTCAGGCAACATGGGCAGCTAAGCTCGAAGAGCGCAAGCACGACATCGAGCGCGCATACGAATACGTGCAGCTGTACGGCCTCTACACCGAGTGCGAAGCCATCTATCAAGTCGACAATCTGATGAAGGTCTGGGACTCGCTTTCTGCGGCAGATCAAGCAGCGTTCAACTGCGATCCGCGCTCGGTCGACTGGCCCAAGTACGTCACAACCATCCACCTGCCGTCGGTTGTTGCACATGCGCGAGTCAAGAGCACGCCCGGCAAGAACCGCAACGACCGCGCCGACCGACTGCGCCGCAACGTACTGTCGCCCGAGCGCCATGTAGCCGCATTCGATCTCGAGAACACCCTGATCTCGAGCAACGTGGTGGAGAGCTTCTCGTTCTTGGCAACGCGCCGTCTGAACATGCCAGAGCGCATGCGATACGTGTTGCGCACTCTCGCGCAGGCTCCCGGTTTGTCGAGTATGGATCGCAAGGATCGCGCCGACTTCCTGCGCTATTTCTATCGGCGTTACGAAGATGCGCCAGTGGCCCAGATCGACGAGGACTCCAAGGATCTCCTTACGCAGTTGATCATCACCAAGAGCTTTCCCGCCGGCATGCGGCGCGTGCGCGAACACCGCGCCCTCGGTCACCGCACGGTCCTCATCACTGGTGCCCTCGATTTCGCCGTCGCCGGGCTGAAGCCCCTCTTCGACGAGATCGTTGCGGCCGAGATGACGGTTCGACCCGACGGCACCTACAGCGGCGAGCTCGCCAAGGTGCCGCCCACCGGCGAGACGCGGGCGCAGGTGCTGGCCGACTACTGCAAGGCCGAGGGATTCCTGCTCGACGAATGTGTTGCCTACGCCGACAGCACATCTGACCTGCCGCTGCTCGAATGTGTGGGCTTCCCCGTCGCAGTGAATCCTGAGACCCGTCTGGCAGCCATTGCCCGCAAGCGTGGGTGGCTCGTCGAGGAATGGGAGAAGGCGCCAGGCGGGCCGCGACCTCTGCTCCCCATCGGCACGATGTTGAGCGAACGCGAGCGCAAGCGAACCTTTGTGGGCAGCGCATCGCGGAACCGGTTCTGATGAAGGCACTGCAGGTTTCACGCAAGGTCGCCCGGCTCGGGTTGGCGCGGATGGTCTCCGCGATCAGCCCGTCGGCAGCGGCGCGCATCGGTCCGCTGGAGTTGGTCACCATCGATCCCCCCGAGTCGCTGGGCGAGGGATGGCACCATGTGGACACTCGCCTCAGCGGTATCTGCGGCAGCGATCTGTCCACCATCGAGGGTCATGCGTCCACCTACTTCGACGATTGGGTGAGCTTCCCGTTCGTTCCGGGCCATGAGGTGGTCGGCGAACTGGCAGACGGCACCCGCGTGGTCATCGAACCGGTCCTCGGCCATGCCGCGCGCGGGTTCGCGCTGCCCTTTCCCGACGCGGCCCCTGGTGACGGCGACGACTACGCACATCTCGCCCTGCCACCGCTCGAACCGGGCATCCAAACCGGGTTCTGCCACAGCACGGGTGGCGGGTGGAGCACCACGTTCCTCGCGCACGAGAGCCAGCTTCATCACGTGCCCTACGACATGAGCGACGAAGCCGCTGTCATGGTCGAGCCTGCGGCCGGGGGCATCCACAGTGCGCTGTTGTGCTGGCCGTCGCTGATCGGCATCGAGAACCCGATCGTGGCCGTGCTCGGAGCCGGCACGATGGGACTATGCGCCATCGCCGGGTTACGTCGCTACGTGCCCGGCGTGAAGATCCTCGTCGGTGCGCGCTATCCACATCAGCAGTCGCTGGCGCGCAGTCTGGGTGCCGACGTCGTCGTGGCTCCCGGCGAACTGGCGAGGGCCGTGCGTCGCGAGGTCGGCTGCCACGTGGTGGGCGACTACCTCAGCGGCGGTGCGCACGTGACCATTGATGCGGTCGGCAACAGCGGATCGATTGCCACGTGCCTGCAGATCACCAAGCCGCGCGGCCGCGTGGTGCTGATGGGTATGCCGGCCGAGGTCACCGTGGATCTCACCGGACTCTGGCACCGTGAGACCCAGATCGTGGGTGCCTACACATACGGCACCGAAACAATGCCCGACGGTTCGCGACGACGCACATTCGACTTGGCCATGGACACCGTGATCGCCTGCGACATGGCCCGCATGGTGTCGGCCACCTACCCACTCGACGATTACGAAGACGCCATTTCGCACGCGGCCAGCGCTGGGCGCCGCGGCGCGGTGAAAGTGGTCTTCGATTTACGTTCCACGAAGGAGAAGCACTGATGCCTCGCCCCGGATTTGTCCTCGAGGTGGATCGCAACACGCCACCGATCATGTTCTGGCGCGGCGAAGGCTTCAGCCTTGAGAAGCTGCCCGCCGGACGCAGCCGCGTGATCTACGCACCCGAGCCCGAGAAGGCGCTCGATGACATCGACGGCGCTATTCGTCACGCGCTGTTGAACCCCTACGATCACGACCCGCTGCCTGCGCTGATGTTCCCCGGGATGAAGCTGACGATTGCGTTCGACGATGTCAGCCTGCCGCTGCCTCCGATGCGTCGGCCCGATATTCGCCAACGAGTTATCGAAGCCGTGCTCGACATCGCCGCCGATGCCGGAGTCGACGATGTGCACATCATCGCCGCGCTTGCGTTGCACCGGCGCATGACCGAGGCGGAGTTACGCCACGCCGTTGGCGACCGGGTGTATGACGCCTTCGCCCCGCGCAGCCTGCTGTATCAGCACGACGCCGAAGATCCCGACGCGCTCGAATATTTGGGCGCCACGCCCCAGGGTGAAGACGTCGAGATCAACAAGCGTGCGGCGAACAGCGACCTGCTCGTCTACGTGAACATCAACCTGGTCGCAATGGACGGTGGTTGGAAGAGTACGGCAACGGGGCTCAGCAGCTACAAGAGCCTGCAGCATCATCACAACCCCAAGACGATGGAAGCCAGCCGCAGCTTCATGGATCAGCACAAGAGCGAGCTACACAAGAGCAATTGGCGTATGGGCAAGGTGCTCGTGGACAGCGGCGTGAAGGTGTTCCAGATCGAGACGACGATGAACACCGACACGTTCCCGAAGCCGTTCGATTTTCTCTCCAAGCGCGAGTGGGAGTGGAACGCGAAGGATCGGGCGAGCTTCATCGGCGTCTCGGCCGCGTTGAAGCGCACTCCCAACCGCATGGCCCGCAACATCTTTCACGGCATCGAGGCGCCGCATCAGATGACCAGCGTGCAGGCCGGCGAGGTTGCAGCCGTACACAAGGTCACCACCGAGAACGTGTACCGCCAACAACTCGTCGAGGTCCAAGGTCAAACCGACATCCTCACGATGGGTATTCCCTACATCTGCCCATACAACGTGAACTCGATCATGAACCCGATCTTGGTGATGTGTATGGGTCTGGGCTATCTGTTCAACATGTATCGCGGCATGCCGCTGGTGCGCGAGGGCGGCGTGGTGATCATGACCCACCCGACCACCATCGAGTTCAACCCGGTGCACCATCCGAGCTACATCGACTTCTTCGAGCAGGTGCTCACCGAGACGACCGACCCCTACGTGATGAGTCAGAAGTACGAGAAGAGCTTTGCCGAGGACGAGTGGTACAAGCACCTCTACCGCACCGGTCACGCCTATCACGGCGTGCACCCGTTCTACATGTGGTACTGGGGTAGCCACGGCATGCAGCACTGCAGCCGCGTGATCATCGTCGGCGGAGACGTGAAGGCCGTGCGCCGTCTCGGTTTCACGCCTGCATCAACCATGGACGACGCGTTCGAGATTGCGTCCGACGTGGTCGGTCGCACCCCCACTATCAGCCATCTGCATGCGCCGCCGCTCATGGTGTGCGACGTGAAATGAGCCGTCCCTGATGGGCAAGCGCGACGACGCCATTCGCAACGTCACCGGCATACGCCGGGCCGCGCGCGCCGCCGGATACGTCGAGTCGCTGATCACCAAGGCCTTCAAGCCGCTGTCGTCAAAGGGCTTTCCGTATCGCAAGCCCAACGTGCCGCGCGGTGTCGTCGTACCCCGTGAGCCATCAACACTCGGCGCCGACTTCGAAACCGATTGGGCTCGTCAATACCCGGCGCGTCTCGGACGCGCAATGCTCACCCAAGGACCCATGCGCTGGCTCACCAAGGCAGTGGCCGCGCCCACAGTGAAGGGTGCCGACCGGCTCGAGGATCTGCGCGTGCTCGACACACCCCCGCCCCTGATCTTCACACCCAACCACCACAGCCACCTCGACACGCCGCTGTCGATTTACGCGATCCCCGTGCCGTGGCGGCACAAACTCGTGGTGGCCGCTGCTGCGGACTACTTCTTCACCACCCGCGCCAAGGGCAGCGCCGCAGCGTTGGTCCTCAACGCGCTGCCCATCGATCGCGAGACCACGGGACGCAAGTCGGCCGATCAGATCCGCGACCTCATGGCCGATGGCTGGAGCCTGCTCATCTACCCCGAGGGCGGGCGCTCGCCCGATGGTTGGGGTCAGGACTTCAAGGGCGGGGCCGCGTATCTCTCGGCACGCACGGGAGCTGCCGTCGTGCCGATGTTCATCGATGGCACCGGACCCATCTACGGCAAGGGCATGAAACGCCCCAAGCCGGGTCGCACCACCGTGGTGTTCGGCAGCCCACTGCGCGCCACTCCCGACGAGAACACCCGCCGCTTCAACGCACGCATCGAGTCTGCCGTCATGTTGCTCGGCGACGAGACACTCACCGACTACTGGACCGCGCGCCGCAACGCAGCTGCCGGTGCAACTCCGCGCCTCACCGGCCCCGAATACAACAGCTGGCGGCGCGAGTGGGCACTCGGCGAACGGCGCCAACTCGGCGATGCAGGTTTGCGGCGACGCCAGAAGCGCCGCTGGCCAGATATCGGCTGAATGGCTCCGGGGCCGCCCACCCGCGGCCTGCCCCAACGGCGCCCGCCGGCGCCTTCGTGAATGCTCAGCGCACGTCTACGGTGCGCTCGGCATTCACGGAACGTCTGACATGACCCGACCAAACGGATCAGCGGGCGGCGGGTCAGCCGGTCTTGGCGGGAAGCTTGATCTTGAGACCCTTATAGATGAGATGGTTGGCGTCGGCCCAGCCGTTCACCGCGACGATGGCTGCCACAGTGGTGCCGTTCTTGGTCGCGATGCGTGACAACGTGTCGCCGTCGGCAACGACGTAGGTGCCGCCCGCCGAAACATCGACCGTGGTGGTGGTCTGAGCGGGGGTCGATCCGGGCGCTGTGGTAGCCGTGGTGGTACCGCCGCTGGTTCCACCCGCAGCAGGTGTGGTGGCTCCTGGTGGGATCTTGATCTTCAGGCCCGGATAGATGAGATGGGCAACCCCGTCGGCCCACGCGTTGTAATCGGCGATGGCCTGCGCGCTCACCCCGTACCTTTTGCCGATGCGCACGAGAATGTCACCAGCGAGAACCGTATAGAGCTGTTCGCCGGCGACGGTGACGGTTGGGTCGCCTGGCTGGCCGACCTGCGTGGTGGATGGCACCGTACTGGTGAGGATGGGCACGGCGGTGATGTAGTCGGGGGCGCTCATCTTGATCGTGGTGACCGGCGAGGCGTTGGTACCACCACTGCTTCCACAAGCGGACACACCAAGCATGGAGAGCGCGCCAACACCGGCCAGAATAACTCGTGACTTCATGAACGCGAGCTTAGGGCTGCGGCGACCAAAAGGGCAGTCACCACGTGCGGGACGTCCTGCTCAGGCCAGTGGACGGGTACTCGCGAGCACCGGCGATGGCAGGTGCGTCTCGCCCATCAAGTAGCGATCCACGCTCGCCGCGCATGCGCGGCCTTCGGCGATGGCCCACACGATGAGGCTCTGACCGCGACCCATGTCGCCAGCCACGAACACGCCGGGCACCGCCGACACGAAGTCGTCGCTGCGGCGAGTGTTGCCGCGTTCGTCGAACGTGACGCCAAGCTGATCGAGCCAAGAACCTTGTTCTGGGCCGACAAAACCGAGCGCGAGGAGCACCAGGTCGGCCGGCAACTCGCGATCGGTGCCATCGACCATGGTGAACTTGCCACCCACCATCTCGACCTCGTGGATGAGCAACGCGCGCACGTTGCCATGTTCGTCACCGAGGAACCGCTCGGTGTTCACGCTGAAGACGCGCTCGCCACCTTCCTCGTGGGCAGATGACGTTCGCAAGATGAGGCTCCACTGCGGCCAGGGATTCTCAGCGGCACGCACCTGCGGCGGCTGCGGCATGATCTCGAGCTGTGTCACCGATGCTGCACCTTGACGGTGCGACGTACCGAGGCAATCGGCACCGGTGTCGCCGCCGCCGATAATGACGACGTGCTTGCCGGAGGCATCAATGGCCGCCGACTCGGAGTCGCCCTGCTGCACACGGTTCGCAAGCGGCAAGAACTCCATTGCCTGGTAGATGCCCGTGAGTTCACGACCTGGAATCGTCAGGTCGCGCCACGCCGTGGCCCCACACGCCAACACCACGGCATCATTCATGGCCAACAGCACGTCGATGTCGATGGTCTCCCCGACTCCAGCATTGGTGCGGAACTCGGTGCCCTCGGCCTCCATCTGCTCGATGCGGCGATCGAGGTGATGCTTCTCCATTTTGAACTCTGGGATGCCGTAACGCAGCAGCCCACCGATGCGGTCGGCGCGTTCGAGCACCACCACGTCGTGACCTGCGCGGGTGAGCTGTTGTGCGCTGGCCAGGCCCGAGGGTCCCGAACCGATCACGACCACGCGTTTGCCGGTCTTCACCGACGGCAGCTGCGGGGTGACCCAGCCTTCGTCCCAGGCGCGGTTGATGATCTCGACCTCGACCTGCTTGATGGTGACAGCATCGGCGTTGATACCGAGCACGCACGCCGACTCGCACGGCGCCGGGCACAACCGACCGGTGAACTCGGGGAAATTGTTGGTGGCGTGCAATCTGTCGATTGCGTCGCGCCAATGATCGCGATAGACGAGATCGTTCCAGTCGGGGATGAGGTTGCCGAGTGGACAGCCGTTGTTGCAGAACGGGATGCCGCAGTCCATGCAACGCCCGGCCTGCAACTTCAGGTGCTCGGCGTCGAAGGGCTCGTAGACCTCGTTCCAGTCGCGCAGGCGCACGGGCACCGCACGACGTGTCGGGGTCTTGAGCGGCCACTTCATGAATCCAGTTGCCTCACCCATCACACACTCTCCATCACACGCGAGTTGGTTTCTTCTTCGGTCAGGCCTTGCGCCTGTGCTTCGCGGATCACGCCAAGCACCCGCTTGTAATCCCGTGGCATCACCTTGCGGAACCGCGTGGCGGCCTCGGGCCATGCATCGACGATGACCGCCGCGACCGTCGACCCGGTGAGATCCCGATGCCGAGTCACGATCTCGAGCAGGAACTCGGTGTCGTTGTCGTCGAGCGACTCGAGTTCGACCATGTCACCGTTCACCAACGCGGCAAACGTCTCGTTCGGGTCGTATACGTACGCAATGCCACCGCTCATGCCTGCCGCGAAGTTGCGCCCCGCTGCGCCGAGAACGACCACGCGACCGCCAGTCATGTACTCGCACCCATGATCACCAATGCCCTCGACCACCGCTGTGGCGCCCGAGTTGCGTACACAGAAGCGCTCGCCCACCACGCCACGCAAGAAAATCTCCCCGCTCGTGGCGCCATAGCCGATCACGTTGCCCGCAATCACGTTGTTCTCGGCAGCAAAGGTGGCCCTGCGGTCCGGGGCAACGATGATGCGACCGCCGCTGAGCCCCTTGCCCACGTAGTCGTTGGCATCACCCTCGAGGCGCAGCTCGATGCCAGCTGGCACGAAGGCGCCAAAGCTCTGACCTGCCGAGCCACGGAACTGGATGGCGATCGTGCCGTCGGCCAGGCCGTTGCCACCCCATGCCTTCGTGACGGCGGCGCCCAGCATCGTGCCAACTGTGCGGTTCACGTTGTGGATCTGCATTGCGAACGACACCGGATGGCCCTCCTGCAGTGCGGGTGCTGATTGCGCGATCAACTGTTGATCGAGGGCGATGTCGAGCCCATGATCCTGTGGCACCGAGTGATGCAGCGTCTGTCCATAACGGTTCTGTGGCACGGCCAGGATCGGACTGATGTCGAGCCCGGCAGCCTTCCAGTGTGTGATCGCGGCTCGCTTGTCGAGAAGCTCCACGTGACCGATCATCTCGGTCATCGTGCGGAACCCGAGCTGGGCCATCAGCTCGCGAACTTCCTCGGCGACGAACTGCATGAAGTTGACCACGAACTCTGGCTTGCCACTGAACTTGGCGCGCAGCTCGGGGTTCTGCGTGGCCACACCCACCGGGCACGTGTCGAGATGACACACGCGCATCATCACGCAACCACTCACCACGAGCGGCGCGGTCGCAAAACCGAACTCCTCTGCGCCGAGCAGGGCAGCCACCACCACATCGCGACCGGTCTTGAGCTGACCGTCGGTCTGCACCACGATGCGGTCACGGAGGCCGTTGAGCAGCAGGGTCTGTTGGGTCTCGGCCAGCCCGAGTTCCCATGGTCCGCCAGCGTGCTTGAGTGACGTGAGCGGCGACGCACCCGTGCCACCGTCGTGACCACTGATCAGCACCACATCGGCCTTGGCCTTGCTCACTCCGGCGGCAACGGTGCCCACGCCCATTTCGGCCACGAGCTTCACGTGCACGCGGGCTGCTGGGTTCGCGTTCTTCAGATCGTGGATGAGCTGCTTGAGGTCCTCGATGGAATAGATGTCGTGGTGCGGCGGCGGACTGATCAGGCCAACGCCCGGAGTGCTGTGGCGCGTCTTCGCGATCCACGGATACACCTTGTGCCCGGGCAACTGACCACCCTCTCCCGGCTTGGCACCTTGGGCCATCTTGATCTGGATGTCATCGGCGTTCACCAGGTATTCACTGGTGACACCGAATCGCCCGCTCGCGACCTGCTTGACGCTGCTCCGGCGCAGGGGGTCGACGAGACGATCGCTGTCCTCGCCACCCTCACCGGTATTGCTTTTCGCACCGATGGAGTTCATCGCGATGGCGAGGGTCTCGTGGGCCTCGGCGCTGATGCTGCCGTAGCTCATCGCTCCTGTTGAGAACCGCTTCACGACTTCGTCCACTGATTCGACCTCATCGATGGGCACCGGAGTGCGGTCGCCGACAGCGAACTCGAACAGGCCTCGCAACGTTGCCAGCTTCTTGGACTGATCGTCGATCAGGTTGGTGTACTGCTTGAAGATGTCGTAGCGCCTGGCGCGGGTGGCGTGTTGCAGCTTGAACACGGTCTCGGGGTTGAACAGGTGCACCTCACCCTCGCGACGCCACTGGTACTCGCCACCGAGTTCGAGCTTGCGGTGGGCGCGTTCGGCAGGACGTGTGGGATGCGCAAGAGCATGCCGTGCGGCAACTTCGATCGCGACCTCGTCGAGACCGATGCCGCCGAGACGACTCACCGTGCCGGTGAAGTACTCGTCGACCAGCTCATGACCGAGGCCGATGGCCTCGAAGATCTGGGCGCCGGTGTAGGACGCAACGGTGCTGACACCCATCTTCGACATCACCTTCAGCACGCCCTTGCCGCTGGCCTTGATGAAGTGCTTCACCGCCTTGTGCGGGTCCATCCCACCCAAGCCGTTGAGATCTTCGCGGATCATGTCCTCGATGGATTCGAACGCGAGATACGGGTTGATGGCTCCCGCGCCGAAGCCCACCAGTAGCGCCATGTGGTGTACCTCGCGAGCGTCGCCGCACTCCACCACCAGGCCCACCTGGGTCCTGGTCTTTTCGCGGATGAGGTGATGATGGACGGCCGCGGTGAGCAGCAGCGACGGGATCGGCGCGAGGACATCGTCGCAGTTGCGGTCGCTGAGCACGATGATGCGCGCCCCATCGGCGATGGCCCGGCTGACCTCGGAACGGATGGCATCCAATGCCCTCCGCAATGCGAGGCCGCCTCCGGCCACACGGTACAAACCGCTGATGGTCACCGACTTCAACTGCGGATGTGCTTCGTCGTCGTTGATGTGCACGATCTTGGCGAGCTCGTCGTTGTCGATCACGGGAAATGGCAGCACCAACTGGCGACAGCTCTCTGGGCCGGGCTCCAGCAGGTTGTGCTCTGGCCCGACGGTAGAGCCCACGGCGGTGACGACTTCCTCGCGGATCGCATCGAGCGGCGGGTTCGTGACCTGTGCGAACAGTTGCTGGAAGTAGTCGAAAATCAACCGCGGACGTTCGCTGAGCACCGCAATGGGCGTATCGGTACCCATCGACCCCAACGGTTCGGCACCGGCTTTGGCCATTGGCGCGACGATGATCTTGAGTTCCTCGTGGGTGTAGCCAAACACCTGCTGACGACGCAGCACGCTCATATGGCTGAACTCGACGTGCTCGTGGTCGGGCAGGTCGCCCAACTCGACGAGACCTGCATCGAGCCACTCCTGATACGGATGCTCAGCCGCCAGCGTGGACTTGATCTCATCGTCATCGACGATGCGCCCCTTTGCGGTGTCGACCAAGAACATGCGACCCGGTTGGAGCCGACCTTTCTTGATGATGCGCGCCGGATCGATGTCGATCACGCCGGTCTCACTGGCGAGCACAACCAGGTCGTCGTCGGTCACCCAGTAACGCCCGGGCCGCAACCCATTGCGGTCGAGTACCGCACCGATGACCGTGCCATCGGTGAAGGCAACGCTCGCGGGGCCATCCCAGGGCTCCATCAGCGATGAGTGGAAGCGATAGAACGCCCGCTTGGCAGGGTCCATGATGTCGTTGTTCTCCCACGCTTCGGGAATCATCATCAACATCGCGTGGGGCAGCGAGCGGCCACCGAGGTGCAGCAGTTCGAGTACCTCGTCGAAGCTGGCCGAGTCGGATCCACCGGGTGTACAGATCGGGAAGGCGCGATCGAGACCGGGCAGCAGGCCGCTACTCACGAGCGCCTCACGCGTACGCATCCAGTTGCGATTGCCCTGCACCGTATTGATCTCGCCGTTATGGGCAATGTAGCGATACGGATGAGCGAGCGGCCACGACGGGAACGTGTTCGTGCTGAAGCGGCTGTGCACGAGCGCAAGAGCGCTCTCGATGCGCTGATCGGCGAGATCGGGGAAGAACATTGCCAACTGCGGCGTGGTGAACATGCCCTTGTAGATCAGCGTCCTACTCGACAGCGACGGGAAGTACGTGCTCTGCTCGCTCGGCAGCTCGTGCTCGATGCGCTTGCGTGCCACAAAGACACGACGGTCGAGGTCGATACCAGATGCTGGCGCATCGACGCTCGCATCGGAGACGAACAGTTGCTTGAAGCTCGGCATGACGTTGCGGGCGCTGGCGCCCAGGCATGCGGGCGCAATGGGGACGTCGCGCCATCCGAGCGTGCGCAGGCCCTCCTGCTCGGCGATCTCGGCGATTGATGCGATGGCCTTCTCCGCATCAGCGGGGTCGGTGGGCAGAAATGCCAGACCTACTGCGTACTGACCCACCGGCGGCAGATCGAAACCGACCACGGCACGTAGGAACGTATCGGGGATCTGAATCAAGATGCCGGCGCCATCGCCAGTGTCGGCCTCGGCGCCCGTGGCGCCACGGTGTTCCATGTTGCACAGGGCGCCGATGCCCATGGCAACGATGGAGCGGCTGGGCACACCCTTGATGTTGGCAACGAACGACACGCCACAGGCATCGTGTTCGAACCGCGGGTCATACAGCCCTGAGGGCGCGGGGTAATTGTTGTGCATCGTCCACATCCACTGAAGTCGGTTTGGCTTGGTGGACGCTCGGGACGACGCTGGCCCGAACGGTCAACGCAATGTTACGGGGGCGCGCGGACTTTCACCAATCAATTTCCGGCCAGATTGTGATCCGGATGGTCAGGCGTCGCGAAAGACCGGATCGCGATTTTCGAAGTTGGCCATCACGGCCTCGACCTGATTCGGCGAGCCGATCTGGGCGCCGATAACCCGCCGCTCGTGTGCGAACTGCTCGGCCGCACCTGCGTTGACGATGCGGTTGAACAGTTCTTTCGCACCTCGCACCGCACTTGGGCTACGGCCTGCGATTTCGTACGCCATCGCCAGGGCATCGTCGAGCGGGTTGTCGCTGAGGCGCGTGGCCAGACCCAGTTCGAATGCCTCGCGTCCGCTGAACACGCGAGCCGTGAACGTGAGTTCTTTGGCGATGTCGGGCCGCACAAGCGACGACAGCACCTGCGTGCCGGTCATGTCGGGCACGAGACCCCAATGAACCTCGCGTACGGACATCTTGGTATCAGGGTGCACGATGCGGATGTCGGCACCGAGCGCTATCTGAATACCGCCACCGAGGGCATGACCGTGCACCGCCGCAATCACCGGCACGGGGACCTCCTGCCATACCCACGCCACTTGCTGGCCGAGATGCGTGATGCGCCCTGCCTGCATGGCGCCAGGGTTGCCGTTGTCACCATCGTCTGCGGCCTCAGACGGCGTGGCTCCCCCGGCCATCGACTGGAACGAACTGAAGTCCAACCCGGCACAAAACGATGCGCCCTCACCCGAGAGGACCACGACCCGCACACCGGGTTCGGTCTTCATCTGCTCGCCCGCCTCGGCAATGGCGCTGAACATCGCACCGTCGAGCGCATTGCGCTTGTCGGGACGGTTCATGCGCACGTCGGCAACACCGTTGGAAATCGAAATGGACACGCGATCTGACATGAATCAAGTCTGACAGAGCGGCACGACACCACACGTTTCGGACGTCGCTGACACAATGACCCGATGCCTCGTCACGCCATCACTGCCGCCAACGCCGCCTCGGTCGGCTCGTACTCACACGCCATCGAGATCGATGGTTTCCTGTATCTCTCCGGTCAGACGCCGCTCGACCCGCCGAGCAAGATGCTGGTGGGCGGCTCCATCGCCGAGCAGACCCGGCAGTGCTTCGCGAACTTGATCGGGGTGCTGGCCGCCGCCGGGCTCACGCTCGATCACGTGATCAAGTGCAACACCTATCTCACCGACATGGCCCACTTCGACGAATACGACGCCGAGTACCGCACGCATTTCAACGAGCCATATCCGGCGCGCACAACCGTCGCGGTGGCCGCACTGCCCCTCGGCGCGCAAGTGGAGATCGAGATGATCGCGCATCGGTGATGCTGCCGCACCGAGGGGAGTCTTGATGAGCCACGCCGACGAGCTCTCCCGCGATGATCCGCTCGCAGTCGATGTACGCGAAATGATCGACACACACCTGAGGTTCAACAAATCTGTCACGCCGCCCGAGGAGGTCTACGCGATTGACGCGCTCGACCTGGTGCACCCTGACATCGAATTCTTCAGCTTTCGTCGCGATGGCGCATTGCTCGCGATCGGTGCGCTGAAACGCTTGGACGAAGGCCACGCCGAGCTGAAGTCGATTCACACCGCAGCAGCAGCACGTGGCCAGGGCATCGGCGCGCGCATGATCGGGCACCTCGTCAGCGAGGCGCGCCGGCAAGGGTTTCGCCGCGTGAGCCTCGAGACCGGCACCATGGCCGAGTTCGAGCCAGCGCGAAGGATGTATACACGAGCAGGATTTGCTCCCTGTGAGCCGTTCGCACAATATCGCCGCACCCCATACAGCGCCTGCCTGATGATGACGTTCGATGAGGGCGAGGGCGAGGGCGTCAGTTGAGCGGCGTCGCAGGTGTGCTCAGCGACGCCTGCGCGAATCGACATCGGCCCACATCGCCGACATGTCCACCACATCGGCCTTGAGGTCACGTGCCCCGAAACCCATGGTCCGTAGGAACGCCCACGTCTCGGCGATTGCGCGTTCTGCGGCCGCTTCGCACGGTTGGTCGCCACGCTCGCGGAACTCGAACCGGAAGTTGAAGAAGTCGATCCGTGAGTCGTAGGTGAACGTACCCTCTGGGGTGTACGCCGATTCGAAGATGTCGTGTTCGGCTTGGGCGCCCACGAGATACCGACGCGCCTGATCGGTGAGATCGGCGAAGCGGCCGCGCACCGTCACCCTGAAGAAGCGCGCTGCTCGGTCATCACTCACCCGCTCGAGCATAGCCACCGTCACATCACCGACTGCTGGCGCGATGCCAACCTGCTCGGCGTGCGACGTATCGTTGCATCAGCCCCCTGCCTGCAGTGGCCGCCCCCCAATGCCACCCCAGATGCCACACATGACCCACCACGCCACCACCACGCGCGCATTGCTGCTCCTCGGTGCCACCGTTTTCTTCGCGGCATGTCTGCTCTCGCAACCGGTGACCGGATGGAACTCGAACTCGCGTCTCGATCTTGTCTTCGCCGCCGTCGACCGCAGCACGCTCTCGATCGACGCCTACCACAACGTCAAGCCGACTGACACCGGCGACAAGGCCGAGTTCAACGGTCACTACTACAGCGATAAGACCATCGGCGTATCGCTCGTGGCTCTGCCCTCGTACGCCGGCATCCGCTATGTGTCGAACATTTTCCAGCTGCATCCCAGCTTCCAGTTGATCCAGTATCTGCTCACTCGTTTCGCAGTCGCGCTCCCCGCTGCGCTCGCCGCGATGTTGATGGCCAACTTGCTGATGAAACTCGGCGCGCTCCCCCGCCGCGCGATCCTGGCGACATCCGGGGTGTTCTTCGGGAGCCTGCTCTTCGGATACTCGTCGGTGTTCTTCCCCTATCTACCGGGTATCGCCGCGTGCCTCGGCGCGCTCACGATCGTGTTGTCCCCGCCGCTCACGCTGAAGAAGGCGGCTGCCGCTGGTGGCCTGTTGGGCATGGCGCTGATCTTCGACCTCACGTTCATCATCACCGTCGCCGTAATCGGCGTGTTCCTGCTCGGCGCGCTGCGCACGGCCGGCGTGCGCAAGGGTCTCCAGCTCGCTGGCGCAGCCGCAGCAGCCGCGGCGGTGCCCCTCGGCGCATTCGCTCTGTACTCGCGCTCGATCTTCGGGAAACCGACCATCCCCTACAAGTATGAGGCATCGCAGTTCTTCCGCGACGGGATGTCGAGAGGAGTCATGGGCGTCACCTCACCCAAGCGCGACGCCATGTGGTTCCTCTCGTTCCATGCCTACCGTGGCATCTTGTTCTGGTCGCCGTGGCTGGTGATGGTAGTGATCTGCTGCGTGTGGCTCATCGCCACCGACAGACATCTTCGACCGGTTGCGATCGCCGCGCTCGTCACGTTCGTGGGTTATTTCCTGTTCAACTCCGGCTACTACGAATGGTGGGGAGGTGCCGGCATGGGCCCGCGCCTGATGCTGCCGATGTTCACCATCGTGCCACTTGGCCTCGTTGCCGCGTGCCGCGCCGATAGCCCGCGATGGATGCGGTACGGCGTGGTGGCCACGATGACCGTCGCCGTCGCGCTCTGTCTTCCCGTGAGCATGACCGACCCGCAGACCAAACAGGGCAACCTCTTGCAGACCCTGCTCGGAGCCAGCACCGGCACACATCTTCGGGTCATCCAACTCGAAGTGCTCAAGAACTTTTACCTGGGTCGCTGGATCGGCATCAAGCCGGTTGCCGGTATCCCCATCATCCTCAGCTTCATCGGCTGCATGGTTCTGGTTGTGGGCGGTACCGCATTCGCTTACGTCGTTGCGGCGCGAGCCGAGAACCATGAACTCGACGACCTCATGTCCGGCGGACCGATCGCCGAGACCACCGCACCGATCGAGCCCGTCGCCGTCCCAGCCTGAGCGGGCAGCACCGAAGTAGCGCCCTCGCGGCCCTTCTTGGGCACGCACGACGCAAGTTCGCGGGTCCCGGTGATTCAGTCCTCTTGTAGGCCCAGCGAGACGACGACCGAGCGTTCAACGAGTCGGTTCAGGTGCCCTCTCCGAATCGACATCTTGTGCAAGAACCTCGGGGAGGTCGAAGTTGGCGCGGATATCGAGCCACCATTTCGCGATCATCCCGGGCCGCCAAATCTGGCCGAGAAGCAACCGTGAAGGCGCGATCCAGAACCACTTCATAGAAGAAGCAAAGCGCGACGTACATCCACATCACGGCACCATCGGATTCTGATAGGAACTCGGATCGACGCTGCACCAACTCGATTTCGAGTTCAGGAAAGGCGGCGTCGATGTCTTCAAGCGAGCTCGGTATTTCGCGCATCACGCTCCTCGTTGCCGCTATCGAAATAGCGCATCCCTGGATGAGAACCGAACATGACGTTACAACGGGCATCCGAGCTCTCGCGGCTCACTCTCTTGGCTGGAGAGAGGAACGCCAAAACAACGACAACGACAACGACGACAACGACGGGGGTAGATTTTGTGATACGTTAATCGGCGTGCTCAG
>JAYUWK010000123.1:0-3449 GCA_043753895.1 Actinomycetota bacterium
GCACCGAGGGCGAGCCAGAGCACCCGCTCAGTTGTCGATATCTCACTGTCGACGACGACCACGGGAACGTCGAGTTCGTCATGGAAGTGCCGGAACACCTCAACCCGCTGCTCGGGCGGGACGACCCCATCAAGGACCGCCAGATCCAACTCATCGGCATTCGCGACAGTGAGGGCAATCGTGCCGTTGACCAGCCCCACGTGGTGACCGAGGCGCTGGAGTTCAACCATGATTGACTGCAAAGCATCGGCGTCGTCGCCGAGCAGCACGATTTTCGCCCGTGGGGCCCTGGCGGTCGGGCGGAGCTCGATGGTTCTGAGGGGCGAGGCGAGCACCAACACGTCCCGGGCTTCAATCGGAGGCGGCGGCGAGTCCCTGAGATCGATCTCGATGTCCTCTGCGCTTGGCTCGGCTCGTGGCCGCCGACGAAACATGTTCCCTCCGAACTCGATTCTGACCGCCCTGCCATACCCAGCGAAGTTTTGTCGTAAACATTCAGTCTCGCCGGGCGGCGGTGCGGGGCAGCTGCCCGTTGAGGATGACGGCAATTCATTTCCGGCAGGCATCTGGCGTACTGCCGAGTTCGAACACGGCTCGACCGGCGGTCAGGAATCGCCTGTTTCTGGTCGTTCGCCGGTTTGGACCATGCGTGCCGCCACTTCGCGCAGCTTGATGTTGAGATGTTGAGAGGCCCGACGCAATACGTCAAACGCCTGTTCTGCGGTGATGCGTTCACGTTCCATCAAAATGCCCTGCGCCTGACCGATCAGCTCCCGGGTCCCGAGAGCGGTCAAGAACTCCACAGCTTGGCGTTCGTTTGACTCGCGGTCCCGAGCCGATCTGAGCGCCGCCGTCGCCAACGCTCCCAGCAGCACGGCACGGGCGCGATCAAGGACGCCAAACGCCTGCGGGTAGAACGCGTACAGGGTGAGAGCGCCGAGCGGGCCGTTGGAAAGCATCGGCACCGCCAAGACGCTTCGGAGATTCATCCCAGTCACCCTTGGTCTGAAGCCGGGCCACCGAACGTCAGTATCGAGATCCTCCGCGTACACGGCCCGCCTGGTGAGAACGGCGTCGAGCGAAGGGCCGTGGCCGATCGTGTGCTGACGGGTGTTGGCTCGCTCCGCTTCAAGGTTGAGTTTCGAACTTGGCACAGGCATGGCGCCGTCAGCGGCGAATATGCCGGCGAAGTCGCAGCTCTCGATGACCTCGACCACAACGTCGCCGACGAGCGCAAGGGTCGCCGGCAGTCCCGCTGAAGAAAACAGTCTCTGGGACGCATCGGCGAACTCGATGCCCAATGCGGCAACGTCAGCGGCGGCTGCGTCAGCCCGACCCATCAGGGCCTCACGTTTCGTGGTGCGATCACCGAACTGAGTGTCGCACGATTGTGGCCGAACATCATTTTCTCCCAGCTCGCTGTCTTCACCAGGGGAGTTCCCTGATAGGCTCCCGTTTAGCCTTCGGCAGTGAGGGACAGTGACAAGTCGGTTCGGCTTCCCAACCCGGAGCTCCGCACATGTCGGAGGCCGAGACTGCCGCACGGTCGTCGTGGCGAAACTTGCAACCAGGACGTATTGGTCATGCCCAACTCAGAAGATGACCAGAACCAGTCCCTCGGGCAGGTCGTCGTTGCGGTTGAGTATGCGTTGGGGTCGACCACCGTCGTCCTCCGTGGCGAACTCGACGTGTCGACCGCCGCTGATTTAACCGTGATCCTCGACGCAGCGATCGACCGGTCAATTGACGGCTCGGTGGTACTGGACATGACCGAGTTGGGCTTCATGGACGCGGCTGGCGTGGGGGTTCTCGTCGGCGCCGCAAACCGTCTCGGCCCGGGTAGGGCATTGACGGTTCGCTCAGCAACTCGTGCGGTGCGGCGTGTACTCGACATCACCGGGTTCGGCGCCATGTTGGAGGCAGGTTCGACTGTTGGCCTCGAACATCACCTTGGCCCCGAGCAGCGCGGCGGTCCGCCGGACAAGGGTGAACGTGCCCGGTCATCGTCAGCCCCGGTGCGGCGTCTCACAGCGTTGCCATCCGACAACGACGTGGTCGACGGCGCATTGCGGCTTGTGGTGGCCTTGGCCCGCGCCACGGTCAGCGGAGCTGATGGAGTCAGTGTGTCCCTGCGACGTCATGGACACCTGTCAACGGTTGCGGCGAGCGACCAGACCATTCTCGACATGGACGCCGATCAGTACGAGACGGGCGAGGGACCGTGTGTCGATGCCTCCATTCGCGGGCACTGGTTTCACGTCCAGTCCCTCGATGATGAGCCTCGGTGGCCGAGTTTCACCCCGAAAGCGCGTGAGCTGGGAATCCACTCGATTCTGTCGTCCCCACTCCTGGCCGAAGACCGACCGATTGGGGCGCTCAACATCTACTCCCTTACTCGGGGCGCGTTTGCTCCGAAAGATCAGGAACTCGCCTCGGTGTTCGCCACGCAAGCGTCGGCCATCCTCACCGAGGCGGGAGTGGACGTGGCAGAGCGACAAGCATCCCTTCGATTTCAGGAGGCGCTGCGAACCCGAGGGCTGATCGCCCAAGCCCAGGGAGTGATCATGGCCCGGTCAGGTCGAAGCGCCGAGGCGGCTCACGCCGAGCTCCGCCGCATGTCAGTGGCGACGTTGCGACCGCTGCGGACCTGCGCCGAGGAGTTGATGGAATCCGTCTCGAATGCCGGCTCGCCTGCACCGATCGAGCCACAACAGGCCGACTCGTGACCGGTGCGGATGACAAGCTTGATCAGGCGCGAAGGGACGCAGATCTCTCTCACGGCGGACTGTGGCTCCGCTACTTCGAGCTCGGCGGCATGAGCACATCGGTGGAGTTGGAGGCGTACCTGTACGGCGCCCTTCAACCGAGCAATCACGAGCACGACATGATCGCTCATGCTCTGAACGAACGATTCACAGAATTGGGGGGGGATCACCCCATCCCCTACGCCGACGAATGACTTCCAGTCACTCGCAGCCCGAGGTCATTTCGCCTCGATGATGTCGCGCGATTGCGACAACGGCACACGACCGACTGGTCACACCGCTGTTTCGACTGGCCGCCCGGTCGACCGAACCCGTTGGCGACCGACGGGAACGTGTTCGATTCCGACCACGTCCCAACAGGGTATCGCTCCCCGGAATTGCGGGTCTGACGGCGACCAGGCTCGGGTACTGACACCGCACGCGTCGCATGTGCGTGACGCGGTGAACCCGGAGGTTCCCCATGACGACCATTCAACGAGAGATCACGGTTTCCTGCCCGCCCAGCGACGTGTTCACGCTCCTGTCCCACGTCGAACGACTCCCGGAATTCTCCGAGATGACCGTTGCGGTGAAGAACGGCCCGGGACGCCCGCTGCAGGTCGGGGACACCTTCGATCAGGTCGTCAAGGTGCTTGGCATCGAACTCGACACCGAATGGGAAGTCACTGAGGTGGAGATGGACCG
>JAYUWK010000124.1:0-10348 GCA_043753895.1 Actinomycetota bacterium
CCGCGCCTCAGAACACGTCACCCACCACCCCGACACCACCCTCGTCGATCTCAAGCGCTAGGCGACACGCTCAAGGCACCCGTCGGTGGATCCAGGCTAATACCGACTTGCCGTAGCTGTGCTCGCTCATGACGTCATCCGATCTGTTGGCTCAACTCCGAAGCTATACCCCCGCCGGTATATAGGCTTAGGGTCCAAAGTCCCCATCCTCGAGTTGGCGCAGTGGCCTAGCCTGTGGGGGTGAATTCGGGTGATAACGAGGCGGGGGAGATACCGACGGGTAGGGCGTTGTTGTCGAACCGCTACCGCAACAAAGGTACGGCCTTCTCGGTCGAGGAACGCCACCGCTTCGGCTTGCACGGCCTGCTTCCTCCGGTGGTCGAGGATTTGTCGACGCAGTTACACCGCGCCCGAACTGAGTACGCGGCCGCACACGGCGATCTGGCCCGGCACATCTTCTTGCGTGCGTTGCAGGAGTCGAACTCGGTGCTGTTCTACCGGTTCCTCGTCGGCGACATCGAAGAACTCCTGCCGATCGTCTACACGCCAACGGTCGGCCTTGCGTGCCAGGAGTGGTCGCGCACGTACCGTCGTGAACATGGTCTGTACCTGTCGTGGGCCGATCGTTTCCGTGTGCCCGAACTACTCGAAAATGCGCTCGCAGGTAGTGATGTCGATGTCGTAGTCGTCACCGATGGTGAGCGCATCCTCGGCCTCGGCGATCTCGGTGTCGGTGGCATGGGCATCCCGATTGGCAAGCTTGCGTTGTACACCGCCGTTGGTGGGGTCGACCCTGAGCGCACGCTGCCCGTGTTCCTCGATGTCGGCACCGAGAACGAGGCCCTGCTCTCTGACCCGCTCTACCTCGGGTGGCGTCGCCGCCGCCTGCGTGACGAGGACTACGACGAACTCGTCGACGCCTTCGTGGTTGCTCTTCGTGATCGGTGCCCTGGCGTGTTGTTGCAATGGGAAGACTTCGCCCAACGCAACGCCAATCGACTCCTCGCACGGCACCGCGATGCGATCTGCTCGTTCAACGACGACATTCAGGGCACAGCGGCGGTCGCACTTGCGGCAATCGTGGGTGGAATGCGGGTCGGCGGGGTTCCGATGCGCGACCTTCGGCTCGTCATTGTCGGCGCCGGATCGGCCGGCGTTGGCATTGCCCGCCAGGCAACCACCGCATTGGTTGCCGCCGGTGTCCCTATCGACGAGGCCCGACGACGTTGCTGGCTGGTCGATCGCGACGGTTTGCTGCACGATCACCTCGATGGTCTGGCAGACTTTCAATCCGACTACGTGCGTTCATGGGACGACGTGTCGGCGCTGGCAAACGACGACGGTTTCGTTCCGTTGCTCGACGTGGTCACGGCTGTGGGTCCGCACGCACTCGTGGGAGTCACCGGCCAGCCCGGTCTGTTCACCGAAGCTGTCATTTGCGCCCAAGCGTCACGTATCGCTCGACCGATCGTGTTGCCGATGTCCAACCCGACCCCTCGCGCCGAAGCCATTCCAGCCGACGTGCTGGCGTGGACCGACGGGCGAGCGCTCGTCGGTACGGGAAGCCCCTTCGCTCCGGTCACCATCGGTACCGAAACCATTCACATCACGCAGGTGAACAACCTGTATCTGTTCCCCGGTCTGGGTCGTGGCGTCATCGCAGTGGGAGCCACACGGGTCACCGATGCGATGCTCAGTGCCGCGGCGACGGCCATCGGGTCGGCGATCATCCACGACACGTCGTCCTCACGCGGCCTGTTGCCCTCGTTGTCGCAGGCCGCAGATGTAGCCGATCTCGTTGCTCTGGCCGTGGCCCGCCAAGCCGTGGCCGACGGCGTTGCCGCCCAGCGCGACGACGACCAGATCGTGAAGGCGGTCACCGAGCGCAGGTGGACACCGCAGTATCGGCCCTTCCCCAACGCAGGTCCCGATGCATGACCCCGCGATGATCGCCGACGAGCAGCTACCGATTTCCGACACCGATGTGCTGCATCGGCTCTCGCTCCTGAATCGGTTTCTGCCAGCGTGGATCGGCGCCGCAATGGTGCTCGGCATCGTGCTCGGGCGACTCGTCCCGAGCCTCGACGAATGGCTCGACAAGGTCAAGATCGGCACCGTGTCGCTGCCGATCGCAATCGGGCTGCTCGTGATGATGTACCCGGTGCTCGCAAAGGTGAAATACAACCGCATTGGCGAAGCGGTCGCCGATCGCCGCGCGTTGGGTGTGGCGATGTTGTTCAACTGGCTCATCGGGCCGATCGTGATGTTCGCTCTCGCCTGGCTGATGCTGCCCGACCTCCCCGAGGACCGCACCGGTCTGATCATCGTCGGCCTCGCACCGTGCATCGCGATGGTGCTCATCTGGAACGACCTCGCCGGCGGCGATCGCGAGCTCGCAGCAGTGCTCGTTGCCATCGACGCAATCATCCAGATTGTTGCATATGCACTTTTGGGCTGGTTTTACCTCGAGGTGCTCCCGGGTTGGTTGGGCTTGCAGACATCGCACCTCGACGTCACGATCTGGGAGATCGCCAAAGTAGTGCTCGTCTTCCTCGGCATCCCGTTGGCTGCCGGCTATCTCACTCGCACGTTCGGCGAGCGGAGCAAGGGTGTCGATTGGTACGACAACACGTTTCTGCCGCGCATCGGGCCCATCGCGTTGTACGGTCTGCTCTTCACCGTGGTGGTGCTGTTCGCCCTGCAGGGAAAGACCATCACCGAACGTCCGTGGGACGTGGCCCGCATCGCACTGCCGCTGCTTGCCTTCTTCGCGATCATGTGGTTCGGTGCATTTGCCGTTGCTCGTCGGATGGGCTTTGGGTATCAGCGAACGGTCACCATTGCCTTCACTGCGGCAAGCAACAACTTCGAACTCGCGATCGCCGTTGCGATTGGCGTCTTCGGCGTCACCTCGGGCGAGGCGCTCGCTGGCGTGGTTGGGCCGCTCATCGAGGTGCCGGTGCTGATCGGCCTCGTGTACATCGCGATGTGGGCGCGTCGGCGGTATTTCGCCACCGACGAAGAACGACGCCCAGGTCACTCCGGTGGAAACGACCTTGGCAGCTAACCTGGCGAACATGTCCCCCGATGACACTGTGCTGCAGCTCAACCCCGAACTTGGCCAACCCGAAGGTCCGCTGGTGCTCATCATCCTCGATGGTGTCGGCGTGGGGCGTCACGATGCCTTCGATGCTGTCTCCAACGCGTTCACCCCTGCGCTCGATCTGTTGAGTGCCGACGGGCTGTACTGCACACTGCGAGCACACGGTGTCGCCGTCGGCCTCCCATCGGATGCTGACATGGGTAACTCGGAGGTTGGACACAACATCCTCGGTGCTGGACGCATCTTCGATCAAGGCGCGAAGCGTGTCGAGAACGCACTCGACAGTGGCGCGCTGTGGAGGTCGAAGGCGTGGCGCAGCGTCGTCGAAACCGGCCGTGTCGCCACACTGCACTTTGTCGGGCTCGTGTCCGATGGCAACGTGCATTCCAACATCTCTCATCTCATCGTGATGCTCGAACGGGCATGCGACGAGGGCGTGCCGCGCGTCCGCATCCACGCGCTGCTCGATGGCAGGGACGTACCCGATGGCACCGCCGAGCAGTACGTCGCCGATCTCGAAGCGGTGCTGCAACGCCTCAATGAACGGGGCGTCGATTACCGCATTGCCTCGGGCGGCGGACGCATGACCATCACGATGGATCGCTATGGCGCCGACTGGGCGATGGTCGAACGCGGCTGGCACGCACATGTGCTCGGGGGTGCTGCTGCATTCCCGAGCGCGCTCGCGGCTATCACTGCGGCCCGCGGGCAACACCCCGGAATACGCGATCAGGATCTGCCGGCATTCACCGTGACCGACGCTCCCGGGCACCCCATCGGGGCGATCCAAGACGGTGACGCGGTTGTGATGTTCAACTTCCGTGGCGACCGCGCGCTCGAGTTCTCACAAGCCATCACCGAGACACCGTTCGATCACTTCGAGCGCGTGCGGTTCCCCGTCGTCACCTTTGCCGGGATGTGCCTGTACGACGGCGATCTGGGCGTACCGCAACTGTATCTCGTGGAACCCACGTACGTCCCCGGCACCATCAGCGAGCTTCTGGCTGCATCGGGAGTGCGCCAGTTCGCATGTGCCGAGACGCAGAAGTTCGGGCATGTCACCTACTTCTGGAATGGCAATCGCTCCGAACCCTTCAACCCCGAACTCGAGACGTACGAGGAGATTCCCTCCGATGGCCATCCGTTCGAGACCCGACCCTGGATGAAATCGGCCGAAACTGCCGACTGCGTGATCGAGGCTGTCCGTAGCGGCGCCGCCCGGTTCATCCGCGCCAACTTCGCTGGCGGCGACATGGTCGGCCACACAGCCAACTTCCCGGCCACGGTGCTGGCGCTCGGCAGTATCGATCTGGCTGTGGGCCGCATCGCCGCGCTGGTCCGTCAGGCGAAGGGCGTGCTGGTCGTCACCGCCGATCATGGCAATGCCGAGGACAAGGTCGAGCGCGATGTTGCCGGCCGCCCGCGCTTCGCGGACGACGGCACGCCGGTGTGGCGAACGGCGCATTCGCTCAACCCGGTGCCCTTCATTGCGCGCGACTTCTCCGGCCGCTCGCTCGAACTCACCAACGTCTCCGGTGCTGGCCTCGCCAACGTTGCGGCCACCTTGCTCAACCTGCTTGGATTCGTGGCGCCCGACGACTACGAACCGAGTTTGGTCAGGGCAGCTCCTGCGTGACGGTAGTCGCTGACGCTTCTGTATCGGCGACCCCGGGTAAGGGCGGAAGTCGGAGGGTGAGCAGCCACGTGATCGCGACGAACGCAGTCGAGCCCCATAACGCCGCACTGAGCCCGCCCCACAGGAACAACACCGCTGACAGCAGCGTGCCGACCAGTCGTCCTGCTGCGTTTGCCGAATAGTAGAAGCCAACGTCGAGCGCGACATCGTCATCATCGGAGTAGGCGAGGATGAGGAACGAATGCAATGAGGAGTTCAGCGCGAACACCACGCCGAACACGATGAGGCCATCCACGATGGCCACCGTTCGGGCGACGTCGAGTGACACGGCCAGGGCGATGATCAGCGAAACCACGCCGAGCACGAATGCCCATCGACGTGCTGCGTGAATCTCGTCGAGCACCAGTTCACCACGTCGGCGGAGCAGCCTCGGTGCGAACGACTGCACGATGCCGTAGCCGATGACCCATCCGGCCAAGAATCCGCCGATGCCCGTGTAGGACCAGCCGAGTTCGTCGCCGAGGAACACCGGCATCGCAACGACGAACCAGATGTCACGTGAGCCGAAGAGGAAGAAGCGAGCCGCAGAAAGTCGGTTCACTGCGGATGACTTCGACAGGATCGAGCGAAGCGGCGTCTTCTTCTTCGATCGTCCGATGTCTTCGTCGAGCAGCACGAGCAGGGCGATCACGGTGATCGCCAGCATGGCCGCCATGGCCCACAGTGCGTCGTCGTAGCCGATCCAAGACAGCAATGCCGCGCCGAGGAAGAAGCCGATTCCCTTCAGCGCATTCTTTGAGCCGGTGAGGATTGCCACGAGGCGAAAGAGAGCGCCATCACCTGCTCCGGCGATCGCTTTCACCGCGCTCTTGGAGCTCATCTTGGTGAGGTCCTTGGCCACGCCCGATAGCGCCTGCGCTGTCATCACGAACGCGACCGATGCCCACTCATGCCAACCTGGCTGTTGCATCGTGAGCGCGAATAGCGCCACGATCTGCAGGACGAGGCCGGCCACGAGGGTGCGGTTCAGCCCAGTGCGCGAGCCAACCCAGCCACCGAGCAGGTTGGTGAGGATGCCCATGAATTCATAGGCGAGGAAGAGAAACGCAATCGAGACAGGCGAGTAGCCGAGGTCGTGGAAGTGCAACAGCACGAGCATGCGCAAGGCACCGTCGGTGAGCGTGAACGCCCAGTAACCGGCAGTGACGAGGACGTAGTTTCTCGTCTTCATCGCGTTGCAGCAGGCGCCGTCGCTGGGTCAAGCGACACCGCCACCTTCGCAGCGAGTTCGGCCATGCGGAAGACGTAGCCGTACTCGTTGTCGTACCAGATGAGCACCTTCACCATCGAGCCATCGATGACCATGGTGGACGGTCCGTCGACGATGCCCGACCGGGTGTCGTTGGTGTAGTCCGCAGAGACCAGCGGTCGCTCTTCGAAGCCCAGAATGCCGTTGAGCTCGCCGTTGGCCGCGACGCGCAGCAGACGGTTGATTTCCTCTACCGAGGTGTCTCGCCGCATCGTGAAGACCGCATCGGTGAGTGACGCGTTGAGCAGTGGCACCCGCACCGCAAGACCGTTGAGTTTGCCCGTGAGTTCGGGGTAGATCATCGTGATTGCAGTGGCTGAACCGGTCGAGGTAGGGATCAGCGAGTTGAGTGCCGAGCGCGCCCGGCGCAGGTCCTTGTGGGGGGCGTCGACGATCACCTGCGTGTTCATCACATCGTGCATCGTGGTGATCGCGCCGCGCGCGATTCCGATCGATTCGTGCAGCACCTTCACAACCGGGCCGAGACAATTCGCGGTGCACGAGGCGGCCGTGATGATGTCGTGGGTTGCGGGATCGTACCGTAGGTGCCCACGATGCCGTTGTAACGGCCGTGTACCGAATCGAATTCAAGGAGGTGCGCGGCGGTAGTGACATCGCCCTTGCGCTCGTTGACGTGTACGAGTTCGAGCTCGGGATGTTCACGCAGAGCACGAACGACGAGTCGTCCCATTCGCCCGAAGCCGTTGATCGCGATGCGTGTTGTCATGAGAGGTTCTGTTCAGGCGAGGATCGAGTGGATGCGTTTGTCGAGGTCGGCGACGACTGCATCGAACGCTGCAGGCGTGCCCGCCTCGACGGGATCGGGGATCGACCAGTGCCACCAGTGCGGCGCGGGAAGCAGTTCCTCGTGGGCGCGGTCGCACACAGTGACCACCTGCATGCCTTCGTCGATGCCGTCGAGCAGCCGAGGGAGTGCGCTGCTGAGATCGAGCCCGGCGCGCCGTGCCGCAGCGACCGCGCCGCGGTGCACCTTTTGTGCAGGATGCGTGCCGGCCGATTGTGCCGGCTCGCCAGTCTGGGCCGTCCATATCGCAGCGGCAAGCTGTGAGCGCGCCGAGTTGTGGCTGCACAGGAACATCATCGACCCACGAGGTCGGACCGTGGCGATCCCCAACGTGGCGAGGGGCGCGCGGACCAGGCGAACGTAACGCCGCCGACGATCGCCGGCGGACGTGAACCGAACGATCAACCCGGCTGATTCGAGCGCGTCGAGATGGTGGGCCAGCAGGTTGGTCGCCAGCTCGTGCCGTTCACCGAGGTTCTTTGGCGAGCGATCGGTGACTGCGAGGTCGTCGACGATTGCCAATCGAATCGGATCGCCCAGTGCGGCGTGGAGCCCCGCTCGTCGAGTGAGGTCGAGCTGCCGGTCCGAGTTCACGAGGCGAGGATAACTCTCAGTCGATATTCAGTCAATCTGAGTTGAGTAAATATTCAGGGTAAACGACAGGATGGCGGCAGAACGAACCCGACTCTCGGGGGTGTGGTGAGAAGACCACGTCAAGCGTCGCTAATTCACCACGGCCCTCGGCGCACCGCCGTTCGAATGCGCCGTGGCGTCGGTTGTGCCGGTGCTGCTATTGATCGCGCCGCACTATTCGGTTCGCAGCAGTGCTCCGGGTCGGGTTCGCGCCGCCCACGAGCTCGGCACGATCGATATCAACCAACTCACCGCAATTGCAGCGAGGGCTCCTGGCGCCAGTGCAAGGAGCGGTGTGGCCGGCGAGATGACCATTCCAATGCTTGTGACAGCGGCCCGCCAAGCGATACGGCCGACCAGGACACCAATCGGTATTCCGAGCACAAGGCCGACAATGGCGAGCGTGATCGCCTGTGTCCACACCATCGATCGGAGTTGATTGCGCACAAGGCCGAGAGAGGCAAGAATCCCAAACTCGCGCGCTCGGCGACGCGTCGAAACGATCATCGAGTGGGCCAGAGCCACCGCCGCAACGACGACTGAGAAGGCCAAGAGCCCGATTACCAACTGCTTCATTGCTTCGATGTTGAGGAGTCGGCCAGGCGCTTGTGATCGGCCTTCCTCCCAGAAATAGAGAATACACGTCTCGGAAAGACGTTTCTCCAGCGACACCGGATCGACTCCGGGTGCGTAGGTGAGGAGAACGTTTCCGTTGAAGGTACTACCGTTCAGGCCGCCGAGACTCTGCGCTCCGGTGAGCTTGAGCGCAGCGTCAGGTGTAATCAACGCTACGGCACCGAGATCGGGCAGGTTCGTCAACTGGCTGCCGACGACCTCGCCGACGACTGTGATCGGCTGGCCTCCCGGTGCAGGAACAGGGGCAGTGACCTCGACGGTCTCGCCGATCGACAAGCCCGTGGAGCGAAGCGTTGATGAGCCAAGCGCGATCTCGCCCACGGAGTCGGGAAGCCGGCCCCTCGAGACAGGGGGACCCAACGAGCCCTTGATAGCCACGAACGCCTGGGTCGGAACAGTCATCCCGCCGATCCGGGCATCGCTCTGAAACAGACCCCCGACGGCCACAATGTCCTCATCCTTGGCCAATTGCTTGAGCATCTCGATCGGATCGCGGCCACCGCGGTAGTCGGGACTGGTGCTCCAGGTCCAGCCGTAGTCGGCAGGCGTTGCGATTGCGGTCTGCGAGCTGGCGAGGAAGACGACCGCGGCCACTGCGCTGGCGATACCAGCGCTGATTCCGAGCAATGCGGACCGCGATCGGAAGGTCGAACTGCTCTGGTCAGGGTCGAGAGCCATGCGCACTCCGAGCCGCGGAGCGATGCGGCGCCCCAAGCCGGCAACCGACCTGATCGAACGACGCCGGCGCGTCGGGCGTCGAGACACGATTCCGATGTCTCGACGCCGGCTTGCCACGAGTGTCCAACAGGTCAGCGCCAGCATGAGCACCGCGCCACCGGAAATCAACACGGTTGAATCGAACTGGATCCCGGGTCGCACCTCCGCGCTGCGGGCGATGGCCAGTGGAAAGAGTCCCGAGGCGGCGAAGGCGACTCCGACTGCTGCAACGAGGCCGAGCGCGCTCGGAATGATTGCTGGAAACGCAGCGGCGATGACTCGTTCAATTCGGATGAAGCCGACGGCGCGGGTGATCATGACTGTGTTGGGATCGATCGAAACCTGACGCGACGTCGCTTGTCCCACTGCGAGTGCGCCGGCGATCAGGGCCATTCCGGCGAATGCCAGCAGGGCGACCACCTCCACGTTGATGGCCGACCGCGTCGTGTCGGCCCAACTCTGACCGACGGTGGTAACGGAGTTTTGAGGGTAGGTCGAGACGGCAGCGCGCACCCTGTCCACTGCCGAGGGATCGTCGATCCTCACAGCGGAATATGAGCCGCTCACCGCCACGGCGCCTGTGTATTTCTGCCAGAACGCAGCCGACTCGACTGCTTCCGGGGCGGATTGGCTGATGCTGCCCTGAAGATCCTCGCCGACCTGGATGACGCCAACCACGGTGAGGTTGATGATCGGCCCGTCGAGCTCGATGCCAGCCTGTCCGCTCGCGATGCGATCGAACATGGCCGGGGTGATGGTTTCGAGGACGAATGTGTTACCAACGTGTAGCCCGAGTGCTTTCGCTGCCGGCCCGTTCAAGGTGACTTCGTCGGCCCGGTCCGAGGATGGGAGTCGCCCGTGGGTCACGACGTAACGGTTGAGGGTTTTTCAAAAGCCGACATTTGGGCTCGCGAGAAGTCCGAAGTTGTAGGACACGCCTGGGATTGTGGGTTCGCCGAGGAAGTGGTCGGCCGACGACACGTGAGTGGACGCCCGGTATGGCACCAAGCACGCGAGGGGCGTCAGCTGCGGCGAGCCCGAGCGTGTAGGCGACCAGGTCCGCCCGGTTGGTTGCCTGCAGGTAGCGGTCGAGCATGGATTGCACGTTTCGCCAGCGGTTTTGGCGGGTAACAAGTAGTTGAGAACGCCAGGTTCAGCTTGCGGGGCTGCCGGACCAGTGAACGTAGTGCAACCGAGTCAGGGCCCGCACGAGAGAGAAAGGAGTTGATCATGTACGTAGGAGGAGGATTACTCGTTCTTATTCTGATCGTCGTCATCATCGTCGTATTGATGCGCCGCTAGTCAGAGCACCCGTTCGCGCATTCTCGATCACCACGAGGTGATTCGGGCCAACGCAGGTTTTGAGAAAGGAAATCTCATGGGCCACGAAGTTGATCAGGCCAAAGGCAAAGTGAAGCAAGCCGTGGGTGATCTCACCGGCAACAAGGATCTCAAGAAGCAAGGCAAGGCCGACGAAAGAGCCGGCAAGGTGAAAGAAGTTGTCGAGCA
>JAYUWK010000125.1:0-3421 GCA_043753895.1 Actinomycetota bacterium
GTTCTACGAGTCGATCCCCGATGTGGCCCGGACCCGCATCCCCGTCGAATCGAGAACCCTGGCGTTGCTGCCGCCGTTGTTCGAGTTCTCCGGAGCCTGCGCGGGTTGCGGCGAGACCCCATACCTGCGACTGCTGACCCAGCTCTATGGTGACCGGCTCGTGATCGCCAACGCCACCGGGTGCTCGTCGATCTACGGCGCCAATCTGCCGACGACTCCCTACACGACCGACGCCGACGGTCGAGGCCCGGCGTGGAACAACTCGTTGTTTGAGGACAACGCCGAGTTCGGCTTCGGGATCCGCCTCGGCCTGGATGCACACGCTGCCCGCGCACAGCTCCTGCTGCGGCGTCTCGCATCAACTCTGCCCGATCGACTAGTCAGCGCCTTGACGGCCCCGTGTGATGGTGGAGCCGAGCCGATCGAGACGCGTCGAGCCGACGTCGCGGAGCTCCGGAGTCTTCTGACCCGGACCCCGAGTGACGCAGCGCGAGATGCCGATGATGTCGCCGAGTTGACCCAGTTGGCAGATTCATTTGTGCCCCGCTCGGTGTGGATCGTTGGAGGGGATGGCTGGGCGTATGACATCGGCTTCGGCGGCCTCGATCATGTGTTGGCCTCGAACCGCAAGGTCAACGTGTTGGTACTCGACACCGAGGTGTACTCCAACACTGGTGGCCAGGCATCCAAGGCCACTCCCATGGGAGCTGTCGCCAAGTTCGCCTCAGCCGGCAAGGAGACCGCCAAGAAGGACCTGGGCCTGCTCGCGATGACCTACGGCCACGTGTACGTTGCCAGCGTCGCGATGCAGGCCCGGAGTCATCAGACCGTCAAGGCGTTCCTCGAAGCCGAGGCCTATCCCGGCCCGTCGCTCGTCATCGCCCACAGCCCCTGTATCGCCCACGGCTACGACCTCGTCCATTCGCCGGCTCAGCAGGCCCGGGCCATCAACAGCGGCGCCTGGCCGCTGTACCGGTTCGACCCCCGGCGGGGCGCAGCCGGAGAACCTCCGCTGCACATCGATGCCGATCCCGTGTCGGTACCAATGCGCGACTACATGCGAGAAGAGGCTCGATTCCGGATGGTCGAACTTCGTGACCCCGAACGTTTCGATCGACTCGCTAACGCCGCCGAACGAGCGGTCTCAGACCGCCACGCCCTCTACGAACAGCTCGCCCGGATCAGACTCCCACACCCGGAGGACCCCAATGGTTGACCTCACGATCGAGTGGCTGGGTCTCATGCTCCGGAGTCCGCTGGTGGTCGGCGCGTCCCCGCTGTGCGACACCGGCGGTGCTGCGCAACGGTTTGTCGACAACGGGGCCGGCGCGGTCGTTGTGCACTCGCTGTTCGAAGAACAGCTGGTGGCGGATCAGATCGCGGCGCACCGATTCTTCGACAACAACGTCGACACCAACGCCGAAGCCCGATCGTTTCTGGCCGACACCGACGTATTCGCTGTCGGGGCAACACCGACCCTCGAACGCATAACGGCGCTCGCCGACACCCTCGATGTCCCGGTGATCGGATCGCTCAACGGCGTCACACCTGGTGGGTGGACCGGGTACGCCCGGCAACTTCAGGATGCTGGCGCCGCTGCCGTGGAGCTGAACCTGTACGACGTTGCCACCGACATCGCCGAAACCGGCGAGCAGATCGAGCAACGCCAGCTGGAAGTTGTTGCCGATGTCGTGGCTGCGGTGACCGTGCCGGTCTCGGTGAAACTGTCGCCGTTCTACGCCTCGGTCCCGAGCTTTGCGACCCGGCTCGCTGCGGTCGGGGCAATGGGGGTGGTGTTGTTCAACCGCTTTTACCAACCCGACATCGATCTCGACACCCTGAATATCGACCGTCGACTCGTTCCCTCCACCTCCGCCGAACTCCCACTGCGACTCCACGCGTTGGCCATTCTCCACGGACGCACCGAGCTGTCACTGGCGTCGAGCGGCGGGGTCCATTGCGGCACCGACGCGGCGAAGGCCGTGCTCTGCGGCGCCGATGTCGTGCAGATGGTGTCGGCCCTCCTTGATGACGGGCCCGGACAACTTGGCCGAATCCGTGCCGAGCTCACCGGCTGGTTCGACAACCACGGCTACCGGAACCTCGCCGAAGCTCGCGGTGCGACGGCCCTCGACAACGTCGCCAACCCCCACGAGCTCGAACGCCTGAACTACGCACACCTCCTGCAGAGCTGGCAACCCCGGGTCGGATCATGAGCGTGAAACCATGACCGTGGCGATCGTCCTGCTCAGCCAGCAGTTGCGTGGAGCTCGGCTGGCAGCACCTCGGTGAGCAACACGCGGGTCGCTTCAGCGTCAACAGGGCGACCCAGGTGGAAGCCCTGAGCCAACGCGCAGCCGAGCGAGCGGAGGGCCTCAGCCTGATCGGCGTGCTCGACGCCTTCCGCGACGGCTCGCAATCCGAGAGTCGCTGCAAGTTGGACAATCGCCCCGGTGAGTGAGCGTTCGGTGTCGCAGGCAACGTCGTCCACGAACGCCTTGTCAATCTTCAGGAAGTCGATGGGGAACTGTTTGAGGTAGGCCAACGACGAGTAGCCCGTTCCAAAGTCGTCGACTGCCAGGCTGACCCCGAGGCGGCGAAGCGCACTGAGCGACTCGCTGGCAGTCTGAGGGTCGCGCATGAGGGCGCTCTCGGTGACTTCCAGGATGAGCTGGTCTGGCGCCACACCTTGGCGTTCAAGAATTGCGCTGACCCGTTCCGGGAGCTGTCGGTCGAGGAGCTGACGCGCTGACAGGTTGACGCTCATTCGCGGGAGTGGCCGACCGGCGAACATGTCGGACCACGTTGCGACCTCCTGGCACGCTGTCGCAAGGACGTACTCGCCGATCAGGTCGATCAGCCCGCTCTCCTCGGCGAAGGGGATGAACTCGCCTGGTCCGACGAGACCCCGCTCCGGGTGTTGCCATCGGACGAGAGCCTCGAAGGCCTCGATCTCTCCTGTCTGAAGATCCCAGACCGGTTGGTAGTGCACGACCAGCTCGTGGTCACGGACCGCCCGCCGGAGGTTGGCCTCGGTATCCAGGCGGGCGACCGCAGCGGCGTGCATCTCGGCTGCGTATTCCTGATGGCACCCTTTGCCTCGTGCTTTGGCGTGATACATCGCCAGGTCGGCGTTTCGGAGAAGGTCCTCGACAGGTTGGCCAGCCTCACCGAAGCAGATGCCGACGCTCGCCGTGCAGGTGATCTCCGATTCGCCGATGCGTACGGGACGAGCGAGCTCGAACAGCAGACGTTCGGCCATGTCCCGTGCCTCGTCCTCGTAGCTGAGGTCCTCGAGGAGGATGGCGAACTCATCTCCACCCAGCCGGGCGATGGTGTCGCCCGAGCGGACCGCTCGACGCAATCGTTCGGCCACCGTCACCAACAACTGGTCGCCGGCGGCATGGCCCAGGCTGTCGTT
>JAYUWK010000126.1:0-3418 GCA_043753895.1 Actinomycetota bacterium
TGCCCGATTGCTCGAAAACACCGAAGTAGCGTGCGAAGGGCTCAGGTTTGGGGCACGCCGCCCGATGAGTGAGTTCGTAGGTCTCGGGACAATGGAACCCGCCGGGAGGGTCGCATCATGAGATTTGTCTGGAAGCGCGTGGTGCAGCTCGTCGTGGTGCTCTTCTTCGTCACCTTCTTGTCGTCGCTGATGTTGAACTTCCTGCCCGGCGACGCCGCGATCGTGGTGTGCGGCGCGAGCTGCACAACCGAGCAGTACAACCAGGTCCGCGAGGAGATGGGTCTCAACAAACCGATCCTGGTGCGCTACGGCGAGTGGCTCGGCCGCGTCGTTCGCGGCGACCTGGGCGCCTCGAACGTCAACAAGGAACAGGTGTCCACGGCACTCGCCCAACGGCTGCCGGTCACGCTCGAACTCCTTATCTTCTCGCAGCTCATCGCGTTGGGGATCGCCATCCCGTTGGGGGTGATCAGCGCCCGAAGACCAAACGGATCAGTCGACAAGATATCGACGGGCGTCGGGTTCATCTTCCTTGCCGTACCGGGATTCGTGGTCGGGCTGCTGCTGATCGAAGTCTTCGCGGTGAAGCTCCATCTCTTCCCTGCGACCGGTTACAAGACTTTCTTGGAGAACCCGCTCGAGAACATCCGGGACCTGTTCCTGCCGTCGCTCACCCTGGCGCTGGCGGAGATAGCGGTCTACTCGCGCTTGTTGCGCACCGACCTCATGGGCACGTTGCAAGAGGACTACATCATGATGGCCAAGGCGAAGGGTCTCACCAGTCGTCGCATCATGTGGCGCCATGCGTTCCGTCCGTCGACCTTCTCCCTCATCACGGTCGCCGGGCTGCGCATCGGTGGTGCCATCGGCGGAGCCCTCATCATCGAACGTGTCTTCGCCCTCAACGGCCTCGGCCTCTACGCCATCAGCGCGATCGAGAAGCGGGACTTCGTGCCCCTTCAAGGCGCCGTTGTCGTCATCGCCATCGGCTACGTGCTGGTCAACTTCGCCGTCGATATGTTCTATGCCGTCCTCGACCCCAGGATCCGCCATGCCCGAGCACTCGCCTAGCGACTCTCGTCTCCTCGAACCGTCGAACAACGCGTACCAGGTGGCGACACTGATCGACCACGAGATCGGGGTCGAGCGCCAAGCCGAGTTCGACGCCGGACTCGAGGCCGAGGGCTTTGTCAAGCGCAAGCTCGGTGTCGGTTTCTGGATCGCCGTGGGCTGGTTCGCCACGATTGCGATCCTCGCGATCCTGGCGCCGTGGTTGACCGAGAAGGGCATCCTCAAGGATCCCTTCAAGCTCTACACCCGACCGTTCGGTGCCCCCGGGGTTTCGAGCACGGCCGGTACCCACTGGTTGGGGACGGACAATCTGGGTCGTGACGTGTTCGCACGCGTCATTCACGGGGCCCGTGTGTCGCTGTCGGTCGGTTTCGCGTCGATCGCTCTCGGCCTCTTGATCGGCACCACGGTCGGACTGCTCTCCGGGTACCTCAAGGGGTACGTGGACAGCATTTTGATGACCGTGATGGACATCATCCTTGCCTTCCCCGCGCTGCTTCTCGCTCTTGCCATCATCACCTTCACCGACCAACGAGACATCGCCCACATCTCGCTCGCCATCGGTATCGTGGCCATCCCGGCCATCGCCCGGTTGGTGCGGGCCAACACGCTCACCTTCCGAGAGCGGGAGTTCGTGCTGGCATCGCGCACGCTGGGGGCGAGCCACGGTCGCATCATCGTCCGCGAGATTCTGCCCAACGTGGTGCCGCCCATCCTCTCCTTCGCCGTCATCGGCGTCGCGGTGGCCATCGCGGCCGAGAGCGGTCTCGCCTTCGTGGGTGTCTCCGTACCCCTGCCCACCCCCACGTGGGGAGGCATGATCGATCAGGCTCGTGGCAACCTGAACGACCATCCGCTCACGGTGTTCATTCCCTGCCTCGTGCTCGTCCTGACGATCATGGCCTTCTACTTCATCGGCGATCGTCTGCGTCAGTTCTTCGACGTGAAAGAAGGAGTGCTTTGAGGCGCAAGGTCATCTCGGGACCGAGCACCCACAACGCGGATCCGTCTGCCAAGCTCCTGCGCGTCGTCGATCTCAAGACCCACTACCTCACCGAACGTGGCGTGGTCCGCGCCGTTGATGGCGTGACGATGTCACTCGAACGGGGCAAGACACTCGGTATCGTCGGCGAGTCGGGCTCGGGTAAGACGCAACTGGCCCGGTCGATCATGGGCCTGCTGCCGACCAAGAACCTCGTCCGCGACGGCCACATCTTCTACGAGGGCCACGACATCATCGGCTACTCCCCCGACGAGATGCGTCACGTCTGGGGCGCCGAGATGTCCATGGTGTTCCAGGATCCGATGACCTCGCTCAACCCGGTCGTCAAGATCGGCCGGCAGATCACCGAATCGCTGCAGTTCCACCTCAACATGGACAAGGGCGAGGCTCACGACACCGCGATCGCCCTGCTGAGCTCGGTCGGCATCCCGGAGCCGGAACAACGGCTCGGCGAGTACCCGCACCAACTGTCGGGCGGTATGCGTCAGCGCGTCACCATCGCAATCGCGCTGGCCTGCGGCCCGAAACTGCTGTTCGCCGACGAACCCACCACCGCCCTCGACGTGACCGTCCAGGCCCAGATCCTGAACCTGCTCCAGCAGCAGCAGAAGGAGCGGTACATGGCGATGATCCTCGTCACCCACGACCTCGGGGTCGTCGCCGGCCGTACCGACGAGATCGCGGTGATGTACGGCGGAAAGGTCGCCGAACAGGCACCGACCCCGGTGCTCTTTTCACACATGAAGCACCCCTACACGGAGGCGCTGCTGAACTCGATCCCGAAGATCGAGAACCCCAGCCACACGCGACTCGAGGCCATCGGCGGTCGTCCGCCCGACCTCGTCAACCCGCCGAAGGGCTGCAACTTCTCCCCTCGCTGTCCGTACGCGCAGGAGAAGTGCCGCACCGAGGAGCCTCCGCTGATGGAAGCCGAGTTGCCGGGTCACGTCTACCGCTGCTGGTTCCCCGTCGGCACGCCCGAAGGGCGCGAGGCGCTGGCGCGAAACCTGGCCTCCGGCGCAGTCTCCGTCGACCAGACGCCGGTCGTCGTAACCGACGCGGCCCCCCGCTAGCAGACCGAGAAAAGAGATCACATGGCCGGAAGCGGCACCGCTCATCTTCGACCGCCCGCGGAGACGTTGTTGCGGGCGGAGAACCTCATTGTCGAGTTTCCCATCGGCAAGACGGGCCTCAAGGTTCACGCCGTGTCCGACGTCAGCCTCGACGTCCGCGAGGGCGAGACGCTCGGCCTCGTCGGCGAGTCCGGCTGCGGCAAGTCCACGACGGGGCGGGCCTTGATGCAGCTCCCCCGGCCGAACAGCGGTGATGTTCTCTACCACGGGA
>JAYUWK010000127.1:0-3414 GCA_043753895.1 Actinomycetota bacterium
CGGAAGATCCGCGATGAGCGGGGCCTGGCGTATTCGATCTTCACGTCCCAGGCCCGTTTCTCGGACTGTGGAATGGTGTCGGTTTCGTTGGGAACCGGCGCCGAGGATCTGTCAGCGTGCCGGGACATCATCGCCGCCGAGATCGCCGATCTCATTTCGGTGGGACCGACCGACAACGAACTGGCTGTCGCTATCGGATCGATGAGCG
This sequence comes from Actinomycetota bacterium, assembly GCA_043753895.1. Classification (GTDB taxonomy): domain Bacteria; phylum Actinomycetota; class Acidimicrobiia; order Acidimicrobiales; family Ilumatobacteraceae; genus WLMZ01. The sequence goes on from JAYUWK010000127.1 coordinate 209, forward strand.
GAGCGGTGGTCCTGTCGTTGGAGGATTCCGGTCAGCGAATGGCGCGACTCGGCATGTCCTCGCTGCTCGACGGACTGCGACCGCCGAGCGACAGCCTCCGCGGCTACGGCGCAGTCTCTGCCGACGATGTTCGTCGGGTGGCCTCCGACGTATTCTCGTCGCCGTGCGCAACGGTGGCTGTCGGACCGATCTCCATCGCCGACGTGACCACCTGAAGCAGGCGGGGACATCAGGCGTCGGCGGTCGTCAGCCGCTACGAATTGGCTCCAAGGTTGGCCGCCCGGGAGCTGTGCATCATGATGTCGGCATGCACAACTCGGTCGTCAGTCTCGTGCCCTCGCCGGGAGGACGCACGACCGTTGTCAACACAAGTCGTGGTCGCCCGGTTGGGGTGATCTGCTCGCTTGCAACCGGAGGCCACCGCGAGCTGCTGGCCGAGTCGGCCCCGACGATGCAGGCATACGCGCGACGGCACGGCTGGGACGTCGTGCAGTCGTGTGAGGAGCTGAGCGAGCGTCCGCCGGCGTGGAGCAAGGTTCGCCTGATCCGCGAGCTGATGGCCACCTACGAGTACGTATTCTGGGTGGATGCCGACGCGCTGATAGTCGATCTCGATGCTGATGTTCTGGACGAGATCGGACCCGAGGCCGACATCTGGTTCGCTCTTCACTCGCAAGAGCGTGATCCGAATGCCACGGTGCTCAACGCTGGGATCATCCTTGCTCGCTCGACCGAGTGGGTCGGGGAGTTGTTGGACGCCGTGTGGGCGGCGACGCAGTTCATCGATCACAACTGGTGGGAGAACGCAGCGCTGCTGGATCTGCTCGGCTACTCGCTCGAATCGCCATTCCCCCGCCTGCGATGCAGCGAGTGGGGTTTGCGAGTCGGTGAGCTGAGGTTGGCGTGGAACAGCGTGCCCGGCTACTGCGAGGCCGACTGTCCCGCGATCAACCATCATGCGCGCAGCGACCACGATGACTTCGCTCGTCGGCTCGCCGCAATGGCGACTGATCGCCGCAACGTGATCGCCAGGTGGCCCGGCGACTTCGGGCATCCGCCGCTCGAACGGGCCCTGGAGTTGCTCGACGGGTCACCGGGCGCCGGCAAACTGGGCGAGGATTGACTTGTGAAACCAGGAAAACGTTGGTTGAGACGATCAGCCGAAGTGGCCGTCGTGGCGGGAATGGCATTCAATGTTGTCGGGTGTGGCGGTGCGGTCGAGCGCAGTGCACCCACCCCGCCGCCACCGGGTGTGTGCGCTCCGACGAATGGCGAGGCCACGTCCGTAGCCTTGTTCCGCTGCGCATCAACGTCCATTGCGTACGTGAGCAACTTCGAGGGGACCGGCACCGGCGTGACGATTGAGCGCGACGCCAGGCGCTACCTCCTGACCAACCTGCACGTGGTCGACCCGTTCAACGCCGCAGACGTGACCTACGGAGACCGAACATTCGAAGCCCTGCCGGTAGTCGGCGTGGATGCGCTCACGGACATTGCGGTGCTCGGCCCGCTGGAGGGGGACAACCTGCCCACCCCCATTCCGCTCGGCACCGTCCCGGATGATGTGCGGGGGAGTCGTGCGTATCTGGTCGGCTATCCCGGCGAGCCGGGCGGCACCAACGACCGTAAACCCGCCGACCTCGAAGCGACCGTCTCTGAGGGAATCGTGTCCCGACTGCGCACCCTCGACGAATTCGGACTCCACTTCGTCCAGACCGACGCAACGATTGCCGGCGGCCAGTCGGGCGGGGCGATGTTCGGCCGCAACGGGGACATCCTGGGAATCTCGGGGCTGTCGTTCGCCGACAAGTTCGGGCTGGCTCTGTCCATCGACACGGTGAAGGAATCGATCGAACGGATCATGAACGGACAGGGCTCCCCATATGCCAATGTCCCACTGAAGGCTGGCAACGGTGGCAGCGGGACCGGGACCGCCAAAATGGCCGACGCACCCGACGCGAAAGTTTTGATCCTGCCGCGGTTGGACAGCGATCGAACGGTCACTGTGACGATTTCGGATCCCAAGGAGGTGTCGGTCCAGATCGAGTCTCTGGTCAGTGGTGATACCTTGGCTCAGAGCTCGAACGCCGAAGCTATTCAGGTCGAACTTGATGCACGACCAGGCAGCGCCGATGGCAGCACCGTTCCATCACCTGTTCCGGTCTTCGGCTCCATGCGGCCAGACGTTTCCACCGTTCCCGACGAGATCTCGAAACGTGAAACGGCACCCGGCGTCTTTACCGTTCCGGTTGGTCAGGGTGACGGCCTGCGGGTGCTGCTGGGACGTCCCTTGGCGAAGGGGCCAGCGAAGGTCGATTGGTCCTCCACCGAATCGCTGGTTGCCGTCGGCCAAGCCCGCCCCGAGCAGACCCTCGACCTCGGCACGAACGTTGAGCAGGTCTTCTCCCCCTATGACGATGCGAGTGACCTACTGGTGGACCTCTCCGCTGGTCAAGAGGTCGAGCTCTACGCTCGATCGCCCATTGGGGATCTGGGGCTGATCGTCTTTGGTCCGGGTGCCGATCCAGCCGACCCCGAAGCGTTCTTCGGCGGCTCGACATCGGGCGTCGTCAACCTTGAAGACACCGACGACGGCCTGTACGGCGTGAACGCCCGGCGGCGCTACAAGGTGAAAGACACCGGCAAGTACCGGGTCCGCATGTACTCCAACGACTCACTGACCGAGATCGGTCGGTTCAGCATCGTTGATTGCGCAACCCCGGACGCCTGCAAGGATTCGGGAGTGGTCGGAGAACTGTCAGCATCGAAACCACGCCCGCCCGCGGCCGGTACGTGAGCGCGACCCAGCCGTTGGTGGCTGTCGAGCACAACGGGTCCATCACGACGCTGACGCTCAATCGTCCCGAACGACTCAACGCGATGTCGATCGAGCTGGTGATCGAACTCTCCCGAGCCCTCGATGGGGTGTCGGAGGACAATAACTGTCGGGTCGTGATTCTGACCGGCGCTGGCAACGCGTTCTGTTCGGGGCTCGATCTGAAGGACTACGGAATCATCCCCAATATCGACGGGCTGCAGGTCGGCCAGATCGCCCAGCGATCGATGCGCTACTACTCCCGTCTCGTGCCACAGTTGCGTTCGTTGCGGCAACCCGTGATCGCCGCCATCGGCGGCCCTGCGTTCGGTGGCGGGATGTGTCTGGCGTTGGGTGCGGACCTGCGGGTTGCCTCGACAGCCGCCGTGTT